>JAIOJA010000068.1 GCA_019912315.1 Planctomycetota bacterium
TGGCAAGCGCAGCGGGCGCAGTCGCGGCATCGGCGGGATTCAAGGCGGCAGCAGTTTCACGTTCCATGGCGTTCTCCAAAAGGGACGCCATCAAGCTAACATGGCCTGCGACACAACCGGACGCTGGTGGTCATGCAGTTCCTGGAATGTGCCTCCAGTTGCCGGATCCTTCGTCGTCCCACTGTAGTAATTGCCGGATTTGTTGGCTGGGGAGGTCAACATCCCTGCGGACGACCCTAACGACGTTCTCGTCCGACCTGCTTCATCAAGCTCGTTTGATGCAAACCGCCAGTGACATTCTGTTGTCGGAGACGCATCACGTTTTTGGCGAACTACCACGGTTGGTAGCGGGCTGGGGGATTGGGGCATGGTCAGTGCCTGCGACATGGCTTCAATTGTACCCTGTGTGCCAGCATAGAGCACCGAAACTTCGGTTTATGGCGAGAACATTAGAAGCAGTATCTAAAACGTTGAAGTAGGCGCTTAACGCTTGCCGATACAGTCGGCATGGAACTTACTGACGCGCAATGGGCCCTTCTGGAGCCCCTCATTCCCGTTCCCGTGCGGCGGGCCGACGGCAAGGGCCGTCCGTCCCACGGGAAAAGAAAAGGGGTCAGGCTACTTTTTGTTGCCCCATTTATTGGCGGTTGTAGACTGATCCCATGCCTCGGCCTGTTCGCAAATCTCCCGGTGATGCCTGCTGCCATGTTATCAACCGGGGTAACGGGCGGGCCAACGTCTTCCACAAAGAGGACGACTTCCTCGCCTTCGAGCGCATCCTGTCCCTTGGCTGCGAGCGCCATTCCATGCGCGTGCTGGCCTGGTGTCTGATGAACAACCATTTTCATCTGGTGCTCTGGCCGCGCCGCAAGGACGACCTGCCGCGCTTCATGCAGTGGGTGACGACCTGTCACGTGCGGCGCTACCACCGGCACTATGAGGGCTCGGGGCATGTGTGGCAGGGGCGCTACAAAAGTTTCATCTGCCAGCCTGATCAGCACCTGCTTAGCGTGCTGCGTTACGTCGAGCGCAACCCGGTGCGGGCCGGCATGGTCAAGCGCGCGCAGGACTGGCGGTTCTCGAGTGCGTGGCCGCCGGCCCAAAAGGGGTCAGGCACCCGCCTGCGCCAAGGCTCCGGCGCGAGCCAGACCGCTGTTGAGCCAGACCTCCAGCCCGCGTACCCACTTTCGCATTACCTGACTGTCGGGCCGATCAAGCGCCCGAAGCCTTGGCTGCGGTTCGTCAACCGCGAAGAAGAAGCCGAGAAGCTGGAGCGTTTGCGTGAGGCCGTGGCACGTAACGCCCCCTTCGGCGACGACGCCTGGCAGAAAAAGACGGCCAAAAGGCTGGGGCTGCAATCGACAATCAGGCCACGCGGGCGGCCTAAAAAGTAGCCGGCCTGTCGAGCGGGGCTCCTTAGGAGGCCGGCAACCCTTCCCGATAGGAAATGCTCAAAGGTGGCTTCGCTGCCTGGGGCACTCGGTACTCGCGACGGATCAGCTTCGGGTGCTGGAACCAGTTCAACTTCAGCGTCAGGGCCGTCCAGATCGAGGCCGGTACGGCGCCGCCCGCCAGCAGGCGCTCTTTCAAGCTGGGCTTGCCAAAGACTTCGTACACACGTTGTTGCAGACGCCCCAGCTCGCGGCGCGCCTGGCGTGTTGGTCCGAACAGGCGCCCCGGCAGGAATGCGGGGTAGGCCGCGCGGATGAAGCCGGCGAACATGGCGGCTTTCTTGCGCATGATCGGGATGGGCGAGTCTTTCCATTTCAGGTAGCCGTTCAGGGCGACCTCGATCGTGCGGTAGATTGACGGCCCAAGACGGTCAAAGTCCTGCCGGAAGCAGTCGGCCTGCAGATCTTCGATCTGGCGTGCGGACATCGTCTCGTGCTTCACCAGCGAATAGAAGCCAGTGCCCTTGTGCCAGTAGTGTGTTTTCGGGTCGTCCTCGATTTCCTGGTGAAACAGCTTTTCCTTCTTCACGCGATCGAAGAACGGCGTGCCGGGTACGGGGCCGTAAATCAGGAACTGTGAGAACGCGGGTTTCAGGGCAAGCAGCCCGTCGAGTTCCTCCTGAATGATCTCCGGAGTCTGGTAGGGGAAGCCGACGATCATGGATGCCAGCACGGTAATGCCGTGTTCGCGGAACTCATTGAAGACTTCATCCACCGGGCGCCCGGACTGCTTGGCGAAGCCCGAGCGTGTGCCCTCGTAGCCGATCCAGATGCCGTCGATCCCCATCTCCATGATCTCGGTGACGGTGAAGCGGCTGAGCGCGCGGACGCTGGCGAAACAGAACACCGAGATGGCCTTGCCGCCTTCGATCACGCAGTCGCGGAACTCCATGGCGCGCTCGCGGTTCAGCAGGAAATCTTCGTCCATGATCATGATGTTCATGTCCGGGTCGATCTCGTGGTACTTGAGCACGACGTTGTAGATGTCGCGCCCGGTGGGCAGCAGGCGTATGTGGCGGCGCTTGAAGAAGTGCGAGGTGCAGCAGAAGTCGCAGCCGTTGGCGCAGCCCAGCCCGGCGAAAACGATGCCGGTGCGCGACACGTGCTGACCGAACACGCGCAGGGGGTTGATCACCATGGGGTGAGTGTAGGGCATTTCGCGTTCGGGCTCACCGAGCAGGCGGCGCATGAAGGCGACACCCTCTTCGCGGCAGATGTGTTCGCCGTAGGGCTTCAATACTTCGTCGTCGAGTACGGTACCGTGGCTGCCCAGCACAATCTCGGATTGCGGGGCGTATTCGCGCACCAGGGCGACCATCTCCTCCATGATGTGAAAGGTGGCCAGGATGAACGAGATGCCGACGTAGCTGTAGCCCTTCTTGAGTTCGCGAATCAGCTCGGCCCGCGAGGGGTACTGCAGCACGACGGTGGGGGCGTCGAGGTTGGTGGCAATGTAGTCGAGCGAAAATTGCGTATGCAGCGAGCGCGGGCTGAACATGCCTTGCGCGCGGGTGACCTGGCCATACAGCAGCTCGTAGCCGACACTGGGTGCATCTCCGTAGGCCTCGCCGAGTGGGCGGCATACGCTGGTAAGCAGTACGTTTTTCAAGATGCGCCTCGGTCTGAACCAAAGCGATCACCATATCCAGATATCTGATTATAGCGAGTGGCAACATCGAGTCGGGTGCGGTGTGTCCCGTGGGCGCCGGCAGCGGCACTGAAAATGGGAAATATGTCATGCAATCCAAGGTGCCCAGTGGGAAACTCCGCGCGCGGACATATTCTGCACGGCTGAGCAGGAGGACTGTGTTATGACAAATGCGAAAGTGCTGGGCTTGGCCATTGGCCCTGAAGGCAGCGACACTCCGTTGCACCGCGAAGCGCGTGACAGCGTAAAGCTGGTAGAGGGCGCGGGTGTAGAGGGGGACAAGAAGTACGGTCAGAGCAAAGGGCGGCAGGTCAACCTGCTGTCCGAGCGCAGCTACAAGTGGTTTGAGCGCAACTTTGGGCGTGAGCGTGAGCTGCCGGGCGGCTTTGGCGAGAACATCGTGATTTCAAGCGAGCTCGACCTCGCCTGGCTGGATCTGGGGCAGCGCATCACAATTGGCGACGCAGTAATCGAGGTGGTAACGCCGCGGTCGCCTTGTGCCGGCTTTACGGAGGCCGTTGACGGCGTGAAGGTCAGCCATTTTGTCGGACACGTCGGCTGGATGTGCGCGGTTGTAAAATCGGGCACGATCAAAGTCGGTGACAAGGCGGCACTGGACGAGTGATGGGAATGGCGACGCTGATCAGTCTGCTTGGTTTTGCCCTGGTTGTGTTCGGCGCATGGCTGTTCATGCCGGATGCGCCGGTTGTGCCGGTTCTGAGTGCTGGCGACATGCCCGGATTGATTGTCATGTTTCTGGGCGCGGGCTGGTCGCTGCTCGGGACCGTTCAGTTCATGCGTTTCGGGCGCGGTTTCATGGCCAAGGGCGCGCTGATTCTTTTGCTTCTGCTGTCGCTGGTCGGCACCGGTGGGATTAGCTGGTGGGTGCTGGCCGGCTCGGATGTTCCTGCCCCGGTTGCCTTGGAGGACAAGCCGGTCCCGGCCTTTGAGCTGACCGATCAGAACGGAGAAGTCGTCAGCGATGTGAGCCTGCGAGACCGCCCCGTGGTGTTGATTTTTACGCGCGGCGTGTGGTGACCGTTCTGCATGAAAGAGCTGCGGGTCGCGCAGTCTGAGTACGAGGCGATAAAGCGGCAGGGTGGCGAAATCGTCGCGATCACCGCAGGCGCCCCTGAAGACGTGAAGGAGGCCGCCGCGAAGGCGGGGATCACGTTCCCGTTTCTGGCCGATCCCGAATTCACGGCAATCGACCACTTCGGCATGAGGCACGAGGGCGCCCTGCCGGATCGCGATGCCGTGCGCCCCGGCGTGTTCTTCCTGGGCACGGACGGCACGGTTGTTCACTCAATTCAGCCTGCCAGCTATCGGTATACGTTTACGGGCGGGGATATCCGTGATGGGTTCGTCCGTGCCGTGACTTCGCCGTGACGACCAAAAGCTTGTAACCCCGGCGCTGATCGCTAGATTACGGAACCCCCAAGCTGATACGGTTGCCATCATGAAGACGATTTCGCTGTTCGTCTTGCTTGCGTTTCTTGTTTCTGCCTGCGCGACCTCGCAGGAGTCGCGACTGGCCATGGAGCCCCGTGCCTACACCGAGGCGATGGACTGGCTGCGTGCCGATCTGATCGAGCTTGACCAGCATCTTGTTGGTTCACAGTACGACCTTGCTGTGCCCGACGCCGAGCGCGTGCACCAGTACGCCGGCGCTCTGGGGCGCTTCGAGCCCCCGCGTATCAGCAACGACTGGGCCGCGTTCGAAGAGTACGTCCGCCAGACCGAAGACATGCAACGCGCCACAGACCGTCTGCTGTACCTGGTGGAGCAACGCCGCAAAAGCGAAGCCAAGGAGCAGTTGTGGGCGGTCGCCGGGCGCTTCAACCGCTTGTCCGCGGAGTACGGCCCGGCCATCGAAGTGCGCCTGCTTGAGCAGGAGGAGAAACCCTTCGCCAGCCCCGAGGACTACCGCAGCGAATTGCCTGGTGAGTTGCGCTACCGGTAGGCAATAGCGCGGATTCGTCATGTTTTCGCAACGGTCGTGATTTCGCCGGACTCCCTTTGGCGATTTGCCCGCAAATGGCTACACTTGGGGATCGCCGGAACTTAGCCAGGAGGACTCATGCCCCTCGCCACCGACTGTCCCCATTGCCTCAAAGAGTTTACGCTTCCGGACCATCTGTTCGGCAAGCGCATCAAGTGTAAGAGTTGTGGTGGAGTGTTTCGCGTGGGCGGTGCTTCCGCGCCGCCGACCGCCGATGACTTTGACGCACTCGACGCCGTAAACCAGACACAGGTTGATGCCCCGGCGATGGAGGATATCGGCGCGCCGACCCGTGCCATGCCCGGGCGTCGTGGCGATGACTTCGCGACACAGCCGCCTGCTGCGAACGACGAGTTTGCCACCCAGTGGGGCGGGCAACCGGACGACTTCGCCACCGAAGACATGCACGCGGATGACTTTCAGACCGCCGTACCGCCTACCGGGGCCGTCGATTTCAGCGAGACCGTCCTGCCCGCCGCCGGCTCCTTGGGTGAAGACACGGTTGGCGATACCTGGGGAGATACCGCTGCCGGTGATACGCAGGACGGACACTTCGCCGATTCCAGCGATACCGCGCACGACCTGCAGGATGACACCGCCGTCGACTACATTGACCCGACAACCGGTGATACGGTTGCGGACTACCTGCCCGATGATTCCAGCGACACGGCCGTTGATTACATTCCGAGCGACGAAGAAATTGCCGCCGCGCAGGCCGAAGCCGGCGGTTTCGTTGAGGACGTAGTTGAGGACGTAGAAGTTGAGGACGTCGCGGTCGAGGATGTGGAAGTCACAAGCGATGCTCCGAAACTTCCGGGCAAAGGGGCCAAGCTGCCCGGCAAAGGCGCGAAGCTGCCGGGCAAGGGTTCGCTCCCCGGCAAGGGCGCGAAACTTCCGGGCAAGGCCTCGTTGCCAGGCAAGGGTGACCTTCCCAAGGGTACGGCCAAGATTGACAAGGGCGTGAGCCCCCCGAAGGGAAAGAAGCTACCCGCTAAGGCCGGCAAACCCGGTGAGATTGGCGCGGCCAAGGAAAAGAAAAAGGGCGGCGGGCTGCTGGTGAAGGCGTTGCTGCTGTTCCTGCTGCTGGACCTGGTGGTGTTCGCGCTGCTGATTTACGTGCCGCAGGTGCGTGATGGCGTTGGTCTTGCCGGTACGCCTTGGTTGAACGACATCGCGAGTACCGTGGGCGGACACGTGGACGGCGCGGATACTCCAGCGCCGCCGGACAACACGACCCCGCCAGACGACAATCCCCCGGACGATCCGCCGACGCCACCGGATGATCCACCGACGCCACCGGACGATCCGCCGACGCCGCCGCCGGACGACCCGCCGTTGCCGCCACCGGACGATCCACCGTTGCCGCCGCCGGACGATCCACCGATGCCGCCGCCGGATGATCCACCGATGCCGCCGCCGGATGATCCACCCGCGCTGCCGCCGGATGATCCACCCGCGCTGCCCGACCCGGACCCCCAGCCGGATACAGAGCCGGGGCCGGACCCGTTCGAGTCGAAGTGGCCAAAGTATGAGCGACCGAAGCCCAAGCCGGCCGAGCCGGGCAGGGCCAGCGATTTCTTTGACGAAGACTTCGACAACCCGCGCTATGAGTGGGATTGGCTGCCCAGCGGCGTGAAGTACGTCAAGGGCGTACCGGGCGTACCGGGCGCGCTCGAAGTCAGCGCCGGCAAGATGTTCCACATGTCGGGCAATGTTGCCGCCGCCGAGGTGCGCCTGGAGATATGGCGTGACATGGATGCGCCGGATCTCAAGGTCACGGGTGGCAAGGCCAAGGGCTATGAAGTGCACTTCCGCTTCATCGACCTTGCAAACTATCACGCGTTGCAGATTCGCGGCGACGGCTACTACCGTATCGTGCGTGTAAGCGGTGGACAGACGAAGACACTGGTGGGGGACTCAAGCGGCGACTACCTGCCCATCCCGCAGTGGGACCGCGATTCCCTGTACGACACAGTGGTGCTGACGTACCAGGGCGATAGCGTCGCAGCCAGCTTCAACGGGCGCCGTCTCGCCACCACTGCAAAGGGCACGGCGGGCGCCGGCAAAGTCGGCATCCGCAGCACTAACGGACTCAAGTTTGCCGTCGAGAAGTTCAGCGTCGACGAAGTGGAAGGCGAGTAAAGCGAGTTCTTTCGTATATACGAAGCCCCCGCGAATGCGGGGGCTTCGTGTTTGCCGCGTGCAGCGCAAAAAGATGGACGCACATGCGGGCTGTGGCATTGCATTTGCCGCGCCCGCGATCATATTCCCGCATGAGGTCAGCATGGCGCGCAGCAACCCCGATCCCTTCGACTTTCAGCCGGGCAAGATCTTGTCCGGCAAGTATGTGATCGACGAGTTTCTGGGCGGCGGGTGGGAAGGCGAGGCCTACCTGGTACGGGAAAAGGCGACGGGATTTAAACGCGTCGCGAAGTTCTACTACCCGGAACGCAACGAGGGCGGCACGTCACTGCGCGAGTACGTGAAGCGCCTCGAAAAGTTGTCCGACCTCAACAGTGTCATCCGCTACATGCACAGCGATTCCATTCGGCACAAGGGCGAGCGCCTGGATTTCATGGTCTCGACCCACGCACCGGGCAGGCAACTCAGCTACTACATCAAGAAGCGCGGCGGCGCACTGAAGCCCCTGGAATCACTGTTGATCCTTGAGCAGATTGCGGTCGGGCTCGAAGCGATTCACTCTCGCGGCATGTACCACGGCGATGTACATGAGGACAACGTCATGGTTCGCCGCGTGGGCATTCACTACGAAGTCCGATTCCTGGATTTCATCCACCTGGGGCGCACTACCCGTGAGCGCAAGCGCGACGACGTGTACGACATGCTGACGCTCGTGCGTGACATGACCGGCGGCAAGCGCAAGTACGCTCGCCAGCCGGAGCTTGTCAAAACGCTGGTCAAGGGCGCGCGGCGGGATCTGATCTACAAGACGTTCCCGACCGCAAGAAGTGTTCTGAAATTCCTGCGCTCGAAGGACGCGCCGGACTTCGTCTGATTCTAGTCCCCGGTGGGGGCTGTCAGGCGGTGCTCTGTGGGCTCGTTGCCGGCGTCGCCGAATGGCACGATCGCGCGATGCTCTCGCCCGGGGTAAATCACACGCATTTGAACATGGGAGTTCTCCGCATGTTCGATGGTGAACAGCACCAGAAACAGCGGCACATCGCCGACCTCCGCACTGCGCGCCGCCAGTTCGCGATGCAGCGCAAGCTTGTCCGTAATCCCGTGAAGCGCCATGCGTAGAGTCGCCATTCCCTCCGCGTCTGGTTGTGCCGTCTTGACGCCCTGGCGCGCGGCCTCGAGGTTCAGTTCGACTTCGAGGCCCTGGGCAAAGTCCTTGTCGCCCTCATCTTCATCGATGTTCACAAACAGCACGCGCCGGGCGCCAAAAAGCGCGCCGGGTTTGCGGGCGCCTTCGTCGCGCATGGCCGCAAGGATTGCGCCTTCCCACTGCCCCGTCAGGTCATTGATGCCGCCAACCAGCGTGGGCGCAAGCTCAACGCGAGGTGTAGAGTGGCGGTAGACGGCATTCTCGGTTGCGATGCCGTGTTGCAGCGCATTGTCGATCTCGTTGAAGACGGGCGTAAGGTTTGCGGCCTCACCGGGCAGGCGGTCAGCCAGCTTGTCGTCAAGGACCGTCGCCTGGGGCATTTTCTGTTCCTGTATTTTCGCGCCCGCGTTGAAAGCCATCAACGAAATGAAGCCGAGCCCGGCCAGCACGATGATCACAGCCGCCGCAGTCCGAAGGAATGAGCCACTGCGCTTTTGCGCATAGGCTGGCGCGCTGTACCAGGCACCGTAGCCACCGGGTGCCGCGTTCAGGCGCTCGCGATACTCGGAGTTCGGCGTAGCGGGTTGGAGGTGCACGGGCACCGGCATGCCTTTAAAGCTGGGCAGGTCGGCGGGTTTGACGTTTTCGAGCTGACCTTGCGAGGCCGCCCAGCACAGATAGTCAATGTCGGTCAGCATGGCCCGCGCGTCAGCATAGCGCTGGTGCATGCCGGTCATGGCGCGGTTGACGACCCACTGGGTCGCCATGGGCGTGCCCTGAGGCAGGCGAGAAAGCGCGCCGCTGGTGGGGAACTCGCCGGACAGCGCGAAGTACATGACGGCGCCTATGCTGTAGACGTCGAACTTGGCGGCATCGACCTGGCGGACTTCACGCCCTTCGAGGGCCAGCTTCACCATTTCCGGGTCGCGGAAGTATTCCGTGCCGTGGGTCGTGAGCTGGGCCATGGAGCCGAGCGGCGTCATCAGCCCGATGTCGACCAGGTATATTCTCTCGCCGTTGATGATCAGATTGTCCGGCTTGATGTCCTTATGAAACACGCCCGCTTCGTGGTATTGGGCGATGATCTGCAGCAACTGGTGCACATAGCCCAGGCTGACGCGGTAATGATTCGCCATCATGCCTGTCGCGCGCGCGTCCTTGATATTGCGCATCACGCCGCCGGTGAGGGTTTCACCGTGGTAGTAGGGCATCACGTACCAGAAGGCCGAATCGCCCAGCTTGCTTTCGATGATCAGACCCATCTTCTGGGCAAGCTGCGCCGCCTGGGATTCGCGGATAACACTTTCGAGGTTCCCGCCCGCGCGCAGGTTGAAATACTTGAGCACGTACAGTGTACCGTTCTCGCCCTCGCTGGCCTTGCGGACTACATAGAGTCGCGCGCTGCTCCCGCCGCGGGGTAGCTCATCGACGACGACGTATTCTTCCGGGAACTCGGCCGGCGCTTCGCTGTTGTCGTATGCAGCTGTTGCCACGTAGCGGCGCCAGTCCTTGTTGGCGTGGTCGATGCGTTTTTCAAGGCTGTTGAACAACCCGCCCAATCCAAATGTACGGCTCCACGCGCGCCCGACGCCGACCAATGCCATGCCGGCCTCTTTCCAGTCTTTGGCGGCTTCATGGCCGAAGGCACGGCGCTGCCCGCGCAGGCGCAGCATGCCCGGCGAGTTCTTGTGCAGGTACATGCTGCCCATCCATTCGCGGCACAGACGTCCGGCCCAGAAAGTGCTGCTGATGCAGGCCTCGATGGTGTAGCGCAGGAAGTTGACGGCGTCGCCCAGTGACCAAATGGCTGCAATGACCAGGAAGATCGGCCACAGGAAAAACACGGCGATGATGAAGTGGATGACATTGCCCAGTGTAAGGGGCGGCTTTTCGTTGTTGATGTGGCGGGTCTGCCACTTCTCTTTCCTGCGGGCCTCTTGTTCGCGGCGCTTCTTGAACCACTTTTCGGTTTTGCGCGCGATCTTCTCGACGTGCTCAGTGAACTGAGCTTCGCAACTGTCCATGTCCGCGACTGAGGTTTTGTGGCGCATAGGTTTCGGCCCCTGACAAATACGAAACAACCGTGATTCACCGGCTGCCCGTTATTGGGGACCGCCCATCAAAGATTTCAGGCTCCTATTGAAGCGGTTTTGAGGCCGTTTTGTAAGGGAAAGCCAAGTTTGGCAGTTCGCCAGGTGCGCGATAAACTGCAAAGGCATTTGACGCGAAGAGCCTGGTGAGCGTTGTGGTTCCGTTGCGTGTGGCAGTTGCAGTCATGACGAACCTGGCGCGAGGCTAGATCAACGAACGGTCGCCGCGGTCTTCTGGAGCTTGCCGTAGTCGCGGCGGGTTTGTTCGTCGGTCAGGTAGATGTCGCTGAGGGCGTTGTCGAAGGAATCGTCGTCGGCGTTGGTGAGCCCGCTGCCGTCGAACTGGGCCTTTTCGTCGTCGGTCCATGAATAGCCCATCACGGCGATCTTGACCGCGTCGCGTACCATCCCGCGCACGCGCTTCAGATAGCGGCTTACGCTGGCTTCGCTGACGCCCATCTTGTCGGCGATTTCCTTGCCCTGGATGCCTTCCGTCAGGCGCTGGCGGTAGCACTCGAACTCGGTGAAGTCGGCCTGCTTTTCGACTTCTTTGAGCGCGCGGTACACCTTGGCGCGGAAGACGGCCATCTCGAATTCCATGTCCGGCGGCGCGCTGGTGCTGACTTCGTACAGGGTCTGGTCCAGCGACATGGGCTTGCTGCCGCCGCCGCGTTTCAGAGCGTTGCGGCTGGTGAGCTCGCTGTAGACCACGTGCTTCGCAATCGCGTACAGCCAGGTCGAAAACTTCACGCCGCGGTTAGGGTCGAACTTGCCGATCTCAGTGTAGACCCGCGCCAGGGTTTCCTGGCTGACGTCCTTGATGGTCTCCTGCCCGAAATAGCGAGACGCAATGCTGCCGATCAGCCGCTCAATGCTGGGGCCGAACACCTCCCACATCTCGTACCACGCGGAAGCGTCGGCCTTCTTGAGTCGTCCCAGCAGGTCTGTATTAATGGAAATCAAAGCGTGCCCCCCGAATCGTATGTTCTTCCCGAACCCGCCCGGCAGATTTCACGGGCGCAACCAGCAAAGCAAAGACGGCGCCCGAGAGCGCCGTCTTTCTTGATTGCTTCGTCTGACTACTTGATTTCGTCGAGAGCTTCCTCGATTTCCTTCTCAAGGTCAGTCTTGTCCAGATCCTTCTTCAGGCTCTTCAGCCCGTCCGCGTCCTTCTTATTCTTGAGTTCAGCCATTTCGCTGCGGGCCGCGTCAAGAATGTCGTGGTACATGCGGATGGACTCTTCCTGGGCGTCAAGCCCGACCACACCCTCCTTGAAGTTCTTGAGCAAGTACTTCAGGGCGTTCTTGCGGTCGCTTTTGGCATCAAGGTAGTCGCGGGCCTTCTCGAGGTTCTTCTGCAGCTTCTCGTTGGCCTTTTCGACTTCCGCAGTCACCTTTTCCAGGTAGGACTTAAGCTGGCTCGCCTTGGGGACCTTCGTCATGCGGTAGTATTCGTTGCCGTAGCTGTCCGCCACGACGATCGTCAGCTCACCGACGCTGACCTTGTACTCGCGGGAAGGATTGTCACTGAGCAGCTTGCTTGTCGGGACAACCGTTTCCTCGGCCCACGGAGAGACTTCACGGTCTTCCGTGTAGCTGATCTGGATGAACACCGCATCCGACTTGCTGATCTCGGCGAGTTCTTTGTCCGCGAAATCCGCGTCGGTCGCGTTCTCCTCGGCGAAGTAAATCACCAGCGGACGGTTGTCCGTCGCTGCTGACTCAAGTGTTGCCGTCGTCGGCTTCTGCCAGGCTGGAATTTCCGAAGGATCGATTGTCCGCGCTACGCGGCGACCCGTTGCGCTACCGCCGCCCATGTTCGGGCGCGTGACTTTGCCTGAGCCGCTGGATGATCCGCTTCTGCTACTTCCACTTCCACCACCACCTGCAGCGGCACCGCCGCTGCTGGGTCCACATCAGCCTGCCGCCAGTGGCTGCGCAGTGACGCCAGCCAGCGCAAACGCTCCGGCCGCCAACAGCGCGAGCATTGTAGTCCGCTTCATTGATTCCCCTTCGAGAGTTTAGGTACGCCCAGCACCTACCTAGCAGTGTAGAAGTAAGAGAAAGACTTACAACAAAATACATGTTTCTAGATGATTGTTTTGTCACGCCGTTTAGTCCCTGTGCAAACAGACATGGCGGCAAAAAGAAAAGGCGCCCTTCAGGGCGCCTTTTCAGTGTTTACTGTTGAAATCTACTTGCCGGTCTTCGGGTCGGTAACATTGATGCGAGCGGCTTCCTCCATCGCCTCGTCGACTTCCTTTTCCAGGTCAGTCTTCTTGACGACTTTGGCCATCTCCTTCAGTCCATCAACATCGCCCTTCTGGACCATTTCTTCCTTCTGGGCGCGAAGTTCGTCCATGACTTCGTGGTACATGCGGATCGACTCTTCGATCGGGGCCCAGCCGGTCTTTCCGTCATCAAAATTCTTCATGACGTACTTGAGGACGTTCTTGGTGTCCTCCTTCTCGGCGTACTCCTTGGCTTTGTCGACGTTCTTCTGAAGCTTGCTGATTTCCTTCTCAACGAGGTCAGCGACCTTCTCGACCATGGCTTGCAGCTTGTCGCAGCGAACCTTGGTGTCCGTGCGATAGAACTCGTTGCCGTACCAGTCGCAGACCAGTACGGTTGCCTTGCCGACGGGGATGTCATAGGCAAGGGACGGGTTCTCACTCAGCAGCTTGCTGGTCGGGACCACGCTCTCTTCCGTCCAGGGGGAAGCTTCGCGGTCGTCGGTGTAGGCGACTTTCATGAACATCGCGCCTGCACGGCTGAGTTCGGCGAAGTCGTCGCCATAAATTTCGAACTCGCTGTCGTTTTCGTCAGCGAAGTACAGCACGATCGGACGTTGGTCCGCGGCGGCTGATTCGATCGATTCGCTGCCCGTCTTCTGCCACGAGGGCATCTTGGCGGGGTCAGCAACGGGTTTGACGGTTTTCACTGGGGCCGCAGCACGGCGGACACTAGAGCCTTTGCTTCATCAGCCGGCCGAAAGCGGCTGCGCAACAACGCCAGCGAGCGAACTCACCGCGATGCTGAGCGCCATGATCGAAAGAAACTTGTTCATCCCAGCTCCTTGGTCTCTACCAAAAGAAAAGTTCGCACCATCTGCACAGGTTTAGCACGACATCGTGCGTCCCACTCATACGTGTGATGCAGTATCTACTGCTTACACAAATTCTTGAAGGGAAAACTATTCCAAACGGCGGGTTTTCTTTGGTTGCTTTGTAAAGGCTAATCTTTATAAAAGCTCCCTGGACGATTCACTGAATACGGGCTGATTGCCCGGATTGCCAAACTGGAGAGTGCCATGCCTTTTGAATTGCCGCCGCTGCCCTGGGAAAAAAATGCCCTTGAGCCCCACATCACCAGCGAAACCCTCGATTACCACTACGGTAAGCACCACAACGCCTACCTGAGCAAGCTGAATGAGCTGACCGCGGGCAAGCCGGAAGCCGGCAAGACCCTCGAAGAGCTGATCAAGACAACCGAAAGCGGGCTGTTCAACGCCGCAGCGCAGGTCTGGAACCACACCTTCTACTGGAACTGCATGAAGCCCAAGGGCGGCGGCGAGCCCACGGGCGCGCTGGCCGAGGCAATCAACGGCGCATTCGGCAGCTTCGACAAGTTCAAGCAGGAATTCAGCACGGCAGCGGCGACCCAGTTCGGCAGCGGCTGGGCCTGGCTGGTAAAGGGCGGTGACGGCAAGCTGAAGATCGTGAAGACCGGCAACGCCGACTGCCCGATCCGCAATGGCGACAAGCCGCTGCTTACGATCGATGTGTGGGAGCACGCCTACTACATCGATTATCGCAACGCGCGTCCCAAGTACATCGAGACGTTTCTAAGCAGTCTCGTGAACTGGGACTTCGCTGCCAAGAACTTCGGTGGATAATCGGAATCAGCAACGACCCGGGAGCGTGCTCCCGGGTCGTTTGCATTTGTCGGCCTGTTTGCAAAGTCACCGGTCAAGCGGGTGGGGTAGATACCCCGTTTCGATACCAATGCCAAGGATCCCGACTTTCGGGTGGAAGACCAACTCCTGAAACTTCAGCACCGGGTTGCCGCGTTCATCGTAAACAGGGCTGCCGTCAGCACCTCTTGCCTGCACAGGTTGCCCTGCCTCATCTCGCTCATAGCGGTGAACTACCATCTCGTACTCGCCGTTTTTCGCCGCGGCAGTGATCGCCGGGCCGACCCCTGTCGGAGCCTTGAGTTGGCGATCTCCGATTCGGTGAATCACGTCGAACTGCTGTAATCCGAGGGCGTCAGCCTGCATTCGGCGCGCGATGGAGGCGATCACCAGGACCGCATACGGATTCATGCGAACGAAACTTGCTTCGTTGTGATTGCGAGCGAACACATCACGGGCCTGTAGCCTCAGGGGGTCGTCACGGTACGGGTTGGTCAGTTGAGTTGTGCCGCCGTGCACATGCTCAAAGCCTTCCTGCGCCAGACGCACGAAGTCGGACAGGCCCGCAGTCCGTAATTCATCGCTAATTTGCTTACGCTTCGCGCCTGTCAGTGCATCGAGCTCTGCTTCCATGCGCAGGCGTTCAGCTTCGTCGCTGCCGAGAAAGAGAACTTCGTCTTCCTGATACTGGTACGCAAGCCCCACCAGCGACTCGGCAAGATCGAACTGGTCCTGCATGGCGATCCATTCCGGCTCCTCGGCGATGACTGGCGAGATGACGGCGCCGATCGCCTGGTAGAAACCTGTTCGGCGCATGGCGCTTGCGATTGCGCGTCGCACACGCCGCACTTTCACCTGATCAATCCGCGAGGGTGTTTCGCCCAGCTTTCCTTCGGCTGAATCCAGTGCACCCAATGCCGCCCGAAGCAACTCTCGCTGATTCTCGATTTTCCATGCCTGGTAGGCTTCGTTCGCGTAGCACAGTGCCGCCCCAAGCAATTGATCCGTACTTTCGGGAACTGCAGTCAGCGAGTTTCGTGCGTCCATCCAGATCTCGCACTCGCGGAGAAGCTGCGTGCCCATGCCAACCGTATTGGCATGCAGGAACGCCAGCGCGTCGGCGCTTCGAATGGCTTCGCGCGCTTCGTCATCACGTCCCAGCGCAGTAAGCGTGGTCGCCATCAAGGCCCAGGCGCGATAGTTCGAGGGCACCACGCGCACGAGCCCGCGGAAAGCCTCGATGGCCTTTTCCATGTTGCCCCGCTCGAACGGGTTGGATGCTCGGGCATTTACTACTTCAAGCAGATGCTCATTGCCCTCGCGCATACGAAGATAGGCCAATCCCTGATAGTACCATGCGTCTTGCTCGGTCTCGTCTATGGCCACGGCCTGCGATGTCAGCTCAATGCAGCGCGGGTAGTCGAATCTGAAAAACTCGATCTCGCCGAGTTTCGCAAGCGCGTGAGAACGGTCGGGGGCCAGGCGTACAGCCGTCTCCAATGTGTCGTATGCCTCGTTGATTTTGTCCAGACTTCGGTACGTGACACCAAGAAACAGCCAGGCCTCCGCAAAGTCGGGATCAACTTCTACGGCACGTCGATAGGCCGGCAGTGCGTTTTCGAATCGGCCCACGTCTCGGTAGGCATCGCCGAGCAATTGCCAATGCTCCACGACGTCGGGCCAGCGATTGGTCAACGCGAGGGCGTCTTCGATCGCCTGCTCCACCAGGCGATGCCGGCAGAACTCAGCGCGTTCCCTGAGTATCCGCGCTGAATCAGGCGCCATGTTGACAGCGCGACGGTACGGACCGGCATCCCAGTTGACCTGGTCGATCCGTCCATAGGCGATGTGGATGGATGGAGTATCCGGGTATCGCGCATTCAGTGCGTCCAGAAGATTTCTGGCTTCTTCAGTGCGTTCCAGGGCAAGCAGCGACACGGCGCGCATAACCGCAGGCAGAACGCCTTCCTCGTTTTCCAGGAGACCGATGCACGCCAGCTGGTCTTGCCGCGCGAAAGCCAGAATTCCTCGCAGCAGATTGCTCGAAGTGCTTGTCTTGTAGGCACTGGCGAAGGCGCGGCGGTGGTCTTCGATGAACAGAAAATCGCGGCGCAGGGCTTCTTCAATCAGTGCCTGTGTGCCGCTCGGGTGCTGTGTTTCCGAAAGCGCGGACACCGCTTCCTCAATCATGCGCGGGTGGGTCTGCCGTGCAAGAAACTTTGCCAGTTGCGGAACGGTCGCCGTCGGTTTCTGGAGTCGGCCAAGCGTTGCGCACAGCAGGTGTGCCATGTCGAATTCAGCGACACCGACGGGCCGGCCCAATCCGCGCAACCGGAGCGCCAGTTGCTCAAGCTCGGTGCTGAGCATGCGGATCGTCTGGTCATCCTGAAATCCTGCCAGTTCACGCACGTACTGCGTCAGTGTGGGCGCACCCGCCGGACGGGCTTCGCGGCGCAGCCCGCTGCGGGCGTCGTCTAGGCAGGACAGGATTCGTCCGGCCCGCCAATCCAACAACTGCGTCTCGCGATCTGCGATGCCCGCATTCAATCGGGCGATTGTCTCGTCGGGCAGCTCGCTTCCGGCGAGAAGATAGCTGGCGAGCTCAAAGTCGGCGTTCTGAACCGCCAGTTCAACCAGCGCGGTCTGCACCTTGCGCAGGCTCTGAGTCTGGTCCGCAACCCGGTCGGTCGGCTGAACCCCTTCCACCGTCTGCAGTCGAACCAGTTCCTTCAACTGTGACGCGTAGCCGAGTACTGCCGTGATCAAGGCGCGGTTGCGTTCGCGCTCAGCACTTTCCAGCCTGAAGTTGGCGTCAGCGACGCCATAGGATTCGACCCGCGTGAACAAATCTCGAAGCAGCAGGTCGGCGTCGTAGCCCGCGATTACCTCTTCAGTCCTGCTGATTGCGGCCTCGCGAGAGTCCAGCATTTCCTGTGCCTTGCGCGCTTCACTTTCCTCGGCCGCGATTCGTCGAGCTTCTTCTTCCGTTGCTTTGTCGAGTGCTGCCCGCGCGGTGTTGCGCTCACTGATGACCTCATCGATCGCGACTCCTGAAACGATTGCAACGGCAATCAGTGCAACGGCACTGACGCTAACCAGTTTCCACTGGCGCTTCAGGAACCGCTGGATCAACTCGAGCGAGGAGTACTCGTAGCTTTGCAGCGTCTTGCCGTCCCGGAATGCTTTGACTTCGCGCGCGAATTGTAGCGCTGCCGGCAGACGTTCGCTCTTCGCGCGTGCCATCGCTCGCGCACACAGGACTACCAGTTCTGGAGGTGCTGCCGGTTCGATTTCCGCGAGCGGAACCGGCGGCTCCGCTACGACGCGCTTTACGATCGAGATCGGGTTGCCGCCGACGTAGGGGGCGCTGCCGGACAGAATTTCGTACAGCACCGCACCGAGTGAATAGACGTCACTGAGCTCGTCCACTTCATCGAGTTCGCCGCGGGCTTGCTCCGGTGGCATGTAGCTGGGCGTGCCGATTACGTCCCCGTCGAGAGTTAATTGCGACGAGTCGGCGGAGTCAGCGGCGATAATGGAACCGGCATGGATCGGGTTGTCTTCGCCCTGCACCCGTGCGAGGCCCCAGTCAAGAACGACCGTCTCGCCGAACTCGCCAAGCATGATGTTTGAAGGCTTCAGGTCCCGGTGAATCACACCCTTGCTATGGGCGTATGCGATGGCATTGCAGACGTCGTAAAACGCATCCAGCAATTGCAGGCGAGCGGCAAGGCGCTCGCGCGGATCTTCGTTGCTGTTGATCTCAACCAGCTTCTGGGCAAGGGTGTGCCCTGCAACGAAACGCATGCTGTAGTATGGGCCATTTTCGCCATCTCCAATTTCGTAGACAGGGACAATATTGGGGTGCTCCAGGCGCCCCGTGATTCTCGCCTCGCGCAGAAAGCGTTCACCGATCGAGTGGGTTGCGGCGTTTTCGCCTGAACCGTCCTGACTGGCGCCGGAAAGAAGCTCTTTCAGGGCGACCTTGCGCCCGATGCTTGTATCCACGGCGAGCAGGACGCGCCCCATGCCGCCACGGGCGTGCTCTTTGAGAATCCGATACTGCCCTATGCGCGGACCACCCTGCTCTTTTGCCAGGACACGGGTTGAGGCGGTTGCGCCCAATACGGGCAGGGCGGAAGACTCGCCCGGCGTGATGTTCAGCAGGGTAGAAGGTGGCGCGGCACCCTCCCGCAGTCGTTCAGCGGCCGCTTCCGGCGACAGTGTCCCGTTTGCCACATCATGGATCAGTTTTTCGAGCGCGTGCGGTTCCATAGCCATCGAATCTACCCGAAACTACAGGAGTTGCGCGAGTCGGAAACGACGCGTTGCGTATTCCGCATTGTGCACCCAAACGAATGGTTCGTCAGCTTCCGGGGCGGCGAAGTAGGTGTGGTAGTCCTTGACCTGGAAGTTGTAGACCTTCACAGGCTCGGCCAGCAGCTCGACCAGCACTTCCGTGACGACCGCCGTGCCTGAGGTCAGGCTAAGCATCTCGCCGACCTTCTTCCCTCGGTTGCTGCGCAACCTTCAGGGGCGTTTCCTTCGGAAACCCCATGTCCACCCAGTCGTCGGCCGTGAGGCTCCAGAACGGGTGCTCGGCCGTGCCGGTCAGGGTGTCTTCGCTGTTGCTGCCTTCGGTGCGGTAGCTGAGGTGGACCAGCTCGTTGGTCTCACGGATGTAGGTCTCCACGACGACTTGAAAGCCCTCCTCGCCGGTCTTGTCACAGCGAGACCAGACCAGGTCGCCCGCTTCCACCGTCTCGATGGCCACAGGCACGGCCTCGCCGGTCTCATCCTGCGCCAGCACCCCTACCTCGTCATCGCGATGCGCTGACGACGCACATTGACTTCGTCAATCCTTCGACAAAACACTTGGGCCCGCGGATCTTGCCGACCCCGTGCCCGCCCACCTTGAACAGGGCCATGATCGCGAAGGACGGGTCGCCCGTCTCGACCATGCTGTGCGCGGCCCGGGCCATGTGCACGGCGTCCGCCGCCCTGATGACCCCCTGCGCCACCTTGAGCATCTTCGCGCCGAAGGTGCCGCAGTGCTTGACCAGTCCGTGGGGGCGCCAACGTCTTTCACGAAGGCGGCCCGGCCGCCCGCGCGACGTCAAGGTCAGACATGGGCGCTACGCTTCCGCACTCCCGGGGCGCCTTTTTGGGCGCCCCGGGGTTGTTTCGCCTAGACTTCCGGGAAGAACCAGGGTTTGAGGCACTGGATGCGCTCGTTGTAGTCGCTCGGGTTGATCAGCCAGCAGGCGGCGCTGAGACTGCTTAGCAGGCTGTTGCCGTCCTGGGGTGTGAAGCAGAAGCCGTAGATGTCCTTGCCGCCGATTACGGCCAGGGCTTCGTGCGGGATCACCGTCTGGTTGAGAATTCTGCCGAAGAAGCCGTGGTCGCGTCCGAAGCTGAACACCTGGTTCGCGCTCTTCTTGTAGGTGATGGCCTGGCGGTCGTCGGCCTTGATATTGCTGATCAGGCGCTCAACACTGGTTTCTTCGTTCACTCGCAGGTGATAGCGCAGCATGTGCATGTACTGGGTTGGCATCTTGATGGCGCTGCTGAAGAGGTTCTTGAACTCCCAGCCCTTGGTTTTGTACAGGTGGTAGGCGTCGCGGGCGTGGTGGGTGCCGAAGCTCTCGTCCTTGTGTTTGCCGGCCTCGGGGCTGGCGATGTAGCCGTCATCCTGGCTGACGTCGTTGGCGCGGCGCATGCAGACGAAGTCGGCGCTGACGAGGTTTTCCGGGTCATCCTTGCTGTTCATGCCGAACAGTTTCATCAGCGCGGTGAGGTTGTGAGTGTTGCAGCTTACGACGTGAATGAACTTGTCCTCGCCGGCGACGAGGGTTTCGTCGTTGATGCCGCGGGCGTACATCTTGCCGAAGCCGAACTCGCTGCCCTGGGCGATGTAGCCCTTGCCGCCCTCGGCTGCGGCCTTCATGTAGTACTGCTCTTTGTTCGCAAGGCCGGCGCCGCTGGGTGTGCAGTCGATGACGACACTGGCGCGCATGATGGCTTCTTCGGTGTCGTAGGTGGCCTTGCAGTCCATCTTGTCGAAGCCGCTCATCTGGTCTTTGCCGGTGGCGAGCTTGGCCCCGCGGCGCAGCAGATCAACGACCTTGGAGCGGTCTGTCTTGAGGGGCGTGCGCTTGTTGAAGGTTACTTCGTCGATGCCGAGCTGATCTTTGAAGTGGGTGAGCATCCCGATCAGGGGCTCGCCGATGGTGCCTGTACCGACCACGTGAACAATGTTGGACATTTCGTTTCTCCGTGCGGGCATGAAAAAACCGCGACGGGTCGCTTGCTCAGACCTGTTCGGGCCGAGCCTTCGCAGCTTGTGCGAGGACCTGTCGCGGGATCATGGCGTCCGCTGAATCGTTGTTTCTCTGGCAGCGCTGGGGCAACGGGCCACCGGGCCGATCAGAGCAATCACGCGATTAACGTAGCACAGAGTTTGCCGCTTCCAATGGGAAGTGGATGAAAAGTGAATTACCCGCGCGAATCAATTTCGACTTCAATCATCCGGCGCAGGGCGGTCTCCAGCGCGCCGTCGAGATCAAAGCCTCGGGCGCGCACGCTGGCCCGGACCCGCTTGACCAGCTCAAGGCGAACGGCGCCGTTGCTGGGCGCGGGCTCGTGCGCTGCGGGGACGGCGGGCGGGCGCACGTCGGCGCGTTTGAGACGTATGGATCGGGTTCGTTTGGAAATCCGCTTCGTGTGGCTCATGGCATCCCTCGATTCGAATGTACTGCGTCCGTATCGAGGTATCGGCAGGTGGGCGCCGCAACTTTAGACAAAAAACCGGCTCAGTTCGCTTCGGTGCCCGCCTCATCCAGAATGGTGGGCTCTTCGCTGCTTTCTTCGGGTTTGGGCACGAACTCGGTGTCGCTTGCCTGTTCGGCGTCGGCGGGTTTGGGCACACGCTCCGTGGCGAGTCCCTGCTCCAGTTTTTCCTTGTCGACCTTTGTGGTCTCAACCAGCTTGGGCACGCGTTCTGTGGCCAGCCCGTGTTCGATGTTGTCCTTGTCCACCTTGGCTGTTTCGACGAGTCTCGGCGGCTTGTCCAGCTTTTCTGTAGCCAGGTGGTCCTGGGGCTTGGCGACCTTCTCCGTGGCGATGCCGCGCGCGTCCATTTCTTCCTGGGTCAGGCGGCGGGTGGCCTGTGCCTCGGCGGCGATGGCGGCCTCCATGGCGCGGTCGGCCTCGCCGTCCTGGGTGGCATCGGAGTCCTTGCCCTTGGTCGGTTTGCCGCTTCCGTGGAAGATCTCTTCAACCAGCCCCGGCGGGCGCCCGGTGTTCTTGATCAACATGGGCTCGCCCGTGTAGTCGGGGGGCATGGCGTGGTGCCTGGGTGCGAAGGGAACGGCCTTGTAAATCAGGCTGAGAATCGCGGCGAGGTCACCGAGGTCGGTGTCTTCGGGCAGTGCCGCGGCGTAAACAATGGCGTGCTTGCGGATTTCCTTGGCGCGATTGGCGGCGAAAACCCCGAGCGACATTTTTTGAAGTTTGACGAGGTTTTCCTTGATGGACTCGTCGCCCCGGTGAACGCCGAACAGGATCGGCTCGCGCCCGCTACTGCCCACGCCGTTGCCGACTTTCTTCAGCTTGGCGCCCATGACGGCATAGACGCCGCATGTGGATGCGAGCTCCGGCACGTCGGACATCGGCGTACGAAGCAACCACCAGCCTTTCCAGTCGAGATTAAAACTCTTCACGGCAAACCTCCAACCTTCGCCAGTGTAACGGCGAAGGCGGCAGCGCACACCCTGCAACCTGATGTCGCCCCGCAGGACGCTTCGGGGTGCTTTAGTGTAACAAGGGCCGGGGGTTAGCGAAAACGCCAAGCCCAAAGGAAATGGCCAACGGCTCGGGGCCGTTGGCCATGCGGATTGGCGGGATACTATCCGTCCTTGTCGCCCTTTTCCTCGTTCTCGGCTGTGTCGCTGTCGGCAACGATGCGGATGGTGATCTTGCCGTGACGGAAGATCACTTCCTGGCCCAGGGCAAGAATCCTGGCGACGGACGCATCTTCGGCCAGCTCGAAGTACCGTTCACTCAGATAATCCACGGTTTCCGCACCGAACAGTTCGCCGTTGGTCAGGTCGCTTTCGAGCCACAGGCCGTCGGTCCAGATGAAGCTGCGGGTGCCGACCGTTTTGATCACGGCGTCGGCCAGTTTCTCGGCCTGCTCGCCGCTCCAGCCCTCTTCTTTCAGTTTGCGAAGGCGCCGGTCAGAGCGCGACCCGAAGCCCTTGTCTTTGGCCCGTGCGGCGAGGTCATCGGCCGCGTCCTTTTCCGCTTCTTCAGCTTCGCTGCCGGTCTGGGCGTCGCGGCGGTCTGCGTTGTTCTTGGAGTCTTCGACGGCCTTGCCGCCCTTTTGCTCGGAGGGAAGCTTGGTTCTCACGCCTCCTGTGATTCCGTCGCCTCCACCTTCGCCGGCGGCGCGTTCGCCGCGGCGGTTTTCGTCCGGCATGGGTGCGCCCGGCCGGGGCATGGGGCGGGTTTCGTCTTCCACGATGAGGAAGCTGGTGTAGGGCGTCACGATGCCGAACTTGGTGCCCAGTCGGACGATTTCGTTTTTCAGCTCTTCGCTGTAGCCCTTCAGGTTGATCTGGTCCATCAGATAGCCGACGCGGCGCACGCCCCACATGCGGGGCAGGTAGCCCTTGGCCGCGTCTTTTTCCGTCAGGTTGACGGAGTATTCATAGGCGCGCTTTTCGCCGTTGACCGTGCCTTCCAGCAGCAACTGATGCTTGCCCGGCTTGTCGAAACGGCCCAGCACCGAAAGCTGCGTGCCAGCAAAGACGTCGCCCGGAATCTGCGGGTGCAGGTCGTGCAACTCGGCGCCGTCGATTTTGAGGGTCACGTCGGACAACACAGGCGAGGCGATCTTGTTCGCGAAGTTGCTGACCTTGACTTCCATGTCTTCCTTGGGCTTCAGGTACTCACGCTGGCCTTTGCCTTCCTCGGCCAGCGTGTCCAGCAGCCAGGTGTTGACGTCGTTGCCGACACCGAAGGGGAACATGCGGACGTGCTCGGTGCGTTTTTCGCGGGCAAGCTTGGCTAGCGCCTTCACGTCCGTGATCTCGCCCATCGTCGGGATGCCGTCAGACAGCAGGATCACGTAGCAGGGGCGCGCGGCGCGGCCTTCTTCAGCGCCGGTGGCCGCCAGTTCGTACGCGAACGAAATGGCTTGCTCCAGGTTCGTGCCGCCCGTGGCCTCAAGCTTTTCGATCTTCGCTACGGCGTCCTGTTTGGCTTCTTTGCTGGCCGGCGTCAGCTTGTCATGCAGTTTGCGGGCTTCGGTTGAGAACGTAACCAGGGCGAAGCGGTCTTTCTCGTTGAGCTTGTTGACCATGAACGTCATGGCCTTGCGGGCCTGGTCGATCTTGCCGTCTTCGTCCATGCTGCCGCTGGTATCGAGCACGACAATCACGTCCTTGGGCAGAATCTCGTTGTCCGTGAGTTTCACCTTCGGGGTAAGCAGCGCGAGAAAGTAGCCGGCATCTTCGCCTTCGCGGAAGCTCATGACGTTCGCGGCAACCGCGCCGTCAGCGTGTCCGTAGAACAGTTCAAAGTCGTTGCTGGGCTGGTTGTCCTTCAACTCCAGCCCGATGACGGCTTCGTTTTCACCCTTGCGGATGATCTCGACACTGTGGGTCGGCGAGTAAATCGTGCGCAGGGCCTGCTCGCCTTTCAGAGTCACCTTCACGCTGATGCTGCTGACGGGAAGGGGGCAGAAGCCTTCGGTGCGCAGGGGGTAGCGGAAGCTCACGAGCCCGCTGTCGTAGGGCAGGAGCTCTGTGTAGGTGAATTTGATGGTGAGATCCTTTTGCGGCAGGATCGGGAAGACGCTGGCCTGGAACAGCCCGCGCCCGGCGTATTCGAGCAGCCCCGGATCGATCATGCGGCGGACGGTGTCCGTGTAGATCTGTTTGGCCTTGTCCGCGCCCAGCAGCTCGCCTTTGACCATTTTGTCGTTCATGGTCATCTGAAAGTCGCTGATGGCGGCTTCGGGCGGCAGGGGGAACATGTAAGTGCCCTCAAGCTGCCAACTGTTCGGGTTGTAAAATGTTTGGGTGACGGTAGTTGTGGCGGATTGACCGTCTACGACCGTCTCAACGGCGTGTGCGCGGATCTCGATCTGCTGCGCGGACGGTACGGGGCGCGGCTCGGGACGCGGTCGAATACGCCGGTCAAAAGCTATGCCCTGTGCGGACACCGAAGCCGCGCAGAACATTGTTGCTAAAGCAAGCAAGTAGAAGGACTTGTGAATAGTCATGGGGTAACCCTCATAGAACCATTTGGCGTGCCAGAACTAGGACGGCAACGCTGGTCAGCGAGTTCCCCAATAGTAAGGAAATCTCCTACTTCGAAACGCCGGCTTTTTCGGGCTTAACCGGCAGGATGCGCACCGATTGGGCTACCTGAAGTAACCTCTTTTCGGCGTACAGGTTCACGGCCTCGGGGTAGGCTTCGCGCTCGGCTTCCATTACCCGCTCCTGGAGCGTTTCCGGCGTGTCGCCCGGCTGGACCGGCACTTTGCGCTGCAGGATGATCGGCCCGTGGTCGTACTCCTCGTCGACGTAGTGAACCGTGCAGCCCGATTCCTTCTCGCCGGATTTGACGACCTTCTGGTGCACCTTGATGCCGTACATGCCTTTGCCACCGAACTTCGGCAGCAGGCTTGGGTGAATGTTCAGAATCTTGCCTTTGTAGCGCTCGGGCACGTGCAGGTAGCTCAGGAAGCCGGCCAAAATGACCACGTCCGGCTTCACCGCGCTGACCATTTTGAACACCTGGCGCGAGAAGGCCGCGGCGTCGAGGTAGTCCTTGCGTTCCACGACCTGCACGGGAACGCCAAATTTCTGTGCACGGGCGATGCCGCCGACACCGGACTTGCTGCTGACGACGCCGACGCAATCCATGTGGCAGGTGCCGTCGTCGGCGCGCTGCAACAGGTTTTCCATGGTGGTGCCGGAGCCTGAAATCAGGATCACGGCGCGGATTCTTGGCTGTTCTGGCATGGATCGGTCCTGGACACTTCAGCTAAAAAGATACACCGCAGGCGCAAACTGTCCAGAACAAGCGGGTTTGGGGAAAAGGGCCCGCGGCAGATGCCACGGGCCCATGCGATTACCCGTCCACCACTCCCGCGCAGCGCGTGCACAGGAAGGCGTGTTCCTTCACGCTGCCGACGTCGCCCGTGCGCCGGAAACAACGGACGCAGGCGGTGTCTTCGAGTGCCTGGACTTTCACGAACAATCCCTTTACGTCCGTGGCCGGCTCGAACTCCTGCAATGCCGCGTGGTCCGATGCGCCGTCCAGCTTCACGCGACTGACGTTGAGTGCCTCGGCCAATTCCGGCTCCAGTGTTTCGGGCGGGCCGAACGTTGCAAGCTGTTTCATCAGCTCGGCGTTCACTCCCAGGGTCACATGCGCGTCGTAGCCCTTGCCGATCACCTTTTCCTTGCGCAGGCGGTCGAGTACACGGTCGCTTTCGGCCTTCAGCTTGAACAGCAATCCGAAACGCGAATCCAGCGCCGTGTCGCGCTTGCCTTCACCCGCAGCAGTCGGCCAGGGCGCAAGATGGACACTGTCCGGCGTGCCGGGCCAGCGCGGGATGTGCTGCCACATTTCCTCGGTCGTGTGTACCAGCACCGGCGTCATCAGGCGCATCAGCACGTCGGCGATCACCCAGTAGGCGGTCTGGGCACTGCGTCGACTGACGCTCTCGGCGCCTTCGCAATACAGGCGGTCCTTGCAGACGTCGATGTACTGGCTGCTGAGGGTCACGTTCGCGAAGTGCACCAGCGCCCGGGTGGCCGTGTGGAACTCGTAGCGTTCCCATGAGCCTGTCACTTCGTCGATCACGCGCTGGCACTGGGACAACGCCCACTTGTCCAGGGGCTGCAGGTCATCGTACTTGACCGCGTGCTTGTCCGGCACGAAGTCGAACAGGTTGCTCACCAGCGCGCGGAACGTGTTACGCAGCTTGCGATAGCTTTCGCCGGCGCCGCGTACGAGATCGTACGTGACCGGGATCGGCTCACTGGTGTTCGAGCTCGCGAAGTACAGGCGCAGCAGGTCCGCGCTCAGGTCTTTCACGCCCTTGTCGATTGCCCAGATGTTGCCCTTGCTTTTGCTGCCTTTTAGGCCGTTTTCATCGACGACGAATGCGCTGGTTAAACACTGCTTGAAGGGGCTTACACCCTGAGTCGCGACACTCAGGATCAACGAGACCTGGAACCAGCCGCGGTGCTGGTCGTCGCCTTCCAGGTACAGCCCGGCCGGGAATTTGTCTTTCAATTCCTCGTTGGTAAGCATCACGGCACGATGGCTTGAGCCGGATTCAAACCAGACGTCGAAGATGTCATCCATCTTCTTCAACTCGCGTCCTTTAAATTCATCCGGGCGCACGGCGTCCGGCAGCAGCTTGTCGACAGGCCAGTTGGCGTCGTCGTACCAGACGTTGCTGCCGTGCTCGGCGACGAGCGCGACAACGTGATCCACGGTCTGCGTGCTGATGCAGACTTTGCCGGTCTCCGGGTCCATGAAGCCGGGGATCGGGATGCCCCAGAAACGCTGGCGCGAGATGCACCAGTCGGGCCGGTTCTCGACCATCGCGCTGATGCGTTTTTCGCCCCAGGCGGGGAACCACTGGACGTTCTTGATTTCGTCCAGGATGCGCTGGCGCAGGGTCTTGGTCTGGCCTGCTTCGACGTGATCGACGTTGACGAACCATTGTTCAGTCGCGCGGAAGATTACGGGCGTGTGGGTGCGCCAGCAGTGCGGGTAGCTGTGCATGAACTTTTCGCTGTGCAGCAGGTCGCCTTGCTCGCGCAGCTTTTCGACGACGTTGTCGTTGTGCTTCCAGATCTGTTTGCCGTTGATGAAGGCGAACCAACCGTTGTCGTCTGGGTGATTCGCGGGCAGGTTCAACTCTTCGCGCAGGCGGTCATCCGAGTAATAGTGTCCGGTGGGGGAGACCGGGCAGACGGGACGGTCGGCGTTGAACCAGTCGTGATTCTTGCCGGTCTCGAAGTCCTCTTTACCGTGCCCGGGCGCGGTGTGGACCAGACCAGTACCGTCTTCGAGTGTCACGTAGTCTGCGAACACGACCGGACATTCGCTGCCCCACAACGGGTGCGAATAGGTTACCCCCGCCAGTGCCTCACCACGGAAGTGCTTTAAGACCTTGTGTTCGGTGACGCCGGACTTTTCGAGGACTGCTTCCCGCAGTTCTTCGGCCAGCACCGTTCGTTCGGACTTGCCGTCGCGGTCATATTCAACCAGCGCGTACTCCGCGTCCTTGGCGACCGCGATGGCGAGGTTGGCCGGCATGGTCCAGGGCGTCGTCGTCCAGATCAGCAGCGCAACGTCGTCAACACCTGCGACTTGCGCGCGCGCGCGCATGCGCAGGTAGATGCTGACATCTTCGCGGTCCTCGTACTCGAGCTCAGCTTCGGCCAGGGCTGACTGCGCCGCCCATGACCAGTGAACGCTGCGTTGCGCGCGCGTGATGTAGCCCTTGTCGAACAGGTCCCGGAAGACGCGCAGGACGTTGGATTCGTACTCCGGGCTGGTGGTCAGATACGGACGCTGCCAGTCGCCAAGCGTGCCGGTGGTCTTGAACTGCCCGCGTTGCTTGTCGACGTAGCCGTTGGCGTACTCGAGGCATCGCTCGCGCAGCTGAACCGACGTCATTTCCTCGGGCTTCTTGCCTCCGAGCTCTTTCAGCACATTGTGCTCGATCGGCAGCCCGTGGCAGTCCCAGCCGGGCACGTAGGGCGAATCAAAGCCCTGCATGGTCCGGAATTTCACGACCATGTCCTTCAGGATTTTGTTCATGCCGGTGCCGGTGTGGGCGTCGCCGTTGGCGTAGGGGGGACCGTCGTGCAGCACCCAGGGCTTGCCGCCCTTGCGCGCGGCGCGGATCTGCCCGTACAGGTCTTCCTCTTCCCACTTGGCTTGCAGGGCCGGCTCTTTCTCGGTCAGCCCGCCCTTCATGGAGAACTCGGTCTGCGGCAGCAGGACCGTCGATTTGTAGCGCGCCTTGGCGGCTTTTGCGTCTTCAGTCATGGCAATCCTCGTGAGCACGGCAACGCCTCCGCCGCGCGGGTTTCGTGTTTAGCTTGATGGTGAATGGTTACAACGACGTGGCCGGGCTGCGATTAGAGTTCCGCCAGCTCGGCGTCGGTAATTCGCTCAGCTTCGTCGATGAGCAGGATGGGTATGCCGTCTTCTATGCGGTAGGCCTTGCGGGATTCCTTGCACAGCAGGCGGTCGCCCTTCAGAACCAGTGGCTTATGGCTTTCCGGACAGACCAGCATGGCCAGAAAGTCCGGGTCGAGGGTATGCTCGGCTTTGGTTGTTTTGTCGGTTTCTTCGGCCATGGCGCACATGCTATGGAACGCCTGAATGTTGCACAAGACTGGGGGTTGACAGTCCTTAAGAAGGGCACTACTTTTCCCCGCCTTGAACCGCAGGTGTAGCGATGAAGAAGAAGATTCGTAGTTCCAACGTCAAGCGTAACCGTACCCACGGTTTCCGTTCTCGCATGAAGACCGCCGACGGTCGCCAGGTTTTGGCACGCCGCCGCCGCAAGGGGCGCAAGAAGCTCACTGTCAGCGACGAGAACAAGGTAAAGCACCAGGGCGCGCCGCGCACGGTGCTTGAGCGCCGCCGCAAGCAGCGCGAAGCCCTGCGCCAGAAGCGCAAGCGCGCCGGCAAGATCTAGCGATTTTGGATTAGGATTATGGATCGGGCGGCCATTGGCCGCCCGATTTCGTTACGCCCGCCAGTACAGCACGCCGGCGATGATACCGAACAGGACCGGGGCGACGCTGGCCCCGACAATCGGTGACAGCCCGCCAGCCTGGGACATGGTTTCGAACCAGAACTGGAGTATCTGGTAGCCTACTACCGCCAGTATCGCGAGGCTGCCGGCTTTGAACGCGCTGCGTCCTGACCTCGCGATAATCAGCCCGATCCCGCAGACCAGCAGGATGACGCCCGACAACGGGTGCCACAGCTCGTGTATCAGCGCAACGCGCAGGTCGCGATCGTCCGGGTTTTCCCAGGATTCGTTGAACAGCTGGCTCAGCGGCTTGTCACCGTAGCTGCGTTTGCGGCGGGCGAAGTCGGCGGGGTAGATCTGCCCGTAGGGCAGCGCGCCGTCGAACGTCGTCGGGTCGCCGTTCTCGACGGGTTCGGTCGCCGTCAGCGCCGCGAGGTCGTAAACAGTGGATTTTCCCGGCGACCACCAGCGGGTCTGGTCGTCGATCCAGTTCAGTTCAGGGGCGACGATTACGCGGGTGCCGTCGCGGCTCATGATGCGCACGTCGCTGACAGTGCGCGTGTCCAGGTTGTAGTTGCGCACGAACCAGACGTTGCCGTCGTCGTCACGCACGCTGATGCGTTTGCCCTTGCGGTACTCAAACGCGCCATAGGGCGACTCGCGCGCGCTGTCAGCCAGCTGCGGCAGCGCGAACTGGCGCAGCCCCAGCCCCAACAATCCAAGCAGCAAGGCCGGGATCAGCACGGCTGCCAGGGCCCGGCGCTGGCCAACACCCGCGGCTTCCATCAGCAGCAACTCGCGTGAACGAATCAGGCGCGCTACGGCGAACATGCCGCTTGCGATGATCATGAAGGGGTACAGCAGGTACAGAATCGGCGGCAGGTTGTAGGCGTAAAACAGCAGCGTGCCCTTGGCGACGTCCGGAAAATTCTGGATCTTGTCCATGTTCAACAGCACGTCCACAACCAGGAAGACCGTCGTAAACAGCGCCAGCACCAGCAGCAGGCTCTGCACGAACACACTCAGGAAGTAGCGGTCGAAACGCTTCATGGTCACAGTCTCGCGCGCACGATACCTCAGAGAAGCAGCGCCTGCCAACGGGCTGCGAGTCGTTGCGAAAAACCGCCGTGTCCGCGGCATTGCCGAATCGGGGGCGGCTGGAATACACTGCGTGTGCAGTCTGTTGGCGGTCGTTTGGAAGCAGTGCGGAATTCATGAACGAACTATCAGTCATTCATCCGGAACGGGCGGCGCCCGTATCTCAGCGCAGGGGAGCCTCGCGCGGCGGTGATCGTGAACTGGTGCAGGCCGCGGAGCAGGTGCTGGGGCACAGCGATTTCGAAGATGTGCTTCAGCTTTCGCGCCGCGGCGGGCTTGCGCTGATTCACCATGAAGGTGAGTTGCGCGTGTTTAAGTTCATTAGTTGTCAGGCCGACTGGAAGAAGCGCTGGGCGCGCCGTATTGGCTGGAACCCGGCCCGTCGTGCACATCGCATGTCCCGCGCCCTGTCGGACGCCGGCATTCTTGTCTGCCCCGTTGAGCAGCACGGCACCGTGAAGCTGGACACGGCGCCGCGGGCGGTGTGGACAATCAGCCGCTATGTTGAGTACGGGCTGACACTTCGCCAGCTTAAGGAAAAGACGCAACCCGGCAGGCGTTCGCCCTCGCACCCGATGGTGCAGGAAATGTTCACCGCCGCGATCAGCCTGTTGCGACGCCTGCACGACGCGGGTTTTGAGCACCGGGACTATCACGCGGGCAACCTGCTGGTGACGGCCATCAAGGGCGAAGAGATTACGCAGGGCAACGCGCAGCTTCATCTGGTTGATCTGGAAACAGTCATGCAGCGCGAAGTTGACGCTGTGCGGCGCTCGCGCGACCTGAGCCGCTTCCTGGACAATTTCGTGGAGCCAGAGGATTACCGGCAGGTCATCGACCAGGCCCTTGCCGACTACGCACCCGACAAGCCCTCGCTGTTGAAGAGCATCCTCGCCACGCGACGCATGAACGGGCTGCTGGCCAAGAAGGGCATCCGGGATCGCGACCGCGAAGAGTTCTAGACCCCGCGCCCGCGGAACAGCGCCCCCACAACCACAAGGATCGCCGCCAGCGTTGCCGCGGGCGCCAGGCACATGGCAACTTCCGGGGGCAGATTGGCCGTCTCCGCAAGGGATGTCGCCATGGTCATCAACGGATAGTAGCCCAGTGCGCTGGGAATCACCCCTGCGCCGATCGCGAACAGGCGGTTGGGATGGTTCACCAGCGACGCCAGCAGCGCACCCAGCAGGGGCAGAAGCAGCCCCGCGCCGCACAATCCCGTCCGGCGCACCAGCTCAGCGGCCGCGGCGCGCTGCTTGCTGTCCGCTACCACATCTTTGCGAATGTCCTCAAGCAGCGCCATGGTGCGCATGGCCTTCGGCGCATCCGGGTCTTCTTCGCTGCCGAAATCAAACGGCACCCGCAACTCGTTGATGCGATCCGCCACAAGTGGCGCGCCGGCCGGCCGGCCCGAGCTTGGTTCAAACTCAACCAGTCGTGGCTCGATACACTGCGAAAGCACCAGCGTGCCCGAGTGGCGCAAGTAGCTGATAGAGGCGCTGCGGGCGCTCAGTGACGCCAGCAGCCCCAGGTCGTTGTAGACAAGTATCTTCAGCCCTTCGTACTGCCGCCCGCGCAGGGACTCATAGCTGATGTCAATGCTGGCGTCCGGGCCACCGCGCCCAGGAAAGCGCAGCTCGCGCGGGCCCTGAGGCGGGGCGTCGATGAAATCCGCGAGGGCCTGCCGTTGCAGCGAGTGGCGCTGCGCGTATGCGTCAGGTCCCAGTTCCGAAACGCCGACCCAGGAAATGGCCGCCACAACGATCCCGAGCGGCAGCAGCATCACGTAGGGGCGCCAGGGTGCGACGCCCGAGGCAGCGAGCAGCAGCAGTTCGCGCTCGCCGCGCATACGCCCGAACACCAGCGTCGCGGCGAAAAGCGCGCTCATGGGAAGCGTCATCGGCAGCAGGCTGATCCAGAGCGACGGCGCGAAGGACATCAGGGTGTTGAAGTGGGGGGTGACTTCGAAGCGGTTGACGATCTGGTACAGGCTGAGCGCCGTGAACAGAAACGTCAGCCCGATCACACTGATCAGCGTCAACAGTGTCACGTCGCGCACCACCACAACATCGACGCGCGATATCATGCGCCTTCCCCGAATGGCTTCAGGCTTGCCAGATAGCCCTCGAGATTTCTCTGTTGCTCAAGCACGCTGTCGCCGCCCGTCTTTTCAAGCAGCGCCTGGGCGATCACTATGGCTACCGCGCACTCGGCGACAATCGCCGCGGCCGGGACCGCGCAGGTATCACTGCGCTCGGTGCTGGCCTTGGCCGCCTTGCCTGTTGACACGTCAACGGTGTCGAGCGGGTTCATCAGCGTGCTGATCGGCTTCATGTGAACCCGGCAGACCAGGGGCTCGCCGTTGGTCACGCCCCCTTCAAGCCCGCCCGCGTTGTTGCCGCCCCGCGCGTAAGGGCTGCGACCGGCGGCGGGTGCCATGGGCAGTACCGGGTCGTGCACCTTGCTGCCGCGACGCTTGGCGCACTCGGCGCCAAGCCCGATCTCGACCGCCTTCATGGCCTGGATGCTCATGAGTGCCTGGCCGATGCGTCCGTCGAGCCTGGTGTCCGACTGGTTGTGACTGCCGAGCCCGGGCGGCAGGTTGAGCGCGACAACTTCGATGCTGCCGCCGAGTGTGTCGCCTTCAGCCTTGGCCGCGTCAATGGCTGTTGTTAGCGCCGCGTCGTGGTCGCGCTCGATGGTTCCGAAATCGGCGGCATCGCGCGCGCTGCGGGCCGCGCCGGCGTTCCTGAAAATCTGCGAGTAGCCCTTGCCCATGGGCGCGTCGGCTTGCACATCACCGATACTGAGCACATGGGCGACGATCTCGATGCCGAATTCGCGCAGCAGGCTCTGGCAGACGCTTCCGACCATGACGCGCGCGGCGGTTTCACGGGCGCTTGCGCGCTCGAGTACGTCGCGAGCGTTGCGCGAGCCAATCTTCAGCACGCCCGCCAGATCTACGTGGCCAGGGCGGACGTTGGGCAGGTCCGGTGCTTTGTCGAGGCGCGAGTCTTTGTTGTAAACGACCAGTGTCAGCGGACTGCCTATGGTGACACCCTTGCGCACGCCGCTCAGCACGGTGACTTCATCGCGCTCAAGGTTCTGGCGCCCGCCGCGCCCGTAGCCACCCTGACGGCGCTTTAGCTGTGCGTTGATCCAGTCCGTGTCCAGTTCATGCCCGAACGGAAACCCGAACACGGATGCAATCACGCCCGGGCCGTGCGATTCACCAGCAGTCGAGAATGTCAGCGCCATGACCGTCCTGAACAGCGAACAACCAATATCCAATAACTCAAGCGAAGACGGAACCCTGTCTACATTGGTAACTGGTTATTGGTCATTGGTTATTTGCTGTTGATCAGGGCTCGAAGGGCAGCCTGGCCGGAAAGGGCTTGAGCTTGCCTTCGCCGTCGATCACGTGCGCCTTAACGGCGGGGCCTTTGCGCGGGCGCGGTCTAAGCTCTTCGTCCGGCTCGCCGTAGCCAATGGGCAGCACGGCCTGGCAGCTCCAGTTCTCGTCCACGCCGAGCAGTTTATTGAAGTCGCGCGTCAGGCTGGGCGTATAGGTCAGCGAATGAATGCCCTCGATTTCGAGCGCGTTGATGAAGTTCGCGACGCTAAGCCACACACTCTGCAACCAGAAGGGCAGGTCGCGCCGACCAAACACGGCGACCAGGTACGGGGCTGTCTCCGCGAACTCCTTGACCGGGGTGATCATGTGGTCCACGAAGAACGCTTTTAGCCAGTCCGGGCTGCTGTCGTGGAACTTGACGTCGGCTTTCTCGCAAAGCTCGCGGACTTTGTCGCGAATCGCGCCGCGCTCAATCAGCACGTACTCCCATGGCTGGGTGTTGGCGCCGCTGGGCGCGCGCATCGCGGCAATCAGCGCGCGCTCAAGCTTGTTGGGCTCAATGGCGCGGTCCGTAAAGAAGCGACGCGAGCGCCGTCGGCGCAGGAGTGCTTGAAAATCCGCGGGGTCTACGCTCACTTGATCCGGTCGATAATGGCCTGGGTGATGTCGGTAACGTACGCGTTGGTGTTGGCTTTCAGGCCCGGTGCGTGAAGCACGGGCTTGCTCATGAGAGTCTGGGAGTACACTCCGCCCGTGAAGAAGCCGACTTCTTCCGTCTCGAGGGTGTAGTCCTGCAGCACGATGTCGTAGCCCTCAAGCTGTACGAATTTCACAAGCTCATCCATCACCTTTTTGAGCACGTCCTTCTGGTACTGGTTCAGGAGCGCCTGCAGATAGCCCTTCTGTACTTCCATGGCGGCTTTCTGGGCCTCTTCCATGGCCTTGATCTCCGCGACCTTGGACAGCAGGTCATCCGGATCGTCGCCGCGCAGACGGGCGCGCTGGTACTCGTCGCGCATGGTGCTGTAGTCCGCCTTCATTTTTTCGTTCTGGCGTTTGATGTCGTCCTGCGCGTTTTCCCAGTCGATCTTGAGCGCGCCGAACCACTTCGACTGGCGCGAGGCTTCTTCCAGGTTGATCACCGCGATGCGTACGGCCGTCGTGGCGCGCGGCTTCGCGGCCTCGACCGGTGCGGGCTCAATCGTGTTCAGCAGACTGCCCGCATAGCCGGCGGTGACCGCCACGAGCACCAGTGCGGCAATTCCCAGCAATTTGAATTTCGTCGTCATCGTCGTCATCTCCGTTCGGCCCCGCCGGATGTTCTCCAAAACCCGCCCCGCGTCAAGCTGTGAATGCCTTCGTGAAGGCAATCCGGGTTAGTACGCGCAAACCCGGATCAGCTAGAAGCCGAAGCCGAGGTTGATGCTGATGACTTCTTCGCGGTTGCCCGGCTGGTTGATGATCGGGAAGCCGAAATCCAGTGCGAAAGGCACCGGCAGAATCGGTAGCAGCAGGCGCAACCCGAAGCCGCCGCTGACGGTCCAGCCTTTCGGGTCGAAGGTGTTCAGGGTTGGCGACAGCTCGCCCGCATCGACAAAGGCCACCAGCCACAGGTTGCCCGGGAAGATCGGGAAGCGCAGCTCGGCGAATCCGGTGACCATGAAGTTGCCGCCGATCGCGATATCGTTGCGGCTGGGACCGACGCCGGCGTACTCGAAGCCGCGCAGCGTCCCGCGCCCGCTGATGCTGTTGCCGCCGAGCAGAAAACGCTGCCCGAAGGGGATTCGCTCCGTGTCCGTGTGAACGTCCTGCCAGTAGGCGCTGGCGTTCAAGGCCAGCACAAGGGTGCGGATACTGTCCACCTTGGCGATCGGCAGGTACAGGTTTCCGATCGCCCTCATGCTCCAGAAGTCGAGCGTGCCGCCGAGCAGCAGGCCGCCGGTGTACGAGTAGCGGTATGAAAGCTCCCAGCCCGTGGTCGGGAACTGCGGGTTGTCCGTGGTGTGCCAGGAAATCTCGGTCCAGAGGGTGCTCAGGGTTTCACTGCCCTCGTCGTCCTTGATTACTTGCGGCGCATTGCTGGCGATATCGCCGATGTCGATGATCTCGTAGCTGTAGCCGAAGCGCCAGATTACGTCGGGAAGCACGCGCCAGCCCACGTAGGGGTCCAATCCGGTGCGCGTACGTGTGTAGTCGCCGCGGTCGAGGCTCGAGTACTCGCCCGAGATTCCGCCCGCGAGAGGGTAGCCGAACAACCAGGGCTCGTCGAAGCTGATGCGGTACACCTGCTGGCGATCCAGCGGCGGCTGGGCCGTGAACGTCAGCGTTTGCCCGCCGCCTGTGAAGCTGAAGTTGGGCTCGCCCCATAGCCAGCTCACGAGCGAGCTGATGTCGAAATTGCGCAAGGTCAGGTCAACGCTGGCCGTGAAGCCCGTGGAGGAATTGAAGCCGGCCGCGAAGTTGAAGCTGTTGGTGCGCCCTTCGACGACATCGTAGTCGATGTCGGTGTATTCGACGATTCCGTCTGCCGTGACGACTACGCGCGGTGCGGTGCGGCTGGTGACGCCCTGGCCCGGCGCGCCCTGTTCAAACCACTGTGTGCGGCGCATGCGGTTGTCGCTGTTGCGCTGGCGGTTTCGGTCGTAGACATCGCCGGGGTAAAGATCGATGTAGCGCCGGATGACCTCATCGCGCGTGTCTTCGTTGCCGCGGATGTTTACGGTGCCGACGTAGCTCTTGTAGCCTTGGCGCAGGCGGATGATCATTTCCGTGCGGCGCACGGGCCACGGGGTTTCCCAGTCGGTCTCGACGAACTCCTTGCGGGTTTCGACGCGCACGAACTCGACCTCGATGTTCGAATAGCCGCGGTCGGCCAGCAGGGCGCGAATCGCGCCGATGTAGCCTTCGCTCAGTTTCGCGGGCTCGCCTGCAATCGCGAACTCGTCCCATGGAATAGGCGTGGTCAGGTCGAAGCTGGCGAAATGACGCCCCTGAGCCGGGTTGATCTTGCCGGCCATATAGTCGCCGCCGAATCGCCCGTAGGAATCCTCCGGCGTGATCTGGGCAACCTCTACGCCCATCCACTCGAAGAGTTCTTCCCAGGTGATGATCGGGTCTTCGAATTCGGCGGGCTCAGTGCCCTGGGGAACCTTGGGCGCGTTAGTCGAGTACTCAAGCCGGATGTTTGTTACGGCGTAAGACGAGCCCGCGTCAACGTGAAAGATCAGGTTGACGCGGTCGCGGGTTTCGTTCAATTCAAAGTTCGCGAACGACACACTGGCGTCAAGCCAGCCCCGCGAGCGGAAGTAGCTTTGCAGGGTTTCCGCGTCGCGCTGCACGTCGGCCTCTACGAACGGCGCGCCTTCCTGGGAGCGCATTTCCTCGCCCAGGGCCGCGGCCTTCTCGGCAGCGCTGCTGGCAAGGAACTCGTACCAGAAGGACATGAGCGGTCCGAAAAACCCGCCTATGCGCTTTCCATCAAGGGCGTCGTTGCCGGGCGAGCCGACATCGTCGATGCCCGTGAACCGGATATCGCCGATCAGCCACTGCGAGCCCTCCAGCACTTCAAAAATCAGCACCAGCTTGCCGCCGTATCCGTCTTCGATCAGTCCTTCGCATACGTCGAGCGTGTCCTGCTTCAACTGTCCATAGTTCGCCAGCAGGTCATCCCGGTTGAACAGCAACGGCAGGCTGATCACGCGCGGATGCACCGTGATGTCGGGAAAGCCCTGCACGCGGTAGTAGCCCTTGATCTGCTCAACGGCGCCGGTGATGTTGGCCGCATTGGCGTCGGTAACGATATCGCCGTCAAAGGCGGCGCGCGGGAAGTAGCGCGGGCTTACGAGTTGCCCGTCTTCGGGCGTCGTGGGGAGCTCGCGAATCGGCTCAATGCCCGCGATCACGCGCTCAAGTGTGCTTTCGAAGCCCACCTGGTACACGCACGAGAACTGCACGATGGAAAGCGGCTGGTTCTGAATCACTCGCAGCAGCAGATCAACGCCCTCGGCCGTGTATTCGAAATCGGCGCGGATATCCAGAAAGCCGCCCGTGTCGTACATGCGCTTGATGTCGGCATCGAGGCGCCGGATGCTGAACTCGGCCTGCTCGGCCGTGTCCATCTGGGCCCGTGCGCGCCAGAAATCTTTCACGCCGTTTTCTGACCAGCGCCCGTTCAGGGGCGCGACCACGCGTATGCGCTTCACAAGTGGCTGAACAAAAATCAGCTTGATCTTCACCGTTTCGGCCGTCGCGTCGTAGACGATTTCGGATTCGACCTCGCGGAACATGTGGCTGATGTCTGTAAGGAAGGTGATGTCCTTCTTCAGATCGTCCAGCTTGAAGGCGCCTCCCTGGCGGGTGCGCATGGATTCAAAGATTTTGCGGCGGGTGGCGCTGTCGGGGGCACGCTCGAAGACTTTGCCCTCGGACTTCACCAGCAGCTCAATGGCACTGACCGGCTTGCCCAGCGAGCCCACGGGCTGCGAAAACAGCAGCGGCGGGGCCACGAAAAACAGACAAAGAAGCAACCAGCGCAACACATGCCCCCAAAAGGAGTAGCGGGGTGTTATAGGGGCAGAGACAGCCGGGTTCTAGGTTCTGCGTTCCGGGTTTTCGTCATTACCTTGGCCCGGCGTGATTCAGAACTCAGAACGTCAGCACGACCTTGCCGGCCTCGCCCTTCAGCATTTTCTCAATGCCGCCGCGGAATTCGGTGTAGGGCAGAACTTCCGTGATCACCTTACGCAGCTTCTCGCGGGCTTCGGGCAGGCGCACCAGATCTCGCACCTTGTACCAGGTGTCGTAGATACGGCGCCCGATGATGCCCTGGATCGTCACCCCGTTGAAGATCACGTCCTTGCTGTAGTCGTCGAAGGTGTAGGCGCTGTCCTTGGTCAGGCCGAAAGCCACCACTTTGCCGCCCCGACGCACGGATTTTACCGCGTTCGTGATGGCGTCCGGGTGCCCGGACATTTCCAGCGCGACGTCCGGGCCGTCGTGACCGGCCGCTTCGCGCACAAGTGCCTGGATGCGTGCGCGCTCGGCGGCGCGTTCTTCGGGCGTGCGCGCGATCTTGCCCAGGATGACGCTGTCGCAGCCGATCTCTTTGGCGATGCGCGCGCGGGTTTCACTGATCTCGACGGTGATGACCTGCTTCGCGCCGTGCATCAGCGCGATGATGGCGCTGAACATGCCGATAGGCCCGAGTCCGTAAATCACCACGCGCTGGTCCTTCAGCGGGAAGTGCGCCGCCGCGTGCATGGCGTTACCCAATGGTTCCTGCACAGCGGCGATTTCGAAGGGCAGCTCGGCGTCGTTCTTCCAGATGCAGCTTGAGGGCAGGGCGATGTAGCGCGCCCAGGCGCCGTCGCGGTCGAAGCCGATAATCTTGTCGTTGACGCAGACGTGCTTTTCGCCGCTCAAACACTGGTAGCACTTACCGCACACAACGTGGCTCTCGGCGCTGACGAAATCGCCGACGCTGAGCTTTACGTCCGGGTCGTCCATGATGGTGCCGACTTCGCTGCCTATTTCGACGACATGGCCGCAGAACTCGTGCCCGGCGATCACGCCGTGTTTGAAATTGTCGCTGGCGCGCAGCAGCTTGGGGCGGATCGATTCGTCCCACTGATACAGGTGAAGGTCGCTGCCGCAGACGGCCGCGGCGCGGACCTCGATCAGCACCTCGTCGGGTTTGATTTTAGGTACAGGTGCTTCGCGAACCTCCATGGCGCCCGCGCTGGCGGACACAAGCTGAATGGAGGGCATAGTGGTAGGGTTCATGGACGCGCTTCCTTCGCCCGGCTGAGGCCCATGTTATAGCGGCAAAGACCCCATTTGAAAGGGGAGTCGGGCGTGTCACGGACTGTGCTATAGTGCCGGGATGGACGAGCCGATCCCGATGGACGACGCCCTCTTTGCCTTTGCCGACAAGCTTGAGCGTGCGGGCATCGAGTACATGTTGACCGGAAGCCTGGCTCTTTGCTTTCACGCCGAGCCAAGAGATACGAACGATGTGGACATCGTGATAAAGGCACGCGTTTCCGATGTGCCCACAATCCTGGCGATGTTTCCTGAAGAGGAAGGCTGGTACTGGAACGAAGACACAGCGACCCGTGCGATTGAAAATGAAAAGATGTTTAATGTCGTGCAGTCACTTTCCGGCTTCAAGTTTGACTTGATCGCCTTGAAGTCATCGGAGATTGAACAGGAGAAGTTCGCGCGGCGTGTTCGGTACAGCAAGGACGGCCGAACGATCTGGGTCATCCGTCCTGAAGATTTGTTGCTCTCAAAGCTCGAGTGGGGCAAGCGCAATAACTCCGCATTGCAGGCCACAGATGTACGAACCTTGCTGCGCGACGTGCCGGACCTGGACTGGCAGTACCTGAACCCTCGCATCGACAGGCTTGGCCTGAGGAAGTGGTTTGAGGATGCACGTACCGCTTGATACGACCCCGGACGCAGCCGATGTTCAGCGACGCGCATATGCCGCAATGGACGGCTTTGAACGCATTCGGGTGACGGCTGGAATGCGTGCGCGGGTTCTGCGATTGCTGAAATTCAAGTACAGCGAACCCGAGGATATCCTGAGCCACCTGTTTCGGCACACCGTCCCGGCGGCTGAATTGAGCGAAGCTATTGCCCGACTGAAGTCTCAACAGCGGTCGGCCGACAACCCAACCGCACGTTGACCTCTTTGCGCCTCTGTTTACGCGCAGTCGATGTTCTTTTTCCGGAACCCGTACCTCCCGTTTCCCGTTCATAGGGCGTGAAGGGGGATGCCATGAAACGCGCGCCGCTGTGGATCGGGATTGTGGCCTTGTGGCTGGCACTTGGAGCCGTGGGAGCCTGGCTGGTGTTGACGCCGGCTGAGGCGCCGCCGACGGCCGCGAAACCGGAACTTGCCCTTCTCGAAGACGCGTTCCCTTCTGAAACCGCACCGCTGCGGCAAACCGTGCCCGAGTTGCCGGATGACCCGCCGGCGATGCCGCCTGCAGAGCCCACGGTCGAGAAACATGCCGAGTCCATCGAGCCGCCGGAACTGACCGAAAAGCCCGAAGTCGCCGAGGAAACAACCGGCTTTGCCCGCACCGACCTGCGCACCGAAAAGGGCAGCGCGGCCGTAACCGACCTGAACAATTTCCGCGACCTGGAGATCGGCGGCACGCTGACGCTGGGCGGCGGCGAGGTATCGATCAGCGGCAACGTGAGCATCGATAAGGCCGGCAAGCTGGACGCCTCACGGGCGACGCTGGTGTTCGATGGCGCCGACCAGACCCTCGAGGGCGAGTTGTCCGCCAAGAAGGTGATCCTGCGTGGCGGCACCAAGCGCATCCGCGCCGGCACCTGGGGCACCAACGGAAATCAAAACGCCGAGCCCGGCAAGGCCGGTCTATACGTCGAGGCCGGTACGACCCTGATTATCGAAGCGGGCGGCAAGTGGACGACGCCGAACCCGTACGGCTTCCAGATCGCTGGCAATCTGGTGATCGACGGCGGCGAGTTCGTGTGCCGCTTCAGCAATGGCAACGGCACCGACCGTGGCGAGAAGTCGTGGCTTGAGGGCAGCACGCTGACCATCTACTCGGGCAAGTTCGTCGGCAACGGCGACGCGGACTTCAGCGGCGCGACGATCACCATTCACGACGGCTCGCTTGAAATCAACGACGACATCTGGAGTACCGGCGATGCGTTGACGATCCACGGCGGCAGCATGCGCAATACCACCGGCGGCGGCATGTTCGCCATGACCGGCACGGTGCAGGTGCATGGCGGCAAGTTGCAGGTGTACCAGAACAGCTCTCGCAGCCTGCGCGTCGGCAAAGAGACCAGCCTCTACTGCACCGGCGGCGAAATCTCGATTAACGGACGCGCTGCCACGGGCGACTCCGGCGGCATTCTGCTGCAGTCCAGCGCGACCCTGCCGGACCTGGTGATCAACGCATCCACAAGGATTCACAAGGACACGCCGGAGACGGCTTATCTTAGCGTCAATGGTGACATGCAGATCGCGAAGGGCCAGAAGTTCGAGGCTCACGGGCGCCAGGTGATCAGCAACTTCGTGCAGACCCCGGAATCCGGCGAGTTTGTTCCCTAGCAATACGGCACCGGATTGTTCGTGCAGAACCGGCAGGCATCCGATTGGACGTGCGGTTCAACTATAGTGGAGCGCTTCCGGAATCTTCATTCGAGCCCCCTTGATGGCAGGAAAGAGAGCGCCAAAGATTCCGATCACGAGGGCGACAACCAAACCCGCCAGCAGGGCCCACTCGTCCACATTGATGCTGAACGCACCCTTGTTGAACTTGGTTGAAATCCCGTTGGCCTGCCACGCCAGTGCCATGCCGATTGCGCCACCCATCAAGGCGAGAGTGGTCGACTCCAGGACAAACGACTGCACGATGTCTTTGGGTGGGTATCCGAGAGTCTTCAGCGTTCCGATCTCACGAATACGGCCTAGCACGCTGGCGTACATCGTGTTCATACCTGACACCAGCCCACCGATTGTCGCGATTACCGCCAGGAAGACCGCGAGAAGAATGATGCGTTCAAAACCTTCGGCAAGGTCACGGTAGTACTCTCGCTCCGCGACTGCTTTCACCTGGATGTCGTTACGGCTGTTCAAGGACTGAATCAGTGTGGGCATCTCGCCTTCGTGTTCCAGCTTGATCAGCGCGCTCGAATAACTGTCTCGAACGAACACTGCCATCGAGTCATTGAGGTCCATCAGGATTTCGCTGTCCATGGCGGTCCCGCTGGCGTCAAAGCGCCCGACGATTTTCCAGGTATCGTTCGAGATAACGATCTCATTGCCGACCACCAGCGACTCGCGCGGAACTCCAAGCGCCGTATGTGTCAGCGATCCAACTACGAGGTTTCGCCCCGGGCTTGGCGGCTCACCCTCTACCATTCTCAGCAGCGTGTTAACTTCGAACAATTTCTCGCTGACGCCGCGCACTACGCCGGGGCGGTTCTCGTGCTCGCCTACGCTTACACGCGTGTCCTGCAAAGTTTCGGGCGAGATCAAAGGCTCGCCCAGCGCGTTCTTGCGGATCTGCGGCAGACCCTTCAGCAGATTGTAATCTGTTTTGGAGATCTTGCTGAAAGTCTGGTTCGCGGCTTTTCGGTCGATCACGATAATGTTGTCGGGGGAGCCCGAATTGCGCGCGGAATTCAGCAACCCACCAGCGAAGGCGAACATCACCACACTGACTGCGACCACCAGCACGACCGCGAACAGCGTAAGCAACGTGCGCACTTTACGGCGCATCAGGTTGCGAATGCTGTAGCGCAGCGGAATCTTCATTTAGTCCGCACTCCCGATGGCATCGACCATCTTCATGCGTGAGGCGCGGAAGCCCGGCCACATGCTGCCGACTACACCAATTACCAGGGAGACCCCCAACGCACTTGCGATCACATCCCAAGGCATGGAAACCGCCAGGTTCAGGCTGCGCGCCTGCACCGTGACGTCCTGAAGCTGCAGCACCAGCCAGGCCGAGCACGTACCCATGACTCCGCCAAGCAGGCAAATCATGGCGGCCTCGGCAACCACCATCAGCATGACCATCCAGCGCTTGAAGCCAAGAGTTCGCAACATGCCGATCTGGCGCGTACGGTCGCGCACGGACATCGAGATGGTGTTGCCGACCGACACAAAGACGACAATCAAAGTGATCAGAATGACCAGCGATGACAGGCTGATCATGTCATTCAAGTCTTCGATCATGCCGCTGACATAGGCGGTCTCGGCTTGGGTACTGGTACCGACCGGGCCGTCCATCGCGTCGATTTCGCCAGCCACAACGTCGGCCTTCGCGCCCTGTTTCAGCTTGACCATGATGGAGTTCGCTTTACCGCGGCGGTCGTACTGATCCTGGACGTACTCGATGTCGGCGATGATGGTGTTGTCCTGCTCCTCGTTGCCACTGAAGTAGATGCCGCTGACGGTCATGATGATGCCGAGCTGGTCGCGCAGATCGACGCTATCGCCGTGTTTCCAACCCTTGCGTTTGGCGATGCTGGCACCGAGTAACGCGCCATCACGTGTCGCCCGGAATTCGTCGATGCTGCCCGACGTGAGTTTGTAGTCGCGGAACATCTGAAACTTCGTCTTGTCGATGCCGTGGACAATGACCTTGTCCGGCTCGAAACTTCAGCAACTTGTGGTGGAAATGTAGACCGGCATGGCGTCCTCAACCTGAGGATTCTCAGCGACCTTCCGGGCATAGCTGTCCGGAAGCTCGCTCTGCGTCTGTCACCACGTGTTCTGCTCAAGCATGATCAGGTTGTTGTTTTCGCCCGCCCGGGTGACCACGCCCCGCATGGTGCTTTGCATACTCTGAAAAAACGCGAACACGAACACGGCCACGCTCACACCCAGTACCGTCAGCCCCGCGCGCAGCTTGTTGTTCTTCATGTTCTTGAAAGCAAGCTTCAGAATTTTCATACGGCCTCCTCGAGTGTTTCCGTAATGGCGTGTCTGTCGTGCAGGACACCCTTATCAAGGTGAAGCTGCGTTCCCGCCACCGCTGCGGCGTGCGGGTCGTGGGTGACAAGAATGATGGTTTTGTTGAAGCGTTCGTTCAGTTGCTTCAGGATGTCCAGCACGTCCTCCTCACTTTGCGCATCGAGGTTGCCCGTGGGTTCATCCGCCATGATGATCTTTGGGTCCGTCACGATGGCGCGTGCAATCGCGACACGTTGCTGTTGGCCGCCCGAAAGCTGCCGGGGGTAGTGCTTCATGCGGTCGTTGAGGCCGACCGCCGTCAGCGCCATCTCAGCCTGCTGTCTGCGCCGACGCCCACTGAGCGGCAGCAGCAGCAGCGGCAACTCGACGTTCTCCAGCGCCGTCAGCACGGGCAGTAGATTGAACTGCTGAAAGATGTACCCGATGTTGCGGTTGCGCCAGCGCGCCAGCTTGGAATCACTGAGCTTGCTGATGTCAATGCCGTCAACCGTAACCGTTCCGGCAGACGCGTTGTCTATGCCCGCGATGATGTTCATCAACGTGGATTTGCCGGACCCAGATGGGCCCATCAGCGAAAGGAACTCACCCTCGGCGATGTCCAGATTCAGATCATTCAACGGAGTCACTTTCGTCTCGCCGGTGTCGTAGGTCTTGCGCAGTCCTCGCACTTCCACGAGCTTCTTTGCCATCATTGCCGTGCCTCCAGCTCAAGTCGGACAGGGGCTCCGTCATCCAGCAACGCAAGCCCGGTGATGGCAACCATGTCGCCCTGCGAGACACCTGCGACCACTTTGAACCCCTGGCTCAGCTCTTCTCCGAGTTCGACTTCACGAAGTTCTGCCAAGGCGCCACGAATCCGGAACACGTAACTCTTTCCGTCGCGTTTGTGAATCGCGGCGGGAGGCAACACCAGCGGCAACGCCTCATTCTGTTCCAGTTCGGGTCTGGGGTGAAAGTCTACGGTGACCGTCATGTCCTTGCGCAGGCTCTCGTCGGGTTCGTCGATACTCACGATTGCTCGTATCGTGTCGCGCGCGAGGTTGGCCTGCGGGTTGATTCGAATGACTCGACCCGTGTAGGGCTTGCCCTTTCGAGCCGCCAACTTGATTGTGCAAGCCTGCCCGACAAACAGGGCCGCGGCCTGTTCCTGGCGCACGTCGACTCGGCACTGCATTGCGCTCGGGTCATAGAGCGTAAACAACGCCATTTCTTTTTCAGACAGAACGGCGCCCGTGGGTGCGAGAACTTCCAGGATGCGGCCCGATCGCGGGGACTTGACGGTGCATTGTTCGACGCGCCAGTTTGCCAACTCTTCCGCGTATTCTTCCGCTTCAAGCTGAGCTTTTGCCGCCTCAAGTTCCGCCTTCGCTTGCTGAATGTCCTCCACTCGTGTGCCCGCCTGAATCAGCTCCAGTTTCCGCTCCGCCTCGGAGAACTCGGTGCGGGCCACTTCAATATCCACTTCTCTGTGCCCGGCCTGGAGGCGGCGTAGGTCCTGCTTCAGGGACAAGACTCGTTCTTCGGCGCTGCACGCCAGGGACTCGCTCTCTTCAGCCAGCGCAAGGGCAACCTGGTGACTCTCTGCCAACTTATTCAGCCGATCCGCGCGAGCTCTTTTTTGCACCGCGAGGGCGACCGCTTCCCGAACATTCGCCTCGGCCTTCTGGATGTCTTCCTCGCGATTCCCGGCGAGTATGCGATCCAGCTTTGCTCTGGCGCTGTCTCTGGTTGCTTTGGCGATCTCAATTTCTTCAGGACGAGAACCGGCGCTGAGCAGCGACAAGTGGGCGGTGGCCGCGCTCACCCGGTGCTTGCACGCCGCTACTCGCGCCTCAACTTCCCATAACTCCGTTTCATAAACTTCGCTGTTCACGACGGCCACGCGACTGCCACTCTTGACTTCCAGCCCTTCTACGGCAAACGAAGCGTCGACCCGCCCCGGCACCATGGCACTGACCGTGACCGGGTAGGGCCATTGAGGTTCAATCCACCCACCTGCGGTGAACTCGATCTGCGAGTCAGGGCGAAGATACTCGACGGTATGCGTCGTAACAGCCACCCCGCCGTCAGCGGCACCTTGCGACTTGTGGACGTACTGGAGGTAGCCGAGCGCGCCCAACACCAGCACCAGCGCAAAGGTCGCGAAGCGCCAGAAACGGGACACTCCGTCTGGCTTGGCAAAGTCCTCTTCAGGGATGTCCAGTCGCAACATTTCAAGATCGACAGCCATGTACCAGCCCTTGCCTTGTATAGCGGTGCGGACATTCTAATTCCGTAGCGGACTACGAGTGCCAGCCTTTGTCGTACTGTAGCCGATGCCTGCGATTGGGTCGCTAGCAGGTTGGTCTCGTACTGGTACCATACCACCAACACCACCAGGACGGAGCTACCTGATGTCCTCAACCCAACTTGACCGCTTTGCCGAGGCCGCACTGACAGCCCTGCTGGCGCGGGGTGATTTCGATGACGCCGACGCGCTCGCCCGTGAAGCCTTTCGGATCGCACGCGCCATGATGTCCGAGCGCGCGCGCCAGGACGAGTTGCCAGACAGCGGACTGATGGATTCCGGTGTGCTTGACCAGAAAATTGAGAAACTCGACCTGCCCCTGCGCATCCTAAAAAAACTGCGCGGCATCGGTATCGACACCATCCGCGACCTCACGCTCACGACCGACAAGGCTGTGCGCGATACCGGGCTTGGCGACGAAAGCCTGGCGGAAATCCGCGGCGCACTGCACCGCCACGGTCTGATCCTCGCGGCGACGTAGACGCCCCCGCAAACCGCATTTTCAGGCAGTCGTCTGACTTGTCGCACCCCTTGTTAGGCTTTTCGTGTCTGACCAACAAGGAGTCTCGACATGAACAAGGCACAACGAAAACGACGCGCCCAGGAAATCAAGCGCAAGGCCAAAGAGGCCCGCC
>JAIOJA010000069.1 GCA_019912315.1 Planctomycetota bacterium
CCCCCACCCTTCACTTTCTCCAGCTGGGTGGGGGTTCCTCTGTCCATCTCCCACGACTAGCCCCCACTTCCCGACCCCCCGTCCACCCGAGACTCCGCCTTCCACGGGCCCCTCCGGCCAGTCACCGCCAAGCGGCCCAACCCATTTCCCGGCGCAGCCGCCTGCTCTGCCCCACAGCAACACCCCCAGGGGGTATCCCGAAACAATAAGCAACCCACGTTCCTCCAGGAGACGTCATGTTCACGAAGCACACGCCAGTAGTCGTCGGATGGGGATTGGACCGGATTGCGGTCAACATCATCATCAGCCAACACTTACCCCGAAAACAGTGGGAACGGCTTCGGAACGGCAATCCCTACGACGTCGACGGAACTCACGTCGAAGTATCAGGCGTCTACCAAGAGAAAGAAGCATTCAGTAGGTCGGCGCAACTAGTCATCTACGACAAGCGACGCAAGACCCCACAGGGGGAGACCATTTACTCGGCTGTAGTGGGGGCTAGGGCATGCGCCGCGTTTGGGGCTGCTGCCGTGATGGCCACCATCATCAAGGCCGCGCGCACCATGATCTCGCCGACGGCCAGGATTGAGGCCAACTACCTCGAACTTTACGTCGACATGCAATCCACCCAGCGGCCATCGAAGGCCATTTTCAAGCAGTCATCAAGCAAAGGCCGGAAGCGAGTATTCAAGGACAGGAGTGATGTAATAAACCCCGAAGGCGACACGCTTCAGTCGTCAACCTGGGGCGATCAGGGACGCCGAAGCGACAACATTTGCGCTGTGTACTACGAGAAGCCGCGACTGCAGACCGGGGACTGGCGTATCGCCAAGTGGCGTCAGAGTGGTCAGTACCTCGAAGGACAGACAGTCCGCCGGCTGGAGTTTCGGGTTTGGGGGGCTGGGCCGCTGAATCAGGCCAGGATCTCGCCTGACCTCACGACGCTGGCCGCGGGCGGACTCAATAGCCTGTGGGACTACCTCACAAGCCATTGGTTGCGGATACTGTCGAGCACAATGCGCGGCCATAAGCGCGGCCAGAACCACCGCATGTGGAAGATTGTGCAAGGCCAAAGGCCGCTGACCACACAACCCCTTCTGCCGCGGGAATTCTTGGCGCCCAGCAGCCAGCACCTCGATCAGTCTCTTATCCGCGCCGCCGGGTACCTCCGGTCCTTTGCCGGACTCTCGGACAGCGACAACGACAAGGCCTTGGCCGAAGGCGTGATAAGCGACGCCGCCGAGAGGCTGCTCGACATCATTTCAAGGCAGGGGGCGGCACCCGAGCCGGCAGACGAATGATCTGCCACGGGCCCGGGGGGCGCCCTAATTAACCCAAACCAACGGTAGTGGCGCCGCGTTGGCGCAGCAGCACTCACAGCAGTCAACAGACCCTGCTCCGCCACCCCGAGTGGGTGTGGGATTCTCTGCAGCGTGCACCCACTCGGGGTGGCGGAGCCGGTCCGCTTTCTGACCTAGAACGAAGGACAATCCAATGAGCAAGAAACCACGGCCACTCCACCATGAGCGCCTAATCGTTGCTTGGGCACTGTGGAAGAGCGCGGAGGGCGATCAACCTCCCTTCGCACTCGATGACTTCATAGATGATGTTGCCACTGCCTCAGAATGGTTCGTGTATGAGCCGTTTGCACTCGTGGTATGGAACCGGGTGCTGCGGATGGCCGGGTTTCAAACCACCTGCGGCCCAGCAATGGACATCCTCGTCGGAGATCTCTCGAGGTTGGTCATCGCCTACGACGTCCATAGCTGGTCATTGCGAACTATCCGTGAAGCGCTGTCGGTCGCTGACAAGTTCATCTGGGCAAACTACAGCCCAGCTCCGCAAGCATTGGCCGGAGCCACGCCGAGGCGCACCACGAAGGACAGTATCAGCACTCTCGCAGAGGCAGTTGCCGAGGCCGGGGAATACAACCATGCCGTTGTTGCGCGATACCGCCACAGACTGGTTCGGGACCTGCTGGGTGTGTGAGCTAGCGGACCCGAGGCTCAACCGCGCCATCTGACACCATCTTGATTCAGGCTCGTCATGCCGGGCAGTGAGCCCTTCGCTTTACGCATTCCTCCCTACGCACGATCCACAAACAACCCAAGCGACTGAGTCATTACCGCCATCGGTGCGCGGTGGTGCTTGGTCGTCCTTTCAACAAGGAGTAGACCGTGAATCAGAATCCAAACATCCATCAAAACCCAAGAATCTACAAAGATCGGAAAGAGGAGCTCATCGTTTTGTGGGCCCTCTGGCAGGACCTTCCTTGGATGGAATATCCTCTTTCGCGCGCAAAGTTTTATGCAGACCTAATAGCCCTTAATGCCATACCAATTGAATGGGATGCAGTTGAATCTGCTTGGTTAGATGTAACGGCATCCGTTGGTTCCCAATCCATGAGCATCGCCCGGGAAGAGCTGGGCTTGCTTGCATTCCGCTATGCAGTCAAAGAATGGTCGGTTGAAGACCTGAAAGAGATCCTGAAAGCGGCGGAGCAGTTTCATTCGGACGACTGCCTAGTGGACCTGAGTAAGTGCCGTACCTGTGGGCGTGAAATGCCCGTGTCCATGTTCAGCTATATACAACAGGACATCGCTGGCGAGCGTCATAGAGATCCAGTCTACACTACGCTGATCGATGAAATTCTAGATCAGGCGCCTGAGGGAGCGACTCCCAATGACGCACGGTAGTTCTGTGTCGAGTAGAACCGCTGACAACGCCCACCCCTTCGCCGGCTTCCTCCGCCTCATCGCCGAGGCCATCGCCGACAAGATCCTGGAGGAGCAGAAGTGGGTCTTCCTTGCCCGTGAGAATGATGGGGCGGCCTCCGGGCCGCCCCAGGCCTCTTCTGTGCAAGGAAGGGGCAAAGAAGAAGCTCCGGCGGATTACGACAAACCCAACGAACAGGCTGCGGACGGATCGCACTAGAAAAGCATGACCCGCCCGGCACATGTCGGAGCGCACCTACTATTCCAACTCAAGGAGAAGCGCCTTTTCCAGCG
>JAIOJA010000070.1 GCA_019912315.1 Planctomycetota bacterium
GGGCTTGCCTGATGGCCGCAGGCGGCACACTCAATCAGGCGGCGGTTGGCGTGGCGCCAGCCTTTGGTGTGGGCGCAGCGGGGGCAGGCAAATCCGCCCGGCCAGCGCGCGTTGATGAGGGCTTCGAGGCAGGCCTCTTCGGTGCCGTACATGGCCATGAAGTCGATCAGGTTGGCGGGCACCGGGATGGCAAGCGCAGCGGGCGCAGTCGCGGCATCGGTAGGGTTCAGGGCAGGGACGGATTCACGTTCCATGGCGTTCTCCAAAAGGGACGCCATCAAGCTAACATGGCCTGCGACACAACCGGACGCTGGTGGTCATGCAGTTCCGGCCAAGCCCTCGACCAAGTCAATGTCATCGCTCGTTGGATAGTAGCCGGTTAGCACGGCACTACTTCGTGTCGGCGTAAGCCTTGATCCCTCTGTACTGTTCTCCGCCTTGATCAATAGCTCAGTCGCAGACTCCAATGCCGCCGAGTCGCCTCCCGTGTCACTGGGGCCAACGCAGGCGGCACAGCACAGCAGCATTGTGCCGACGATAATAGAGGAAAATTGCGTATTCATTTAGTACTCCAGTCTACTGAGGCCACCTTTCCATCTTTTGCAACGATTTCCAGACTCCCACTCTTAGTCACCTCCTTTGTATCACAGGGGCATTTGTCATCTGCCTTGAAGGACCATTCAAACTCCAGTTTCCAAGTGTAATTTTTGTAGGGATCCTGCGATCCGACCACAAAACTGGGGGGATCGGCCCATGAATACTTGTTGTCACCAATCCTAGTCCGAACCCCGTTGTTTGGAATCACGGGATCATCTACCGTTTTGCCCATTATCTTCTTTGGCTGTGTTGGGTCGGCATCCTTGTTTGCGTCCCATCCAGCGTTCTCGTGGTCGTTGACCTTAGGCCTGCCCACTTTACCGTTCAAGAACTCCTCAACATTTTGGACGAACGTACAGTCCGAGGAGATTCCTTCGTCATTCTTCTTCCACTCGAACTCGGCGGTCACTTGAAATGCGAAGCCCACTCTCTTTCGACCTGTCTTCTTCGCCGGGAACACTTCATTGTCGTAGTCATCTATCTCGAAATATCCAAGCTTGTCGTCCTCTCCATAAGCGTTCTTTGTTGGAAAATGCGCTGGGTAGTGTTCTGAGATCGTTTTGCTTCCCTTTGCCATTGCCACGGAAGTCGTCTCCTTAGAGCCTTTTTCCGGAATAATTGTCAGCCCGTCCTTCTTCGGACAGCAGCACTCAGCCTTTTCTTTCTTGTCATCACCCTTTGCGCCTTCCTCGTTTTCGTCGGGGGTGGCATCCTGGAAACTGCATGACCACCAGCTTCAGGTTAGGCCCATTTGGCGGAACATTGTGCCTTTCTCGGTGAAGTAGCGACGCGTCTTTCCTCTTGTCTGCAATCCGAACTCGATTGCCCTCGCGAACAGCAGCGGGCGCTTCTCCGAGC
>JAIOJA010000071.1 GCA_019912315.1 Planctomycetota bacterium
TTCTACAGTCGCGGGGAAGCGCAGGTGCTCGTGGACTGGTGGAGAGAGGTGTACAACAAAGAACGGCCGCACATGTCACTGGGCTACAGAACACCGGCAGAAGCGGCCGAAACTAACATTACGGTGGACCAAAGGACGGGGTAAGGTCAGTGCCTTCGGGCGCGATCACGCGACGACGATGAATCCGGGCGCTAACGCGCCCGGCTACCATAGGCTGCCCTTTCGGGGCGTTGTGAAAAAGTGCTAGTTCGCGCCTTGGACTGCGGCGACGAAATCCTGCGGGTCCTTGAACTCGCGGTAAACGCTGGCGAAGCGGACGTAGGCGACCTTGTCGACGTCCTTCAGCCGGTCCATGATCATTTCGCCGATTACGCGGGTGGGCACTTCGCGCTCGAACTTCTTGCTCACGTCGTTTTCGATGCCCGTGACAATTTCATCCACCTGCGCGGCGCTGACCGGGCGTTTTTCGCAGGCGCGCTGGATGCCGTGACGGATTTTCTCACGGTCAAAGGGCGCGCGGCTGCCGTCCTTCTTGATCACCCGCAACGGCGCTTCCTCAATGCGCTCATAGGTCGTGAAGCGTTTTTCGCAGGCCAGGCACTCGCGCCGACGACGCACAACGCTTCCGTCGGCGCTTGAGCGCGAATCAACTACGCGATCGTTGTCTACGTTGCAGAAGGGACAGCGCATGGTGTGCCTACAGGTTGTGGACGTTCGGAAAGAATACCAGCGGGGCAAGCGTATTGCGAATGGTTGCATGTACGGACACACAAAATTTTGTGGTCTTGTCGCCGTTTTGTACGAAAACGCCCTCCCCTCGTGCCCGATATGGACCCCCATAGCGACTTTGAACCCGCCTTCGCCAAGGCTACGGCGGACAGGTTTCTTGATTTTCGATTTTGGATTGGCGCTGTGTGGCTGCGACTTCATTCACGTAATGAGTTTTCAAGATTACCCCACGCGGACTTTCGGCGTTAGGACGGGCACTCTGCCACCACTAGTCACAAGACGACTGGGCGGTCGCGAACACCTCTGAGGATGTGATGACACGTATTCCTGTTGCATTGTTTGTTCTGCTGGCGATTGCGGCATTCCTCTATTGCTGCCACGTGCCGGTGCGGGCCCAGGGCGTTCCCATTCCACGTGGTGGTCGCATGCCCGGTGGCGGGCGTGTGCCCGGTATGCCCGGCGGCTCGGAGGGTGACTGGTACAACCTTGGGCCTATCGGCGGCAAGGCCAGCATGGATGGCAAGTCTCTTAAGGTCGAAAGCATCACGGAGGACGCCCCGGGGGCAAAGGGCGGGTTGCAGAGCGGCGACGTCATCACCGGTGCGCCGAAGGACTTCAAGGGCGACGCCTACCACGAGCTCGGCGCGGCCATTGAAGAAGCCGAAGCCCAGCGCAAAGCCAAGAACGCAATTGTGGCCCTGACCATCAAGCGCGACGGCAAGGACAAGACCCTCGAAATCAAGGTGCCGGAGTACGGCAAGGATGCCAGTGACTTCCCCGCTGGCAAGATGCGCGACGGCATCGTGGACCAGGCACTCACTTATCTCGATAAGCAGCAGCAGGGCGACGGCGGCTGGGAATGCCACCTCAGCGGCGAAAACGGGCGCGTGGTAATGACCAGCCTGTGCGGGATGGCCTTCCTCGCGGCCGGCAACACCGCCAGTAAAGGCGCCTACAAAAAGAACGTTGAAAACGCAGCCAGGTTCGTGATGGCAAACATCGGCCAGGAGGGCGCGTTTGCAGGCATGGGCGGCGGTGGCGGCAACTGGAACCAGACCAACTGGGGGCTTGGCTACGGCGGGATATTCCTGGCTGAAGTACAGAACGCGTCACCAGTGAAGGGTGGCGACGAAAAGCTGAAATGGGTGGCCGAGACGATTCTGGCCAACATGGAAGAGACCGGTGGCTTCGCGCACGGGCCCGGCGGCCCGAACGCGCTGAATTACCTTGAGCTCGAAATCGTCAGTAACTACTGCGTCGCGGCTCTCGGCGGAGCGCAGGCCAACGGCGTTGATGTTGACAGCAAGAAGATTGAGAAGGCCCTCGACTACATTGAGAAGTGCGGCGGCGGCAAAGGCGGAGTCGGCTACAGCACGCGCCAGGGGCAGGTGGGCTGGGGCGATCCCGGGCGCACCGGCGGCGCGATCATGGCCTTCGGCGCGGTAGGTCGCGACGATCACCGTTACTACAAGTCGATGGTCGCGTACCTGAACGCAAACCTGCGCGACATCATAGACGGGCACGTCAGCCCGACCATGCACCATCTCAGTGCCGCGGCGGCCTGCTACCGCGAAGGGGGCAAGACCTGGGAGCGGTACTGGGAGGCGCAGCGGCAGGAGTGCACCATGTTGCGCAACCCGGATGGCACGTTTACGGGACGCCCGACCGAAGAAAGCCAGACCATGGGGCGCAACAACGACCTTGATCTGGGGACAGTGTGGAACACCGCCCACTGGACGATCATCCTGTGCCTCGAAAACGACAACCTGCCTGTCTGGTTCGGCAAGAAGGGCAAACCCAGGAACGTGAAAGAGCAGGAGAAGGAAGACGAGGAGGCGCCCGTTACCGGCAAGGACGAAGACAAGAAGAAGCCCGAGCGCGAAAAGCCGGACATCGACGACATTCTTGACTGATCGCCACGGATCAGGCGGCAGCACAACAGGGCCCGGACGCATCCGGGCCCTGTTGTGCTTTGTGCGGGCTTACTGGTGCTTGAAGTCAGCCTTGCTGCGCGCGCCGTTCTTGAGGAAGTTGTCCATGCCGATGTGCATGTCCTCGGTTTCCACGCACTCGCCAAAGGCCTTGCTTTCCAGCTTCAGCCCTTCGCGCAGCGGCTTCTTGCAGCCTTCGATGATTGTGTTGCAGAGAATCGCGTCGATCTTGCGCGACAGGTGCCCGATGTCCAGATCGGGCGCTTTGTCGGGGACTCCCGCCACCGGGTCACGGCTGATGCGCTTCAGATCGGCCTTGCCGGAGGCGTAGTCATTTACCAGCGCGACGGCGCGATCCACCAGATCACCTTCGACTTCCTCGCTGATCAGACCGAGCTCCAGTGCTGTTGACCCGTCAATGGGTCTGGCCGTGCGCATTATTTCGAGCGCGCGATCAAATGGAACCAGTCGCGGCAAGCGCTGCGTGCCGCCGGCGCCCGGGATGATGCCAAGGTTCACTTCCGGCTGACCGGCCAGCAGTTTCAAACCCTTGCGCGCGATGCGCGCGTGGCAGGCCATGGCCAATTCGTTGCCGCCGCCGAACGCGAGGCCGTTATAGGCGCACAACACCGGCTTCTTCATGTCTTCGATGTAATCCAGTGTGGTGTGAAACTGCCGGCTGTTTGCCTCGCCTTCGCCCGCGGTCTTCAGTGCCGCGAGCATGTCGATGTCCGCGCCGCTGACAAATGCCTTCGTCCCGAAGCCGGTGATGACAGCGCCCTTCATGTTGGCGTCAGACTCGACCGCTTCGCAGTGATTACGCAGCTGACGGAAGACTTCGAGATTCAGCGCGTTCAGCACGGCCGGGCGGCGAATCTTCAGAACGGCCACGCCATCCTTGTCATCGCGGAACACCATCGGGATTTCAAACGGCTTGCCCGTTGCGGCCTGCTTGCGAATGCACTCTGGCACCGGAAAACCGGGGTTGTCGGCCGCGTAGGCTTCCACGAGTTTCAGCGCATTGCCCACGCCCATCTCGTTCATCCATGCGAACGGCTCGCGGATCACCAGCGCCGTGTTGACCGCCATGTTCATGTCGCCGACGTTGCTGATGCCAGCGTCCACGATTTCCCCGACCAGCCCGAAGTACGCGCCGGTCATGAAATCGGCGATCTGCCTGAACTGGTCTTCCGTGTACTCGACTTTCTCGCCGCGCCCCGCGGTTTCCCAGGGCTTGTTTTCCTCAAGCAGCTTCTTGAGGCTGTCTGGCGTGCGGAACCACTTGTGAATTTTGGTCGTGTAGTGATCCAGCCCCACGGCGGTGATCGGGTTGCCGCCTGTCAGGTTCATGGCCGTGAACGGACCGATGCCCTGGCCCAGCGCCTTCTGGCTGATCACGTCCACCTGCTTCACGCTGCCGAGACCTTTTTCGGCCAGCAGCGCCGCGGCCTGGAACAGCCCTTCAAACACCGGGTCGATGGCGTATCCGTAACGCGAGCCGACTTTAATGGGTGCCTTGCCGATTTCTTCGTAGAAGGCCATCAGCCAGTCGGTGACCGGCTTGTGCGTGTGCTTGCTGGGCACGATTTCAACGATGATGTTGCGCTCGGCCGGGAAGAAGTAGTGGATTACCAGGGTGTGCTCGGGCGTTTTCGCGTTTTCGAAGATCACCTCTGGCTCCATGTGACTGCTGTTGCTGGCAATGATGCAGTCGTCGGCAACCACGGCTTCCAGCGCAGACACGATCTTCTGTTTGATTTTCTTGTCTTCGGTGGCCGCCTCGATCACCAGCTTTGCACCGGACAGCGCGCTGTAGTCGCTGGTCCAGGTGATGGCGGCGGTCATGGCTTCAGCCTGTGCGGGTTTGAAGGCACCGCTCTCGACACCTTTGGCGACCTTCTTCTCCAGCTTGGCTTTGCCCTTGGCGAGGGCGTCTTCGCTGACGTCCACCACGATGATAGGCACTCCGTGCGGGGCCAGCGTTTTGGCGAAAAACAGGGCGATATCCGGCCCGATCTGCCCCGAGCCGATGACGCCGACCTTGTCCAGTGTCCAGTTCTTCAATGTGTAAGCCATCATTGCTCCTCGGTTCGAACGCCTCGGGTTTAGCGTCTGGAGCGCGGCGTGCAAGCCGTTGCCGCCAACAAAGGTGATGTGGGAAGCCGAGTCGGAATAGATCAGGCGGTCTGGTCCCGCAGTTCCTTGAGCAACCGTCGTGTCAGGACTCCGCACATTTTTTTGCGATAGTCGGGTGCCATGGGGACGTTGAGCTTGGGTTGGGCCTGGGTCTGGACGTGGGTGGCGATTGTTTCGATCAACTCGTCGGTCAGCGCCTTGCCGATTACTTCCGGCATGTCCTTGGTTGAATCCACGAGCAGGTAGTGGTGGGGGGCCTTGCGGGCTTCCTTGCCGCTGTAGTCGAACAGGACCGGCGTAGTGTCCACGGCCCCGAGCCCGACGCGCAGCTTTGATACCTTGTCGCCGTCGAGGTCGAGCGCGATGCCGACGCCGACGACACTGAAATCAATGCTCTGGCGCGGGGCGAGTTTCTTCCAGCCGCTGCGGACGTTCAACGCCCACTCCGGCAGCGTGACCTTCACGAGTATCTCGCCCGGCTTGCGCTCATAGCGCTCGATGCCGTCGCCATAATAGAAGTCGTTCAGCTTGACCGTGCGTTCGCCGTCAGGGCCGATGAACGTGGCATCGGCGCCCAGCGCGATCAGCATCGGCGCAAGGTCTGATGAATGCGTCGCGACACAGACCTTGTCATTTAAAACGCTCTGGCCGTCGACGTTGATCTTCGGTACGACGTGGCAGCGATCGCCATCGGCCTTGAGGCAGTAGCCCAGCGAGTTGCGCCAGAAGTAACTCTGGTTGAAGAAGTGGCAGCGGTTGTCGAGCATCAGGTTGCCGCCCAGGGTGCCGCTTTCGCGCAGCAGGGGCGACGCGATGTGCCCCGCGGCCTCGCGCACGCCGGCCGGCACGTCCGTGTTGTGCTCGATCTCGGTAAGCGTCACGCCCGCGCCGATGCTCGTCGCGTCGATGTGTTTCAGATCGTCAATGTGCTGAAGACTGATGACATGCTTACGCGCATTCAGCCCGCACTTGTAGTTCGGCAGCAGGTCCGTCCCGCCGGACAGGAAGTCGGCGTCAGCGCCAAACTTCTTAGCCAACGCAACCGCATCAGCAACCGTAGTCGGCTGGTGTAACTCAAACTTAGGCAGCAACATCGTCATGGCGTGTGTCCGTAATCTGGCCTTGCGCCGTCCTAAATACCACCTTCGGGCGAGGCTGGCAAACGGGTAGGGGGGCGCGTTTGCGCCCCCCTTTTCCGCGTCGCATTGTCAGCGATGCTATGGGGTCATGATCGTCAACTCGACGACTTCTTCGCCGTCGACTTCCACTTCCATGATCATGCCGACGCCCGCTGCGTAGAACTTGTACTCGAGCCCCGTGGGATCAAGCGGATTCCAGTCCACTGTCTGCAGGCAGTTCGTGTAGCTGTTGTTGTTGGTCAGGATTACCGAGGCGTCCGTGCGCAGCACAAAGCCGGCGTCCGTGGCTTCGCCTGCCCAGTATTCCTGGTGATAGGAGGCGCCCGCAGTTGGCACGGCCGGCATCTGGTAGCCGGGCAGGGCGCCCATCACGTTGGTTTCCCATGAGCCTCCGTTGTTGGTGCTGAGCAGAAGCCCGGTGACTTCGTCGTAGACGTAATTCACGACGATCTCGCCCATGTACCAGACGTTGCCCGCGTCGTCCTGGGCGTACCAGTCGAGGGTGTCTTCGATCAGGCGGCCATCCAGATAAACGCGGTCACGCACTTCCGTGCAGAGCACGCCGTCCACAACTCTTGTCGAGGCCAGCACGTCAACGACGATCAGCTCCGTGCCGTCTTCTGTGTCCGCGACGTAGTTCCAGGATGTGCCCGGCATAAGCGGGAACATGGGATTGTTGATGGTGGTCGGGTTGCTGAAGACCGCAGCGCCGTAGTTCGGCACGCCGGCCGGGCCGATAGTGTAGGTTGCGCGATGCTCAACAAACTCGCCGTCGGCGATGCTTTCCTCGCGGACGATGCCGATGCCCGGTGCGTAGAACTTGTACTCGTGGGTGTCTTCCTCAAGCGGGTTGCACTCGAGGACTTGCAGGCAGTTGAAGGTGCGCCCGTCGGCCAGGATGATCGGGACGTTCAGGGCCTCGATGCGCATCAGGTCCTCAGCCTCGGTCAGATAGTACTCAAGGTAGTAGGTGTCGTTCACGACCGGCGTGCCGGGCATGATGATGCCGGCGATCGCCGGTGAGCCTGTGCTGAGAATGTCGAGCCCGGCTTCCCAGGAGCCGCCCGTGTTGGTGCCTATTAAATTGTCGTCGTCGTCGTATTCGTAGTTGGTGACCTCTTCGCCCATGTACCAGACGTTGCCGGCGTCGTCCTGGGCGTACCAGTCGTAGGTGTCTTCGATGACCAGGTCATCAAGGTAGACGGTGTCGCGAACCACGACACAGGTGACGCCGTTGACGACGCGGGTCGTGTTCAGGGTCTCGACGACGATGGTTTCCAGCCCGTCTTCCGTTTCGGCGCGATAGATGTTGGTGACGCCGGGTGTGAAGGGCAGGTAGGTGTTGTTGATCGTAGTCGGGTTGCTGAAGACGGCCGCCGCAAAGTTGGGGATGGTTGCGGAAAGCTCGCAACTCGCGCCGCCGCCACCACCACCGCCGCCCTTGCCGTTGTCCTTGGCGCAACTCGCCGAAATGATCGCCAGCGCAACAAGCGCCGGCATGATTGCCCAGTTCAGGTGTTTCATTGCTCTTCCTCCGAAGGTTTCGTTTGACCACGGGAGGAACAGTAGCGCTGTCACAGTGAGAAGAACGTGAGGTGGGAATGAGAAACGGATGAGAACGGTGTTTTTCGTTCTCATCCGTTCGGGGCTGGTTGGAACTGCCTTACGCGAAGGCACGAAGAACTGGCGAAGACCGCGAAGGATCTACCGTGTTGGGAGTGACTCTTCGCGGGCTTCGCGTGTGCTTTTGGTTTCTAAACGCGTGAGCGTCTTGGCTCCACCGATTACTTTACTTCTTCCCGCGCCTTCTTTTCGATGGCCTTTAAAATGCGGTCGGGGGTCATGGTACTTCGAACATGCGGACTCCGACGAAGTTGCCTACTTGTTGCTTTTGCCTTTGCGCCGAGTCTTTTTGGGCTTCGCAGCGTCGTTGCGTTCGCCCCATGGGCCTTCGTAACCCTGTCCTCGCATCAGGCGTTTGACCTTGGCCTTGTCCTTGGCCGACAGTTTCTGCTTCGTCTTGCTTTTCTTCGCCTTCGTGCCTACCCAGACGACTTTGCCATCGACGACTGTTCGCGTAAGAACGTCGACGCCACCCTTCCACGGGTCCTTCGTATCAACCGGTTTCCACTTCATGTGCTTACTCCAGCAGAAGGTTCCTGACATCAACGATCATACCATTCACGTACAAGTGCAGCGCGTAGGCGCCCGCAGGCAGCGCCGGGCCGTCAAGGTGAAACAGCCAGGCTCCGGTTCGCAAACGGTTGACTTCGTCGACTTCCATCGCATCCCATACAAGGTCATCCTGCTCATCAAGCAGCTCGACCTTCACGTTCAGTTTCGCACCAAGCATCAACTCGGCCAACTCGACGTAGACAAAAAATCGCTTTAGACGACGGCGGGCCTCTCTAAAAATGGCCGTGAGTCCGAGTCCGCCTCGCGCGGAGTGACTGCCCAGTGCGGTGATGAACGCGGCTACTTTAGGTGCGAGACTCATGCTTACTCTCGCGCCTTCTTTTCGATGGCCTTTAAAATGCGGTCGGGGGTCATGGGTACTTCGAACATGCGGACTCCGACGGCGTCGTAGATGGCGTTGCCTATGGCCGGGATCACGGGCGCGAGTGCGCCTTCGCCGCATTCCTTGGCGCCGAAGGGGCCTTCGGGGTCGTGACTTTCTACGATGATCGCTTCGATCTCCGGCGAGTCGAACGGCGTCGGGATCTTGTAGTCGAGGAAGTTGCTGTTGAGCAACTGACCGTTGCGGTAGCGCAGTTGCTCGGTGAGGGCCTGGCCTAAACCCATGTGGACGCTGCCCTCGATCTGCCCTTCGACTGACAGCGGGTTCAGTGCCTTGCCGCAGTCGTGGGCGGCCCAGACTTTCAGGGGCTGCACGAAGCCGGTTTCCGGGTCGACTTTCACCTCGGCGATGAAGGCCGAGAACGAGTAGCTCGGCGAAAGCCCCGCGTTGCTGCCTTTGAACGTGCTGCCCAGTGGCGGGCTCTGGTAGCTGCCCGATGCAATCAGTGCGCCGATGTCGGCCTGCGCCTCGTGCAGGGCTTCCATGAAGCTGACTTTGACGTCCGGCTTCGTGCGGCAGACCAGCTCTTCGTTGACAAAATCAAAGTACTCGCCCCGTTGACCTGTCAAGCGTGCGGCCGCGTCCGTCAACTTGTGGCGAATCTCCTCGGCGGCCGCGCGCGCCGCGTTGCCGGCCATGAACGTAACGCGCGAGCTGTACGAGCCCAAGTCAATCGGCGCGGTGTCAGTGGCCTGCGACTTCACGTGAATGCGGTCCAGGTTCACACCCAGCACTTCGCCGACGCACTGCGCAAGCATGGTGTCGCTGCCCTGTCCGATGTCGGCCGCCAGCGAATGCACCGTGATGCCGCCATCCATGTCGATCTTCAGGTGCACCGTGCTTTGGGGCAGCTTGTTCCAGTGAATCGGAAGTGCGCTGCCGCTGATGTACCAGGCGCAGCCGACGCCGATGCCGTGGCCGTAGGGCAGCTTGCCGTACTTGTTTTTCCAGTCGCTGCGCTTCATGGCCTCGGCCAGTCCTTCACGGATGCCGTTGCTGGTGATGCGGAACTTGTGGAACGGCGTCAACGTGTTGGATTCAAGAAAGTTACGCAGGCGCAACTCACACGGGTCGATACCGAGCTCGACGGCCGCCATGTCCACCAGAGTTTCGGTGCAGTAGCGCGGGTTCACGCTGCCGTGCCCGCGCATGGCGCCACTTGGTATGCGGTTGCTGTAGATGCGCTTGCCGTGGTAGCGGAAGGCCGGGATGCGGTACGGGCCGTTGCTCAGCACGCCGTTGTAGTAGGCGCTGACCACGCCGAAGCTGCCGTAGGCTCCGCCGTCGATAATGACGTCGGAATCCAGCGCCAGCAGCTTGCCTTCGGCGTCAAACGCCATTGCCACTTTGCTTTCCGTGGGGTGGCGGCCGCGGCCTGTCAGGAAGGTTTCCTCGCGGTCCATGGTGACCTTGACCGGGCGGCGCGTTTTCATGCTCAACAGCGCGACGATCATTTCGTGCTGGAAGGGATCGGACTTGCCACCGAACCCGCCGCCGACCATGGTGCGGATCACCTGGATCTGGTGCATCGGAAGCTGCAACACTTTCGCCAGCGCGCGGTGGGTGTAGTGGGGGACCTGCTGCGGGGTATAGAGCTGCAGGCGGTCGTCCGCGTCCCAGTGGGCGAGCACGCTGTGCGGCTCCGTGAACCCGTGGCTGATGCCGTCAAAGTTGAACTTCGCGCTCGGCATGGAAGCCGCTTGTTTAAATGCGTCTTCGACGTCGCCGAACTCCTGGTCGACGGCCTTGTGAATGTTCGTGGCCGGGTGCTTCTTGTCGACCTTGTCATGCAGTTGCAGCTCAGGGTCGACGTCTTTCAGGCTGTCGCGCGGCTTCAGGAACTCTTGCAGCGGCTCGTACTTCACATCGATCAGCCAGATGGCCTCGGCCGCGATTTCTTCGGTGTCGGCTGCGACGGCGGCTACGGGTTCACCGTTGTAGATGACTTTGTCGCGAGCCATGGCCGACTCGTCCTGGCTGACGGGCAGCACGCCGAAGCGGTTCTCGGCGTCATCGCCGGTAACGACCGCGCGCACACCGGGCAGGGCCAACGCCTTTGACGTGTCAATAGACAGAATCTTTGCGTGAGGCTGCGTGGCATGCAGGATGCGGCAGTGCAGCATGCCCGGGAACTTCATGTCGTCCGTGTAGACGCCCTCGCCGGTTACTTTGCGGTAGGCATCCTTCAGCGGCATGCGCTTGCCAATGATATTGAACGGCGCACTCGCGGGCGCACCGGTGTCGGTCCAGACGCCTTTATTGAGCTGGTGTGTGTTCGAAGTCTCGCCTGATCCGCTGACTATGGGCATGTCTTCCTCAGTCGAACTGCTTTGCCGCCAAGAGGCCAAGTTGGCCAAGACAGCCAAGAACTGCCTTCAGGCGTTTATGTGTTTGGAAAAGATGACTCGATGCGTTCCGTCTTTCATGAGCGCGGACTGGAAGTTCAGAATCAGCCCGAGCGGTTCTTTCACATCTTTCAAGTAACTCATGACCGTCGCAAAATGCACCGGTGCTACTTTTGAAACTGCCTTGAGTTCCACAACCAATCTTCCTTCAACGAACAGATCGATTATACCTTCACCAAGGACCTGTCCGTCGTAGCTCACTTGCACGCGATGCTGCTGAACAAACTTGATTCCGCGCTTGGTTAGTTCGATGCAGAGCGCTTCTTCATATATTTTCTCAAGGTAGCCTGGTCCCAGGGCCGTGTGAACCGCGATCGCTGCGCCAATCACCTCGTGCGCGATTGCATCCAGTTCCGCGTCAGGCTCTGCATACTCTTTGCCTCTTGGCATCCTTGGCCTCTTGGCGGCAAATGCAGTTCAGACCTTCACCGGTGACGGCTCGGGTTGCTTTTTGCGCAGTTGCTCGGCGGCTTGCTCTACGGCATCGTAGATCTTCATGAAGCCGGTGCAGCGGCATAGGTTGCCGGCGAGGGCCTCCTTGATTTCTTCGCGGGTGGGGTCCGGGTTGCGCTCCAGCAGCTCGCAGCTTTTCATGATGAAGCCGGGGGTGCAGTAGCCGCACTGGCTGCCGCCGCATTCGGCGAAGGCCTTCTGCAAGGGGTGCATGCTGTATTCGTTCAGCCCCTCGATGGTGCGGACTTCGCTGCCCTGGCATTCGAGGGCGAGGGTCAGGCAGGACAGCTTGGCCTTGCCGTCGATATGGACCGTGCAGCAGCCGCAGGTGCCCATGTCGCAGCCGACCTTGGTGCCTGTCAGGTTCAGCTCGTTGCGCAGGACCTGGGCCAGCGTGTGGTGGGGCTCGGCGGCGACTTCGATGGCGCGTCCGTTGACCCTCAGTTTCAGCAGCTTTTTGCTCACGATTTCCTTCCTGAATCCCCGAAGTGTAATGGTCGGACTGTCCCTCGCAAGGCGTTTGAGGGGCACGATTTCAGTGTAAGTTTTCTGGCGTTAGTGGCACAGGTAGGTAGACTCGCGCCTATAACCATGGAGAACACTCAATGAAGAACCTGCTGCTGATCGCATTCGCTACTATCGCGCTGTTTATGGGCGCGAACGTGGCCAACGCCTGCCCGACCTGTGAAGGCAAGGAAGTAGTCAAGACAGACAAGGCGACCGACAAAGCGGATGTCAACACGGATGCCGTTGCTGACGCCAAGGAAGCCGGTAAGACAACCGCCAAGACAATGGTAAAGAGCGGTTGCGCGAGCGCGAAGAAGGCGTCTGCCGGGCAGCTTGTTCGGGCCGACCGCGACATTGATGGCTCATGCAAGGACGCCAGCGAAGGCTGCTGCGGCGGGTGCTGCACCAAGGCCAAGGATGGCAAGGGCGACTGCTGTGGCGGGTGCTGTAACAAGAAGGAAGGCTGCGGCGAAGGCTGCGGCGAAGGCTGTAACAGTGCCAAGAAAGCTGAAAAGGCCGCAAAGAACTAGCCGTAACCAGATTCCAGCACAGCGCTCGGGGAGACCCGAGCGCTGTGCTTTTGGGGCGATCGTATTACACGCAAACCCGCTTAAAATAAGGCCTTCGCGCCGCACGCGGTGATTCGGCGTGGTAGCCTTAAAGTATGACTACAACAGCCCGAAGCAACGGCCGACGAGTCGCCTCGGTCAACCCGGCGTTGTCCCGCCTCAGGGCGGCCATGAAACCGGATGTGAGTCTGAACACCGTCAAGCGCGACAACCGCATTCTGTTTCACCTGTGGCTGCCGCTGCTGCTGCCGTTCGCGGGGTCCGTGCTGTTGGTGATGCATGTGCCGTCGTTGCCAGAGGCCGGCGCGAACTGGCAAGCCTGGCTTGACCCGGGCTTCTTCGCGTTCGCGGCGCTGGTGATTGTGGGGGCGTTCATACTCGCCGTGAACCGCGTGCTGAGCGAGTGGGACCACAGCAACCCCGACAATCCAGAGGCGGCCGTGCGCGAGTTCTATCGCGTTGCGGGCATGTCTCACCCCCGGGCGAAGCGCCTCGGCGCACTGGTGCGTCATACGAACGAGCCACAGCCGCGAATCCAGCCTGTGTTTAGTTGGCTGACCGCCGCGGCCTTCCAGACACTGGAGGCCCCGCGCGAGATCGCGCGCTACTGGCGCGCCCTCCTGCGCGGCAACCGTGAGCTGCTGCGCCGCGTGCGCATCCACAGCATCGATGTCGAGCACCCGGCCGGCGACGTGGCGGTTGCCACGGTCAACATGCGCGTGACGGTCGTGCGCCGGTTGCAGTCGGCGCTCAGCATGTTGATTGGCGGCATGATTGCAGCCGCGCCGTTTTTTGTCGGCATTGAGCGCATCGAGCAGACCGGGCTGTCGTTCTGGACTGCGGCGGTAGCAGCGTCCGCTCTCGGCTACAGCGTAGGTTGGGCATTGATGAAGCTGTCGAAAGCGGTGGTCGAGCGCCGCGAAGTAACGCTGAGAAAACTGCTCGTAAGAAGCGCGTACAACTGGCGCCTCGTAAGCCCCGAGTGGGAAAGCCAAGACGAAGCCGACCTGAACTGGCTGGACGTCTCGGCCCTTGGCAGGCCCTGACCAGCGGGTGTCGCGGTGCTAGACTCCCGGCATGACACGACCGACGACTCTTGGCGCGCTTAAAGCTTCGGGCTGGAAATCGCGCAGCGTTAAAGATGAGCTTCGCGACAACCTGATTGCGCGTATCCAAAAAGGCGGCGCGCTGTTCCCGGGCGTGATCGGCTACGACCGCACTGTCATTCCGCAGGTGGTCAACGCCGTGCTGTCGCGCCATAACCTGATCCTGCTGGGTTTGCGCGGGCAGGCCAAGACCCGCATCCTGCGCGCTCTGGCGGACATCCTGGACGAGTACATCCCGGTGATCGCCGGCAGTGAAATCAACGACGACCCGTACCACCCGATCAGCAAGCGCGCCCGCGACATGGTACGCGACCAGGGCGACGACACGCCTATCGAGTGGCTGCACCGCGATGCCCGCTACGCCGAGAAACTGGCCACGCCGGACGTCAGCATCGCCGATTTGATCGGCGACGTGGACCCGATCAAGGCGGCGACGCACAGGCTCACGTTTGCCGATGAAGAAGTGATTCACTTCGGTATCATTCCGCGCACGAATCGCGGTATCTTCGCCATCAACGAGCTGCCCGACCTCCAGCCGCGCATTCAGGTGGGGTTGCTGAACATTCTCGAGGAAAAGGACATCCAGATCCGCGGCTTTCCCGTGCGCATCCCGCTTGACCTGATGCTGTGTTTCAGTGCGAACCCGGAGGACTACACGAACCGGGGCAGCATCATCACGCCGCTGAAAGACCGCATCGAGTCCCAGGTGTTGACCCACTATCCGATCGACCTCGACGACAGCCGCCGCATCACCGACCAGGAAGCCTGGACCGAGCGCGAGAACCAGCCGACGATCCGCATGCCCGTGTTCATCCGCGACGCCATCGAGGCGATCGCGTTCGAAGCACGCAAGAGTGAGTTCGTGGACCAGGCCAGCGGCGTTTCCGCGCGCATGACCATTGCGATTCTCGAAAGCGTGCTCAGTAACGCCGAGCGCCGCTGCCTGATCACCAAGCAGCAGGGAACGTTCGTACGTACCATCGACCTCGCGGCCGCAATCCCGGCCATGTCCGGCAAGCTGGAGCTGGTCTACGAAGGCGAGCAGGAAGGCGCGCACAAGGTTGCGACGACGATCATTGGTGCCGCAGTCCGCGCGACCTTCGAGAAGTATTTCCCCGGCGTGTACGCAACCCGCGCGCGCATGGGGCGTAACAAGCGCGAGGCCGTGCCCCAGCGCGAGGAAGGTCCGTACAAGCCCATTATCGATCATTTTGCGAAGGGCCAGCGCCTGGAGCTGACGGATGAATCCAAGGACGATGACTTCGCCAAGCAGGTGAAGTCCGTGCCGGAGCTGGAGGCCCTGACCAAGGAATACCTGAAGGACCTCAAGGGTGGCGGGCTCGCGGTCGGCATGGAGTTCGTGCTCGAAGGCTTGCATCAGTCGAGCCTGCTCGCCAAAGAAGACATCGACCGCGGCGTGCTCTACTGCGACATGCTCGGCGCCATGTACGACGATTTGGCGTAGTGGCCAACCCGATGGTTAAAAGCCGGCGAGGGCAGATGTCCTCGCCGGCTGGTTTGACGACGGGTGCTACTTGCTTTCGATGACGGCTTTGCCTTCAGTGAGCTTCTTGAGCTCGCCGCTGCCCAGCCAGGTCTTTGCTTTCTCGTCGCCCTTGAGTGTGGCGTTGAGGAAGTTCAGTGTGCTGGTCTTGACCCAGTCGAAGGTGTAGTCCGTGGGCGGCTCTTCTCCGCCGCGGCGGAAGCTGCGGCGCGGAGCCGTGAAGCTGTTGTTGCTCGCGCCTTCGATGAACAGCTGGTACTTGCTGCCCTCGCCGGACAGCTCAAAGGCCTGCTTCTTCCAGGCGGCGTCCTGTCCTTCGCCCGTGACGTCTTCGCTGCCGGTGATGTTCATGGCCGGCAACTTGATGCTCTTGAAGCTCTCCTTGCTGAGACCGCCCTGGTCCGGGCCTGCGGGCGAGAAGGCGAGGATCGCCTTGACGCGCTTATCAAGCAGGCTGCGGGACTCGGTCTTCTTGCTTTCCGTGCCGTCTTCAGCGGTGACTGTCTCTTCGACGTTAACGCCAGCGCCGCCAATCAGTTGCGCGGTGTATGCCCCGGCGTTGTGCCCGGTGACGGCGACCTTCTCCAGATCCAGCTTGTCCTTCAGTGCGGGGACGGCTTTGACCAGAGCCTCGGCGTTGCTGAGAATGAAGCTGATGTCGCTGACGCGGTCAACGCCAGTGTTGGCATCCAGCGCGGGCTGCGGGCGAGGGGCGCGGCGCCCTTGACGTCCCTGGCGCGGCTGGGGCTGTTCGGGCTCGACGGGGTCTTCAAGCAGCATCTCGGCCGGGTCACCGACCATGTCGAATTCGTCCTCGCCTTCCTTCTTTGGCGGCTCGGGGTTCTCCGGCTGTTCGCCACCGCGGCCACCGCGATTTCCGCCGCGTCCGCCCATGCGGTTGATGACGTCGAGTTCTTCCTTAGTCAGGAAGCCGTCGGCGTCCGTATCGAGCGTGTCGAAGAAGCCCTGCATCTGCTCCGGAACTTCTTCCTTGCTGAGTTTGCCGTCCTTGTCCTTGTCGTAGTCGGCCAGCATCTGCTCAACCCGTCCCAAACGCACGTCGCTGTGTACCGGCAGCAGCACGACGTAGCCGTGGCTTGCCCAGTATTCCGCGAGCTGGCTGCCGGAATCGCCGGTGCTGCCTGCGCCGTGGCTGAAGAAGATGACCGGGTACTTGCCGGCCTCTTCAGGGTAGACGGCCGTGAGGGTCAGTTCCTTTTCGCGGGTTTTATCCGCCAGTTTTACATCAGTGGTCTCGACCTTCAGCTTGCCTTCGGGGGCCTTATTCTGGTCGGCTTTCGCTGCACCGTCCGGTTGTTCCGCCGGTTTGTCGCCCTCGGGGCGGGGTGGTTCATCCTGCGCCGAAATCACGAAGCTGCCGGTGATCAACGTGGTCAACGCCACGGCCAGTACACGCGTCCAGATCATTGCTTCTCCTGCCTGAGTTAAATGGGCTGCTAAATGGGTTAAGGAATAGACCGCGCCCTTACTTCAAGGGTTCCCCGTTGAAGAGAATTTCTTTCTGACCTGAACGCACAGCGCGAAATGACAAGAGCCCCGACCCGAGGGTCGGGGCTCTTGTTTGCTCGTTTTTACTTGCCCGGTTCCTTCTTCGGCGCCGGGTCCGGCATGGAATCCGGCGATTTCGCTTCCTCTTCGCCGACAATGCGCTCGAAGATTTCAACCAGCGCCTCGGCCTCGTCTGCCGCGTTTGTGCCTGCGTTGTCGCGTGCGAACGTGCGGTAGAGCTTGAGGCAGCCCTTGCGGAACTTCAGCATCGCGGCGGGATCCTCTTCGTTGACGTCCTGGAATTGCACGTCGAGGTCGCACATGATTTTCAGCAGTTCACGGCGCCTGGCGATTTCGTTCTGAACTTCCTTGCTGTCGGTCAGCGCCTTGAGACGCTCCGGTGCCTCTTCGGCGTCGCCGAGCCCCTTGTAGCGCGCGAGTTCCTTCCAGCAGGCGATGGCGAGGTTGTAGTTTTTCTCGACTTCCGCTGTTTCGGCGCGCACGCCCAATGCCCCCATGCGGTCGTCGATGCGCTCCATGATGTACTCGGCTTCGGCTTCAACTTCATCGTTGGGCGCGTTGTCGTAGACGGCTTCCGCCAGCTTGTACGCCTTGGCGAATTCACCGTCGCCAAAGGCGCGCGCGGCCTCCGTCAGTTCCTTGGCGACGGCGGTCTTTCCGAGCCCGGGGTACTTGACCTGCTCAAGGGCCTTGTCGAGGGCTTCGCTGTAGCCGGACACGCCGATGAATGCGACTTTGCCGTCAGCGCCGACGATCCACATCTGGGGCAGCCCGCCGGAGGTGTCGAAACCGACTTCGCTGAAGCCGTCCATGGCGATGGGGTATTTGATCTCGTGCTTGTTAATGATTTCGTCGATTTCGGGCAGCGGGTGCACCTGGGCGTAAAGCGTGTAGACGTGCAGCCCGGGTTTTTCATTCAGTTCGTTCATGTGCGGCAACTGCCGCATGCAGGGCCCTCAGTTCTTGCCCCAGGCCTTGATCAGGATCACGTCACCCTTGAGCTCGGAAAAGCTCCTGTAGGAAGGCGTGTTGATGAGGTTACGCGGCGTGAACTCCGGTACGTCGTCGCCGACCTTGACCTGCGCGAAAGCCGGCGCGGCGACCAGCGCCAGCACCGAGCACAACAGAAAAGTCCGAACCATCACTGTCCTCCGAAAACAGACCGCCCCATAAATTAGGAACGTTTCAGCATATGACGAACGGCAGCCCAAATGGAAGCATCAAGTAGCCGGGTATTGCGGCTACTTGGAAGTCTTGGCCGCCTGCGTTTTGCGACTGTGGTGCCACTTGAGGTATGCTTCGATGAATTCGTCGATCTCACCGGCCAGCACGTTCTCGACGTGGGTGGTTTCCACGCCGGTTCTGGCGTCCTTCACCATGGTGTACGGGTTCAGGACGTAGTTGCGGATCTGGTGCCCGAAACCTACTTCGCCCTTGGCGCCGTACAGCTTGGCGAGCTCTTCGTCGCGCTTGGCGCGTTCCATCTGGTACAGCTTGGCGCGGAGCATTTCGATGGCGATGGCGCGGTTCTGATGCTGGCTGCGCTCTGAGCGGCAGCTTACGACCACGCCGGTCGGGATATGCGTCATGCGCACGGCGCTTTCCACTTTGTTGACGTTCTGTCCGCCCTTGCCTCCCGCGCGACTGAAATTCAGGTCAAGGTCGTTCTCATTGATCTCGATGTCGATCTCGTCCGCCATGGCCTCCGGGACCACATCCACACTGGCGAATGCCGTCTGGCGTTTGCCGGCCGCGTTAAACGGCGATATCCGTACAAGGCGGTGGGTGCCGACCTCGCCGCGCAGGAAGCCTGCGGCGAAGGGGCCCTTGATGTGCGCGGCGGCGCTTCGAATGCCGGCTACTTCGTCCTCCTGATAATCGATGATATCGATATCGTAGCCCTGCTTGCGGGCCCAGCGCATGTAGAGCTCGAACAGGGTTTGCGCCCAATCGCAGGCGTCGGTGCCGCCGGTACCGGCCTGGACGCTGAGATAGCAGTTGCCGTCGTCGCCGGGCTCATTGAGCAGTGCCTGGGTTTCAATTTTTTCGTAGTTGTTGGAGGCGTCGTGCAACTCTTTTTCGGCCTCGTTGAACGTCGCTTCGTCGCCCGCTTCGTCGGCAAGATCGAGCATGGCGCGTATGTCATCGAGTCTGTTGACCAGCTTGCTGATCGGGTCGATCTGTGCCTTGAGGCGGCGGATTTCGGCAACAACGCGCTGGGCGGATTCCTGATGATCCCAGAAACCGTCGGCGTTCATCTGTTGGTCGAGTTCGAGTTGCTTGCGGGTCAGCGAGTCATAGTCAAAGAGACACCTGTAGTTTGCTGGTGCGTTCTTTCAGAGACTCAACTTGGTCGAACAGGTCTTCCCGCATCTTGGTGGCCTTTCTCGGCTTAGTCTAACTGTTGTGTCTGAAGTCGTTAGTCCGGGGCGCGAGTTTTTGGTCCGGCGCGTGTCAATATTCGCTGTGAACCGCCACGGCCTGTTCGCGGAAGGCGCCGTAGCCCTTGCGGAAGCCGTCCACGTAAAACTGTACGGCGCGCTTGCGGGTCTCCCTGGTGCCTTCACTGCGGGCGTCGCGGGGGCACAGGGCAAGGACGTTGCTGTAGTGGATGGCGCGGTTGAACAGGCGGATGGTGGTGCCGGGCGGCACCTGCCTGAGTTTGAGGTCCGTTTCCTCCATCAGTTTTCGCGCTTCACTGGTTCGCCCGCTGGCGCGCTCAAGTTGTGTTCGCAGCACCAGGGCGCCGACTTCGGCCTGGATGCCGGACTTCACCGAGCGGGTTCGTTCCGTCACCAGTTCGCGGTCGTAGTCGCCGTTGGTGAGTGCCTGTTCCAGTTGCAGCATCTGCATCGCGCCGACCGAATTTGGCGCTTCGTACTGATGTTCGCCCTCGAACAGCAGCTTGCGGACGCGTGCGATCAGCGGCAACTCTTCGCGCCAGGAGGCGTACTTCAACAGAAACAGCTCCATTCCGCTGCCGAAGTACGCCGGGTTCATGGCCGCTTCGATGGGCGCCATGCCGCCGACAACAAAGATGAAGCGGGTGTACAACTCGGACTGGTTCAGGTGGTCCGGGTTGGTCAGCGCGACTTCCATATAGGTTTCGCGGGCGAGTTCCAGCCCTTCGCTCGTGCGCCCGAGTTCGAAGTACAGATTGGACAGACGCAACTTGAGCGTCTGGTAGTACCAGTCGCCGCGGGCGTCGGGGTGCGTAAGGCTGATCGCGGACTCGGCAATACGCGCGGCCTCTTCGAGATAGCCCATGCCGGACAGCCCGATTGTCAGGTTGCTGATCTGTACCAGTTGCAGTGAATCGCGCAGATCGCCCTGAACCAGCAGGCGGCGGACGGTACGGCGCTGAATATCGAGCGCGCCCTCAGTGTTGTCGAGCATGTACTCAAGATTGGCATTCGCCAGATCAAAGCGCTGGTCGAGTTCCGGGTCGTCTGTGATGCGCTGCAACTGGGTGATTGCGTCCCGCAGGTCGAGCGCGTGCGGCAGGTTGCGGCTTTTCATGGCTGTGCGCAGTTGGCTGATCAGTTCGTCGTAAAGCCCGGCGGTGTGTTGGTTCAGGCGTTTGCTGAGATCTTCGTGCTGCTTGAGGGCGGAATTCAGCTCACGCAGGACGCGAGCGTGGGTCTTGCCGGTCAGGGCGCCAAGGCGCATCTCGGAGACGGCGCTCATGGCTTTCACCAGCGCCAGGATGTCTTCGCCCATGGCGACCGAAGACTGCGCCACGTCGGACAGGTAGGGGGCTCCCTCACCCATCAGCAGCCAGGCCGGGTTCAGCTTGAACGCGCGCAGCAGCGCGACGGTGAAGTCCGTTGGCACCTTGCCCTGCCGGACGTAGCGGTTGACGTTGGACTGGGGAACACCTGTGCGCTCCGCGATGGCGGCCTGGGTGTGTTTGCCGGCGACGGTCCTGAGCCTGTCGCGGAAGGCGCTATCCCGGTTCTGGGTTGACATAGCTATTATATTCCTGTTCCGGGATACTATTTATGAGTTACGTGCGAGTCAACACACTTGTTCTGCTACTGTTTGCGACAGATGGCAACAAACGGTTGCCGGGATGCCCAACACGGGCCCGGACTTGGAGGCGGGCGCGGAGCGGGCTCTGAATGGACGGAGACAAGCCATGAGGATTGCGATTCTGCTGTTGATTGCCGCGACTTTGTCAGCACCTGCCGTGTTTAGTCAGACAGTGACCCGCGCCTGGGGCGAACAGATCATGCTTGATTATTCGGGTAACCCGTCGGCCATGGACTGGGGTCCGAACCGCATGTGGGGCTACGAGTTTCAGGTTGCCGGCAGCGGGGTCATTCCCGAAGTCGTCGAGTTGGGTTGCGCCCTGCCCGTCGCCAACTGGGCGGCCGCCTTGCCGGGCTGGCAGGTGACCGGTGGGACAGCCCGCGTCGCGCTGTGGGAGGTAACAAGCGCCACGACAGGGATTCGCCTCGCCCACGCGGATGTCCCGGCGAATGCGAACTGGGGCTGGGTTACGCTGCCGCAGGCGATTCCCCTTACGCCAGGGTCGCGCTACCGCGTCGTCGTCATTACCGGCGTCACCACAACGGTTACGGACCCGTCCAACAACGTCTACAACTTCACGGACGGCAACATGTACTTTGTACATCACACCTCGAACCCGCCCCTGGTACACCCGTCAGGCCCGATCCAGTACACCGGCATCGTCGAAAGCACTCGCAACTACAACAACCCGCCCGACGCGGACATCAGCACCTTCCCGGACAACTTCAGCCCCGGCACCAGCTACGCGCCCTGGGGTATGGCCGACATTGCCTGGCGCGAGATCGAAACAGCCCCCACCCTGAACGCGCCAACCACCGGCAAAGACGCACCGGGTGTGCTGATTACCGAAGCGGGGCCTGACGTGATTCCGGCCGGCCACGAGGGCGGCGAACTCCAGAATGTAAGCAACCGCTGGATTGACATTTCAAACTGGCGCATCTGCATCTGGGATTCGACGGAAGCGATCAGCCTTGCGCAGTCCCAATACGACCCGGTTGCCATCGGCACAATTCCGCCGGGAACCAGCCTTGCGCCGGATGAGGTTTTCACGTTCGGAGAAACCGTGGCGGGCGGCGCATTTGACCTCGCATTTGGCGCGTGGGGGTGGGCGTCCGGTTCGCGCTCAGCCGTCGTGCTGCTGGACGCGAACGACAAGGTCATCGATGTCATGCGCGTCAATGACCTCAACCTGAACAGCATAACGAACCCGGTCAGCGGATTGTCGGCGCACTGGAACGGCAGCCACCTCAGCCAGTGGAACACTACGAACAGCTGGCAGCGCCAGGGGGTCGACGACAGTGACTTCAGCGCCGACTGGACCCGCGGCAACGCCCAGAGCGTCGGGCTGAAGAACAGCATCATCACCACGCCCTTCAGCAACGCCGGCGAGAAGTTCGCCTCCCTGAACGGGGGCGCCCCGGCTCATACGGGGCGCCTGGAAGTCGGCGACAATCTGGAAGTCACGTTTACCGGCGACGACGTGAACGCGGGCGACACCCTGACGCTGTCGATTGCCTGGACGGGCGGTCTTACACCCGCGCAGGCCGGCTTTACCAACGTGACGGCGAGCGTTCCCGCGACCGCAACCGGCAGCAGCAATATCAGCTTGACCCTGACCGGCACCGCGTTGGCTGCCGGATCAATCGACTTCGATGTGACCATCACGGATTCGACAAGTCGCAGTGCCATTGTCAGCTACACGCTTACGATTGATCCCATGCCGAACTACGCCCCGCGTCTGTCCGCGAGCTACGATGTCGGCGGCGGGCGTCAGAACATCACCAGCCCCGCCACTTTCGGGTCGCTTACCCAGCCGGTGCCGTTCGGAATGCCGCTGTCCTCGTACGCTTTTCAATTCGGGCTTGTTGACGGCAACGGCGACGCCATGCCGGTAACAGCGACCATGCAGGTGAGCCCGGCCTCAACTTGCGGAATGACGAGCGCGGATTTTGAGCACGGCACGCAGGCGGTGCCCTACGGATGGTCGCCCGCTGCGCAAGCGGTGTTCACGCACATGAACTCGCAGTTTACGACCTTCACGGTCACCCTGAGCGCGAACGACGGCAACGGTGGGACCGCGCAGTTGGTGATCAACTTTGTGGTTGAGCCCCAGCCCCAGAATGCCAAGCCGTTCATTACAGTGAGCCGAGGCGGCAGCGTAGTCGCCAACAACAGCAGCATCGTCATCGCGCCGGGAACGCCGCTTTCGGGCCTGAACCTGCGGATCGAACTGTTCGACGTTGAGTTTCACAGCGTTGAACTGACCGCGAGCATCAGCAACCTGACCACCCAGGGTCTGCTGGTCAGCGAATTCGAAAGCGGCGGTTTCATGCCCACCGGCTACACCCTGACGCCCGGCAGCGGCAGCTTTAGCGTCCCGTCCGTGACGCATCGTGTGGACCTGACCGCCGACGACAATCACTGGCAGGGCGTCACGACTTTTACGTTCTATTTTGTCGTCAACCTTCCGCCGAGTATCACTGTCAGCAGCAACGGTGCGAACGTACCGAACGGCTCGACCATCCGTGCGAACTACCTCGATACACTGGCGTCGCTGGGAATTCAGATTTCCGTCAATGACCCGGACGCTACACCTGTCGGCGTCGGGGCCGTCATAACCGGCGTGACCACACAGGGCATTCTCGGCACGGAGTTCAGCGCCGCGCAACAGGCCGTCGCTTACGTGCTGAGCCCCGCCAGCGGAGTGTTCAACGACCCGGCGGGCAGCAGTCACGCAGTCACGCTGACAGGCACGGACCTGCATGGCGCGCAGTTTGTGTTCAACTTCAGCATTGGGGCGAACCCCTTCGCGCCGAGCCTCGAAGTGCGTGAGACCGGTGGGGCCGTGATTGGCAACGGCGCCCAGGCGGGCGGCGGGCGTGACTTCGGCGTGCGGGGCATCAGCAGCGGCCCGACCGGCGCGCTCGACATCAGCGTGTTGAACACCGGCAGCGGCCCGATTGACCTGACCTCGGTTGCTCTCTCCGGTGCGAACGCCGCGGATTTCGTGCTGACCGCAGTCGGATTTCCGACGCAGGTGTTCCCGGGCTCGCCTTACACGTTCCAAGTCGCGTTTGACCCGAACCTCGGCGGGACCAAACAGGGCGTGATCACACTTGCGCTTGCTGTCGCGGGGACGCCAGCCAGCTTCACGTTTGAAGTTGCGGGCATCGGCCACGATCCGAACGGCGTGGTTGTCAGCAACCCGGCGACATTGCCGGATGCCGTGAACGGGCAGCCTTTCGGCCCTTACCAGTTGATCGCGGTGGGTGGCGTGGGTACGCATACCTGGAGCCTGTTCGACGGGAACATGCCGTACGGCTTCAGCCTGTCGCCCCAGGGCGAACTGTCGGGCACGCCCGCACCGGACCCGGTCAGCGGCGTGCGGCACGGCACGTTCACGTTTACCGTGCGGGTCACGGACGCGCAGGGCGGCACGGGCGAACAGACGTTGAGCATCACCGTACTGGGGGCAACCAGCGCCGGGGCACCCGGCAATGCGGGCTGCACCACCCGCACCGGGCGCAGCACCGCACTCCTCGGTCTGCTGGCGCTGGTTCTCCTGGTGGGCTATCGCCGGCGCAGACTTGCGTAGATCAGCCCTGAACGCAAAAACCCGGCGGCCCACACCGCCGGGTTTTTCTTGGGGCTACGCGCGCCTGCGTCGCCGATGCGCAACCAGGGCCAGCAACACAAGCAGCACCGGCACCAGGCCGCCTTGACCCGCGACGCATCCGCCGCCGCCGCTTCCGCCGCCGCCGTCCTTCAGTTCCGGCTCAACGTTGATCGTGAAAACCTGTACGGCGTCCGGCCCCCAGCCATTGGACGCGGTTACAGTGATCACGCTGCTCAACCCGATGTCGGTGTGGGCCGGCGTGCCGGAAAACGCACCCGTAGCCGGATCGAAGCCGAGCCAGGACGGAAGCCCGGTCACGGCCAGGACCGGCGCCGGTGTGCCAGTCGCGGTGATCGTGTACAGGTAGCTCCTGCCCTCATTGATGGAATACACCGGCGTGCTCGTGATCTGCGGCGGAACACCCTGTACATCGATCTGGAAGGATTGCGAATCCGTGCCGCTTGAATTGGTCGCGATCACGATTATCACTCCGGTCCATCCAATGTCCGCAGCACTCGGCACTCCCATCAGCGTGTCGCCATTCAGGGACAACCAGCCCGGCAGCCCGGTCACGCTGTAGGTCGGTGCGGGGGTGCCGCCCGCGACGATCTGGTATGTGTACGCGTTGTTCGCCCGGGCCGTGAGGGGCGCGGTGCTGGTGATGACCGGGCCTAACATGACACTGACCTGGAACTGCTGGTCAACCGTGCCATAGGTGTTAGTCGCCGTGATCGTGATCGTGCCCGTAGTGCCGACATCAGCCAATGTTGGTGTTCCGTGAAGAGTCCGCCCGGTCAGGCTCATCCATGACGGCAGCCCCGCCGCGGAGATGACCGGTGATGGCGCCCCGGAAGCGTGTACCGCGTAACGATACAGTGACCCGACGGACACGGCCGGCTGGGGGGTGCTGGTGATGACCGGCGGCGTGTCCAGATCAAGTGCCCAGACGTCGCCGTAAGGTCCGAGATCAGAGCCTCCAGCGACCATGAGCCGGTTGTTGAAAATTACCGACGCGTGCGACCTGCGGGCGGGCCAGGGGGCGTCGGGCTGTTGTGTCCAGTTTGTTCCATCGGTCGAAGTCCAGACGTCGCTGGTCGGTCGCGCCGAATTGATGAAGTGGTCGTCGCCGCCGAACACCCACATATGCCCGCCGTGGGAAATGCTTGAGTGCTTGCAGCGAACGGGCCAAGCGGCCGCCGCGGTTTCCATGGTCCAGTTGATGCCATCGGTCGATGACCAGACGTCATTGAGAAGAACGTTTCCTGTCCCCAGGGAGTCTTGCCAGCCGCCCATCACCCATATCTTGTTGTTGAAGACGGTCGCACTGTGCTTGTAGCGCGGGGCCCAGGCGGCGCTTGCGGTCTCCTGTACCCAGTTGACGCCATCGGCCGTGGACCACACATCATTCTTGAATTCGTCGCCTTGAACAAGGTAGTTCGCGCGGCTTCCGCCCAACACCCACATGCGGTTGTTGAACACGACCACGTCAAAATACATGCGCGGTGGCCAGGGCGCGGCCGCGGTTTCCTGCACCCAGTTCACGCCGTCTACGGTTGACCAGACATCGTTGGCGATGCCGTTGGACACACCGCCGAGAATCCACATGCGATTGTTGAACACCGCGCTCTGGTGCTTCGTCCGTTTGCCCCACGGGGCTACCGCAACCTCACGCGTCCAGATTCCGCCATCGGGCGACGACCAGATGTCCTGTGCGGAGACGGCTGTGCCCGTCCCGGGCATCAGGCCGTCCATGTAGGTGCCGCCGACGACCCAGAGACGCCCGTTGAAGCTCTCCAGCGTGTGATCCCAGCGGGCTGACCAACTTGCACTCTGGGAGGCCAGTGACCAGCCCGTGCCGTCGGAGGACGTCCACGCATCGCGGTTGGGGATTCCATTGTCGTCGCCGCCGACGATCCAGAGTTTTCCGTTGAAGAAGGCGCCGGACTGCCCCGCACGCGGGGACCATGTCGTCGTTGTCTGAACCAGCGTCCACACCGCGCCGTCCGGTGACGTCCAGACATCCGTCAGGTTCTGCCCGGATTCATCCACGCCGCCATACAGCCAGAGCTGGGTGGCGGACCCTGCCACGATGTGCCCGCTGCGCGGCGTCAGCCCTGCCGTGTTGGAAGACTGCACCCAGTTGATGCCGTCAGGTGAAGACCAGACGTCGTTCATGGAGTGCGTGGCGTCGCGTCCGCCGATCACCCAGACCCTGCCGTTGAAGCTGACGCACTGGTGTTCCGTTCGACCCGCCCACGGAGCATCCGGGCGTTGCGTCCAGTTGACGCCGTCCGGCGAGGACCAGATGTCGTTGCGGAACGGCCCGGCGCTGCCGGCCGAACCTCCCATGAGCCAGAGTTCGCCGCCGTGCTCCACAACGCTGTGTCCGGACCGTATGTTCCAGGGTGCGCCGGTGCCGTGCTGAGTCCAGGTTATCCCGTCCGGTGATGACCATATGTCACGGAGACGCAGGCCGTTGTCGCCACCAAACACCCACAGGCGACTCTGGAAGGCGACCACAGCGTGGTCCTTGCGACCGGCCCAGGGTGCGGCGCCGTTCGCGATGGACCAGGTCGCACCGTCGCTGGAGTACGCGACGCTGCTGCCCTTGAAGCCGTCTTCCTGCACGCCGCCCAGCACCCACAGTTTGCTGTCGAACAAGGTTGTCGCGTGCTCTGTTGGATGCACATAGGGACCCGTGCGGTTCCATGAGCCGGACTGCGCGTACGCCGCGGCGCCAAGCACTGTGATGATCGTGAAAACCATGACTGACTTCATGTGGATCTCCGTGATTCCCGTGATGCTTACAGCCTAGTGAGTTGTGAAATCCAGATGCACATGACACATGGAAGGCATTCCATTTATGAAAGTCCGGAATGACCCCTTCGAAAAACGAAAGGGGCCGGCCCCACGCATGAAGCAGGCGGCCCGGCCCCCGTGATGCAGCGCGTTCGAGCCCTATGTGACGCGCCCGCGCCGAATGGCGCGGATACCCGCTGTTGCGAGCAGCCAGGCCGCAAGCAGCCAGCCCCATGCAGATGCGCCGCTGTTGGCGACACAGCCGCCGCCGCCTCCGGTTCCTCCGCCGCTGCCGATAGCGGCTTGCACGTCGATCGAAAACACCTGTACGGCGTCCGGCCCCCAGCCGTTCGAGGCAGTGACCGTGATGGCATTCGTGATGCCGATGTCCGCGTGCCCCGGCGTCCCGGAGAACGTCCCCGTTCCGGGATCAAAACTCAGCCACGCTGGTAGCCCCGTTGCAGACAGGCCAGGCGAGGGAGTGCCGGTCGCTGTGACCGAGTAGCTGTAGGCCGAGCCTTCGCTGATCGCGTAGACCGGCGTGCTTGTGATCTGTGGGGGAATACCCTGAACGTCGATCTGGAAGGACTGCATGTCCGTCCCGCTGGGGTTTGTCGCGATCACCAAAATTGGCGCAGTCAGCCCGACCTCGCCGGCACCGGGCGTGCCGCTTATCGTATTGCCGTTCAGCGCGAGCCAGCCCGGCAGCCCCGTAGCAGATATCATCGGCGCCGGCGTGCCGCCCGCAATCACGTCATAGGTGTACAGCACGCCGATCTGTGCCGTCGCCGGCGGCGTGCTGGTGATGACGGGGCCGTCAACGACGTTGATCTGGAACACCTGGGCGTCGGCGCCCATGGAGTTGGTTGCGGTCACGGTTATCGTGGCGGTCATGCCGACGTCTGCCATGGTTGGTGTGCCGCTGAGCGTGTTGCCGTTCAGGCTAAGCCATGCGGGAAGGCCGCTCGCGGAAATCATGGGTGTCGGCGCGCCGGTTGCGGTGATCTGGTAGGTGTACGGAATACCCACCGCGGCGGCCGTCTGCGGCGTGCTGGTGAGCTGCGGGGGGCTTGCGAGTTCGAAAGACCAGACGTCGTTGAGCGGGTCGCCCGTCCAGCCGCCGCCCAGTATCCACAGCTTGCCCGCATGAACGGCGGAAACGTGCTGGCTGCGCCCAGGCCACGGCGCATTGCCAAGCAGGTTCCAGTTGACGCCGTCGCGTGTGGACCAGACGTCGTTCAGGCCATTGTACCAGTAGCCGCCCAGCATCCAGATCTGGTTGTCGAACACGGCAAAGCTGGGCCAGCCGCGCTCAAGGAAGGGCGCGACGGCTACTTCCTGGGTCCAGACTACGCCGTCGGCGGACGACCAGATGTCGAGGTCAGGTACGAGGCTCATCCCGACTGTGTGGAGACCGCTGATCAGCCACATACGGTTGTTGAAACTGACCACGTTCGGGTAGCGCCGTTTACTCCAGCCTGGATTGTTGGTTTCGAGGCGCCAGTTTACGCCGTCAACGGAGGACCATACGTCCTTGCGTTCCAGCCCCATCCAGACGCCGCCCATGATGTAGATGCGGTTGTTGAACACGACCGCGCCCAGCCCCTCGCGGGCGCTCCATTGGGCCATCGCCGTGTTTTGAATCCAGTTCACGCCGTCGGCGGTTGACCACACGTCGCGGTTGCCAAGATCCGATCCTCCGCCGATCACCCACATGCGCCCGTTGAACACGACGGTGGCGTGCCCCAGACGCGGGCTGAACGGCGCGACCACTTCGAGCGTCCAGTCTGCGCCGTCAACGGACGACCACACTTCGGCACTTTCCTGGAACCATACAGAGTCTGGCTCAGCCGTGTAGTCGGAGTTGCCGCCGCCCACGACCCACAGTTTGCCGTTGAAAGAAATCGCGTTCAGGCTGAAGCGCGGGGACCAGCCGGTCTTGTCTGTTTCGAACTGCCAGTTGGCGCCATCGCTCGAGGACCAGATGTCGCGGCGCAGGAACAAGAATGGCTCCGAGGTGTCCGTCTCGAAGAATCCTCCGGTGACCCACATGCGATTATTGAAGACAACACAGCCGTGGGCGCGGCGGGAATTCCAGTCCGCGTCGGCAGTCACCTGTGTCCAGTTGACGCCGTCGCCTGACTTCCAGACATCGTTGTGGAAGCTCCAGCCACCGCCCATCAGCCACAGTTCGTTGTTGAATACGCTGACCGTGTGCGCGGACCGAACCGGCCACGGCGAGGAGGCGGCCTCCAGTGTCCAGGCGATGCCGTCGGTCGATGACCAGATGTCGTTGGATTCGCCGACGGTGCCGGACTGTCCGCCGCAAATCCACATGCGCCCCATGAAGGTTGTGCCCGCGTGTTCGTAGCGGCCGTGCCATGGGGCGGCGCTGCTCTCCTGGGTCCAGTTCACGCCGTCGAGCGATGACCACACGTCGCTGGTCTGCGACGGGGTACGTCCGCCCATGACCCACAGGCGGTTGTCATGCACCAGCGTTGCGTGGCTTGCACGGGCGGCCCAGGGCGCGCCCGCGGTTTCAAGCACCCAGTGGACGCCGTCGGCGGAAGACCAGACGTCGTTTTTCAGCCCGAACAGAAATGTTGTGCTGCCGCCGATCACCCATATTCGATTGTTGAACACGACCAGCCCGTGGTTGGCCCGCGGACCGAAGGGTGCGATGGCGACTTCCTGAACCCAGTCAATGCCGTCAGTGGAGGAGCGTATCTGGTCGAAAGTATGCGAGTCCGAATTGATGTTCGCCCCGCCGACGCACCACATGCGCCCGTTGAATTCGACGACCCGGTGACTCTGGGACATGTGCCAGGTGCCGGGGCGCGTCCATTGCCCGGATTGGGCGTACGCGGTTGCCGACAAAAGCACGCAGGTGGTCAGTAGCAGTAAGATCGTTTTCATCGCTTCCTCCATCGCCTCGATTGAGATCAATGCACCAAGCGTAGTTAGTTCTGGAAGGATGAGTTGGCCCTTGCACAAGACGCCTTTCATTTCTGGAATGGCAATTCATGCCCTTCGAAAAACGAAAACACCTGGAACTGTTGCGCGCGCGCCTCAACGCCCTGGCGTCACGCTTCGGCCAGGCCGAGATCGCGCGGCGTACCGACACGCCGGCGGCCAACGTCCACCGCTATCTGCGAGAGGGAAAAGTGCCGGTCGAGTTCTGCGCCGCTCTTGTCAGCGAGTTCCAGGTCAGCCCGATCTGGCTGATCGAAGGCCATGGCGGCATGTTGCGCAGTGAGGTCCGCAAGCCCATCGCGGATATGGGCGGCGATCTGCTTGAGCTGGTTGAGACCATGAACGCCGTGTCGCGTATGCGTATTGGTGCCGTGGCCGGGCAGCACGACCGCAAGACTCTGCGCGAGCTTAGCGAAAGCATGGATGCCTTTGACCGGCTGCGCGAAAAACTGAACGTGCACACGCGTCCGTTGCTGAGCGGCGTGCTGGAGGAGCTGGGGGAAGCGATCGACCGTATGGACATGGATCATGCGGCCACGCTGTTGCTCACGGCGCATCAGTTGTCACGACTGACGACGGACGAGGAGCTGCTGGAGAGGCTGGACTCGCACGAAGGGGGATATTCCTATCTGGCCGGTCAGCTGGACAGGGCCATCGCCGCCGAGCGAAAGGTGTTCGCCCGCCGGATGCGCGACGGGCACATCAAGAAGCCGGAAGATCTGGTAAAGGCCCGCAACCTTGCCATGTCCGTACGAGACGCCGGACGCCTGAAAGAAGCCCGGCGGATCGTGCGGGCCGGCCTTGATCTGGCGGGCGACGACTGCGTCGGCACGCCCATCATGTATCAGATGCAGGTGTTCGAAGCGCATCTGGATACCGACCTGGGTGAGTTGCGGGCCGCGCTGGGCAAGGCCGCGCGGGCGTACCCGTATATCAGGGACGACCACTTCTTTTCCGGGATCACGTACAGCTACATGCAACTGATTGCGGGGATGTGGACCTTTCCTGAGACCGTGCAATTCGGACGTATGAGCAGCGGAAAGGCGCGCGTCGTGACACGCTTCGCCGCGACGGTTGAAGACGCCGACTGTCTTGGCATCTGTCTGCCGGCGCTGGTCGGTTCTCCGCCCGAGAGGCTTCCCGAAGACGAGTACGATACAGCGCTGGCGCAGTTGGTACTCGACCTGCTGCGCAGGCGCAAACGCCGCGTATCCGACTATGACGCCCTGCTCGGCAAGTACCCGCCACGCATTCCTTCGCCGTTCCTGCGCGAGGTGATGGTTCACCTGCATCGCGCGCAGATTGCGAGACTGTGCGGCGACAGCGCCATACTGAGGAAAGAAAGCGCCGCCTGCGAAGCGGCATGGCTGAGCCTGTCATCGGAACTGTCCGCCAAGTTGGAATGGCTGTTGACGCATCGCCGCAACCTTCGGGGCATCCCGTCGAAGCAGCGTACGAGAGTGCATAGGGACGCCCTGGCGCGTGTGTCCAGCGAAGTCGGCACACACGTTGCCAACGGCTATCGATATCTGGATGTGAGCTAGCCACCCGCCAGCAGGGCGCGGATGGCCGCCAGTTTCTCCGGCGTTGTCCGCCCGGCACGCTCCGCTGTGTCGCAGACGGCCAGCATCATGGCGACGTAAGTCCTTCGCACTTCTCCTGTAAGGGCACCCAGGTGCCGTGCAATCGTGCCGACGTCGCCGCGCGCAACGGGGCCCGTGAGCGCCTCCCGCACGCCGACGGCCTCCGCGTTGTCGAGCGTACCCCGCGCCAGCGGAATCAGCATTTTGCCCGCGACGTCAGGTTCCATCCCGGCCTGCACCAGCAACTCCCGCCCGGAGTCCAACAGCCCGATCAGCGCGTTACTGGCCAGTACGGCAGCGGCATGGTAGGCGACTCGCTGGTCGTCCTTTAGCTCAAAGGGAATGACCCCGATCGCTTCGCCCAACTGCTTCAGTTTGTGCAGCAAAGGCGGCGTGCCGGCGATCGCGGCGTAACTGCCCTTCATGCGCTGCTGCCCGTCAGTCGGCGGAAAGCTCTGCAATATATGGAACACGCCTGTCGGCGCGCCCTTGTCGGCCAGGGGCTTCAGCAATTCGGCGCCACTGACACCGGAGGGGTGAACGAAACTCAATCCATCCGTGCCGTCAAGCGCGGCGAAGGCGGACGCGACCTCCCGCATGGCGTCGTCCGGGACAGCCAGCAGCACCAGCGTCCCCGGCTTCAAGCCGGCCAGAAACGCGGCCTTTGCCGTCGCCCGACCACCGGTGCGCGCAAGCACGCCGGCCGGCAGTGCCTCAGCCAGCGCATGTCCGAAACGTCCCTTCCCGTATACCGCGACCTGGAAGTCCATGAGCCCATGATGCCAGGCGGCGCCCGGGCCGAAAGGCCAGAGACGGCGGACGGTTCACGTGCCCATCGGTCGGGGGCTACTTGATTCCAGCGATCTTCGTGATGTCAGGATTGACGTCGTAGCTTTGCACGACGTTGCCGAACGCGTTCTTCCACTGCCGTACGCGTTCACGTGAAACCCCGTATTCCTCGGCGATTTGCTCGCCTGAGGCGCCTTCCTTCAGCAGCTTGATAAAGCGCTTAAACTTGGCCTTGCCGTACTGGTTGATGAAATTCTTTGCGACGGTGGCCGAATCCACACTGGGCTGCTGGCGTGCTGGCACGGGTTCTCCTTCAAGTTTACAGGGGCGCCACTATTGACGCGTAAACACCAGCATGGGTGATTACTCTTGTCATGTCAAGGGTTCGATGGCACTGAAAACGGGCATACCCAGTTGCGGGAAACAGCAGCAGGGCTTACATTCCTGCGCGAAGGGGCGATTCAAAAGGGTTGGTCGATGGCGGGGCAGATCTCTGTTGGGGCGGATGTACTTCCGGCGCGCGGTCGCGAAAGCGTCGGCGCCCAGGGCTGGATTCATTCACCGGGCTGGGACAAGCGATGGATTATCTTTCCCGCGCTGCTGGCACCCGTTCCGCCTTTGCTTTACTACGTTTCGCTTTACCTGCTCGGGCGCTTCACCGGTATGGATGCCGCCACCCGGAACGGCGCCGCGGAGGACATTGTCAGCCTGTTTGTCATGGTGCTCGTCGGCGGCCCGCACGTCTGGGTTACGTTCACCCGGACCTGGCTGCATCCGGAGTTCCGTGCGCGCGAAAAATTCTGGTACATCGCCAGCTTTGCCGTCGTTCCGACGGTCGCCATCATGGCCCTTTCCAGCGAGCTCACACGCAAACTGCTGTTGACCGGCTTCTTCTTCATCGCCAGTCTGCACATCATTCATCAGTTGTCGTACATCATTCGTTTCTACCAGGACCGCGACTCCGTAAAGCCGTCGCTGCGCTCCAGACTGATTGATATCGGCGCGGTGGTGTTCCCGCTTTACCCGCTCAGCACCTTCCGCATGGTCATGGTCAACGAAAACAGCATGGCGTTCGCATGGGCCACCCAGTGGTTCGGGCTGGACCAGGCCCGCGCGCTGAAGTTCAACATCGGGCGCGCCCATCCCCTGCTGCCGGATTTCATTCTGAGTGACTGGTTCTGGATGATGAACCTGCTCGCGCTAGTGGTCGCGCTGACACTATGGATCGCGAAAACCGTGAAAGAGCATCGCGCCGGCACCCTGCAGCAGGGCAAGTTCCTGTTGATTGCTTGCGCCATTGGCGTCGGGCTGTTCTGCCCGCTGTGGCCCAACCTTGATTCCAGTTTCCAGGGCTTCAACCTGTGGCACAGTCTTCAGTACATCGCCCTTACCTGGTTCATCATGCGATTGCAGATTCAGAAAGGGCGCAAGGTCAGCCCCTTCGTCAAGTGGCTCAGCAACGACGATCGCAGCGGCAGCCGTTACTACGGCGTGGCCTTTGGCATAGTGGTTGGGTTGATCGCGCTGATTCTCGGCATCGCCTTCATGCTCACCCAGTTCCAGTCAGTCGGCATGTTCGCCGGACACGGCGAGCCTGGGGCCATCAACTACAAGCCGGGTGCGATCCTGCAGGCCTACTACCTGTTCGGGTTCGGTCTGCTGCTGACGCATTACTTTCACGACGCGTTCCTGTTCAACCTGCACACTTTCAACAAGACCGCCGTGAACACCCGCGACTAACCGCCGAATCCGTCGTCCGGCGACGGCAGGGTTGCCAGCAGTCGGGGCGCCATTTCCATCAGAACTTCCGTGGCCCCTTCACGCAGGGTCAGCAGCGCCACGGTGCCTTCTGCACTGCCGGGCTGCCCCTTGCGCTGCATGCCCAGTGTGTACCGGAACAGCACGGTCCCGGTTTCCAGGTCCTTCAGGGTAAACGTGCCGCTGACATAGCCCTGGGTCGTCCCATTGGCTTCGATCAGCTTGAGCGTTGGCTCCGCCTCCAGGGCCAGATGATACAGTATGTCGCTGTGCTCTGACGGATCATCGTCCACGACATTAAAGTTCCGGCCGGCGCACCACTTCTTGAACTCGTCCGTGAAGATCTTGTCGTAGCCCGTTTCTTCCTTGATGCGGAACACGATCTCGCCGGTTTTCCGCGATGGCATCATCACCTGCCACAGCCATACGCTCATGGAAATCCCCAGCCTGCGCCCGGCTACCCGGTTCAGGTCCAGGCGGCACTGCACATAGCAGAAGTCGTCACCTGTGCTTGCAATGTAATGCACACGGGCCGTGGCGCGGCCGTTGGCGTCGGTTTCCTTGTCGCCCTGCACGTCCCCGCGGAAGCCTGTCCCGGGGGCCCACTGCACGGGCACGTTCGCAACCGGCTTGTTGCGAAACCAGGCGTGCAACTCAAGGGGCTGAGCCACTCCCGCGCTGAGGCGCAAGTGCTGTCCGGCATTGGCTTCTGTCGAATCGATGACCCCGGGCAGCTCCCATAGCGCCAGCAGAGCCTGTTCAACCTTGGCAAACGCCGTCCTGTTCAGCGTATCTGACGCGATGAGTTCCAGCGCCACAACGCGCACGGCCAGCAGGTAGTACTTCCCCCAGCGTTCCATACGGTCCAGAATGCTGCCGATGCCGCCGGGGGGCTCCATGGCGCCGGCCAGTTCGCCGTTCGCGCCTGGCAGCATGGTTGTGGCCCTCAGCTTGAGTTCGTTTCGGCTGATTGCCCGGACCGCCACGGCTTCGAAGCCGTCGCCTGCGGCATCGGATTGCACGGCGTTGCCGAACTCGCCAATGTCAAACCAGGCTGCTGGCTCTGTCACAAGTTGAAGGAAGTGCGAATCCTTAAGCAGCTCGCGATGGTTGTTGACCGCTTCACGACAGATCATCGATTCCAGCCCGCGTTCGGCGTTTTCTACGGCATCCAGCGGGCGCCGCGCGAGTCCGTAGGCCGTCAGAAACTCGGCGTCCGGGTAATCCGGGTGTTCGCCGCTTTTGGCCCACGCCGGCATGACCACGCGGTTGATGCCAATACCGTTGCGTTTCGGTGAATTGCAGCACGTGAGGATCAGACCCAGCAGGGCCACTATGAATATGCCGTTACGTTCCACTGCTGATTTCCGGGGACTGTACGGGGGTGGCAATGTTCAATGATCAGTTGGCAATGGTCAATGCCCGGCCCATTTCAATGTGCCCTCGGGTTCTAACAGATCGGAAAGTCCCATGAGGTTGACTCGTCTGCTTTTCGCCACCGCCGCATTGCTTGCGTTTACCAGCGCGGTCGTCGCCAACGACACGTCGCTGTTTCGCGCGCCGAACATGGACAGCATCACCATGGGCGACGTCAAGGGCGACGTGTACTTTCTTGCCAGCGATGAAATGAAGGGGCGCGAAACGCTGCGCGCCGAGAGCGACATCACCGCCCAGTACGTTCGCAACCGCTTCGAGCGCGCGGGCGTGGAGCCCGCGGGTGAAGATGGCGGCTGGTGGCAGAACGTCAAACTCAAGTATCGCGAATGGCAGGGCAAACCGGGCATCCGCTTTGAACGCGACGGGCAGACCGTTGAGCTCAAGTACGAAGAGGATTTCGTCAGCACGGGAGGCGCCGAAACCAGCGTCAAACTTGATGCGGCCGAAATCGCCTTCGTAGGCTACGCGATCAACGACCCTGAGCGCGGCTACGACGACATCAGCGGTGCGAACCTGAGCGGCAAGATCGCGCTCATGCTGCGATATGAGCCGTCAGCCTGGCGTCAGGGTGGGCGCCGCAACCCGTTCTCGCGTCACTCTTACCTTCAAACCAAAGAGGCACTCTGCCGTGCTGCGGGTGCCGTGGCGATCCTGATGGTCACCGGTCCGGAGTCTCTGGGGGGCAGTGACAACGACCGGCAACTGCCGTCGCCCGAGGCAGCGGAGAAATCTCCGCCGCTGTCGCTGGACCTGCCGGAGGGCGAGCGCGGAGATGCAAGCCTGCCGTTCTTCCACATCAGTGTCAGCGCCTGCGACGAGTTGCTTGGCGGTGAAGGCGAAACTGGGCGCGTGCAGCGGGCCTTCGACAGCGCCGACCTTGCGGCCCGCCCCGACCTGTCTGCGTTGCGACTGAACCTGGCCGCGGAATCGCGCGAAGTTCATGACACCTGCCGTAACGTGGCCGGCATGATCAGGGGCGAGCTGGATGAGTGGATCATTTTCGGCGCACATCACGACCATCTGGGTTACGGCTACTTCGGCAGCCGCGATCGTGAACGCATGGGAGAGATTCACAATGGCGCGGACGACAACGCGTCGGGCGTGGCGACCGTGCTTGAGATCGCCGAGGCTATGGCCGAAAGCGGCGTGAAGCCGCGCCGCTCCTTCCTGTTCCTGACGTTTACGGGCGAAGAGAAAGGGCTGCTCGGAAGTCGCTGGTACGTGCGGCACCCGCTGGTTCCGCATGACAAGGTATACGCCATGATCAACATTGACATGATCGGGCGCATCGAGAATAAAACGATCGGGCTTCAGGGGACCCAGTGCAGCAAGCTGATCGACCGGCATTGCCGCGACGTTGCGCCGCTGTTTCCGCAACTCAAGGTCCAGTTCAGCGACCGCCCGCCGCCGGCCGCCAGCGACCACTGGCCGTTCTACAGCGAAGCGGGCATCCCGGTGTTCTTTCCGTTCGGCGGCGTGAACCAGTGGATGCACACCGCCGGCGACGACCCGGAAACGATCAACTACGACGACATGCTGCCGGTGATCAAGATGCTGTACGAGATTGGCTGGCGCCTGAGCGAAGAGCAGCAGTACGCCGACTGCACGGGGCCGGTGAAAGAAGCCATCGGCCCGGACGGAAAGCTGCGGGATCCTTTGGTCAAACCGGCAAGCGATCCGGACGAAGAACACGAAGAGGAGTTCTCGCGGGAGTAGGTCGCCCGCGCCGTGTCATGCCCGTGTTCTTCATGCTAGGCTGGCATCGGATTTGGAATGTCAGGGTGATGTGGCAGGCAAGACTATTCGCGTACTCTGCTTGGGTGACCTTGTCGGCCGACCGGGACGACGGGGCGTTCGCGAATGCCTCCCCGGCATCAAGGCCGCCCACCGGATTGATTTCACCATCGTAAACGTCGAGAACGCCGCTAACGGCGCGGGCATCCGTCGCAAGGAAGGCGAAGAACTGCTTGGCTACGGCGTTGACGTAATGACTTCGGGCGACCACATCATGGATTACCCCGAATCACTCGAGTACGCCGAGAAGGAGTACCGCCTGCTGCGTCCCGTGAACTACGACATTCCGGGGCGCGGGGCGTGGATATTTGACCCCGGCAGCGGCGTGCGGATCGGCGTCGTCAACGCCTGCGGGCACGTGTTCATGAAAGAGCGCTGCCCAACCAGCAACGTGTTCCATGCGACCCTCGATGCCGTCGAAAAACTGCGCGAGGAGACACCCATTGTACTGGTAGACATTCACGCCGAGGCCACCAGCGAGAAAGTCGCCATGGGCTGGCACCTCGACGGCAAGGCCAGCGCGGTCTTCGGCAGCCACACGCACGTACAGACGGCCGACGCGCAGGTGTTACCGGGCGGCACGGGCTATCTGACCGATCTTGGCATGACCGGCCCGCACATGGGAGTTATCGGCCGAGACGTCGAGCCCGTGCTGAAACGCTTCACAACGAACGAGAAGCATTACATGAAGGTGGCGCGAGGCGGGATCAGGCTTACCGGCGCGATCTTCGAGATCGACGTCCACAGCGGCAGGTGCGCGCATGTCGAGTTGTTCAGCCACAGCCTTGAGGGCGGGCAAGACGACGCCGACGAAGGGCCGTAGCCCGGGGGCGAATCGAAAGCGTGAGCCCCTACAGAAGCCCGGTCAACCAAGCCATAATGCGCCTTCGGTTCTGTCGCAGGGTTGGGAATGCGAAAGGCGTTTGATCTTCGACCGTTGGTCTTCAGTGACGTCCTTGGGCGTTCCTTTTCGCTGTACACATCCAACTTCGTTCCGCTGCTTCGATGGTTCGCGATCTTCTGGCTGGTGCCAATGCTGGCCACAGCCGTGCTTTTCTACTTTGCCCTTGACCCGTATGACTGGGTAGCGCACCGGCATCTCGAAAAGCCCAGCCTGGTCGAGCCCAACCGCTACGCCGCCTACCACTGGCTGCTGTCACTTGCGGCCGTGCTGTTCGCGTTCACGACCGGCGCGGCCGGCATATATTTCGTGGCGGCACGCACCTACGTCGGTGACAATCCCGGCTTTGGCGACCTGATGCGCGCCGTGCAGAAGCGCTTCGGCCATGTAGCCGGCGTGGGCTTTCTTCACGTGCTGGTGATCGCCGGTTGGACGCTGTTCTGCTGGGCGTCGCCGTTCCTGCTGTGGGAGGGCGACGAGGAAGGCATGGCGATTCTGGTCGGCTTCGTGCTCTGGTGCGCCTGGCTGCCCGTGCTGCTCTGGTACCTCGGTACCTGGGGGCTGAACACGGCCGTGCCCCTGCTGGACGATGCCGAAGCAACGGAGGCCTTCGGCCGCAGCCGCTTTTTGACCAAGGGTTTTCGCATGAGACTGGCCGGAGTGTTCGTGCTGGTCACGCTGGCGGTGGGGGCGCCGGGCATTCCGGGGCTTCTGACTGTGCCGGGGCTGATTGCCACTTCCATGCTTGGTGACAATGGCTATCCGCTGATCGGACAGATCGTGGGGCTTGCCTGGGACGCGGTGCTGTTGCCGCTGTTTTTCATCCCGGTGGTTGTGTACTACTTTGATATGCGTTGCCGCAAGGAAAGCTACGACCTGACGGTGATGGCCCTGAACTTCGGCATCAACGAGCAGGAACTCGCGCGCTACCGGTTCAATCCCGGTGTTGGCTATTTCCCGGAGGGCTGGAAGGGCAACAGATCGCGCGCGCGTGCGCACGTACGCATGCCGTTGCAGCGGGCGCCACAGCAGCGCCAGGCACAGATGGGAGTATCCGTGCCGCCCCCAGGCGGGCAGTGGGGCGCGGCGCAGCCCTTGCCGGGGCAATGGGCGCCGCCGCCGCAGATTCCATCCAGCCAGTGGGGACCGCCCATGCAGCTCCCCCCGCACAACCCGAACGCGCCGAGGTTTCCGAACGGGCGGGGGCCGGCACGTCCATGAGGGCAATGACCGTGATCATCGGGCTGCTGGCCCTGCTGACAGCCTGCCCCGCGCTGATTGCGCAGCGGCACGACGCGAAGGCGCGGGACATTACCAGTCGCGAGGAGTACCGCGGCTACCGCGTCGAGAAGCCCCCCGGAGGTGGCGGCTCCGGTCAGGGCGGTGACGGGCGCGGAGCAAGCGACGACACTGCGGTGGACGGCGCGGGCTCCGGCGATGGCGGTACACCGCGGCGAGAGACGGGCTCCGGCGGCATTCCCCAGCGCGACGTGGGCTCAAGTGGCGGGGGCGGTGGCGGCTCCGGCGGCGGGCTGGGTCTGCCTGGCTGGATCGGCGCATTCTTTCAGGTGCTGGCCTGGATTGTCGTGATTGCCGGCGCGCTGATCGCCCTGTTCTTCATCGTGAAGGCGCTGCTCGGCATCAAGTGGAAGCGCAAAAAGAAGTCCGAGAAGTCCAAGAAGAAGCGAAAAGAAGCGCCGGAAACGGAAACCGAGGCGCCCGAGCCGACGGACGACACATTCGATGAAAAAGTCTTTGGTGATGCCCTCGAAATCGCCCTGCGCGACTATCGGGACGCCCTGGCGCGCGAGGACTTTGCGGCCGCGACGTTGCTTGCATACCGCGTGTTCTGGCTCCGTGCGGGCTGGAAGGGCTGCGTTGAGGATGCGGATGTACGCACATGGCGCGACGCGCTGCGAATGGTGCGGCAGATTGAAACCCGCCGCGACGTGCGCGAGTTGCTGCCGCTGGTTGAGCGCGTGCGCTACGCGGATCACGTCCCCGCGCGGCAGGAATTCAATGACTGGTCTTTGAAGCTGGAGCGCATCAGCCCGCAGGGGGTGCTGTGAGCACTTCCGACGCAAACGTGACGCGCAAGCAACCGGATGCGGCAAAGCGTGAGGAACGCCTGCGGCTGGTGCTTGTCGGGGTGTTCACGGCCATGTTCATGGGCGTGCTGGTTGTCTATTTTGTGCTGGCAATTTTCGACACGCCCCTGAAACCCGACAACTTCACCAACAGCTATTCGACGTCGCCCGCCGGTCATTCTGCCCTCGTGGAGCTGCTGCGCGAGAACGGTCGCGAGGTCAAACCCCGCAGCGGAAATCTGCGCGCGCCTGAGGACAACGGCCCGGACACGGAAACCCTGGTAATGCTGGAGCCCGGCGCGGAGTTTGTGAGCGAGTACCGTGAAGAGTTCAGCAACCTGTTTTCGTCCGCACGCCAGGAGCACACCAGTGTCGTGCTTGTGCTGCCGAAACGTGACTATGAATTGGCCGAACCCCAGCCCGAGGACGGGGCCGTGGTGCTGTGGGAGTCCGTGCACCCGGTGGAAGTCGTGCGGGGCGTCCTGGAAGACACGGGCTTCGACAAATGGCTGACCCTTGATCGCCTGGAGGAAGCACAGGGCGTCGTCTGGCGCGACGGCACGGCCCGTGTCGAGGTGTCCGCCCCCGTACAGGTTTTCCGTGCGAATTCCGGTTGGGGCGACGAGCTTGAAGTGCTGGCCGAGACCGAAAGTGGCGACGCCGTCGTCGTCCGCTGGCGGGGCGACAGATGGGAAACAAGTGGCGGCGTGATTCTCGTCAGCGACCCGGATTTTCTTTCGAACCGATTTATATCGAGCGCAGGCGCGGGCGAGTTTGGAATGAAGATATTCGGTGAGACGCCAAAGCGCGGCCCGATCCTGATTGACGAAGACCTGCACGGCTTCAGCGCCGACGCGGACCTTGAATACCTCGCGGCGACGCCGCCCGGGCTGTGGGTTACGCTGTCGGCAATGGCGCTGCTGCTGGTGTTCGCCTGGCGTCAGGCCACGGTGCTGCGCCCGCTGTCTGCGGAGCCGCAGGACCGGCAGGCCCGCAAGTACGCCATTGAAGGGCTTGCACGAATGATGGAGCGTACCGGAGAACACGATTCCGCCGCGCGGCGAATTATGAAGCGTTCGCGTTTTGTGCTGGGCACGGGCGCTGCGCAGGTGCAGGGTGCCGGCAGCACCGGTGTGATTCAGAAGGGCAGGACCGGCAAGATTACCCGCTTATATGGCGGTACCAGCGAAGAGCGTTTGATCGCGATTGCCGCCAAAGTCGCGCACCAGAAACGAACAGGCGAAACGGAACATGGCGAGTATGAATAGCAAAGGGGCGGCATGAACGAAGGCTTCGACAACCCGACACCGGCGCCGGACGCACCGCGCCCAGAATCCGCGGAGCAGCGCATTGGCAGGTTCGCGAATACGCTCGAAACAGCCGTGGCGCAAGTCGTCAAAGGGCAGCCGGGCGTGGTGCGGCACATCCTGGTTGCCTTGATGACCGGCGGACACGTGCTGCTTGAGGGCAACCCGGGCACCGCCAAGACCCTGCTTGTTCGAACGCTCAGCAAGCTGTGCAACCTGGAATTCCGGCGTATCCAGTTCACGCCGGACCTGATGCCCAGCGACATCACAGGCACCAGCATCTTCCGCCCTGACCGCGCGGAGTTCGAGTTTCGGCGCGGGCCTGTGTTTACCCAGATGCTGCTGGCCGATGAAATCAACCGCGCGCCGGCGCGTACGCAAGCGGCGTTGTTGCAGGCGATGCAGGAAAGACTTGTCACCGCTGACGGCCACGACCATGAGTTGTCCGACGCGTTTACCGTGATCGCGACCCAGAACCCGCTTGAAAACGAAGGTACCTACCCACTGCCCGAAGCGGAGCTTGACCGGTTTCTGTTCATGCTGAAAGTTGACTACCCGGCCGAGCGCGATGAGCTGGAGATTTTCCAGTTGCACGGCGCGACGAAGACCGGCGACGAATTTGCCGGGCTGACAAAACAGAACCTGTTCGGTACCGGCGAGTTGATTGCCATGCGCAAAGCCGTGCTGCGCATCGACGTCAAGCCGGAGATCGCCAATTACACCCTTCAGATTATCCGTGCCACTCGCGAGCACCCGTTCCTGCGGGCCGGGGCAAGTACGCGCGCGGGCGTGATGTTGCTGCGCGCGGCGCGTTCACTGGCCGCGACCTACGGACGCAACTTTGTGGTGCCCGACGACGTGCGCGAGCTTGCCCCGGCGGCCCTGCGCCACAGGCTGTTCCGCACGGCCGCCGCGGAGCTCGAGGGCACGAGCACAGACCAGATTCTTGAAGACATCGTGAACCGCATACCACCGCCGAGGTAAGTCAATCGTCGGGTTCCAGGTGCCGGGTTTCACAGAACCCGCGACTGCTGCCCGAAGCCACTGTTTTCTGAACCCCGAATTCTGGAAGCTGAACCCTGTCATACTCGCCGACACGACTTGCGTTGATTCTCGCCTTCGCCCCCGTGGCGCTTGCGGTGGTTGTGCTTGCCGAGCCGCAACTGTTTTTGCCGTGGCTGGCGATCAGCGGCGGCTACCTGCTGCTGGTGGCTGTGGACGGGCTGCTGCTGCCGCGCCGCGGAAGCGTGGAAGTTTCACGCGCCCTGCCCAACGAGATCGGGGTGGGCTCACCGTTCCAGATGCGTCTGAGCATCACCAACAACGGCGGCGCGCGCGTCAGCGGGCGCATCTACGATATTCTGCCCGAAGCCTTCGAGGGCCCGCGCGAAGCACTTAGCTTCAGCGTTGGCGACGACGAGACCGAAACATGGACACTCGACTATGAGGCGATGGATCGCGGCGAGTTCGGGCTTGGCGCGGTCACCGTAGTGACCCCCGGGCCCCTGCGACTGATGCGGCGGATCATGCGATTGAACGCGCCGGGCACTGTCGCCGTGATCCCCGGCGTCGAGATATTGCGCAGCAACGAGTTGATCCTGAAGGCGGCCCGCGATGCAGACGCAGGCATCACCCGGGCTCGCGGCGTGGGACGCGGCGGTGAGTTCGAAAGCCTGGCACCCTACGTCCCCGGCGACCCTCCGCAGTCCGTGGACTGGAAGGCCTACGCGCGCACGGGCCAGCTTGCGGTACGCCGCTATATCCCGGAGCGCCGCCGCCACGTCATGCTGGCCTGTGACGCCGGCCGCCTGATGGGCACCCGCGTGGACGGGCAGCGCAAGGTGGACCTGGCACTGGCAAGCATGTCCCGGCTGGCGGCGGCGGCTTTACAGCGCGGCGACCTGGTGGGGCTGATGATATTTGACGGCGAGGTGCGGACGCTGATTCCGCCCCGGGCCGGCAGCGGTCAGCTTGCGCGGATTGTGCGCGCGAGCCTGGGGGTAAAGGCAACCCACGCGGAAACCTCGTTCACGCCGGCGTTTGGGCAGATGAACTACGCCCTGGGGCGGCGTTCGCTGGTGGTTCTGGCGACGGATTTTGACAACGAAGCGCAGGGCTGGGAGCTGCAGCGGAACATTGCCCAGATTACCCGCAAGCACGTCGCCCTGGTTGCTGCCATGCGCGATCCGGTGTTCCATGCCACCGTCGGCGCCGAGGTGAAGGGGACTTCGGATGCGTACCGTCAACTCGCGGCGCTAACTTTGCTGGAAGAGCGCCAGACGATTCTGTCGCGGATTCACGCCGGCGGCGTGTACACCATCGACGCCGAGCCGCATGAATTGACCGGCCCGCTGTTGAACATGTACGGGCGTATTGTCACGGGCGGAAAGCTGTGAAGCACCGCGTGCGGCGTTCGCGCGTCAACTCTGCGGGATGTTGGCCCAGTTGGTGGGCACGCTCTGGCGCAGCTCGAAGCGGGTGAAGCGCTTGCGGAACAGCATGTCCACATCGCCGGTGGGGCCGTTGCGGTTCTTGGCGACGATCAGGTCGATCTCGGCGAGCTCGTTGGTGTCGATGGCGCCTTCTTCCGACTCCTTGCGGTGGATCAGCAGCACCTGGTCGGCATCCTGTTCAATGCTGCCTGACTCACGCAGATCACTCAGCATGGGGCGCTTTTCGCGGCTGCTGCGCTGTTCCACGCCGCGGTTCAACTGGGCGGCCGTGATGACGGGAATTTCTAGCTCGCGCGCAAGGGCCTTCAGGCCGCGTGAGATGTTGCCGATCTGCAGGTGGCGGTCCAGGCGATCGTTGTCTTTGATCAACTGAAGATAGTCCACGAAGATGCAGTCAATGTCGTGACGCTCTTTCATGCGTCGCGATTTGCTGCGGATCTCGCTCAGGTTCAAAGTAAACGAGTCATCCACGAAAATCGCAGCCTGGGCCAGGCGCTGCGTGGCGGCCTTCAGCTCGCCCTCTTCTTCGCGGTTGTACAGGCCCAGCTTGACTTTCTTCAAATCCACGCCGGCGTTGGCGCACAGCACTCGCTGGACCAGCTCCGTTGCGGTCATTTCAAGGCTGAATACAAGCACGCCACCCTTGCCGTCCTCACGGCGGTTCATGGTTTCGAGCGCCATGTTCTCGGCAAGGTTGAGCAGCAGCGATGTCTTGCCCTGCCCGGGACGCGCGCCGACGACAATCAACTCACCGGACTTCCAGCCTGTGGTGTACGCGTCAAGGTCGCTGTAGCCGCTGGACAACCCGGGCAGCATTGTACCGTCGTGCTTCAGGCGCCATTCTTTCATGCGCGCCTGCTTGTCCATGACCTGCTGAATCAGCGACTGCACGCTCTGGGTCTGCCCGTGATAGCGCTGGGCGGCGATTTCAAAAACATCCCGCTCGAGTTTTTCGATCACGTCGCCGGGGGTGCGGGTTTCGTCCAGCGCCATGGAGCGAATGTCGCCGGAGCGCCGGATAATCTCGCGCATCAGCCCGCGGTCGCGCACGATGGTCGCGTAGCGCTCCGCCCCATAGCTGCTGGGCACGCTGTTGCTGATGTCGGCCAGATACGTATGCAGCGCGTCGTTGCCGCCGCAGTCGTCGAGGGCGCCGTTTTTGCGCACCTGCTCGCCGACGCTTACCCAGTCAATCTCGTGTCCCTCGGCCGACAGGTCCTGGATCGCGCGATAGATGTGCTGGTGGCTTGCGCGCCAGAACATCTCCGGCTTTTTGAGAATCAGGGTGACTTCGGGCAGGCAGCCCGGGTCAACAAATACGGCGCCCAGCACGGCCTGCTCGGCCTCGATACTGTGCGGCGGGATGTAGCCTTCTTCTGCCATCTGACGACGAAGCTCCACGCACCTCGCGGGTGCGATATCCATGATAACTACGGGTGCGACATGTTTTTGGTCCTGCCGGTACGATCAGGTTGTAGCGAGTGATGACCGTGCGTCATGTGTGTGGACTAGATTGTTTGATGATGTCAGTTGGGGAGTGCCTGTTGAAAAACGCGGGTATAATCAACTGCTCTCCGGTTCGCTTTGCTCGCCCATTACTGCAAGCAGCTTCACCCGCCCCTTGCCTGAATCCTTGACTTCGTACATCGCGTCATCGGCGATCTTCAAGGTCTCTTCAGGAGTGCTAGGCGGCTTCGTAAACCAGGCGATACCGATGCTCGCGCTGACCTTGCAGTCGGAATAGTCCTGCGCGGCCGTCACGATTGCTTCAAGCACGCGCTCGCCGGCCTTTTCCGCGCCGGCCTGTTCCGGCTGCCACAGCAGCACGGCGAATTCGTCGCCGCCAAGGCGCGCGGGGATATCCGAGCCGCGCAAGGTGTTCCGAAGCGCGTCAGCAATCTTGCGCAGCACGGCGTCGCCGGCCGCGTGCCCGTGGCGGTCGTTAACCTTCTTGAAGTTGTCCAAGTCAATGTACATCACGGCCATGGGCTTGCCGTCACGCGCCGAGCGCGCGAGTTCAGGTTGCAGGCGCTCCAGAAACTCGCGCGAGTTCGGCAGGCCGGTCAGCAGGTCGGTGCGCGAGATCTTCGCTTCGTTTTCGAGCAACTGGTTGATTCTCGTGTTCGCTCTCCGCAAGCGGTCCCGTTCGCGCCGCACGGTAGCGAGCGTCATGCCGACCATTACGAAGATTGACAAAGCCGCGACTTCGTTCCAGATCGCGATGGTAGGGTGGGAGAAGTTGGTCGTGTAGAACAGCACGGCTGTCCAGGCCATGCTGGACAGCAACGAGATCAACAGCACCCACGCGCGCGGCATGGTCCAGGCGACAAGCACGATCGGCACGATGTAGAACATCACGGAGCGCACTTCGGTGCCCGTGACGTAGTCCACCCCGGCAAACAGCACAACCATTGCCAGCGCGCCAACAAAGATCAGCAGGTTGCGGTTTCGACCCTGTTGCATAGGTGCAGGTTACCACAGCCGAGGTGTCAAGATCACTCGGCGGCGGTGTTCGACTTCAGCAGGTCCCGGATTTCCGTCAGCAGTTCCTGGTCTTTCGTGGGTTTGGCGGGCGCCTTTTCTTCCTTCCTTTTCAGCCTGTTGATCGACTTGATGACCAGGAACATCACGCAGGCGACAATCAGGAAGTTGATGCCGGCATTGATGAACAGTCCGTAGTTGATGCTGACCGGGTCGCCATCGGTAGGCATGTTGATCGCCAGGTCCTTGAAATCGACTTTGCCCAGCACGTAGCCGATCGGCGGCGTGATGATGTCCTTGACCAGCGACTGCACGATCGCCGTGAAGGCCGTGCCGATGACGATGCCAACCGCCATGTCAATGACGTTGCCCTTGATGGCGAAGTCGCGGAACTCTTTGATGATGCCCATGTTTTCGGTCTCCGGGTTGAAGGGCGGAGTGTAGAAGAGAGCACAGGGGGCGCACATGGTCTGGATACCCGGTTTCGGCAGGTACAAGGCACAGCCCGGCAACCGCGTCGGCGATCATGCGCCCGATTTCACACTGAAGGATGACGGCGGACACGATGTCACGCTAAGCCATGAGGTGGGGGAAAGGCCGGTAGTGCTGGTGTTCTATCCGCGTGCGGGCTCACCGATCTGCACTAGGCAGATGTGCAGCCTGCGCGACGGCTGGGGCGAGTTGACGGCGCGGGCCAGGGTTTTTGGCATCAGCTACGACGATGTCGACGCTATCCGCCGGTTCAAACATGACGAGAAGTTGCCATTTGTACTGCTCAGCGATTCCGACAAGTCGGTTGCCCGAAAGTACGGAGTTCATGGAACCTTCGCGCCGGCCCGCGTGACGTTTGTGATCGACAGCAGCGGCAAAATCGAATCCGTGATCGAGCACATCAAGGCCGGTGATCACGCGGCGCAGATTCTTGCCTCGCTGCCGCGCGATGCCGGGGCGTGAGGCCAATGCAGAACGCCGGGTGTCATGACCCCGGCGTTCGTTGTGTGAAAGCTGAGCTCTAGAACGGCGCGTCCGATACGCCCTTGAGCTTGCCCGGGTTCTCGATGTCGTGCTGGAGCACGGCCCGCTCAAGCGCTGCGTCGAGGTGACGGTCGAGCTCGCCGCGTTCATTGCCGTCGAGCAGGTTGCCAGCGTGGCGCGTGTCGACGAAATCGCGGGCGTAATCAAGGAAGCTGGCGATCTGCTGCGCGCTCCAAGCGTACATGCGCCCGTGCTTGATGACCTTCAGGTCAAAGCGGTCGAAAATCTTGCGCATGGCAGCGTCGTTGGTGCGCTGGCTGGTCTGGACGGCGACGGTCTGCTGGCGGTTGCGCTCAATTTCCTGGTAGCGGGCGACTTCACGCTTCCAGGCGATGCGCTTGGCCTCGCGTCGATGGCTGAACAGGAACATCACCATAAAGAAGACGCTGATGCCGATCGGCACCATCACAATGTTGTTGGCGCCGTGGCGGGCCATGAGGGCCAGCCCGATTACGGCAATGATGATGGCGACGAGCCAGAGCACGCCGTTGCCGCCGGTGTTCGGCAGCCCCGTTCCCTGGCCTTGAGGTTCCTCATAGGTGCGTTCGCGATCCCACGGGTTCATCATGGTGGACCTTTCTGTCTAACCGCCTCGCTCAGTATAACACGCGATACTGCCTTATGCGTCCCTATTTAACGGGCTTGCAGGGCGGTTGGACGCAATTCTTTCAAAGGTGTGTCAGCCGACGAGTTGCCCGGCGCGCTTTACGGCGTTTTCGAAGAGCTCGAAGCCGTCGCCCCATTTGCGTTTGGGCATGCGCTTCCATTCCGGGTGATGGAAGGGGCGCAGGTTGCGCTCCGGGTGCGGCATGAGCCCCAGCACTTGGCCGCTCTTGCTGCAGATGCCGGCGATGGCGCGGGCGCTGCCGTTGGGGTTTGCGGGGAAGTCCTGGGTCGGGCGGCCACTTGAGTCGACGTACTGGAAGACGATCTGCTGATCCTGCTCGAGCTCATCCAGTACGGCGTTAGGCGCGATAAAGCGGCCTTCGGCGTGGGCGACCGGGTAGCTGATCACCTTGCGCCCGCTAACGAATGGCGTTTTTTCGCTGATGACACGCAGGTCGACCCAGCGGTCTTCATAGCGCCCGCTTAGATTCCAGGTAAGCGTCGCGCGGGGCGGGTCATCGAACACATCGCGCCCCGTCAACAGGCCCGCTTTCAGCAACACCTGAAAACCGTTGCAGATGCCGAGCATGAGTTTGCCTGACTCGATGAACTTCTCTATCTGCGATTTCAGGCGCGTGCGCAACTGGTTGGCGAAGACAACGCCAGAGCCCAGGTCGTCGCCGTAGCTGAAGCCGCCGGGAATCGCCAGCAGGTGAAAGGTGAGCAGGCGGTCCGGGTCCGCCAGCAGTTCATTGACGTGAAGAATCACGGCTTCCGCGCCGGCCTGTTCCAGCGCCCATGCGGTTTCCCGCTCACAGTTCGTGCCGGCCGCGCGAAGTACAAGTGCCCTGGCGTTGCTCATGCAGGCATTCAAGCCGCGAGCGGCGTGCGCCGCAAGATGTGGGGAACTGCGAACCGCCTTAAGCGAAGTCGCGCAAGGCAGTTAAGTCAAGCGCACGAGGGCAAGGGCAGGATGGAGTCCAAAGGCTGCACTGCGCGCACGAAGGCACTCCATTCAAAGCCGAAAGTCCCCCAGCGTTCACTGCGGGGGCGGGCAAGGCGCTGGGCGCCATCGATACTGAGTATGCAGAAGCGGTACTCGCCGCCGGGAGTCTCGTGCAGCGTGCTGTCGAGTTGCAACAGGCGCCCGGGTGACTCAAACGCGCGTGTGAAGAACGCGAACAGAAAGCCGGGCACTGCCTTGTTGTTCAGCAGTGAGCGCCAGCCGATCATGGAAAACAGGTCCGTTCGCGTGATCCAGGGGCGGTCGCGGCGCCCCTTGAGGTCGAGGGCCCAGACCGCGTCCGTGCCGTTTACCAGAAAGTCGAAGTTCTTCAGTTGCACGCCGTTTAGCACGGGGCGGCGTGTTTCATCCACAGCGAAGGCTTTCACGCCAGCCTCAACCAGCAGACCACTGAAGGTCATCTCGTAGTGATTCTTCGTCCCGGCCATGGGGCCAGTGTAGTGCAAGTTGTCCCTGTTGCGGTACAGCTTTAACTGCTTCACGCGAACTTCGCGTCAGATGCAGTTAAGCGCCCTTCAGGCCCTTGAGGTTGCGCACGGGCGGCAGCTTACCAATTTCCTCAATCAGTGCGTCGGTGGTCTGGCAGCGCCGGTCTTTCTGGCGAGAGACCAGCTTGTCGATCAACTCGCACAGGGCCGGGGTGACGTCCGGAGCGAGTTCAGCCAAACGCGGGCGTTCCTTGGTGAGGTGCGAAAGCACAACCTGCTGCAGGTTGTCGCCGGGGAACAGGGGCTGCCCGCAGAGCAGGTGGTAAAAGCACGCGCCAAGTGAGTACAGGTCGCTGCGGGTGTCGATATCCTTATCGCCGTTTGCCTGCTCCGGGCTGATGTAGTGCGGCGTGCCCAGCAGGTATCCCTCGGCCGTCTGCCCAAGGTCGTCGCGCAGTCTCGACAACCCGAAATCGCCCAGCTTGGCGACATCGTCGTGGCTGACGTAGATATTGCCCGGTTTGATGTCACGGTGAATCAGACCCCTGCTCTCGAGGTACTGCAGGGCTTCGGCCATATGCAGCATATACCGGCGGGCCTTCGCTTCCGGCAGGCGCCCGCCCTCCTCATGCAGATAGCTGTCCAGTGCCGTGCCTTCCACCAGTTCCTGCACCATGAAGTGAACATCCTGGTATTCACCCATGGTGTAGGTCCGCACGATATGAGGATGTACCAGTTTGACGGCGATCTCGTTGCTGCGCCTCAGGCGTTTGAGAAAGCCCTCTTTGACGGCGGCAAAGGGCGAGATAATTTTCAGGGCGACCGGCTTGAGGTTCACGGGCTCCATGGCGCGGTACACAGTCGCCGTACCACCCTGGCCCAGCTTGTCGATGATGGTGAAGCCGGCGAAGTCCTTGCTGACGATCTGCCCGGTTTCCTTGAATCGGCGCACGGCATCGTTTTCCTCGACGGACTCCAGCCCCTGCGCCGTGGTTTCGTCGAGACTTCGCTTGGCGCTGCCGGATGACTTGCGAAGCAGAATCCGCACGCGCGCCGCAAGTTCGGCCTGCCGGAACGGCTTCACGAGGTACTCATCGGCGCCGGCCTCAATGCCTTCTACGACGTCCTGCTCTTCGCCAAGCTGTGACATCAGGATGATCGGCACGCCGCTGAGGGTTTTGTCGTCGCGCATGCGCTTGGTGGCCTGCAAGCCGGACAGTTTGGGCATCATGATGTCCATGATGACCAGCGTGGGCTTGAAGGTGCGGGCGCGGTCGAGGGCATCCTGTCCGTCGGTGGCCACCTGAACGTCAAAGCCGAGCTTGCGCAACTGCGCGGACAGCACAGTGCGAAGCTCACGGGAATCGTCAGCGATCAGGATCCGTTCAGACATGCGGTTTCCAGCAGGGCGCCCGGACATTATTCCCGCTGCGTGGCGTACGTCAACGGATGCGAAACTCCTGGGCGTTCCAATGGACGGGTAGTTGACAAGCAGGGCGGGCAGGGGTAATCGTTTGCCCCGCGCGAAACAAGCACCCGTAGCTCAATGGATAGAGCATCTGACTACGGATCAGAAGGTTGGAGGTTCGACTCCTCCCGGGTGTGCCAGCCACAAAGCGGGCTCCAGAGCCAAACTGGAGCCCGCTGTCTTTACGCGCCAGGATGCCGCGAATCCCGGCCGTACTCTGCGGGCAGTCGCGCGCAAGTGCCCGACGCGGCGAGAGGGCTCTTTCAGGCTCGGTCTTGCCGGGGTATTGGCTCGCCGCGAATCTTGCGCCCGTCTTTTACCAGCCGCCCGACCGGGTACTCCGGCTCGTGGTAGAAAAAGCACCGGGCGTTACGCTCAAGCACTTTGGGGTACAGCGCCTCGCGGGCCTCGTAACTGCCGCCGGCGTTGATGTCGTAGGCGCTGATCCAGGCCGTCGGCACGTGGCTGATGGTTGGCACCAGGTCACCGAAGAAAACCCCGTACTCACCGTTGCTTTCGAACCAGATCACCGCGTGGTTCTCGGTGTGTCCGCCCGTGAAGTCAAAGCTCACGCCGGGCACGATTTCACCGCCGCCCTTGATCGTGCGCAGCTGGCCGCGCTTTTCGATCGGCTTCAGCGACTCGGGCGCGTAGCTGGCTTTGTGCAGATTGCTCGGGTTGGCGGCGATCTCCCACTCCCCTTTCTGCACAACGTACATGGCTTTGGGGAACGACGGAACGTATTCGGCGCCATCCAGTTTGCACAGCCCGCCGGAATGGTCCCAGTGCAGGTGGGTGCAGGCGACCGTGTCTACACTTGACGGGTCAACACCCTGCGCCGCGACCAGCTCATCCAGTGTCGGGCCCGTGCGCTCGATGCCGTAGCGCTCATGCAGATCGGGCAAAATGGCCTGGCCTATGCCGCTTTCGACAACAAGGGTGTGCGTCGGAGTACGCACCAGCAGCGGGCGCATGGCCATGCGTACTCGATTCAGCCCGTCACCCGGAAGCTGTTTCTCCCACAGGGTTTTGGGCACGATTCCGTACATCGCGCCGCCGTCCAGTGAGAGCCAGCCGTCCAGCAGGCTGGTTACCTGAATGTCGCCGACGCGCGTGACGGGCGTGTCGGTGCAGTATTCGACAGTCTTCACTTGTCCACCCTTTTCATGCGACCCGAAGGCATCGGGCGCGAAGTCTCGGCTTTGGCCATCTGGTCGTAATGCATAACGCGCCGGATGTACGCGTTATTCAACTGGCGCCGGCTGATCATGCCCATCAGGCGGCTTTCGTCCTCGTCCGCCACGACCGGCAACTCGTCATAGCTGGTGGTGGCGAATTTGTCCGCGACCTCGGCCAGCGTTTCGCGCGGATGCACCGTCAGCACTTCCTGGTGCGCGATGTCGGCCGCGACCAGTAGTTGCCATACTTCCGTCTCATCCAGTACGGCGCGCACGTCATTCAGACTGAAAATGCCCGCAAAGCGCCCTGTGCGGTTCACAACGGGGTAGTAAGCCTGGCGCGAGCTTTTCATCGCGAGAATCTGTTGCAGGGACGTGCTTTCGTCTACGGTTTCGTAGCTGCGCAGATCCTCCAGAATCTCGGAGACCTTCATTTCCTTCAGCACGTTCACCGAGAAGTCGCCAAGGTGCGCGGGGCTTTCCTTGCGCGAACTCACTTGCGTCTCAAACAGCTTGTACTTGCGCGCCAGTATGAAGGTCACCGCGCAGGTCCACATGGCGGGCAGCAGCAGATGGTAGCTGCCAGTCAGTTCGCTGACGATCAGCACCGCGCTGATCGGCGCCTTTGCCACCCCGGCCCAGAAGCCCGCCATGCCCACCAGCGCGAACACCGCGATCACACTTGCCAGCCCGCGCCCTTCCGGCACCATGCCCGCCGGCAGCAACCCGTCCGGAAGCAGCGTGTAGAACATGATGCCCACGGCGGCGCCGACAGCCCCGCCGATCACCATGCTTGGCGCAAAGGTACCGCCGGCGCCGCCGCTGCCGATCGTCAGTGTGGACGTAAGAATCTTCGCCCCTGCCAGCAACAGCAGCACCCACCATATGCCTTCGCCGTTCAGAACCATGTTCAGGGCGGAGTAGCCGTCGCCCATGACCGCGAACAGGATGTGCTGGGGGTGCCCGTCCGTGCTGAAGGCCCCGGACAGGTAAAACACGCCAATCGTGATCAGCCCCGCCGCCCCCATTCCAACCATCGGGCGAATTGCCAGGGGCAGTCTGGCGGCAAGCTTGTGGACGATCTGGTCCGATTTCACCAGCAGAAAGCCGGAGAATGCAACCGCGACGCCCAGCGCGGTCAGCGGCAACAGCTCGAACGGATTGGCGAAAGTGTAATCCGCCGCGACTTTGCCGAACAGGCTGCCCCAGCCGAAGTTCAAACAGAACACGCAATAGCTTGTGACGCTTGCCAGCATACTCGGCACCAGCACGTCCGGCTCGAACTCCGCGTCGCTGTACAGTACCTCGGCCGCCATGATGCCGCCGGCAAGCGGCGCCCGGAACATACCGCCGACGCCGGCCGCGATGCCCGCCGCCAGCAGAATGCGCCGTTCGCGCACGGTCAGGTTGAACTTGCGGGCAATCCAGCTTCCGATAATCGACCCCATCAGCGCGATAGGGCCTTCGCGCCCGGCCGACCCGCCGGCGCCAAGCGTGATGGTGCTGGCAACCAGTTTCTTCCAGAGGGAACCACGCGGAAACTCCCCGCGCTGGCTGTGAAAGCTATCGATTGCGCCGCTGGTGCCGCTGCGAATGTGGTCTTTGAACTTCCAGCGTAACAGCCCCACCAGCAGTCCGCCGAGGGCAGGAATCAGAACCAGCAGCCACACCTGCGGCCCGGAGACGATATCCGGCAGCCATTCGTTCATGCGCCCAAACCAGCCGCCCTTTGCGATCGCGCGGTCGGTTTCCTCGCTCATGCCGCCCAGCGAGCCGAACAGCAGATTGGCCATGAACTGGCTGGCGGTGAAGAACAGCACGCCGACGCAACCGACCAGCACGCCCAGCAGCGCCGCCAGCAGGGGGATGCGCCCCAGGGGGCGAATCGCGCGGGGCGCGACCCAGTCGCCGGCGTCAAACTTCACGCGTCCTGTCGGTCTGGCGGGTTGTGTTTCGGTGCTCACGGCGGCTTCGGTCAGGGTCGCCCACGTTTTAGCGAATCGTATATGAAAACAAACCCCGTCGTTGTGGTGCGGGCTTCCGGCCTGCGTTGTGAACGGTGTTTTGGGGGCCGATCCAATAAGAAAGGCAGGCGTGCGCCTGCCTCACATACCGCGCAGGCCTGGAAGCCTGCACCACTTGCCCTAGCGTTCGTGGTAGACGAACCAGTCCTGCAACAGTCCGTTCAGGAAGATGAACTCGGCGGTAACGACTGTCTCGTTGCCCCGCAGGTCTGTGTAGGTCATGAAGTACTGGTGGGTCTCATAGGGACGGTGAATGATGATGTGGTCAGGCTGGCGCCCCTGGAACCATGCGAACAGCTCATTGCGGGAGCGGGCATACAGCAGATCCTCTGCGATCAGGTAGTCGCCGCTGCTGACCTTGCGGACGCCCTTGTAATCCGGGTCGCCGATCTTTTCACGGTGCGCAAGCTCTACATCGTTGAGGTCATCGCGGGCGTTTTCCGCCTGACGGCGGATTTCGTTTATGCCCATGCCCCGCTCGAGCACGGTGTCGAACTTGTCCATCAGGCGGGCTTCGAACTCCAGCAGGTCGCGCTCGCGTTCCTGCTGGGCCATCGCGTGGGCGTTCCAACTCACCAGTTGATCGCCGCGGAACAGCAGCCAGAAGTTGGTTCGGCTTTCCGTGTTGTAGCGGCTGTAGAAGAGCATCGTCGTGTCGCCCTTCCTGGTCGTTTCGTCCGGCGCCTCAATAATACGGCGCTTGGCCGCGTCAACGCTGATGCCGCGCGCCAGTCGGTTGTTCAGGTCAGCCCGGACGTCAATGCCGTTGCGGCGGATCCACTTGTCGCGCTCGAAATTATCCTCGATGTCCAGGAACGTCGTGCGCTCAAGGTCTGTCATCACCTGCAAATAGCGGCTCCAGCGGCTCTTGGTCGGTGTTGACACCGAGCCGACAGTCTCCGGGCCGCGCCCGCGCACTTCGGGGCCGGACGAACACGCGCCGACCAGCAGCGCCAGAGAAGACAGAAACAGCAGGACGCGGATACGCATGCGTGTACACAGAAACAATGTCCGGGGGGTGCCTAAACTATAGCCGTGGGGTGTGGGGGTGCAAGGGCTTCACCACCACAGCTTTGTCACCGGGGCTTTTGCAGTTGTGGGCGCCAACTATAGTGAAATAAGCAGCGCCGAGGACATTTCGATGGAAACCCGTTACCTGCCGGTCGGCACCCCCCTCATTGAGCAGGACGCCGAGTATCTCAGTCAGTTAATCGCCGCGCATGGCATTCCCTGCTGCCTTGCGCAGGCCCCGGACCACGAGCTCGCCGCCATCGGGCGTACGACCATCGTGACTGTGCAGCGCATGCACCAAGCATGGGCCCTCGAAATTCGCGCCAACGAGTTCGCCGAGCCCGGCGCGGAAGGCGAGGTCAACGTCGAGACCATTGAGAAAAAGGCCCATAAACGCCCGCTCATGCGCACGTTGTTTCTGGGCGCGGCCGGAACGATGATGGGGCTGCGCGTCGGCGTCAAGTTGCGTGGCGGCGCGTGGGGGACGCTGCTGGTGGGGGGTGCCATGGGTTTGCTGGCCATGCTTGCCAGCGTGATGTTCGGGGGCGGCGAGCGCAATCAATCGCCCGAAGACAGCCAGGTCAGCGAAACCGTTGACGAGCCCGAAAAAAAGTAGCCAGCGATCTAGCGTAGCCTGAGATCGAGTTGTCTGCCGTTCCGGAACACCTTTACATTGAGCATGGCGGGGTCGCGACTCCAGCCCAGTGCGTTGGCAAGGTCGTTGTAGCTGCCGATCGCCGCGCCGTTGACTTCCACAACGACGTCGTCGGCGCGCAGATCGAGGCGTGAGGCGAGCGTCCTGACCGGCGTCTCGCCCTTCAGCAGTGTCGAAATGACTTCGTCAACGCGCAGGGCGGCGCCGTCCGCGAGCCCCAGCATACGGGCTTCGGCCGGCGGCAACGGACTGAACAGCGCCCCGAATTCGAGGAAGGCTCCGGGATCGCCGCCGAAATCGCTGAATTGCGCGGCCCGCTGCTGCGGGTCGCTTTCGACTTTCGCACGCAGCTCGGCGCCCCGTGAGAGAGCGCCGCTTGCTGAGATTCGCGCCTCGAATATTCCGATGGTAGTCACGCGAGCCTCGAAGCCATTCGCGCCGATCAACTTGTCGCCAACGCGCAAGCCGTCCTTGGCGCCCGCGTCGATCAATAGCCCGTCGCCGCTGGTTCCGCGCACGTAGGCGACGATTTCCGGAAAGCCCTGCTCGCGGCGGATGTCCAGCTGGGTCCCGCGCGGGGCATCGTCATCAACACGCGCGACCGGTGGGGGCGAAGTTTCAGGCTGCACCGGCTTGTTGCCGCCGTCGATGATGAAAAGAGTGATCACAACCGCAGCAGCCGCGCCGATCAGCGGCGCAAGCCAGCGCAAGGGGATGACCTTGCCCTCTGGCTGACGGGCTTGCAGGCGCGCCAGCACAGCGTCGGCCCCGGCGCGGGAATCGACGGGCGGCGGCGCGTGCTTCTGGAGCAGCGCGACCATTTCGCGCCCTTCATGCGTATGGTCAAAGTTTTCGAGATCGTCGCTCATGCCGTTTCGTTTTTCGCGTCATAGCCTTCGCGCAGGCGTTTGAGGGCGCGGCAGACTCGCTGGTACAGCGCCGCGGCGCTGACACCCGTTCGCTTCGCCATTTCCTCGTATTCGAGTTCTTCCCAGTACCGCATCAGCAACGCCTCGCGCATGTCGTCCGGCAGCTCGTTGAGGGCTGCCATCAACTCGGCCTTTTCTTCGTCGGCCACCATGGGCAGGTGCGGTGCGTCATCCTCATTCACGGTTTCGGGCACGTTTTCGACCCTGACCATGCGCCTGTGTTTGCGTATGTGTTTCAGCGCTGTGTCCCGCGCGATCCGCCAGACCCAACCTGTGAAGGCTGCGGGCTCACGCAGTTTTTCGAGCTTCTGAAACACCTGGACGAACGTTTCCTGCGCCATTTCCTCCGCGTCGCCGGCATTGCCAAGCACGGCATAGGCGCTGGCGAAGGCGGCCCGGAAGTGGCGCTGTACCAACTCACCGAATGCCGCTTGGTCGCCCCGCTTGGCCGCGATGATCAAAGCCTCGTCGTCGGGTGCGCCGGTCACGTTTGTCCGTTTAGAAGTTTCATTGGCAATTGGCTTCTGACGGGGATTCCCCGAAATTCTTCGGCCGGGCTGCAGGGGCCATGCAAGGCTGATTTCAGGGCTGCTCATGCCCTTCTAACGTCTGAATCGCCGGTTGGTTCTGTCGCCTCTGCCATCCGTGCCGCGCCAACACTATGCTGAGCCGATGCCCGATAGGAAAGACAAGGCCGCCGAGATGCTGCGTTTAAAACGCGCCGGGCGCTGGTATGAACAGGGCGTGCACTTCCGTTGCCAGGCGCCGGAGTGCAGCCAGTGTTGCAGCGGGCAGCGCGGGGAAGGCTACGTGTGGCTGAGTGCCGAGGAGATGCAGAACATCGCCAGCTTCCTGGATATGGAGTTCGAGAAGTTCACCCGGCGCTACATACGGCAGATTGACTACGCCTACAGCCTGATCGAGAAACCGAACAAGGACTGCGTGTTTCTCGAAAATGGCGGTTGCAGCATTTATGACGTGCGCCCGACCCAATGCAGGACATATCCGTTCTGGCCTGACATCATGCGCGCGCCGGAAGTCTGGCATCGCGAGGCCGAACAGTGCCCGGGCATCGGCGTTGAAGACGCGCCGGTCAGCGCCGAAGAGATTGACGAGCAGTTGGAGATTGACCGCGCGGGTCGCCGCCGCGCCGGGATTGAATAACGAGATGAACACCATGCCTTTGCTTGTGCGACCAATTGTGTTGGGCTCGGGATCCAAGTACCGGGCGGATTTGCTGCGCGATGCCGGCGTAGAGTTTCGTGTCGTCGTCAGTGACATTGACGAATCCCTGCAACCCGTGACGGCACCCGAGACTTACGCGCGCGCGCTGGCGACGCGCAAAGCCCAGGCGGTCGCCCAGAAGGTTGAGCGCGGGGCGCTGGTGATCGGCGCGGACACCATCTGCGCCGTCGAGGGCGAGATTGTTGGCAAACCTGCGGACGCCGCAGACGCGCGGCGCATGATCGCGCGTTCGTGCGCGGTTGGCTTGCAGCAGGTGATCACGGGTGTATGCGTGTTCGATACAGACACGATGGAGTCGATCGCGTTTGCGGAAACCAGTCTGGTGGACATGCTGCCGGCAACCGAGCAGCAGATCGAGGAATACGTCGCCAGCGGCGAGCCCATGGGCAAATGCGGCGCCCTGTGCATTGAAAGCGGCAAAAGTTTCGTCAAGGAATACCGAGGCAGCTACGCCAACATCATGGGGCTACCCATTGAGCGCCTGCTGTTGCTCCTGTTCAAGCTGGATGTCTAAGCGATCCGACACTTGCGCCGGGTCGCTTAGCCACGCGACACGTCTGAGTCGCCGGGCGGCGTAATGATCCCGGACGGCGAGGGATTGCGTGAGGAAAGGCGAATCTCCGCTTCGATTTGCTCCGCGTCGCGCCGGGCGCGCTTCTTTGCCCGCAGCTTCACCACAATCAGAAAGATCACGACGGCCGCCACGCCGCCCGCCAGCAGCCCGCCGCCCACGTTGCGAGAGGCCGAATCCAGCCACTCGCGACCGTAGATCGCCGCCAGTGCGCCCAGCGTAAGCCAGATCGGAATGCTTATGAAGCAACCCAGGAAGTCGAACAGCAGGAACTTGGGCAGTGGCATGCGCATCGTGCCGGCGCTGAAGAATGTCACGAAGCGCACGCCGGCAACCTGGCGCCCTAGAAACACCGTCCAGTTGCCGTAATTGTCGAACCAGCCCTGCACGCGCCTCATGCGCTTTTCCGTCAATATCTTGCGCATGAACTTGAAACGGTCCCGTATGCCGAAGCCGAATTTGCGCCCCAGAAACCAGGCACCCGAATCGCCAACCAGGTTCGCCAGAGTGCAGGCGAAAAACGCCCCCACAAAGTAAAACCACACGAACTCATCGCCGCCCTGCTTGTAGGCGCTGAAGCCTGCAAGCGTCAGCCAGATGTCCTCAGGGGTCGGCAGCCCGATGCCCGTGGCCGCCAGAATCAGCATGATCACCGGCCAGATCGTGCTTGCGTGCTCGCGGTTCCAGGCGGGATCAAACAGGGTTGCGTACAGGGCCTCGAGCCAGCCAGCCTGCCCGAGGAACTCGTTCAGAGCCTCTGAGGTGGTGGTCAGCAGAGTATGCAGCAGCGGCAGCAAGACGGCGTGTCCCCGGTCAGCGGCAGTGGCACTATGCCAGCGCGAGGCGGCAGACGCACCAGTGCGCTCTGTGACTAATCATGTTCCTCGGGGGGCAGGTCGGCGCACAGGGTGCCGATTGCCGTCAACCAGCTTCCGCCGCGATAGTCCGTGGCCGTCTGGGGCAGGTTCAGGCGCACGCCCACGGTTGGCTCGGCATCCAGCTTGATGACCTGATGGTCCATGCTGTCCCAGGTGCGTCCGGTAGCTTTGATGGTGTCGCCGGCGTCATCGGGCTTCTCTATGTGGAAAGTGGGCTCGCCGGGGTTGGCGTACTCGACCTTGCCACTGGCTTCGATGGTAAGGGCGACGGGGTAGCTCTGGCCCTCGACAAGCAGTCCGTCGGCAAGGGTTGCGTCGGCGTAACACTTGGCATGGTAAGTGTTTCCGTTGAGGCGGAAAGTCAAGTTGCCGGGCTTGTCAGTCCTGGCGGTGTAATGCACGATTTCGACAGTGTGTACCATTGGATGACCTCGCGGCAGAGTCTGCCAAAGGGTGTGGACAAGTCCAGCCAAACCGTTCGCGCAACGGGACGTTCATCCGTATAGTTAACGGTTCAATATCTTACGGAGCCTCGAATGCGAATTGCCGGTCTTGTGTTTGCCGCCCTGGCGCTGGTCCTGTCCGCGAACACCCTGTGTGCGCAGTCCGACAGCGCGTGGCTGGGTGTGGCGCTGGAAGTCGTTGAAGGAAGTGACGCCAAGAAACTGGGCATTGAAGGTGGACTGAAAGTCACCCGCGTTGACGACAAGTCGCCCGCCAAAGAAGCCGGGCTGGAAGTCGGTGACGTGATTCTGTCGGCCGGCGAGAACTCCGTCACCAGCATTGAACAAATGCGAACGCTGATGGGGGACAAGCGCCCCGGCGACCTGCTGAGCCTGGGCGTACGCCGCAGTAACGGGCGCAACGAGCCGATGCTGATCACGCTTGGTTCAACGGCGGACAAGGACGACAAGTTCGCTGACGATGCCCGCGTCAAGGAGTTGCGCGACCGTCTGCGCGACCTGGATGCCGAGCGACGCAAGATTCGTGAGCAGCTGGACGAAAGGCTTGAGGAGCTGCGCAAGGGCAAGGCTGACAAGGAAACGCAGCCGGCGCCGGAGCGCGCCCCCGACCCGACTCCGGAAGTAAAGCCCGAGACCCACAAGCCCGATCGCGTTGATGTCAAAGTGACGGTGGGCGCCAGTTTCGTGAACCTGACGCTTGAGGAATCGACCCAGGCCGGCATTGAGGGCGGCGTTCGCGTCACCAAGGTCAGCAACGGCGGCGCCGCCGCTGAGGCGGGGCTGGAACTCGATGATATTGTGCTGTCGGTGGACAAGACGGTGATTACCGGAACCGGCGAATTGCGCACATTGCTGGCGGACCGCAAGCCGGGCGATCATCTGTCGATCGAGATTGTCCGCGACGGCAAGCGCAAAACCCTTACGCTGGTGCTGCGCGCAAAGAACGCAAACGGACGCTGAATTCAGGCGTTAAGTATTCATGCCAGACAGCCCGACAATCGGCGGCAAGGCGCGAGCCCGCAAACGCGGGTTTGCCCTTTTAATCGTGATGATCCTGATCATTCTGCTGGCGGTGATCATCACGGCGTTTGTGCAGGACGTGTGGCGTGAGGTTTCCGTCTCACAGAACGTCCGCGACGACGTCCGCGCCGACTATCTGGCGCAGATGGGGCTGGTGCGCGGGCAGGTCATTCTGCGCCTGGACGACAACGCCGACTTTGACAGCCTGAACGAGCCCTGGGCGCAGCCTGTCCCCTGGGATGGCGAAACCTGGGGCGCTGAAGGCAGCGACTCCGCGGGCGAGAGCCCCAGCGTTACCCCGCCGGAAATCCTGATCACGGACGAAGAGCGCAAGTTCAACCTGCTGACGCTCGTGCGCGGCAACGCCACGCAGAAGGAAAAGGCCAAGGAAGTTCTCACCCGCCTGATCCAGATCTGCCGGCGCGAAGACGAACGCCTTGAACTCGACGGCGAGTCGCGCAGTGTGCGCCGCATTGGCGAAGACGCGGCCGCAAACACCGACACCCTGCTTCGTAACCTGGTCAAGTATCTCGAAGAGCGCGAAAGCGAAGACTCGGATGAGCTTGAGTTCAACGCCGATCCCACTGCCAAGCCCGATGTTCGCGGCATGAAGAAGCAGACGCCTTATGAAATGCTGACGGTCGGGGAGCTGCTTCAGGTGGAGGGCTGGACCAATGAGTTGCTGTACGGCCCGCTGCGCAAGGCCGACGAGGGACTGAGTTCCCGCGGCGGTGACGACAGTGACGACGAACAGTACACGGACTGGCGCGACCTGTCCGACCAGGAGAAGTTTGAGCAGCGCCGCACGTCCATCGAAAACGTGGACGAACAGTCCATGAGCCCGGACCCGCTTCCGCTGATTAGCTTCATAACGCTGTATTCGACAGGCTTCATCAACATCAACACGTGCTCGCGCGAGGTGCTGCTGGCGCTCGACAAGGACCTGACCTGGGATGTCGTTGAGCAGATCATGACCGCCCGCGAAGCCGACCGGCAGGACGTCGCCGCCGCCGAGGAAAATGGAGGCGTACTTCCCGAAGAGGAAGAGCCTCTGCCCGTAGAGGGCGAGCAGCCGGCCGAGGACGAGGACAAAGCCTCCTTCCGGCCGCAGGACCTGGCGAGTTTCCAGGCGTTCGTTTCCCGCGTGAACAACCAGACGGCCGAGGAAGGTGAGCCCCCGCCTGCGATCGAAGGTCTGACGGAGGAAATCTACAACCGGTTTCGTCCCTGGCTGGTGACGCGCTCGACCGTGTTTGTGGTGGAATCTTCTGCAACCGTGGGCAAGGTGACCCACTCGATCCGCGCGGTCTTTCGTCGCACCCAGGCGCAGGCCGCCCCTCAGCCGGCGCAGCCTGCTGAGGGGGAGACGCCCGCGCAGCCGGAAGTTCCGCCCGAAGACGCCCTGCCGACAGAGCCTTCCATGAACCTCACCCTGCTGTTCCGCGACATCGTGATCGGCGGGTAACGGCTTGGCTAATTCGACGGCGGAGGGTCGCCAAGCCCAAGCTGTCGCTTTAGATCCGCAAGTTCCGCGCGCAGTGCCGCGAGTTCTTCATCGCGGGCGTCGCCCTTCTTTTCGATCTCGTTCAGGCGGGTTTCCTGCGCGTCGATGCGCTCACCCTGCGCCTTCAACTGGTTCCGGATTTCGTCGCGCTCTTTCTTCGCCTTGTCCAATTCATCCTGCTGGGTTTGCAGCTTCGCGGTGATGGCGTCGCGCTCGGATTTCGCCGACTTCAACTCTTCCATCGTGGTGGCGTCGTTTTCCTCAAGCTTCTGGATCACCTTTTCCTGCTGTCCGGCCTTGAGTTGCAGTGCCACCACGTCGTCTTCAAGCACCGAGATTTTGGCGCTCTGGATGCGGTCGCTGTCCTTGAGTTCGGTTACATCCTTCTTGGTTTCCGCCTGGTCAGCCTGTAGCTCAATGATGTCCTGTTTGGTCGCCTTTTCCTCGACCTTGACCTCATTTTGAATGCGATCGTAAATCAGGTAGCCGGTACCGCCGGCGAGCGCGAGCACGATGATCACCAGCCCGCCCGTCAGCAGCTTGATGTTATTCATGGCCGGTCTCCTTGCTCGATAGTTACTCGGTGGTCTTGTCAACTTTGCCCGACTCGCGCAGGCGTCTGCGTTCTTTCATGGAAATTTCGCGCTGGCGCAGGCGGTCCAGAATTTCACGCACGTCGATTTCTCGGATCTCGACTTCGGCGGCGCAGTTGCCGCAGCGGATCTGTGTCAGGTCAAATTCGTTGTTTTCAACTTCGATGCCCTCCTGCTCCTCGATGTAGAGGTTGCCGTTGGGCATCAACATGCACGGGAAAGTGAACGGACGTGTGATCGAGAACTTGCCGCGGTCGCAGTCGCCCACAATCGTCGTGAGAAACTCGTCGGGCAGCCAGACTTTGCTTTTGACGCAACACAGGATGCGGTCTAACGCCACTAGCTTCCTTTCATCGCCCCGCGCCGGCCAAATGGACGGGCTCAAGCTTGCCCAGGGCCTCAAAGCCGTCGTTGCCGAAGGCGCTCGAAAGATACGCCTGCCAGCGGTTGTCCAGAGCCTCCAGCGTATTTGCCCCGGCGCCGGACTGTACAGCGACATAGTAGCAAATCTTCTCGCCGTCGTCAGAGCCGTGCAGACCGGCGTCATAGTACAGCTTCCACAGCGCGCCAAGCACGGCCAGGCGCAACGCGTCCCCCTCTTCGCCCGAGAACAAATCACCGTAGCCGTCGTGGTCATAGTCCGGGCAGTATCGTTGCAGCACCTCCACGGCCCGCGCCTCGGCCTCGGCGGCCGCCTCTTTGAACGCATGTTGTGCCGCGTCCTGCGCGTAGGCGAAGCTGCTGTCTTCAAGCAGCGCGCGCGCGCGGGTGAATTTGAAGGCGTCAATCCGGGCCGAAAGCGCCTGGTATTCCGTTTGCAGGCGCTCAAAATTCTTTACCAGGTCTGAATCCGCAAGCGCCTGTCGTTGCTCTTCCAGCGCGGCGGCGTCCTTGCCGTGCAGGGCAATCTCGTCCGATACGCCCTGATAGCGACCTCGTTCCGTGTGCAGCTCCTTGATGGCCTCCGCGCTTTCCTCACCCTTCGTGATCAGCGCAAGCTCGGTCGTGAGTTTTTCGCGCTCCGGTGCCGCCTGGGTTTCCAGGTCGTTGATTTTGCCGTTGACTGTGTCGAGGCTGGCGCTCGCCGCGTTCAGCGCCTCCCGCTGTTCGTTCAGCCGTGTATCCAACAACGCCCGCGCGGCCTTGGCGTCCTGCTGCGCCTTCAGCGTCGCTTTCGCGGCGTCCAGTGCGCCTGACGCGTCCGTTTCGCGCTTCGTCGCGTCCTGGTGGGCGGCGTCGGCCGCGTCCATGGCGGCCTGTGCCTCGTTTTCTGCCTTCAGCGCGGCGGCGGCGTCCGTTTCCGCGCCCGCGAGAACGCTCTCCGCCGTCTTGAGTGCCTTGTTGGCGTCGTCGGCGGACTTCACGGCCTCGTCCAGCGCACGCTGCTTCGCGGACAGCGCTTCCTGCGCGGCTGTCAGTTCAATCTGCTTGCTTTCACGCGCGGGGTCGCCTTCCGGCAGCGCGTCGAACTCAGCTTGAATCCGATCTACTTCGACTTGTGCTTCCTCAACCGCGCTTTGCGCGGCGGCGCGCGCGGCAACAGCATCTGTCAGGGTGTCGGCGGCTGCTTCACGGGTGGCGCTACTGGATTCCACCAGTGCTTCGGTGCGGGCGAGCGCGAGCTTCGCTTTTCGCAGGAGGTCGTCCTTGACCTGCAACCCGTCGTTGGCGCCGGCAACGGCGATCCTGGCCGCGTCGAGGGCGGTCTCGGCGTACCCCACGGCGGCTTCGGCGTCCTGCAGTTTTTGCGGCGTGTAGATGTTCGCCGCAAGCAGCCCGGCCGTTTCATCCAGCGCCGCCTGCGCGTCGGTGACCTGCTGGGTCAGCCCAGCGACTTTGCGGCGCTGGTCGTCGATCTTCGCGTCCAGATCGTTCAGCTTGACCAGGACTAGATCCTTGCGTCCCCGGGCGTTGGCCCCCTCGCGTACGTGCTTGTCCAGAACGCTGATCCGCGCGTCCAGGTCCGCGCGCTTGTCGCCGGATGCGTCGTGAAAGTCGGAGGCCTTCAGCGTCGCGATCGCGGCCGCAAGCCGCTCGATGGCGCCGTCCAGTTTGCTGATTTCATCCTGTCGCAGCAGGGATTCCGTCAGCTCGCTTCCGCGCGCTTCGAGTTCCGCTTCGTCGCGCAGAATACTCGCGCTCAGGGTTTTGGCCGCGGACCCAAGCGTGGGGTAGATGCCGCTGGTGCCACGGCGTCGCCAGTTGGCGATGATGCTGAGGATCTCGTCCTCGGCTGCTACCAGCGCGCTGTCTGAAAGGGATTCCAACCCCGGGCTCTTGTCGCGTCCCTCTTCGCGCGCGATGCGGGATTTCGCGTCCGCGATGGCGGCGCGCATGATGGCGTCAAACTGGGCGATCTCGCGCTCGCCGCTGCGCTGGATTTTGTCCGCGCGCATCTGCTCAAGTTCGCTTGCCAGTGCGCGCAGCTCGCGCTCAACGCTGAGCACGCTGTGCTCGGCTCTCAGTGGGTAGTGCCCTGTGTTCAGCCAGTGCAGGCGCTGTTTGAAACGCTCGTTCGCGTCGATTCGCAGCACGCGGAAATCTTCCATGCCGCGCAGCCCGATCAACGGCGGCTCGTCCGCATAGAACACGGCCCACTGCCCCGCGTTCACCAGCAGGCGTTCACTGCCGGGCGCGCCAGCCACCAGCGCGCCATGGAAAACGCGCACCACGGCCCAGGGCTGTTTGTCCGTTCGAAGCAGGCTCAATGCAAGGCGTTCGCCGTCGCGACGTACGCTGAGCGGCACCGCGTCACCCGGGGCCATGCCGCCGGCAATCGCAGCAAGGTCCGCCGGTTGCTCCAGCGACACGCCCTGGGCGCTTTCGATGACATCGCCCGCCAGCAGCCCCGCGTCCGTGCCGCCGAATCGATAACCTGCGAAGGCATGAATGGGGCGGGTTACACGCAGTCCGCCGTTCTCGTCAAGCTCGACTGCGACTTGCAGCGCGCGCGTGAGCTGCCCCGCCAGGTTGTCCGGAAGCAAGCCGGCGCCCGGTTCTATTGCCAGGTCGAACTCGGCCCCGACGTCGCTGGCAAGCTCGCCGCCCGGATTCTCCGGCGCGCCGAAACTCATGGCGAAGGCGTGCCCGGATGCCGTGAAGCGGCCCCACACTTCGCCCTTTTCCAGCAGCAGCACCTGGCGGGCATCCGGGCGCGGTTCCAGCAGGTGCAGCTTCCCGCCCGGGGCAAGCAGCACGCGGTTCGAGTTGTCCAGCACCAGCAGGGCCTGCGAGGCGTCCGAAGTCTCGACCCAGTCGCCCAGGCTGAAAACGCGACTTTCGCCGGACACGAGAACGTCAGGCTGTTCGCCCGCGCGGGTGATGATCGGCGGCAGATTGACGTCGCCGACAGCGGCCGTCAGCCGCACGTCCGGTGGCGCGATGTAGCCACCGACGTTGTGAAACATCAGCATCAGCGCCGCCAGCCCCACAACCTGAAGCCACAATGCCGCAACCGGCGGCAGCGCCAGCGCGTGGTGGGGGTTGCGGGCGCGCACATTGACGGCGATGGACGACAGCTCATAGGGCCCGCTGTCGAACAACTCGCGGATGGAATCCGACTGCGAGCGCAACTCATCCAGACGCTGCTGGGCAATCTTATCCTTCAGCACGCTGCGCTCGAACTTCGCCGTTTCGTCGCCTACCATGCGCCCGTCAATATAGCGGCGCATTTCTGTGTCCTTGACCTCGGGCCCGCGCCCGCCGCGCTTTCTTGCGATGGCTTCCGTCAGGCGGTTCGCGGCCTTGCCGATGATCGCTTCAACCTGTGCCGGCACGCTGCCCGACCAGCGCGCGATGGTCTCCGGGCTGAAATGCAGACGATAGTGCAGGCACAGCAGCTCGCGCTCGGCGGCCGAAACGCTGTAGCCGTGGTACGATTTGCGCTCGCCCAGACCGGGGATGCTGTCACCCTTGATTTTCATCTGGTCGTTGTCGCGCACGGCGCGGTACTTGCCCTCACTGATGCCGGCCGTGAGCTCAGCCTCGGTCATGCGGGTTTTTTCGAGCACTTCTTTGAAGTTGTAGCTGGTGGTCGCTTTGGATGGGCGCGCCTCGGCGTCAAGCACGTGGCGATAGCGCGCGCGCACGGTGCGCAGGGCGACCTCCATGACATACTCGAAAACCTGCTCGTCCTCTTTCAGGCGGGCGGCAGTGCGTGACTGCGCGATGGCATCGACGAGAATATCCTCGACCATGCGGTCGAAAGGCTCCGAACGGTCCGGGATCAGGGCCGTGGCGTAATCGAGAATGGGTTTGCCGAAGCGCCGCAGAAAGCGATTCGCCGCGCCGGGGCGACCGGCGAGAATCTCGCGGATGTCACGTGGTGCGTCGCCCTGGCTCACGCCTGCTCCGGGTTTTCGGTCAAGCCTTCAAGGTCAAACAGCGCCTCGACGAACTGGTCCGCGTCGAAGGGCTGCATGTCCTCCACTTTCTCACCAAGCCCGACAAATTTCACGGGAACTTCCACCTTTTCGTTAATACTCAGTACCGCGCCACCCTTGGCGGTGCCGTCCAGCTTGGCCAGAAACAACCCTGTCACGTTCGCCGCTTCTTTGAACATCATCGCCTGGTTCACGGCGTTCTGCCCGGTTGTGGCATCTAGTACGAGTATCGTCTCGTGCGGCGCACCCTCGATTTTTTTGGCCGCGCAGGCGTTACGGATCTTGCGCAGCTCGTCCATCAGGTTCTTCTGCGTGTGCAGTCTACCCGCCGTGTCCACCAGCAGAACGTCGGCGCCGATTTCCAGGGCGCGCTCGGCGCCCTTGTGCGCGACGCTGGCCGGGTCGGCGCCCTCGGCGCCCGTGACGATTTCGCAGCCGATGCGCTCAGACCAGGTCTTGAGCTGCTCGACGGCCGCCGCCCGAAACGTATCCGCCGCCGCCAGCACGGTATGATGCCCCGATTTTTCCAGCCACCAGGCCAGTTTCGCAACGCTGGTGGTTTTGCCTGCGCCGTTGACGCCGACCACCAGGATGACGGTGGGGGGCTTGTCGGCGAATTTGACCGCGTTGCCCCGGTGTGTGAGGCGCTGCTTCAGATCTGTGCGCAGGAAGGGCAGGATGTCGTCCGTGGCCTCGATACGCCCGTTTTTCCAGGCGCTGCGCAGCAGGTCCATCAGGAATTCACTGGTTTCGACGCCGAAGTCGGCCTCAATCATGGCCTCTTCGAGGTTGTCCAGAATGTCGTCGTTGATCTTCTGGCCCAGTCCGATGGCGCCAAGAACGCGGCGGTTCAACACCATGCGGGTGCGCGAAATGGCCCGCGTCAACTTCTGGAGCATGCCCTTTTTTTCGGGCCTGGTGTCGGGCTCGGCGGGGGGCGGCTGCTCGTCCGGTTTCTTCTTTTTGGAGAACAGTCCCACGGGTTAGACCTTTTCGGGGCAGCGCGTCTGGTAGATTTTGTCGAGCACACCATTCACGAACGAGCCCGACTTTTCCGTCGAGAACTTCTTGGCCAGCTCAACCGCCTCATTGATGGTCACTTTGGGCGGCACGTCATGCATGTACAACAGCTCGTAGACGCCCATGCGCAGGATGGCGCGATCGATCACCGGCATGCGGCTGACCTGCCAGTTGACGGCGACGGCCTGGATGGCTTCGTCAAGTTCGTCACGGGTGTCGCCCACGCCGCGGGCCATATCCTGCGCGAGTTCAGCCACCGGATGCGCCTGGTGCTCGACCTCAAGGACGTCGCGTAGCTGCTGGGCGATCTGCTCCGGTTTGCTGAGGTCCGTGACGTAAAGCAGCTTGAGCGCCAGCTCGCGGGCGAGTGTGCGGTTGGAAGTGTGTTCGCGCGCTTCTTCCATATGCGCTTGTATACCAAAGGAATCGCGCCGTGAAACCGAGGGATTGCCGCGGCCCAACCACTCATGCTACGTACCCAGGATCACTCGCGTATGCAGCATGTGGCTGAAGTTGAGTGTCACCCATCTGCCCGGTTCAACAGCTAGCGGTGCCTGACCCCATTTCGCCATCAGGAAGGGTTCAGGCACGATCGCTTCGCCACGCAGCCGGACCCCATGGCAGGTTGTCGATGATTTACGGGAACGTAACTCCGGCGACTGGCTGAAGAACTTCCGCAGTGATGCTGCCGTCAACGCGAAGATGGCCCGCTGGGATTATGTCCCTCCGAGCGGCGAAAGCATCATGCAGGCCACGCAACGAGCGCTGGGTGTGTTGCACTCGCACAATAGCGAACACAACACCACGGTCGTACTCTGGCGGGCGTGCTGGCAATGCTGGACCAGCTTGACATCGCGCAGCCTATCCACGCACTCGACAACTGTGTCGCGTATGAACGATCAATTGTGGCGGGCACTTGGGGCAGGTTGTTGGATACAATGGATTCACTGATCGGGGAAAGACCATGAAGAACTTGCTGCTGCTTCTGCCGGCGTTGCTGATTGTCGGCTGCGGAACAACCTGGCCTGAGCGGGATGCCGCCTACTGGGAACGCTACGTCGAGGAAAACAAGCCGCACTCCGATGAGAGCGTCTACTTTCACCCTGAGGGCGAAGTGGACCGCGACGTCTACATTGACGAAGGGCAGGAGTTCGCATTCAAGTTCGTCGAGATGCATGAGGGCAACGCGCTCTGGGTCATCGAGGTCGACGAAGGCGGCGACGGCTTTTTCATCTTTCTTGAACGCTGGAACAACGACGGCGAGCTGCTGCAGCGCTACCGCAAGCTGCCGTTCCGCCTTGGCGACCTCGAACACGACAAGTTGCGGGACGTGCTGCTGGACAGCGGGTTCCTGAGCATACGCAGCGAATTCAACGGCGACGGTCTGTACTACTGGACCATCGGCGTACGCGCCGACAGCGACGTGAAAAGCGTGAATTTTAGAGGCGGCTACCCGAACGAAGCGCGCAACGCGGTCTACGACTCGTACGACCTGATCGTGAAACCACGCGCATCCAAAATGGGCAGCGCCGAGGTCTTCGAAACCAGCGACTGGAGCACCACCGAAGAAGCCCAGCCACTGGACTAATCCTCTTGCCGATAAGTAAAGCCTATGCTTTACTTATGTCGTGGCGAACGCGGCAACCAAACGTGCTGAAAACGTGGACGGCGACTTCTTCGTCGACGAGTCCTGCATCGACTGCGGCACCTGTATGTGGATGGAACCGAAGGTCTTTCACGATGCTGGGGGCATGTCCGCTGTTCATACTCAGCCAAACACGACAGCATTGAAGGAATCCGCCCTGCGCGCGTTGGTCAGCTGTCCCACAGCCAGCATTGGGGTGAGCGTGCCTGCCACGCGGGCCCTGGTAAAGGAAGTGATCGCGCAGGCCCCGTTCCATCTGGCTGACAACGTTTACCACTGCGGGTTTCACAGCGAGGACAGCTTCGGCGCGACCAGCTACTTCATCCAGCGCGACAAGGGCAACGTTCTGGTGGATTCACCGCGCTTCGCGGCCCCGCTTGTGAAACGTATCGAAGCACTCGGTGGCGTGCGCTGGATGTTTCTCACCCACCGCGACGACGTCGCCGACCACGACAAGTGGGCCGCGAAGTTCGGCTGCGAGCGGATCATCATGGCCAGCGACGCCCGCGGCCTGGACGCCGAGACCAAACTGAAGAGCGGCGAGCCCTACGAGATCGCGCCGGGATTGACGGTCTACCCGACGCCGGGGCACACGCGCGGCTCGGCATGTCTGCTATACAAGGACAAGTTCCTGTTCACAGGCGACCACATGGCCTGGTCGAAGCGCCTGGGTCACCTGTACGCCTTCCGCAGCGCCTGCTGGTTCGACTGGGGCGAGGTCGTGAAGTCCCTGCACAGGTTGGAATCGCTGGATTTCAGCTGGGTTCTGCCCGGTCATGGCTGGCCCTGGCACGGCAGCAAGGCCGAGAAGGCGCACCAGATGCGGCATTGCCTGGCCTGGGCGGACGCCGCATAAAGGCTTGATAAAGCGGTATCTGCGCTGTTCAAAAAGACCCGCCTCTTTATAATGGCCCGCCTCATATGGCGTGGTGTATTTTTGTTTCGGGGCTGAAATCCCCGAGATCGAAAATGAAACCATGTAGACACAGGGACCCTCGCCCCTCTGAGGGAAGGAGACGCGAATGAAGTGGGCAATCATAGGAATCGTTGGACTGGTTGTTCTTGGCGGCATCGGCTACGGCGTGTATCGCTGGACCGACGTGCCCGAGCAGGCCCAGGAATGGATGGACGAGCAAGACCTGAAGAACTTCCCGACGCAGGCCCGGCGCGAGCTCGACACCATGCGCAAGGACCTCGAGGAAAAGAAAGAGGTCAAGCGCAACCTGCAGAAGGACATCATCGCCCGCGAAGGGCGCGATGACTGGGACGAGTCGACCCTGAAGTCAGAGACCAATGGGCTCTCGACGGTCATGTGGTACGAGCGCGAAGTCAAGAAGTACGAAAACGCGATTGGTGACATCGTCAGCCAGGTCAAGCAAGAAGAAGAAGCGCTGATTGCCGCCGGCACCGTGGACGCCGAAACAGGCAAGATCCCCAACGACCACACCTACACTGTCGCCAGCGCCAATGGCAAAGAGTTGAAGTGGACGAAAGCCCGCGCCAAGCAGGAAACCGACAAGCTAGCGCTGGAAGTGAAGAAGGTCACCCGCAAGATCGAATTGCAGAACCGCGTGATCGACAAGAAGAAGCAGTACGTTACGAAACTCGACACGCTGATCACCAAGATGGACGAAAAGATCACCGAGATGGAAGCCTTTGTCGAGGAAATGGAAGTCGAGATTCAGCTGCTGGAGCTTGAGCAGGACATCGCTGAAGTCAACGCCGCAATCTCCGGCGACGACAGCAGCAACAAGTTCGGCACCGCCATCAACAAGTTCCGTGCGAAGCAGAAGGAATTCCTTGCGGAGCAGGAACTGGCCGAAAGCGAAGCACCAAAGGACGACAGTTACTTCTCTGAGACCGACACCACCAAGGAAGCCGGTGCCAGCGATAGCTACTGGAACTAGGCTTGCAGACTCACACCGGGCGAGGGAGACCTCGCCCGGTTTTTATTTGCCATGCAGCCAGGCAAGATGTTCTTCGGTGACTACAAAGTCCTCGCCGCCGAGACGATCCGGACGGAACTCCCCCACCAGCTCGGCTGGCGTCATCAGCCCCGGGCGCTCCATCAGCCCCGCGCTGAACGCCAGCATTCCGATCACACGCTCAGGCGCGACGCCCGATTCGCGCAACCGCGCCAGCGCGAAATCGCCGTCGCGCTTGGCCATGCGGCGCCCCTTCGCGTCCTGGATGAACGGCACGTGCGCCCAGTGCTCAGGGGCAACGAGCCCCAGCGCCCGGTACAGCGCAAGCTGCCGCGCCGTGCTCGTCAGCAGGTCGCGCCCCCGCAACACCTGCGTAACACCTTGCAGCGCGTCGTCCACCGTCACCGCCAACTGGTAGCTCGGCAGGTCATCCCGACGCCACAGCACGAAATCGCCAAACCCGGCCGGACGCAGACCGACCGTGCCGTAGCACTCGTCGTGGAAATTCTCGAAGTCACCCTCCCAGCGGAAGCGCCAGGCGGGCTCGACACCGCTCTCCTGCTTCGCCTGATCCCAGCTGTCCCAGCGGTCGCGGCAGGTGCCGGGGTAGACGGCACCCTCTTCGCCGTGAGGCGCGCTGGAGGCCTTCTCAATATCCTTGCGCGAGCAGACACACGGGTAGGCGTGCCCACCTTCGATCAGCTCATTCAGCCCTTGCCGGTAAAGCTCGAAGCGGGTGTGCTGGTCATACTCGCCCGGCGGGTCACCGGCGCGCGGCCCTTCATCCCAGCCCAGCCCCAGCCAGGCCAGGTCTTCCAGCGCGGCTTCACGCAACTCATGTTTGCAGCGCGGGCGGTCGATGTCCTCCACCCGCATGATGACGTGCCCGCCCTCATGCCGCGCCCACAGCCACGCAAGCAGGAACGACCGTGCATTGCCGAGGTGCAGATAACCCGATGGGGTCGGCGCAAGTCTTCCCGTTACGGGGCGGCCCTGGGCGCCAAAGCGGGTACCGCGAAGGCGGCTCATGCCAGGCGTTCCCGGGCAATGGCGTCGGCGACTTCATTGGTGGCCCGGGCCTCCTTGTCGGCGCGCTCCAGCACCATCAGCGTGTTAGCGTGAATCCGGTCCACCACGTCGAAGCCGACTTCTTTGCCGCCCACGTACTCGGTGACGCCCTTGATCAGCGCGCCCGCGTTGGCCACGTAGTCCGGCACGAAGGTGATCCCGGCCTTGCGCAGGGCCTCACCGGCGGCGGGCGACGCAAGCTGGTTGTTGGCACTGCCGGCAATGATCTGGCAGCGCAGGGCATCGGCATTCTGGACGGTAAAGATGGAGCCGAGCGCGCAGGGCGCCAGCACGTCCACTTCGGTCGTGAGGATGCGCGAGGCGTTGATCACCTCGCACTCCAGTTTCTCGCCAACCTCGCCGGCGAGGCTCTGGTCCGCGTCGGCCACGAACAGGTCCGCCCCTTCCGCGTGCAGCATGGTCACCAACTCGACCCCCACGGCGCCCAGCCCCTGCACCGCTACACTGCGCCCTTCCAGCGTCTCGTCCCCGAACCGGTGCTTCATGGCGCCCTTGATGGCGCCCATTACGCCGCGGGCGGTGGCTTTGCCGAAGTCGAGGTCCTTGGCGACATAGCTGGTTTCTTTGGCAATCTCGAGCAGGTCTTCGCGCGTCGTGCCGACATCCAGCCCCGTGAAGTAGTTGCCGCCGAACCTGTCGATAGCGCGCCCCAGGGCCTGAAACGCCTTCTCGCGGTCCATCCCTTCCGATTTGATCACCACCACCTTGCCGCCGCCGGCGGGCAGATCGGCAACCGCGGCCTTGTAGCTCATGGCCTGTGCAAGGCGCACGGCGTCGGTCATGGCGGCGCTCTCGCTCTGGTAGCTCAGCGTCCGAATACCGCCAAAGGCGGGTCCCCGGCGTGTACTGTGGATGGCGATCAGGGCTTGCAGCCTGGCTGCGGTGTCGCTGATGAATGTAAGCGACTCGCACCCACAATCCTCAAGGATCTGGAACAGTGGCATGGCGTACCTTGTGTAACGAACGGGGGCGCAGTTTAGACTTCCTTCGGTGGTGATTGCAAAGGCTTACCCGCCATTGCCGTTGTCGCGCGCCATCGCAAACTGGCCACATGTCACGGGGCCCCTTCTTCGCGATGTTGCTGGGTATGCTGGCGGTCGCCACGGCCCCGCCACTAATCCTGCTTGCGGGCGTGCCGCCGTTCGCCCTGGCAGCCTGGCGCCTGATGGCCGTGGGTATGATTCTGCTGCCCTTCTGCACCGGGGCGCTGCTGCGTGACCTGAAGCAACTCACCGCCCGCGAGCACGCGTGGCTTTGGGCCTCAGGCATTCTGTACGGCCTGCACTTCGGGCTATTCAACCTGGCCTTTGAACACACCAGCAAGGAAAGCGTCGTCGTACTGCTTGGCGCGCAGCCCTTGATGGCCGCTGCCGTCGGCGCGATCTGGCTGAAAGAAGCGATCACACGCGTCATGGTGGGCGCGAGCGCGCTGGCCATCTGCGGGCTGCTGATCTTCGTGTGGCACGACTACACGTTCGACGCGGCGCACCTGGTGGGCGACGGGCTGGTGCTGGTGTGCGGGCTGGCAATTGTGCTGAGCTACAGCATCGGTCGGCGCCTGCGTCCGCGCATGAGCCTGGTAGGCTACCTGGGCGGACTGTACTGGATCGGCGGGCTGACCTGCCTGACAATCGCCCTGGTCGCGGGCGACACACTGTGGGGCTACGCGGACGACTCGTGGTTCTGGCTGGGTTGCGCCGTCATCTTGCCAACTCTGGTGGGTCATTCGCTGTTTCACTATGTGGTCAAGTATGTGCCGGTGTTCTACGTGAACCTGACAATCCTGGGCGAGCCCATACTGGCGCTGCTGCTGATGTACCTGCTGCGTGAACGATATCTCGAGTTCCAGCAGTCGTCGCTGTCCCTGCTGCAACTGGTCGGCGGGTCGATGCTGCTGGTTGGCGTCGGCATCGGGCTGACCGCGTGGCGCAAACCGAAAGTCGAAGAGGCACTCACATGATCCGAAAACTCATCCCCTGCCTGCTGCTGATCGCCGTCGCGTTTGCGGGCTTCGTGCCTGCACAGGAAGCTGAACCCAAGCCCGTGTTCGAAAACGCGCCGATCACTGAAGTTTTGGTCTGGGCCCAGAAGTCCATCGGCTGCGGGTTCATCTACGAGGGCGAAGTGCTGAACGACCCCGCCACCGGCAAGGTCCGCCGCGTCACAGCCACGCACACGGAGCCGGCAAGCAATCCCGAAAAGACGCTGCTGCTGTTCGAGCTGCTGAGGCGGGCCAGCCTCGTGGCGTTCGAAGTGGGCGGGCTTCCCGGCCCGACGTATCAGCTGTACAGCGCGGCAGGGGCGGCACGCAACTCGGTGATCCTGCAGGAACCCGCTGAGCTTGAGGGGCTGTACTTTGCCTCACTCTCGATCCGACTGCGCCATGCCCCGGTGCAAACAGTCGCGCCGCGAATCCGTGAAAAGCTGACGGCCGGGCTGGGCAGCGTCGAGGTTTTCGAGGACACCCACAGCATGATCGTGACCGACTTCGTGGACCGTCTTTACGCCGCCTGGGAGGTCGCCCAGACTGCGGAGATTCCAACCGAGCGCGATGACGACCTGACCGTGCTGGACTACGTCGCTTTGAACACACCGTCGGCCCGCCTGGTAAGCGCCCTCGAGCGCCTGCGTGAGCGCGACGAAAGCTGGAAGATCACGCTGAATGAAATTTCCAACGTGCTGCTGGTAAGCGGGCGCCGCGACGAAGTAGACAGGGTGCTGTCGCGAGCCAAGCTGCTGGACGCGCGCAAGCCCAACCCGGCCTTTGAGGAATCAACCCACACCATCAAGCTGATCTACATCAAGCCCTCTGAAGCAGTCAGCACCCTGCGCGACCTGTTTCAGGCCCAGGTCGCCGCTGAAAGCGTGCAGATCGGGGGCTTTGACCGTGACCGCAAGGTTGTGTTCCGCGGCAGTGAGTACGACGCGCAACGAGCCAGGGCCGCCATACAGGCCATTGATGTAAAACAGGAAAACGAGAAGAAATAGCCCCCGCCCGCATCTCCGTCTAGAATGCCAACCATGAAGAGGGCTGGACTACTGCTGCTCGGCGTTGTCATTGGCGCCTGCTCGACCTCGCCGGACACCAGCCCGGACGATCTACCCGTGCTGAACGAAACCACCCTGACCCGCCAGGACGGCACCCGCATCAGCATCGAGGAGCTTCGCTCCCTGCGCCCGTCCGCGATCGCCACGGCCGACACCATCGCGCGCATCGATCGCATGTTGCTTGAGCCATGGGCCGAAACCCGCGACGCCACGATTCTCATTGAGCATCTGCGCTCGCGGCATCCGTCCGATACGCGCCTCGCGGAGACTCTGTGGGAAACCCTCGAGCCGCCGGCGCGCGGCAAGGGACGAGACCTGTTTCGCGAGTACGGGGTCTTCGCGAACCAGCTGCTCGCCAACGGCTTCGGCCCGCGCGCGCGCCCCGCCTCGTTGCCGGGCTATGTCGAAGGCGTGCTCGCGAACCACACGGACGCGGACTCGAAAAGCCTTCTGCAGGCTGCCTGGCGTCGCTTCGCCCCGCTGGTGCGCGAGCGTAAGGCGGGCTATCTCGCCTCGTACTGGCAGCTCGAGCTGGACTACGTTTCGAGCGTCAATGTTGCCCTGTGCGACAGCCTGCTCGGGCCCTTCGAGCGCGCGCTGGTGCTGGGCGGCGATGAACACAGCTTCTTCGGCCCGATCGACAGCTATGAGGGCTACACCGGCTCGGCCGTGCTGCTGGACCTGCTGACCCCGGGGCCGCAATCCCCCGTAGAGATGTGTGTGGAGCAGTTGCTGGACCTGGCCGGTGGCGCGCGTTCGAGCGTGGGATTCGGGGTCACCGACGGCGCCGTTGAGCGTGCGGAAGATGTAGACCTGGAGTTCTTCGTGGCCGCCCTGAGCAGGTTGAAAGACGGATGGGCGGAGATTGATTCGCTCCCGCGAAGCGTCCGAACAATCGGTGTTGTGTTCTCGTACCTCGTTGACGGGGCCGAAGCCCGCGCCTCGCTGTCGTTCAACCGCATCCCGCAAGGCTGGGAGCTGCGCATGTTCGAGTACGAACCCGCGGCGGCTAACTTCGTCGGCGGCAACGCCCGCCTCGATCTGATGCCGACGATCCGCACACTGCTCGAGCGCAACCGCCGCGGCTAAAGCACTGTCCTGGACGTTCAAACCACCGCACGCAAGGGAGCGGTGGCGTGTTTCGCGATAACCGCCGCACGCGCCGACGCGACGGGTTTTACTCAGCCACGGATTCGCAGGGGCTTGGCGTGGTTCGGCCATCAACGATTGACCATCGACAGGCCGCTAGTTCGCTGCACAACGTTCACTTCGTGAACCGCGTCGCGCTCAATACATTCGCCATTCGTCATTATGAGCCCCGCGCTGCCGCACGGGGCTTCTGCTCTGGCGTGCCTGTGCAGACAAATTCAAACCGGCCGGGTTTCCCCGGCCGGTTCGCAGTGACGGACAAGCCACTGGTTCTGGTCAATCTAGTCTTCCGGGTGAACGATGATCAGCTTGCGCTGAACCTTGTTCTCGTGAAGAAGGCGCTGGAAGAACTTCTTGCGCGCAGGGTTGGTCTCCTGGGCGAAGCGCTGGTTCACCTTCCCGTTGGTTTCGATATTGTCAACGAGCGAGTAGGCGATCCAGGCGTGCTGCGTCAGCTCCCAGCTTTCGGCCACAACCGCGTGCGCGATGCAGGTGTCAAGCACGGGCACGCTGGCCGCGTCCGGTGTGCTCCGCATGGCCGTGAAGCAACGGCGCAGAATGTCCTTGTTCATGTCCGAATTCTCAAGCTCGGTCAGCAGGGCCTCATGCACATAAGGAAGCCCGTTGGCGTCCTTCATGGCTTCGAACATCTGAAGGGCGTTCAGGCGAGTCTGCACCGCGCCTGCCGTGTCCGTGGCGATCGCGCCAACCGCGGTCAGCACGCCTTCACGATCAGGCAGCAGCAGCATCAGGTTCGCCAGCTTGCCGACACAGGCCTGCGAGGTTTCCTCGCGCAACATGGCCAACTGCACGCTCATGCCGGGATGCGTTTCGGGGTAGCTGCGCACGAGTTCCAGCATGTAGGCGCGTTCGATGCTGCCGACGGCCGACGCGGCAAGGTGGTCAGACACCAGGCGCATCTGGGAAACATTGAGCGTGCCACTGAACAGGGTGTGCTCAACCATGGCCTTGGCCGCGTCACGGGCGCTGCGGGTGCCGGCCCAGGTGACCTGCTTCAGCAGCTCGTCGCGCCACTTGTTGATCAATACCGCGTCGAACTCGCCCTGGTAGCCCAGTTGCTGAAGTTCGATGCGCTTGCGCAACTCGGACTCAATGAGTTCCTTGTAGGGCGCGTTGATGGCGAGGAAGTTGCGCAGGGACTGCTCGTTCTGGTCCAGCCCGTTCGTCGCGACGTCGTCCGTCTCGAAGATGAAGCTGCGCGTGGCGAACGGATGGTTCAGGAAGTAGTGTTTGCCATTGACCAGGTTGAAGCAGACGATCACTTCGCGCCCCAGACCTTCGTCCGCCGCTGCGGGCTCGAAAGCCTCCAGCGTGACCTCGGCGCCGACCGCGATATCACCCTTGATGATCTCGTCGCAGCGCAGCGTCATGCGGTCGCCGACGGGCGTGCGTTCAAGCGTCGTGAACTCACCGCGGGCGATGTACATCGAGTTCTTGGCAAGATCGAACATTGTAAAATTTGCGTGCAGCGCGCTGGACAGCAGCAAACTCGCCGCCAGGACTGCCATTGTCGCGATAACCATCCGCATGTTTGTTTCCTTTATGCTTGTCGCCTGCAACGCGCTCAAACTATCGGGGTTCGGTTTAGTGGCCCTTGCCGTCAGCGCCCTGAATCAGGGTCGAGAAGGGGAACTTGCCGGCCGACTCGACAACCTGCTTCAGCAGGGGGTCCGAATCCGCCAGAGACTTCAGGTACGCCTTTTCAATCGGTTCGCTGTCGAAGTCGCCCGCCTCACGGGCGGCGCAGATGGCGATGATCGCACCGTTGACTTCGGCGTTCGTCAGACCGTTTGTGGCGCGGTTGTCGACCAGCGCCTTCAGGTTCGCGAGGTGCGAGGTACCGCTGCGCAGGTCACGTGAAGCGATCAGCGCCTCACGCAGCAGGTCCTTGTCCGTGGTCGCAACCAGCAGTTCGTTGACCAGCTGCAACGTGTCGTTGCGAACCGCAGGCCCGTCGTAATCGGCCTTGGGGCGAATCAGCCCCAGACTGCGCACAATCACGATCTTCGCTTCGCCGTTCTCACCGGCCAGCTCGTACTCTTCAAGCAGGCGGGTGATGGCCAGACCACGGTTGACGTACTCAAGGGACATGCTGGCAAGGCTCGTGGTGCTCCAGCTTGGGTCGCCAAGCATGACTTCAAGCAGCCCCTCAAGCGCGCCCTCGGCGGGGTGACGCCCGGCCGCTGTCAGCAGTTGGTTGCGCTCTTCGCTGCCGGGGTGGCTGAGCTTGCACAGGTCAAGAATCCGCTGGCGCTGCTCGCCTGTCATGGCAGGCGCGTAGCTTTCGTGGTGCCAGGACAGCTCGATCGCGCAATCGACCGAAAGGCGGGAGGCGTCCAGGGCAATGGCGTTCAGCATCCGGGTGATGCCGGTCGCGCTGGTGCTGCCCGTGGCCAGATGCTCCTTGAGGAACGACGTCGTCTTGTTCAGATCGCCGGCGCTTTCCGCCGCGGAAACGGTGCCGCGCTCGTCGGAAATCACAATGTAGCGACCGTCCGCCCGCTTGGAGAGGAAGTAAACGGCCTCGCCGCCGCGCAGGTCGCTGTCATAGGCGGGCAGCTTGAGCTGGCGAATGCTGACAAAGCGGACTTCCGTACCGGTCAGGCTCGCGTCGCCCTTGATTACCGAGTTGACGGACAGAACACCTTCGCGGCGGATGTAGTCCTCGCCGTCCTGGATCAGACCGTCGTCAAGGCGCTTGTAGCGCGCGGCGTCAAGACCGACTTCCGTCAGGTCGATATTCTCGACCCGGTCCAGGCGGGCGACGATCACGATCTCGGCGGAATCCGTAAGCTTGTGAACGGTTGTCGCGTTGGGGCGGTACTCCCGCGCCTCGGCTGAAACTCCGGCCGCCAGGACCATCGCCAGCAGGGCCAGGATGCTGAATGTGGTTTTGGTTTTCATTCCAGACCTCTCGGTTCGTTTAGTATGCACAGGGTTCACAGGCTGGCGGCATTACGGGGCGTTCGGGTCGCGGTTCTCACCCGGCAGGTGCTGGGTGTTCAACGCGTCCAGGTCAACCTGAAGGAACGCATAGGCGTAGCCGTTCTGCCAGACCACCTGGCCCGGATCCATAATCGTGCCGCCGGCGCCGGAGTTCAGCCCGACAGCCTTGCAAAGCAGGTTCGAGTTGAGGCAGCCAAGGTGGCGCGAGTATTCGACCACCGCTTCCTGCTCGGTGTGTCCCGGGGTGCTCGGCTTCAGAACCGGGGCGTGCTTGTAATCTTCGGCGTAATTGTCGATGAAGACGCCGGTCGGTACGGGCACCGGGGTCGGGCCGCCAACCGCACCCAGGTCGGGGACGGCGCCGATGTTTTCGACGTTTTCGTTGTCGGCGTTGTCGTTGATGGTTTCACCCAGGGCCTGCGTAAGCTGCGGCGAGCCGGCCGAGAACATCTGGGTCAGCAGGACGGCACCGACTTCGCTGAAGTTGTTGTTCAGGAAGCGGAACTGCGGCGGCGGGAAGTCGCCCGGGCTGTTCGGCGCGGGGCTGCTCCAGCCGTGCAGGACGGCGTCCGGGTTCTCGTCGAACGTAACGTAGATACGGCGTATCACCCCGTATTCGATCAGCACGCCGTTGCTGTCGTAGATCGGAATAAGCGGCGCTGTGGTAAAGCAGATGTCGAGGCTCTTTTCTGACCACACCAGGAAGCCGAACTGATCGAGCTCACGGATACGCGAGCCGTTGGCGTTGCGGCGGAACCACTGGCTCATGAAGCTGAGCATCAGCGGGTACTGGTTGTTGACTTCGACGTAGGTCGCGTCCGCGGAGTTGGTCAGGTAGCCAGTGAAGCCCGCGATGCGCATCGCCTGAATCGTGTCAGCGTAAATGACCGAGCTCTGCTTCAGGGCGTCGTCACTGTCGCGACCCGGATCAATGTACCAGAAGTCGTCGTAAAAGCCCGTAACCTGCGGGTTCTCCGCCGCGAAGGTGAACGGCGTGACGCCGAACAACGGGTCCGTGCCCGGCGAGCCGACCACAGAGCCGCCCGGAGGGCCGGAAAAGTCACCCTCGCAGCCCGTGCCGACCAGGGACAGTACGCCGACAGCGCCTGCAAGCAGAAGGGCGGGGAACATGGCGGGTAGTTTGCGCATGATTGTTTTCCTTGCCTTGTTTAGTCCGCACACCGTGCGGGAATCCGTTTCGTCAGTCTATTGGCGGTCCGAGCCGGGCAGCGTGCTGTTCGAGCCCGGCGTCATGAAGTCGCCGTTCACCACATCCTGCATACGCAGCAGGTCTTCCAGCACAAAGTTGAACTGCTTGCCCTCCGCGATGAAGGCCGTCAGGTCCATCACCACGCTCTCGTTCATGATGTCTTCCTGGTTGTTGATCACGCCCGGCAGGGCGAACGAGCTGTTCACCAGCCCCAGGCCGTTGCCGATCTGGTGGCAGACCAGCACCGCCAGGTAGTACGAAAACTTCACGCCGTCGTCGCGGCTCACGGCCGGGGTAGCGCCGCCCGCGGTATCAGTGACGCCGCGCCACTGTCCAATGTACGCGCTTACGTAAATACCGCCCGCCGCGTCGATGAAACCGCCGCCGCTGAAGTAGTCCGGCGCGGGCACGCGCTGCACAGTGCCGGCGATTGTTTCAATGTGAATGTTCTGGGCAGGCGGCTCCCACCAACCAACCGACAGCAACCCTTGAAATGGATTGGGGTTCATCAGACCGTTGGCAAACCAGCGCAGCAGGTTGCTGACGGGCGTAGGGGTTCGAATTACGCCGTTCGCACCCACCCCCACCGGGTTGGCCGTGGTCGTTTCCTGCTGGGCCGGAACGCCGTTGATCGTGTAGAGATCCGTGTAAGGCGTCGCAGCCTGCCCCGTCGCATGGATCGAAATCGGCATGGAACTGAAGCCCGCGCCCTCATACTGAACGGGTGGGTCATTCGGCACCACCGGCGTGCGGACCGCGCCGTCGATGTCCCGCAGGAACCACTGATTGGCCAGGGACAAAGTCCACATCTGGATGTAATCCGCGGCGGGCACGGCTCCCAGCCCCGGGTAAGGGGCCTGGAACACGGCGTTGTCAGGCCAGGCCGCGCCAAAACCCGAGGTCAAAATCTGTGACCAGTCCTCAACCATGTTGCCGTCGAGGTCCATCCCACGCATCCACTGAGACCACAGATCATGTCCGGGGCTCGGCTGTTCGATAAAGCTGCCCGTCGTAAGCGGCAGGAACTTCATCACGTCCACGTAGGCGTCGCCCTGGGCCGTGAATGATTCCGACGGCAGGTTGAAGTGCACAATCGGCGTCTTGCGGACCGGGAACTGCTCCACCTGCTTTACGCCGTTGAACTCGATGCCGCCATCACCGCAGGCGCTAAGCAGCCCGACAGCTCCGATGGCAAAAAGTATCGCTACACGCTTCATATTGTCTCTCCTGGCTGCTGAAACCGACGTTCGTCGGGCTCGGGGTCAATCTCAGGGGCGCTGCGTGACTTGGCTGACAATTCCAAAGTTGCTCAATGCGCTATACCAGCGTACACCGTGCCAAATTTTTCAGATGCCACAAATCATTGATTCCAATACGGTTACGCAAAGCATTAGGAACTGTCGTTTCCAGCGCGTGTGTATATTTTACGCAACGAGCGGCGCCGCTAGTTCCAACCATTCCACCCCGCAACAACGTGACAACTATCCGCATGGGTGCAGAGCAACAATGTAATGAGGGGATTAAGGGAGCTTTCATGCTACGTGCAGGCGCCGTCCGGTCAACTGCTTGCCCGGAATTCCCCCGCTCCGTACAATTCCGCCCCTTTCTGACACACCGAGGACAACGTGACCGAAGCCGGCAATACAATCGAAGGCAACCTCAACGCCGGCGGCGCGAAGTTCGCCATTGTGGCAAGCCGGTTTAACGACTTCCTGGTGAAGCCCCTGGTAGAAGGCGCCCTGGATGCCATTCACCGCCACGGGGGCGACCTCGCCAACGTTACGCTTGTGTGGGTGCCCGGTGCCTACGAAATTCCCCTCGCCGCCAGGCGCCTTGCTGAAAGCGGCAAACACGACGCCGTCATCTGCCTGGGAGCCGTTGTCCGCGGCGCAACTCCGCACTTCGATTTCGTGGCCGGTGAGGCCGCCAAGGGCATTGCCCAGGCCGGTATGCAAACCGGCGTGCCGTGCATCTTCGGCGTCGTGACCACGGACAACCTTGAGCAGGCCATTGAACGTTGCGGAACCAAGGCCGGTAACAAAGGCGTGGATGCGGCGGTGACGGCGATCGAGATGATCAACCTGTTCAAGCAGCTTTGATGAGGCGGTTGCTTCGGCCATCGCGGCAAGCCCGCCCGCAGCCACGGTTGTTGGGATGGCGGCAGGCATCACGGGGAGATTTGCGTACAGGCCGACGCCAGTAGATCGGCTACACATGCCTTAGAATGGGGCATCCAAGGTCCTGACCGGGCACATGGGTGACAGGTTTAGCGTGTCACCTATGTGCCCGGTTAGTACCTAGCGGAGCCTGACCCCGCTTCGCCATCGCGCGCTCGGCCGTTTGCCGTGCGCGCAGATACGGCGATACCAGAATTCGCTGGATCGGCAGATCTTTCAGCTTCGACGCCAGCCCGTCCGCCTGGCGTTCGCCAAGCGCCGACAGCGGCGTCTCCGGGTCAGGCCCAGGCCACTGTTCGAGCTGCGCCAGCGACTCGCCGTGTCGCACAAACCACCAGGTAGGCATGCCCGCAGCTTAAGTTGAAGCGCCGCCCGCCGCCATGGCGTTGCCCGCGAGCCAGCCTGTGGTCCAGCAGTTCTGGAAGTTGAAACCACCGGTGATGCCGTCGATGTCGAGCAGTTCGCCGCCGAAGTAGAGCCCGGGCACGATGCGGCTTTGCATGGTTTTGAAGTTCACTTCACTCAGGCGCACGCCGCCGCAGGTGACGAACTCGTCCTTGTTCATGGTCTTGCCCGTGACCGGCAATTCTGTTCGCGTGAGCTGCTGTACCAGCGCGTGCCGTTGCGATTTCGAAAGATCCGACCAGCGTGTTTTGCGCGGGATGCCGGCCACGAGCACAAGCGCTTCCCACAACCTTGCGGTGAGCGGCGCCACCGGTGTGTTGACGATCAGTTTCGCGGGCGATGCTTCCCGTAATGCTTGCAACTCGGCATCGACGTCGCGCCTGGGCAGCCAGTTCACGATCAGCGGAAACTTGTAGTCCAGCTCGGCCAACTTGCGCGCGCCCCAGGCCGACAGGCGCAGGATCACCGGCCCGCTGACGCCCCAGTGCGTGAACAGAATGATGCCCTGCTCAATCAACCCCGCAGCGGCGGCTTCGACGGGCTCGATCACGATGCCGGCGAGTTCATGCACCCAAGGTGCGTCAACGTGGAACGTGAACAAGGAGGGCACCGGCTGCTCCAGCGTGTGCCCGAGCGACACAGCAAGCTGCCCCATGGCTGGCACGCGGCAGCCGCCTGTTGCCAGCATGACCTTGTCGGCCTGCACGGTTTCGGCGTTCGCGAGCGTCAGGGTGAATACGCCGTCCTCGTGGGTGATGGCTTCAACGCCGGAGTTGACACGCATTTCCACCCCGGCCGCTGTCGCCGCGTTTATGAAGCAATCGATGATGGTCTGAGACGAATCCGACTTGGGAAACAGGCAGCCGTCCGGCAGGGTGTACATCTCGACGCCGCGCTTGCGGAACCACTCAATCGTGTCTTCGGGCTGGAAGCTGTTGAACGGGCCGATCAGCGCGCGTTCGCCGCGGGGAAAGCGCTTTGCCAGCTCGCGCGCGTCAAAGCACGCGTGCGTCACGTTGCAGCGCCCGCCGCCGGAGATCTTCACCTTCGAAAGAAAGCGCGCTGTCTTCTCGATGACCGTGACGCTGCCCGGCTTCGCCGCGGCCTCCGCGCACGTGATCGCAGCAAAGAACCCGGCCGCGCCACCGCCAACAATCACAACGCGCGTCATTCGTCGCTCACTTCACCGGCGATGCCCCGTCCGGGCGGTCGCCGCGCGGCGTGCCAGACGGCGTAAATTTCAATGACACTCGTGCCCAGGTGATATGCCACCTAGAACTTGCCCACAAGCAGTTGTCGTACCGACGGGTCGTTATGCTTCGGAATCGTTCGTCCGAGCTTTGGAAACTTCGCAATGCGATCAACAGACGCCAGAAGCTCAGTCAGCCAGCGATTCGTGCTGACGGCGTCGAACTCCGTCATGTCGCGCAAAATGCCGTTCACCTGCCCCACAGATTCAGGGCTCCAGATGATCTTCATGCAGACGCCCTTGCCTTACGCGATTTCTTGGACTTTGCGGACTTTGTCTCTGCGATCGTCTGGCGGAACGACGCGACGGCTTCCTTGTGCGGTGCTCCTTTGCCTGCGGCGATGGAAGCCGCTCCACGAGTTACCGCGCGCGCGTACTCCAATTGGTCCAGTAGTTTGGAGTAGTCGTCTGCCGAGATCAGAACAGCTGAGCCTCTGCCGTGCTGGGTGATGACTATTGGTCGCCCGGTTTCCTGCGTCTGCTTCAACAGTTCCGCAAGGTTCGCGCGCAACTCGGAAAGTGGAACTACGTCTGTGCTGGGGTCGATGGGCTTCATAGCGCCTCCATTGAGCGTACAGAGTATTGTACGGAATATTGTACTCCTAAAAAGCGGCTAGCCATGGGTCGGGTCGACGCGCTGAAGGCGGCTGGAGACATCGCCCAGGTACTGGAAGCCCTTGAGGTCGCGGATCACCGGCGCGAGGTCAAGCGGTCGAAGCTCAACGCCCTCGAACTCGCAGGGGTCAATCCATTCCACGCCGACCTGGACATCGTCGGGCACAGCGCCCATGCCGATCTCGCCGCCTTCGAGCGTGCAGGCGAAATAAAATTCGATGGCGTGGGTGTCGTTGCGATGGTCGTGGAACTCGAGCACGCAAAGCATCTTGCCGACGTTCACGATCGCGCCCGTTTCTTCCATGCACTCGCGGCGAACGGCTTCGGCCAGCGACTCGCCTGGCTCCTGGCCGCCGCCGGGGCAGCAGTACCAGTCACCGGTGTGGTCCACGCAGCGCGTAAGCAGCACGCGCCCTTCGTGAACGATCACACCCTTTGCCGAGTTCCTGAGTTTCACGCGAACAAGTCTAGCGCCGATAATCACAACGCGTAGGGGCGGTCACTCACAGACTATTGGCGCCCATTTGCTCGCGCGCCGTGCCATGTCGGGGCGGGGTGCTATGCTGCCGACATGGGCGGGCGCGTATACAACTCGGACAATCTGACTGTGCTGCGGGAGTTGGCTGACGCTTCCGTTGATTTGATCTACATTGATCCGCCGTTCAACACGGGCAAGCGGCAGAAGCGCAGAAGCATCAAGATTGAGCGTGACGCCGGCGGCGACCGCACCGGCTTCAAAGGTGAACGCTACAGGACAACGGAGCTTGCGGAACGCGCCTACAGCGACGCGTATGACGACTTTCTCGAGTTCCTGCGCCCGCGCATGATGGAGGCGTACCGTGTTCTGAAGCCCACCGGCTCGATTTACTTCCACGTGGATTACCGCGAGGCCCACTACTGCAAGGTCTTCCTGCTCGACGCAATCTTCGGGCGTGAGTCGTTCATCAACGAAATTATCTGGGCCTATGACTACGGCGGGCGCGGTAAGCGCCGCTGGCCGGCCAAGCACGACACCATCTTTCTGTACGTCAAAGACCCGGCGCTTTACACGTTTAACCAGGACGCCATCGAGCGCATTCCATACATGGCGCCGGGGCTGGTCGGGCCGGAAAAGGCCGCGCGGGGCAAGCTGCCGACGGACGTCTGGTGGCACACCATCGTCGGGACTGCAAGCAATGAAAAGACCGGCTATCCGACCCAAAAGCCGCTGGGCATTGTGCGCCGAGCCATCCAGGCCAGCAGCAACCCGGGCGATGTGGTGCTCGATTTCTTTGCGGGCTCCGGCACGACCGGCGCGGCCTGCATTGAGGAAGACCGTGAGTTTATTCTGGTCGACAACAACCCGCAGGCCATCGAAGTGATGCGCAAACGCTTCGAAGGCGAGGACGTAGCGTGGGAAGCTTGATCAGTCCTTCCACTCGGGCGTTTCGCCCTGTTGGGGCTGCTCTTTGACGCTGCTGAACAGCTCGATGGTGTTGCCCATGGGGTCCTTGATGGACCAGCCCCAGTAGCTCATCTGGCGCCATGTCGGGGTTTCTGTGGCGGTCGTCGCGCCGGATTCGCGCACGCGCTTGACCACTGCCTTCAGCTCGTCTTCGGGATACTCCAGGCTGAAGCTCATCAGTGGTGCGCCGTCTTCACGGAAATCTCCCGGCTGCCAGGCCCAGCGTTGCTCAACGGGCATTTCCGTGTCCCAGCGAAAGAACATCAGCTGGAAGCCTTCCGTGTCATAAACCAGCCAACCGAATGTCTCGTCGTTGCGGAAGCTCAACTCACTCATGCCCAGTACGTCAGAGTAAAACGCCTGCATCACCTTCACGTCGTTGCACATGGTGTACAGGAAGCGCACGTTGACCTTGGGGCCGGTCTCGGCCATCTCGTCAATGGCGCTCTCGGCCTTGGTCTTTTTCTTGCGCTCAAGGCTCTTGGTTTTCTTGCCTGCCCGTTTCGCCATTCGCTCAATCTCCCAACGTGTGCCAGCCACAACCATGCTACTGCGCGAGCCCCCGTTGTGCGTGTCCTGAATGGTTGACGACAGTTTGTGCACAACGGCACGGCCGCTAACAGGAAGTCGGCTGGCGCTTGCGCAGCATCAGGTGTACGGCGCCTGCGACAACCACCACCAACACCACGAACCCGCCCCACAGCAACGCGCCAAGCCCCTTGTCGTGGGCGAGTTTGGGTGACGTCGCAAGGCGCGCCGGGAGGAAATCCGGCCTGGTTGCCACCCGATCACCACCGACTGGATCGTTCGGAAAACTTCGGTCCTCCAGGTCGCCGGTTGCCCACCAATACAGATTCGTGAAACGCCGGGGCAGCCAGGCGTAGGGTTCCATGGGACCCAGCGATCTCTCACGCCGGAATTCGTCCTGGGCGTGCTCCAGTCGTGGAGGAAACATGATGCCGGCCCATTGAATCGTAGTACTACCCACCAGCAACACGAACGCCAGTGCACGAAACCTGCTTCGGCGCACGCGCAACCAGCCAAGCCACACCAGCGGTGCAACAAACAGAACGCCGTGCATCATGTAGCGCGGCCCCCAGGCGGCGCCCAGGGCATGACCGACGTAGCGGGGATAGCCTGCCAGAAGCACTGCATGCATCACGAATCCGAGCAGCACCAGCCACGCCAGCAACCGCAGTCGCGCGCGCCCTCGCGCAGCCGGGAGTACCAGCAGCAGCGGGGCAAACCACAACAAGCCGAAGTCAGGCAGAATCAGGAGATTCAGAAACAGATCGAACTGGAAGCTCCAGGCGTCGTTGCCGGTTTGCCATCCGGTCTGGAGGGGGTTGCCGAAACGATGCAGGTTCCACCAGAAGAACAGAGCCAGCGAGGGCAGACTGCCGGCCAGAAAGACAGCCGCCGTTCGGAAACGCCCGCGACCGGTGCAACACACCAGCCAGACAAACAACGCGCCCGCGATGAATACCGCATTCGGGCGAGCGTTCGCCGTAAACGCGGCAAGTAGCCCCGCCACGGCGGCCCAAACCTCGCCGTCACTTTTCAATCGGCGCATGGTGCAGTACAGCGCACCCGCGAGTGCGGCCCCGACCAATGCTTCTTCCTGCAGGGAGTGCCCCCAGATCAGCCACGGCGTAACCACCATCAGCGCCAACGTGCTCAGCCCGGCGCCGCGGGCGGTCAGCCCGATCTGCCGGAACACACCGTAGATCGCGCCCGCCAGGGCAAGATTGATTGAAATGGTGTACAGCCATACCAGCGCCGCCCGGCTCACCGGTGTTTCCGGCGACGCCCCCGTGACGAGTACCATGGGTGCGAGAACCAGCGGTTGTCCCAGGCCGTAGATGGAATAGGTGCGCCCGTCCTGCCCCGCACGAAAGAACATCGGCCAGTCCGGGTCCGGTTCCATACTGAGTTCGCCATGCAGGACGTTCTCGGCAAGCTGGATGCGGAAGGCCCCGTCAACCTGATCAACGCCAGGCGCTTTGACGGCGCATGTGATCGCTGCCACCGCGACAAACAGCAGCGTGCGATGACTCAGGCGCTTCAATGGCCCGGTGACGGACAAGCTCGTTTCCTTAGTTGCCGCGTAGGCCGCCAGTGTCGTCGGTGTGCGCCGCAATTTCAATCCAACTCAAGAATTGTGGGCGTTCCTGCCGAAACCGGGAAGGCCCGTGTTCGCGCGGGCAAGCAGCTATCGCAAGGAGTCAGACATGGCAGGCAAGACTATCAGCGCCCGCGAATCCCTTTCACTGCAGCGTGTAGGCATGCTGTTCAAGAAGGAGATGCTGCAGGAGTGCGCCGCGCTGTCCATGCTGCTGGTTGTTGCCTTCCTTATACTGAGCATCGTCAGCTACGACCCGGCGGACATCGCCGGTGCGGTCTGGCCCCTCAACGAACAGCCCCAAAACCTGGGCGGGCGCATCGGCGCCGTGGCCGTACACTTCGGATACACCTTCCTTGGTGTCGGGACATATCTGCTGGTCGGTGTGCTCGGTGTTTACGCCACGCTGATCTTCTTCCGCCGCAAGGCCGCCGACTGGCCTGTCCGTTTGATCGGTACGACCCTGCTGGTGATCACCTTCGCGGCCCTGTTTGGCGACAGCTATGCCGACAGCGGCATCATGCCGAGTCGCGGTGGTGTGATCGGGACGACGATCTTCGGGCTGCTGAACGCCAACTTCGGCATGACCGGCACGTACCTGGTGCTGGGTTTTACGGCGCTGCTCAGTTTCCTGCTGGCGACGGACATTCTGTTCTATCCGATCATCCGCGACCTGTTGCACCCACTGGGTGAGGACAACGAAATCAGCGGGCCGCTAGCGATTCCGGAGCCCATCACACCGGACGACGAAGTCGAAGACAGCGAGCGCCAACCAAAGACATGGCTGATGCGTCTGCTGCGCAGGGGCGACTATCCTGACGACGATGACGACGAAAGCGTTGAGTTCGACCCCGACCCCGCCATCATCCCCACCGAGACAGCCGCTCCCGCTCCGGAGCCGGACAAGCAGGGCGCACGCCGCCCGGCCGTGCGCAAGCCCTCACCAGCCGTGGAGCCCGCCTCCCCCGAAGAGTGGGAAGAGGCACTCAGCACCTACGCGTTGCCCGAGGTTGCCATGCTGAACGTGGCGAAAAAGAAAGACAGCGCCAACGCACGGGCCGAAATGCAGCGCGCAGCCGAGATCATTCGCCAGACTTTCGCGGCTTTCAAGATCGACGTTCGCGTAAGCGACTACACCCGCGGCCCGACCGTCACGACGTATGAAATGGAAATCCCACCGGACGTGATGATCAATCGGGTCGAGCGCTGCAAGCAGAATCTGGCGCTGAACCTGCGCGTAGAGGCGATCCGCATGGTCACGGCCGCGGGCAAAAGCACGATCGGCGTTGAAGTGCCGAACCATACGCGTGACATGGTCAGCTTCCGCGAGATCCTGGAAACGCCGGAGTTCGAGGCCGCACGCAACAAGATGGAGTTGCCCATGGCGTTCGGCAAGGACGCGCTTGGCCAACCCGTGATTCGCGACCTTGCCAGTATGCCGCACCTGCTGGTGGGGGGTGCGACAGGTCAGGGCAAATCCGTGTTCGAAAACGTGATGCTGGCGAGCCTGCTGATGAGCCGCACGCCGTTCGACCTGCGCCTTGTCATGGTGGACCCGAAGCAGGTTGAATTCACGCCTTATCATGACGTTCCGCATCTGCTGGCGCCCGTCATCGACGACTCGCGCCGCGCCGTCAGCGTGTTTGAGTGGGTGGTCGAGGAGATGGAGCGCCGCTATTCGCTGCTCAAGAATGCAGGTTGCCGCAAGCTGACGGAATACAACGAGCTGTCCGACCGCGAGCTTAACAAGCGCATGAAGGACAACGGAATTGACCCGGACGATGTGCCAAACCACATCCCGTACATCGTGTGCATCGTGGACGAACTGGCCGACATGATGCTGGTCAACAGTGACTCGAAGGTCGATGAGCTAATTGCGCGTATTGCGGCCAAGGCTCGCGCCGCGGGCATTCACCTGATGCTGGTCACGCAATCGCCGCGCAGCGATGTGCTTACGGGGCTGATCAAGGCAAACATACCCGCACGTGTCTCTTTACGTGTCAACACTGGAACAGAATCGCGTATCGTGCTTGACCAGACGGGCGCCGAAGACCTGCTGGGCAAGGGCGACCTGTTGATGGTCATGCCCGGCGAGCCGAAGGCGTTGCGTGTACAGAGCGCCTACATCGCCGACGATGAACTGAACCGGATGCTCGACGGGCTGCGCGCGCAACTGAACCCGAACTACGTGATCGACCCGAATAATCTTGCAGCGCCCGGACAGGGCGGCAGCAGCGGCGGCGGTGTCGGCGAGCTTGACCCGGACTTCGTGCGCGCGGTTGATGAGATTCTCGCGGCCGGTCGTGGCAGCGCCAGCTTCCTGCGTACGGCCATGGGGCTTGGGCACACGCGTGCCACGCGGATCATTATCCAGATGGAGAAGTGCGGCATTCTGGGCCCGGCGCGCGGCAGCAAGGAGCGCGAGATCATGATCAGCTTCGAAGAATGGGAAGCGCGCAAGTCCGCCGGCGACCCCAGCGGCCAGGGCGGCGTCTACGACAGCATGGTTGCGGCGTAGGGTCTTGAACTGCGACACGCCACGGCGCAACGAGCGCCACGGCGCCACGAGATTCTGGAGGCGACGAATGCATGAAGCTCCTGAGGACCGGATCATGCGGGACGCGTACGACGTCGGGATGCGCATTCACCGGGAACTTGGCCCCGGGCTTTATGAATCGGTCTACGAGGAAATCTTCTGCCATGAGATGGCGAAGCTCGGCTATCGAGTTGAACGACAGATCGAAGTCCCAATTGAGTGGGACGGACTGCGTTTTGACAAGGCATTTCGTCTGGATGCCATAATTGACGGGCTCGTGATCATTGAATTCAAGGCTGTTGCAGAGATGAACAAGGTGTTCGCTCGGCAGGTGCTGACCTATCTAAAGCTCACGGGCAAGCGCTTGGGCGCTGTAATGAACTACGGAATGGAACTCTTCAAGGCGGGATTCGAGCGAGTAGCCAACGGCATGCCGCGATAGCGTTGCGTCGTGGCGCTCGTTGCGCCGTGGCGTGAGGCAGTTTGGAGTGGTTGAGATGCGAACGATGAACTGGATGACCCAACGTGCGAAGTGGCTTGTGCCGGGTGGCGTTGGCTTCTGCGCGCTGGTGCTGCTGCTTGATCTGCTGGCCTTCTGGGTACTGGATCGGCGCCCGCTTGTCAGCTCCCTTGAGATGACGACTGTTGTCTGGTCGTTGCTGATTGCGTCCGCGTTTACCTACGCCGCGAAGTGGAGCATCAGCGGCGACAGCCGCACGCGTGTCCCGCTGGCGGCCACGCTGCTGGTAATGATCGCTCTTTCAGCGCTGCACCCCTGGCACAACGGCCGGGCAAGAGACGCGGCCGCCCCGGAATTGCCGAGCGACCGCGCCGTACTGCCTGATGTTGTCGTGTTCGAAGATGGCGTGCTGACCGAAGGCGAGCACGCGACCTACTAGAACCTCAAACTCAGTCTTGCATATTCAATGTAAACACCGACGGCGCCGTTCGTATCGGTTTCGATGCCCGCGCTGTGCTTCTGCTTGCTGCCGCCGATCGAGCCAAAGATGTAGAAGCCGACACCGAACCCGATGTTGTGGGTCAGCATGAAGTCCGTTCCGATGCCGCCGGCCATCAAGAAGAAGAGGTCCTTGTAGGTGACATCCCGGGTGTTGCCCGTGCCGAACTCGTCCGCATCCTCAGTGCCGGTGTAGTACGCAAACCCAAGCGGATAAAACGCGACGAATGGGCGCAGCCAGCGCGTGACTTCGAGGTTGGGAAAGTCGAGAACGAACTTCGCTCCAACGCTGAATGTAAACGCCAGGGCGTCGCCGCCATTGTGGTAGGGGCGTCCGACAATTCCGTACGAGACGTTCGAGTAAGCGCTGACCGCGAGGTAGGGCATGACGTAGAAATCGAACCACGCGCCGAACCCGATCCCGATTGCCGCAGTGTTCAAACCAAGAGCGACGCCAGTTCCAATCCACTGGCCTTCGCTCTGGCGCTCGTCATCTTCCAGCAGCTGGGAGCGCACGATGCGATCGGCATCGAACGCTTTGACTTCGAATGCCTTTGAGGACTCCAGTTCGACCGGTTCGAACAACTGCCTGTGTACAGCATCGGAGCGGCTTGCCCGGACGGCGTCATCAAGTGACATCATACCGAGATCCCGTGCGGCAAGGGGCGTCGCAAGAAGCAGCAACGCCAGAAGCATCCATAAGTGCCTCATATCAATTACCCTTTTCGCTTGCGGAGGACGCATTGCTGTATGGGTCCGCATCAAGAATGCGACCGGAGCGGGCCCGTGCGGCGTCCATCCTAATTGCGGATGTTCCGGTCTTCTTGTGCTAGCTAACGTTGGAAAGTGCCACAAGTCGAAAATTGCACACAAGTTCCAAGTTCTGAATTACTGCGCCAGCCGGTTGCGACCCGGTCGTGCTCTTTACACGTCAAGAGTCCAGGAATTCCGTTTGCATGTCGGGACGCTGCGGGTATGCCGTAGGGCTGACCGAAAGGACTGCCATGACCGACGTTGTGCGATTTACCGAGATGGGCGTACACCAGGGCGCGGATTTCACTATGCCGGGGGCGGAGGCCCACTATCCCCCGGACATCGAACTTGAGCCGGTGCACCTGGATATCGCACTACGTATCGAAATCGACAAGCACAGCGCGGAAGGAATCGTGACCAGCACGATTCGCGCGGCCCGCAAGGGCCCGACGCGCATCAAGCTGCACGCTGTCGACTTTATCGACGTCGACGTGCGCGATGCGGCAAACAAGCCCCTGAGCTGGTCCTACGACGGCAAGAAAATCTCAGCTGAGTGGAAAGATGAATTCGCGGCCGGCGAAGAACGCAAGCTGGTCGTCCACTACCGCGTCCACAAGCCGGTAACAGGACTATTCTTCAGCACGCCCGACAAGGACTACCCGAAGGCCGGCACCTGGGCCGCCACCGATCACGAAACGGAACGCGCCCGCCACTGGCTGCCGTGCATCGATCTGCCACAGGTGCGCCCGAGCCTCAGCTTCCATCTGACCGCGCGCCAGGACTACACGATCCTCGCCAACGGCGGGCTGGTTAAAGAGGAAGAGCACGAGGACGGCACCAAGACCGCGCACTGGGAGTTGAAGACAGGCTGCCCCAGCTACATCACTTGCTTCGCGCTTGGCGACTTCACCCGCTGCGACGACGGCGAGCACAAGGGCAAGCCGATCGCCTATTTCAGCGAGCGCAAATGGAAGCCCGAAGATCTGAAGCGTACATTCGGGCGAACCGGCGTGATGCTGGACTGGATGACGGCCAAGCTCGACGACGAGTATCCGTTTCCGAAGTACTTTCAGTTCGCGTTGCCCGGCATTGGCGGCGCCATGGAGAATATTTCCCTGGTGAGTTGGGACGACATGCTGGTGCTGGACGAAACCCTGGCCAAGGAATGGACCTGGCAGCTCGACCAGATCAACCTGCACGAAATGGCGCACTCCTGGTTTGGTGACCACATCGTCTGCCGCGACTACGCCCACGCCTGGCTGAAAGAAAGCTGGGCGGTCTACATGGAGACCTGCTACCTCGAAGACACCAAGGGGGCTGAGGAGCGCGATTACGACTTCTATTCGAACCTGCAAGGCTACATCAGCGAGGCCGACAACAGCTACGTGCGCCCGATCGCGACACGCAAGTTTGACCACTCATGGTCGATGTACGACCGGCACCTTTACCCGGGCGGGGCCGTGCGTTTGCACATGCTGCGTGTTGAGCTGGGCGACGAGACTTTCTGGGCCGGGGTGCGCGACTACGTGAAGACCTACGGCGGCAAGACGGTCGAGACGGATGATTTTAGAAAGGTCATGGAAAGGCACTCCGGGCGTTCGCTTGTGAAGTGGTTCGACCAGTGGATCGAGGGCAAAGGCTACCCGAAGCTGAAGGTCAGCTTCAGCTACGACGACAAGAAGAAGGAAGGCTGCTTCGAGATCGAGCAGACACAGAAGGACGCCAAGAAGGGTGTCGGGCTGTTTGACTTTGTGACCGACATCGGCTGGGTCATCGACGGCAAGCTGCACACCCGGGAAGTCCGCATTGAGCGCGACAAGCATCAGTTCATCGTGAAGATGGACAAAGACCCTGGGCAAGTGCGCCTGGACCCGAAGGTCCGCACCGTCTGCAGCATCGAATTCAACCCGGGCGACGACAAGCTGATCAGCCAGCTCACTAGCGCGGGTGACGTCGTCGGGCGCATCCTCGCCGCCAATGAGCTTTGCAAGACCGGCAAGCGCGCGAACATCGAGGCCGTGCGCGATGCATACAGGAAAGAGAAGTTCTGGGGCGTGCGCGTGCGTTTCGCAGCGGCGTTAGGTGAGGCCAACAGCGAGGCGGCCGTCGAGGCGCTGGGCGAGTTGCTGGGCATTGAGCAGGACGGCATGGTGGCGGAAACGCTGGTTCGCAGCGCAGGGAAGTTCCGGGAAGCGCGCATTCGTGAGGCGCTGAGTAATTTCCTGGAGAAGGGCCCGAAGCTGCACCGCGCCCGTGCCGCCGCGTGGACGATGCTGGGTGCGCAACGCGACGACGCGCCATTCGAGAAGCTGGTTGAACGCGCGAAACAGGAGACGCCGCTCGGGTTCGAGCAGGCCGGTGTGTTCAACGCGCTGGCGGAAACACGCAAACCTGAGGCGCTGCAATCCTTGCTTGACGCGTCAAGGTACGGGGCTTCGCCCAACGACGCGCGCCACTGGGCGGCTTACGCACTTGGCAGCTACGCAAAATATGCTGACAAGGGCGACCGCGAACGCGCGGTTGAGCGCCTGACTGACCTGCTGCGAGACTCCAACGGGCGCGTGCGCAGACTGGCCGTAATGGGGCTGGGTGCCGCCGGTGCAAGTGAGGCGCTGCGCGAGCTTGAGGCGTACGGGCGCGGGTTGAGCGAGCAGGAAGAAACCGGCATCCGTCGCACGGCCGCCGGCATCCGCAAGGCCGCCGGCGCGAAGCCGGGTGGCGACAGCAAACAACTCGATGAGTTCCGCGACACTGTGCGGAAGCTCAACGAACGGATCGAAAAGCTGGAAGCCAGGCTGAACGGCAAGTAGAAAAACCGGGGGCGCGCAATAGCGCGCCCCCTTCTGTCTTTCACCTACATCTGGGACGCGCCGCCTGCGCCGACGAATACCACAATCATCAGGATGTAGAGCACGATGCCCACAGCCGCGAGAATCATGGCGATCATCGAAAGGTAGTAAGATGCCTTGGTGAGTCCTTCACCCTGGCGATCCATGATTCCTTGCTGCATTTCCGCGAGGTCGGTCTTCGACATGAAGAACGCGACGATCGCGAAGATAATGCAGAAGAACCAGCCGAGAATTGCAAACGCGATCAACATGCCGCCGCGGTGCGGCTTGACCGGTGGGCCGTAGCCCCCGCCCTGCTGACCGTAGGGTTGCTGTTGTGGGTATCCGCCCTGCTGCGGGGGATATCCCTGTGGTGGTTGGCCCGCCATATGTGCTCCTTAAAGGTTGAGCCGGGATCATAGAAGCCTGACCCCGGCATGTCATGTGCACTCTTGGCGATCTACTCCAGCGCCTTCAGCTTGCCCAGCAGCGTCGGTACAAGCTCGCAAACCGTCGGGTGAATGTGCACGGCCTCGCGCAGCACGTGGTAGGGGCGGCGGGCGTACATCACGTCCAGGAACGTGTGAATCGCTTCATCGCCGTTGATGCCGAGAATGCTCGCGCCCAGAATCTGCTCGCTGCGCTGGTCGACCAGAACTTTCATGAAGCCGTGAGTTTCGCCACGCTCGCGGGCGCGCCCGACCTTGTCCATGCCGAGCTTGGCGATCAGCGCCGGCTTGCCGCGCTCGCGTACTTCGCGCTCGGTGAGGCCGACGCGCGCAAACGGCGGGTCAATGTACACAGCGTGGGCATGGATGCGGTCTACCACCGAACGCTCACCATCGCCCAGCAGGTGGTCGCGCAGGACCTCATAGTCGTTGTAGCTGGTGTGCGTGAACGCGCCGCGCCCGTTGCAGTCGCCGACCGCGTATACACCATCGACACTGGTGCGAAGGTGATTGTCGACCTGGATGTATCCGTCCGTATCCATGTCTACGCCGGCCTCACGCAGCCCAAGTGTGTCGGTGTTGGGGATGCGTCCGGTAGCGACAAGCAGGTGGCTGGCCTCGATGGCGTTCTGCGGCGCGTCGCCTTTCAGCTCAATACGAACGCCGTCATTGCGATGAATGCGCGCGGGTTCTGTATCAGTGAGAGCAACGATTCCGTCCTCCGCGAAGATGCGCCGGATTGCCTGGCTTACGTCTTCGTCCTCGGTGTCCAGCAACTCGGGCCCGCGCTGGATGATCGTGACGTGGCTGCCGAAGCGCTTGAACATCTGCGCGAACTCGAGCCCGACGTAGCCGCCGCCGATGATCGCAAGATGCTGCGGCAGTTCTTCGAGATCCAGCATAGTCGTGGACGTCAGGTAGTTGACGTCGCCAAGCCCCGGGATGTCCGGGCGATTGGCGCGCGCGCCGACGTTCAGGATGATCGTGTCGGCTGTGAAGACCTCATCGTTGACCTTGATTTCTTTGGCGCCGACGAAGCGCCCGTGCCCTTCGATGACGACAATGTTCTTGTCGTCGCGCAGGGACTGCTCGAGTCCTTCCGAGCTTTCCTCGACCATGCGGTCCTTGCGGGCCTTCACTTCCTTGAGGTCCACGCGAACGTCGCCGCCGATGTGCACTCCGTACTCTCGGGCTGTGCGGGCCTGATGGGCGACGCGGGCACTTGCCACATAGGCCTTGGTCGGGATGCAGCCGTAGTTAACGCAACTTCCGCCGAAATCGCGGCGCTCGATGATGGCGACGCGCTGCCCGTCTTTCGCGAGGTCGTGGGCCAGTGCCGGGCCGCTCTGCCCGGTGCCGACGACGATGGTGTCGAACTTGGTTAGCATGTTTCCTCCTCACAGCTTAACGGCGACAGCCGGCCGGACTAATCCGTTCGATGAAACCCTGTTTCCCTGGCGCACGATTGCGGGTAGCGTCAGAAGCGGAGCAATGACATGACAGAGCTTGTCTGGCGCCCCTCGTGGCTGAATTACTGGAAGGCTTTTTTCGTCGCGATCGTGTTGATCGTCGGCACGCTGGTGGCGATGGGGTTTGTGTCGGAGCCCCTGGAAAAGATCGGCGTGCCCGCCTGGGTGCTGCCGCTGGCTGGCTTTGTGCTGGCGCTGTTCCCGCTGGGGCGGGCCGTGATCGACCGCATGCGCTGGAAGTACGTCGTGAAGCCGGACGGGCATGTGGCTGTGCGCTACGGCATCATCGCCAAGGAGACGGACGAAATCCGCGTACAGGACATTCGCCTGCTGGGCGTGGACCAGGGGATCATCCAGCGTATTTTCGGGTTGGGAAACGTCGACATCGCCACGGCCGGTCACAGCGAAGTCGAGATCCACATGAAGGGCATCCGCAACCCGGAAGAGGTCAAGGAAGAGATTCGCAAGTTGCAGGCCGCGCTGAAACCTACGAACGAATAGCCGCCACTTCCGCTTCTGTCAGCCAGCGCCACCGGCCGCTTTCAATGTCCAGGGTGATTGGCCCGAAGCTGGTGCGCTTGAGCTCCAGCACCTTGAGGGGCTTGCCGGTTTGAGAATCGTGCAGCGCGCCGAACATGCGGCGGAGCTGGCGGTTCTTTCCCTCGGTCAGCGTAATGGTCACGCGCGACTTGGGCCCGACGCCGCCCCGCGTCTGTACGGTGGCCGCGCGCATCACACCCTGTGCGGTGTCCACACCTTGCAGCAGTTGCGCGACCTGGGCGGGTGTTACGCGCCCGCGAACCCAGAGCTCGTAAGTCTTGTCGTGTGTTCCGGGGCGCGCGAGGAATTCCTGCAACTTGCCGTCGCGCACAAACAGCAACAGCCCGCGGGATTCAAGGTCGAGGCGTCCGACAGGCATCCATCCTTCGTCGCGAACCCACTTGGGCAACGCGTCGAAGACGGTTTTTCGCCCGCGTTCGTCGCTGCGGGTGACGACAAGCCCGCGGGGCTTGTGGAACATGAAGATGGACGATTCGCTCGCCAGTCAGGGTCGCAGTCAGGCGCAAGGCGCCAATACAACTCATCATCCGGTTTCGAAATCCGGATCGATGATAGTACCGCGCCGTGACGGAAAAAGAGGCGCAAATGCAAAAGGCAGGCCCGAAGGCCTGCCCCGTGAAATGAAAGTTCGCCGGCGTTATTCACCGCCGGCCGATGCCGTCGCGTCGGCGCTGAGGTCGCGGGCTTTTACGATCAGCCCGGCCAGCTCGAGCACGTCCGTGTCGTCGGTGTCGGCGATCAGCTTCTTGACGTCTTCGAGCACAGCATCGTAGCTGCCGCCCTTGGCCCAGTAGCTTTTGCGGATCAGTTCGCCGAACTCGGCCACGCTGCCTGCCAGGCGGAAGCTGACCGGGGCCTGCTCCCACTCCACCGCGTCTTTGACGAAGACTTCTTTGTTCACTTCGATGAACTCGTCTTCTTCGTCGTGCTTGTAGCGGATGATGGCGTTGGCGATCGGGCCTGTGGCGTCTTCCACCAGCTTGAGCTCATACAGGGCCGTCACGCTGTGTCCGCTGCCGACTTCGCCGCCGTCGACGGAATCGTTTCTAAAATCTTCGTCGGCCACGTCGCGATTCTCGTAGCCGATCAGTCGCCAGGATTTAACAACCTTTGGGTTGAACTCGACCTGCACCTTGGTGTCGCGAGCAATCACCTGCAATGCACCGGTCAAATTGTCGACGAAGATGCGCTTGGCTTCCTCGATGGTGTCGACGTAGGCGTAGTGGCCGTCGCCCTTGTCGCCGAGCTGCTCCATTAGCGTGTCGTTGTAGTTGTCCATGCCGAAGCCGACCGTGCTGAGCTGGATGCCCTTGCGGCGGTGCTCGGCGATGGTTTCCAGGATCTTCTCGTGAGAGGTGTTGCCCACGTTGGCCACACCGTCTGAACAGAGGATCACGCGGTTTATAAAACCCTCGCGGAAACTGTCGCTTGCCATCTCGTAGCCGATGCGGATGCCTTCCTCGGCGTAGGTGCTGCCGTCCGGCACCAGGCGATTGATGGCCTGCATGATGGTGCTGCGTTCGCTGGCGGGAGTGTGGTCGAGGACTTTGTAGCCGCGGCTACCGTAGACGGCGATGCCGATCCTGTCGCGCTCGTTCATCTGGTCAACCAGGAGCTTGAGCGAACGCTTCACCAGCCCCAGGCGGTTGTCCATGTCCATGCTGCCGCTGACGTCGATGACGAAGGTCAGGATCGCCGGCTTGCGCAGGGCCGGGTCAATCACCTTGCCCTGCATGCCGACGCGCAGCAGGTAGGAGTTTTTCAGATCCTGGCCGTAGCGGGACGGGGCAATGTCCATGTCGATGGCGAAGGCACCGTTGGTAGGCGGCTCATAGTTGTAGTCAAAGAAGTTGACGAACTCTTCGACTCGAGCATATCCCTGAGGGGGCAAGTGGCCGTCGTTCAGGTACGCGCGGCACTTGGTGTATGCGCCGGTGTCGGTGTCCACGGCGAAGGTTGAGAGGCGGTCGTCTTCGGAATCGACGAAGGGGTTGGTGTCGTACTTCTCCCAGAATTCATCGTAGGGCTCGCCGTCGCGGGGTGCGCCATCAGGTTGGGTTTCACCATCTTCTCGATAGTAGAGCCCTGCCATCGGCTTGTTCGGAGCGATACCGGCGCTGCCATTGTCGAACTGTCCACCGTCATTCTCCTCCCTGCCGGTTGATGCGTCGTAGGCCGCGCCTCCGTCCGAGCCGCTTTCGTAGCCCGGCGATCCGTAGCTTCCACAGGCCGCGAGTGCGATGACTCCGGCGAAGGCCGTCAGTGTGAGTGCCGATTTAATCCATGGGGTTTTCATTGCCTGCCCTTCCCTTGGGGTAGTTTTTGTGTTGAGGTTTCACCCGCTTCGCGGGTGTCCCCGGCCTTTCGGCCGGGGCTCTATTTCAACTCCTGTGCCGTTGCTACCAGCTTCCGCAACTCGTCCACCTTCTCGTCGCGGAATTCGTACTTGATGGCTTCCAGGTCTTCCGTGACCTCTTCGAGCTTGCTGCCCTTGGCATAGAAACTCTCGCCGAGAATCTCCGCGAACTCGGCGACGTTGCCGGCCAGTCTTAAACCCTTATCTGCAAACTCCCAGCTCTGGGCGATCTCGCTGGTGAATACTTCGCGGCTGACTTCGACCGGGTCGTCCTGCTCGTCTTCCCGGTAGCGCAGTGTCGCGTAGGCCATCGCGCCGGTCATGCCTTCGTGCAGCTTGATCTCGTAGAGGGCCGTGGCCGCGTGCCCTGCGCCGATCTCGCCGCCGTCCACGCTGTCGTTGCGGAAATCCTCGTCCTTGATGTCGCGGTTGACGTAGCCGAGCAGGCGGTATGACTTCACCACCTTCGGGTTGAACTCAATCTGGATCTTGACGTCCCTACCAACGACCTCGAGCGCGCCTGTTAAATTGTCGACGAAGATGCGTTTGGCTTCGTCGATGCTGTCGACGTAGGCGTAGTGCCCGTCGCCCTTGTCGCCGAGTTGTTCCATGAGCGTGTCGTTGTAGTTGCCCATACCGAAGCCAACGGTGCTGAGGGTGATGCCCCTGCGGCGGTTCTCGATGATGGTGTTCAGAATCCCGTCGGCCTGGGTCTTGCCGACGTTGGCGACGCCGTCTGAACAGAGAATCACGCGGTTGGTGTAGCCATCGCGGTAGGCGCCACTGGCCATCCTGTAGGCGACTTTCAGACCTTCTTCGGCGTTGGTGCTGCCCTTGGTGTCGAGGCTGTCGATGGCGGCGATGATTTCGGATTTGCGGGAGGCGTCCTTGTAGTCCATGTACATCTCGCCGGTGTTGCCGTAGACGGCGATGCCGACCAGGTCGCCTTCCTGCAGCTCGTTCACAAGCAGATTGAGTGCGCGCTTCACGAGCCCCAGGCGTTCGCTGCCTTTCATACTGCCGCTGACGTCGATCACAAACGTGAGGATCGCCGGCTTGCGATTGGCCGGCAGAATATCGCGGGCCTGCACACCGACGCGCAGCAGATAGGAATTCTTCAGGTTCTGGCCGTAGCGTGACGGTGCGGCGTCCATGGTGATGGAGAAGGGGTCCAGGGCCGGTTTGACATAGCCGTAGTCGAAGTAGTTGACGAACTCCTCGACCCGCACGGCCGCCTTGGGAGGCAGGTTGCCGTCGCTCAAATACTTGCGGACGATGGCGTAGCTGCCGGTGTCGTGTTCGAGCGCGAAGGTTGAAAGACGGTCGTCTTCCGTATCGACGAAGGGGTTAGACGCGAGCGCTTCGAATTGGTTATCGGGTTTCGGGGGCGGCTGTTTTGGTTCCTCCGCTGGTGTGGCGAAGTAAACCGTCTTTACCGGGGACAGGCTAGTATCCTTGCTTTCCTTCGGACCGTGAGTGTCTCCACCAGCGCGCTCCTTCAACTCCGAGTCGAAAAGATAGTCCACACTACCACGGGCTCCGCCGGCTTGGTTCCCGGCCGGAGCTTTCGATGCCTGAGTGACGCCGTTGGAGAGAATACCGTCTCCACCGAAGCCCAATTTCACGCCGAACGCCAGCCCCCCGACGATCATTACTACGGCAGCCGCGGCCAGGCCGGGACCCCAGGCACGCCATGCGGGGCGTGGCCCGGCCACGGACTGCTTGGGGGAGGCAACAGCGTCCGCGCCCGCCTTTGCCAGCGTCTGCGCGATGAGGTCCGGCGGGCCTTTGCCGCCCAGCGCTTCTTCAAGCGCAGCCTCGAGGATGGGGTCGTGTTCGTTCATTGCTCGATCCTTCTTGGAACTTCAGGTTTCACCACAGAGACGCAGAGTCACGGAGAACTGCCTTGGATTGTTGTCTATCTCTGTGTCTCCGTGCCTCTGTGGTGAATCAGGTCTTTCCAACCCGCAGTTCCATGCACTTCTTCAGGCGTGCCTTTGTTCTTCGTAACAGCGTTTTGATGCCGTCGTCCGTCATGCCCATCTGCTCGGCAATCTGAACGCGCTGCTTGCCTTCCCTATATTGCAGGTCCAGGGCCTGCTGCGGCTTCTCGTCGAGCTGTTGCAGGCACTCCTTCAGGGCCTTCACCAACTCTTCGCCGTTTCCTTCGCCAGCCAGTTCAACCCACTCGCTTTCGACGTGTTCCAGCTCGGCGACCGGTACTTCCCTGCCGGCCTTGCGGCGCGACTTCAGAAACAGGTTCTTCGCCACGATGCGCAGGTAGGCGATGGTCTGGCCCCGGCTGCGCTGCTCAAACGGTTTGCGATAGACCGCCAAAAACGTCTCCTGCGTGATGTCGTCGGCCAGGTTGGGCTCGGCCCCCAGGGCGCGCAGAAAGCGCCACACGCCCGCCTGGTGCTCACGCATCAGGGCTGCAAGGTCGATCCCGTGTTCGGCCGTCGTCATCGGCATCAATCATAGAGTCCCGGGGGGAGTCCCGGGGGTTCAGAAAAATCTTGAGCCTGTTCCGACCGACCCCATTTCAAAGGGGCCCGGTTTCCCGGGCCCCTTCCTCTGCCTTCCCGTCTGCTGACAGGCCGGTCTAGTAAACGGTCACATTGATGGCCCGTTTGGTGCTCTTGATGCCGTAGAAGCCCCACTGTGCCCACCATCCGGTTGCGGGGCGGCACACCACGCCGATCAGGTTGCCCGTGCCGCTGCCGGCGCTGAGCCCCTTGATCGAGTCCTGGTTCGGCACGTACTGCGCGTTCGATGACGTTTCAACACCCGCGAAACCGCCCACGGGCTGGCCTACGCCGATACCGATCCAGCGGAAGAACGAGTTGACCGCGCTGTAGGGCAGGTTGATCAGATTCGCCACAATGCCCGCAACATCAAAGCGGTACTGGCTCATGTCCATGTTGAAATTGTCGATCGCCAGTGCGGTGTAGGTTCCGCCCGGCACAACCGTCTGCTGGATATAGCCGTTGTTCACCATCCAGCTGTTGATCCACTGGGGCGCCAGGGCCGCCACCTGCTGAACATAGCCGCTGACAGGAGCAAGCACGGGGCTCTGGTTCATCTGGTTCGTTACCCAGGCCGAAGCCTGGTTCACGGCAGAGGTCACGGTTTGCGTGAACAGGGCCTGATTGAAGGCGCCTTCGGTTTCAAAACGCGCCTTGGCGGTGACAATTGCTTCCTGCCCGACGCCCACAGATATGTTTGGCTGCGAGGTGGTGATCTGCACCAGGTCACTCGGGACCATGGTGTTGATCAGCTCATGGGCCGGTTGCAGGGTCGCGCTGAGCCCGGTTGCCCAGGTTGCGACGCCGCGTGCCCAGCCGCCGATGAAGGGCCAGCCGGAAATCTGGTTCATGACCCAAGCGAGCAGGTTCAGCGCGCCACGCACCTCACCGATCAGCAGGCTTGCGAAGTCGGCCTTCAGGAGGGCGCTTTCGATCATGGCCGACAGCCAGTAGCTCTGGGGGCTGGTCTGGCTGGCGGTTTCGGCAAGGCTGACGCCGCCGGCGTCGGCGATGAAGGCAAGCAACCCGGTGTTCTTGAGCATCTGCTGCGCAAGGGCGAGTTGGTTGTCGTCGAGGTTGTCGTTGAACAGGCTGAGGGTGGCGTAGATGTCAGCCTGCTGATTCAGCGCGCCACGGATTGTGCCGGCGCTGGCGGCGTCGATGAAGGACTGGGTTTCCAGCGTGTCCACGCAGTCAACCGCCATGTTCACGAACTCGGACAGGCCCTGCTCAAGGGCCGCGTCGAAGCTGGCACGTGTGTATTCGGGTGTGGTGTCGGTGGCGCTGACTCCGATGGTCTGCGGGTGTGTGTCCATCACGTTGCCGTCGAGGTCACAGATCGCGAGCACAATGCCGCTGGTCACGACTTCAGGCATGGGGGGGACCATCACAAAGGCCTGCCCGGCGTCCACGTGGAAGGGGGGCACCAGGACGTGCTTCCCATTGAGCGTGAAGCGCACAAAGAAACCCTCATCAAGGCTGCTGCTGCTGCCGCTGATGTCGATGGCAATGACTTCGCCGGGTTCATAGTTGGTGGCGGGGAGAGTGGGGGAGTTAAAGCGAACTTGCTTCGACGAGTAGCTGCTGCTGTCCTCGTTGGGATTACAGGCGCTGCTGAAAAGCATGAGAGCGACGCACGCCATGAGAGCGAACGCCTTACTGACCGCACCAGTCTGCATAAATTATCTCCGTCTTCGTCCACGAAACGCCGAGGCCCCACGCCCCGGCGCGTCAAAAAATCGGTTTCAGGTTCTGCGAAAGGGCGAGAGCGTACGAGAGTTGAACCGCGGTTCAAGAATTCTCCGGAGAAAATTTGGTGACATTTTCGTTAACTAACACTGTGCGTTCAATGCGGTCGTTTTATGTACTTGGGATAAAATGACTTTCGAGAGTTGGCTGTGACCCTGCTTGAAATCAACAGTTCGATGTTTGACAATAATAGGCGGGAGAGCGGTCACCAGTTTGAGGTATCGCCCATGAAAGTTCACCCTCTGCCCCTGCTGTTTGCCGTCGTGATGGCGATTGGGGTTGCGGCGTGTTCCAGCCCGCAGGTCATTGCGCGTCAGGTACGTGAATCACAACCGTATGAAATCCGGGTCAAGCCGCTTGGCGTCGCCCGGGTTTCGAAGGATGGCTTTGATTCGCGCTTCGAATTCGAGGTTGTTTCACTGCTTGACCTGAATCGCAACTCGCTGGTGCAGGAGCTGTATCAGAAGTTCATTCTGGAGTACCGCGACGGCAGCACCCGCGAACGCACGCTCACGTTGGTGGAGGCGTTTCGCCTGCGTTTCTCGCACCGTGACGCCGCCGGGCGCTACCACTACAGAATCTGGACGGGGCAAAGCGACCGGCACTCGATGCGCGGCATAGATGACCTTTCACGGGACGTCGTGGCAGTGACAATTGAACGCACGGTGTTTGCGTACGTGGCGAATGTGGCCGGCGCGCATTTTACGCCGGCCGGCTTCGCGCACCTGCCGAAGAACGAGGATGGCAGCGTGGTGTCGAACGTGCCTTCGCGCTTTAACGAGAATTACCAGCAGAACTACGAGACTCGCGGGCTGGTGCGCAACAGCGGTGATTCGCTGGGGCTGACGTACGAAATTCGCTACCGTCTGGTGCGGGAAAGCGAGCGTTCGCCGCAGTTCAGCGTGCTCCGTGGTGGCGGCTGGGGCGTGGTGCAATCACCGGTGATCGTGCGCCAGGGCGATTAGAGTACGCAACAACGCCGGAAACAGCTCATTCCCGGCGTTGTTCGTTTGGAGTTGCTTACGCGGCTTGGGCGTAGAGACCGCTCAAGGCCACTTCGGATTCTTCATCCAGGGCGTCGAAAGCGAGTCCGATGGTGCGCCCGCTGAGTGAGCGGTGACGCTCAACGAATGCCAGGCGCGCGGTCAACTTGATGATCTTGCCTTCTTCAACGGTCAGGCATGCTTTGGCGCTGAGCTTGCCGACTTCGTTCTCGATGGCCTGCAATTGTTCGGGGGCCAGCTTCGCGTCGGTCGCGTCGATGGCGACGCCGCGACTGCTCAGGTCGATGGTCTTGGACTTCAGGCTGACGCCAGCGATTTCGAGTTCGCAGGGCAGGTCAACGTGCACGCGCGGTGAGGCGCGGCGCTGCGACTGGCGGAACATGGCGGCCAACGCCGTGTCTACCAGTTCGCGGATATTGCGCCCGCGAATCGGGCGATGGAACTTGCCGGCAAGCTGGATGTCTTTCAGGCGGCGCTCGTAATCGGGGCGGGTGAGCGCGATGATTGGCATACCCGGAAGCATCTCGTTGGCGAATGTTCCGACCGCCAGGTTGTCATCGACGATCGTGCCGTAGTCTACCAGCATGATGTCGAACAGCCCGGTGGACAGCTTGGCTTCGGCGTCTTCGCGCGAGATGGCGATGCTGACGGCATGACCGAACCCGCGCAGCAGACTGCGGACAAGGTAGCCGGACTCTTCAAACAGGTCGGTGATCAGCACATTCGCCATGGGTAACTCCGGTGTCTTTGGTTGCCTGTTGTCCCGCGGTTCGCGGGACAACCATTTCATCGGCGCACGTGGCTGATTTCTTTGAACTTTCGTGGGCCCACGGCAAAGAAAAACCCGCCCGCGGAACGCAACCGCGGGCGGGTTGATGCGGGCCCCTATTTTATCTGCGCCTTGACTTCCTCGATGTGTTTCTCGATGCGGTCGAGTTCGGCGACCAGTTCGCTCAACCGGTCGCGGTCGCGCTGCACGACGTCTTTGGGAGCGCGTTCCACATAGCTGAGGTTTTCGAGCTTGCGCTTGATCTTGTTCACGCCCTCGGTCAGCTTCGCCTGATTGGCCTCAAGGCGCAGCAGCTCCATCTGGAAGTCGATCAAGCCTTCCATGTTTACGTACACTTCGTTGCCGCCGCCGAGCACCACTGTCGCCGCTTGCTTCGGCTTGCCAGCTCCCACGTCCACTGTGAAGCTGGAGAGACCCACCAGCTTGCTGATTGTTTCTTTCTCGGCCTGTGTAAGCAGGTCGAGCGTGTTTTTGTCAGCCACGCGCAGGACGCCTTCGATCTGGGTCTTCGGGTCGAGGTTGTGCTCGGCGCGGATGTTGCGCAGGGCGCGGGTTACCTCCTGCATAAAGGCAAAGCGCTTGCGTTCTTCTTCGAAGAAGCGGTCCTTGCTCGGCTTGGGCCAGCTTGCGATTGCGAGGCTCAGTTCCGGCGTGTCGCCGCGCAGGGCCGCCAGCATCGGACGAAGGTTCTGCCAGATCTCTTCGGTAATGAACGGCGAGTAGGGATGCAGCAGCTTGAGAATCCCGTCAAGCACACGCACCAGCGTGGTCTGCACGCGCAGGCGGGAACGTTCGCCACCCTTGCCTTCATATAGACGGGGCTTGGCCACTTCGAGGTACCAGTCGCAGAACTCGTCCCACACGAAGTGGTACATGGTCTGGGCGGCCTCGTTGAACTTGTAGCGCTCGAGGGAATCAGTCACGTCCACGATGGCTGCGTTCAATCCGCCCTCGATGAAGCAGTCCTCGAGTTCCACCACCTGGCCTTCGTTCAGCCCGGCGCGTTCGGATTCAGACAGCTTGCCGATGGCTTCTTCGAAATCGGTCAGGTTCGTCAACGCGAAACGCGCCGCGTTCCAGAGCTTGTTGCAGAAGTTGCGACCCATCTCGAACTTGGACTCGGACAGCTTGATGTCCTGCCCTTCGCTGGTCAGCAGCGGCAGGGTCAGGCGCACGGCGTCCACGCCCCATTGCTCGAACATGTCGAGCGGGTCGATACCGTTATTCAGGGACTTGCTCATGCGGCGCCCCTGCCCGTCCAGCACAGTCGCGTGGATGTACACGGTGCTGAATGGTTTCTCGCCGGTGAACTCGTAGCTGGCCATCACCATGCGTGCCACCCACAGGTAGATGATGTCACGCGCAGTGCTCAAGAAATGTGTGGGGAAGAAATAGCCCAGATCGGCCGACTTGTCGGGCCAACCCAGTGTGCTGAACGGCCAGAGCCAGGAGCTTGCCCAGGTATCGAGCACGTCGTCGTCCTGGCGCACGAGCGGCTTGCCTGATTCCGGGTGTGTCGCTCCTTCCGCCGGGTCTTCCTTTAATGCCACCGAGTTTCCGTCGGCGTCGTACCACACCGGGATGCGATGCCCCCACCACAACTGGCGCGAGATGCACCAGTCGCGCACGTTTTCGAGCCAGTTCAGGTACACCTTGTCCCAGCGCTCCGGCACGAACGTGATTTCGCGCTTGCCGGCTTCGTTCGGCTTCACGGCCGCGATAGCCGGCTGGGCCAGGTCCTTCATTTTCACGAACCATTGCTCGGACAGCAACGGCTCCACGGGCGTCTTGCTGCGGTCGCTGTGGGGCACGTTGTTGGTATAGTCCTCCACGCGCTCAAGGAAGGTCTTTTCGTCAAGCTCCTCCACGAGTTGCTTGCGTGCCTTCAGACGCTCGATGCCCTGGTATTTGCCGGCCTGCTCATTGAGAGTTCCGTCCTTGTTCAGCACGTTGATCATGGGCAACTGATGACGCTGCCCGCGCTCATAGTCGCTGAAGTCGTGCCCGGGTGTCACCTTGACGGCGCCGGTGCCGAACTCGGCGTTCACGCTGTCGTCGGCGATCACGGGGATTTCGCGACCCACGATTGGCAGGATCAGGTTCTTGCCCACCAGGTTTGAGTAGCGCTCGTCATCCGGGTTCACGGCCACGGCCGTATCGCCGAACATGGTTTCCGGGCGCGTGGTTGCGACCACCACGTATTTGTCAGGCTGGTCTTTGATGGGGTACTTGATGTACCAGAGGCTGCCCTTTACTTCGCTGGTTTCAATTTCGTCGTCGCTGATGGCGGTCTGCAGCTTGCAGTCCCAGTTGATCATGCGATAGCCGCGATAGATCAGCCCTTTTTCCCAGAGCTTCACGAAGGAGTCGCGCACGGCGCGGGTCAGGCCTTCGTCCATGGTAAAGCGTGTGCGGGACCAGTCGCAGCTCGCGCCGAGTTTGCGCAACTGGTTGAGGATGCGGTTGCCGTACTCGTCCTTCCACTTCCAGATCTCTTCGAGAAACTTTTCCCGCCCCAACTCCTGGCGCGTTGTCTTTTGCTCCGTGAAGAGTCGTTTTTCGACCACGGCCTGGGTCGCGATGCCGGCGTGATCTGTGCCCGGCAGCCACAGCACGCAAAAACCCTGCATGCGCTTAAACCGGGCCACCGCATCCTGCAACGTGTTGTTAAGCGCGTGCCCCATGTGCAGCGCACCCGTCACGTTGGGTGGCGGAATCATAATCGTGAAGGGCTTTTTGCGAATGTCGCGCACGGCCTTGAACAGGTCGTGCTCCGCCCAGAATGAGTACCACTTGGACTCGATCGTGCCCGGTTGGAACCGGGGCGGCATTTCAGCTGGCATGGTTGTCTCCCTGCCCCATGTCTCGGGGCCATGCTCTGCCGGATCGAAGGCCCTCTGAAAACGCTACGCGTTTTCAGTACATAGGCTGTGCCCATCTCCGTGCGGACGACAAGCAGCAAAGCGTGCGGAATGATAACGAGGGCCGGTTGCAGGAAAAGGGTCAGTCGGCGCTTGCGGGTTCGGGGGCCAACTCACCGCCGCCCGCGGGTTTGCGCCCGACGATTACGGCGACCCAGGATTTCACGGCGACGCCGATGTCGTCAAGAATCGTGTACAGCAGCGGTACAAGTACCAGCGTGTAGACCATGCTCAACAGGATGCCCCCCAGCACCATGCGCCCCATCGGGTAGTAGGGCATGCCGACGAACTTCGCGTCACCCATCGCCATAGGCACCAGCCCGAAGGCTGTGGTGAGACTGGTCAGAATAATCGGGCGCAGGCGCTGTCGTGAGCCCGTCTCAATGGCTTCGGTTCTGCCCACTCCCTGTTGGCGCAATCGATTGATCAGGTCCACCAGCACGATCCCGTTGTTGACCACGACGCCGACAAGCACCAGCAACCCGAGCATTGTAATGCCGTCAATTGGTGTGTCGGTCACGTACAGCAACCCGAAACCGCCCAGCATCGCGCCCGGCAGGCTGGCGATCAGGATGCAGACAGGTTTCAGGAAACTCTCGAACAGGAAGCACATCACCAGGAAGACGAGTACCGCCGCCCACAGCAGGCTCGTCCAGAGGCTCGTGAACTGGCCCTCGAAATCACCAAAGCGCCCGCCGAGTTCCTGCTCATAGCCCGGCGGAAATTTCACGCCCTGCATCGCATTGCGCACCTGCTGCTGAATGCGCTCAAGGTCTTCGCTGCTGGTTGTGCCGACGACGCGCAGACTGGTCTTTCGGTTGGTGCGGCGAATCTCCCCGACGCTGGACTTGGCCATGCCGCTGGTGGTTGTCATGGCTTTGGCGGCTACCGAAGCGCCCGCGCCGGTGGCAACACGGGTCTCCGAGACATCCTGCAATCCGGGGTCGCGGGGGTTGCCGCCCGCGTCCGCTGGGGGGGCGAAGCGCACTCGCAGGGGCAACAGGTTCTCGCCCTTCTGGTAGTCGCGCAGGCTCGTGCCGGACAACTGAAAACCGATTACCTGGGACAGCACGCTTGGCTCAACACCGAATGCGGCGGCGCGCTGACGATCCACACCGATGGTCACTTCGTCGAGTCCCTCATCGGCGTCGATACGCAGCCCTTCGAGCCCTTCGACCGACGATAGCCGCACAATGACTTCGTCGGCCAGTTGCACCAGCCGGGCAGTGTCTGGGCCGTTGATGCGCACCGACACTTCGCTGACGCTGCTGTCGCCACCCTGAAATTCGCCGCGCACGTCTACTCCTGCGCGCTCGGGCATGGCTTCGATCATGCGTTTGTAAAAGTCACCCGATTGGGCTACGCGCTCCGGGTCCAGATAAATCCAGAAGTTCGCGCGCCCCGCGCTGAAGCTGGTGCTCAGGTCCTTGATGCCGAACCACTCGCGAGCTTCGTCAGGTGTGCGCCCGTACAAAAGCTTGGCTTCCTCCTCGTCCATGCCTTGCTCAATGGCGGCGCGGCGCTTTTCGGCGGCGCCTTCCGTGCCGAGCAGAATATCCTCAACGTCGAACACGTAGGTCGTCCAGATCGCGTCGCGCAACGGCTCCGTATCCATCATCTCGCCATGAATGCCCGATGGTCCGCTCACGATGTCGAGCGTTCCCGTTCGCTTGCCGCGCGCGACCTGTACCGGAATCACGGCGCCGGGCGGGACTGACTCTTCGAGGCGCCGCAAGTCATCCAGGGAATCCACCGGGCGGTCGTTGTAGCGCAGGATGTAATCGTCTGTTTTGAGTCGGGCCTGCTCAGCCGCCGAGCCCGGATCGATGGCCGTGATGCGCAGGGCGTGCTTGCTGACCATGATGTCGGAGCCGTCATCGAAGCTCATGCGTAACTGGACGCTGTCACGGTTGCCCTGGTTGCGGTCCGTGCGCGATTGCGCGCCGTAGACCCAGAACACGCCGAACAATGTCAGACTCAGTACCAGGGCCGTCAGCAGATAGCGCAATGGCAGAATCGCGCGGATAGTGCTCTCGTACCAACCGGCCAGACGGTCCACGACCGGCGTGCCCGGCAGCCCGTCCTTGTTGCGCCCCACGAACAGCGCCATTACTTCCCACAGGGCGATACCCGGAAGAACAACCACGCGCATGGCCCCGCCGGCGCGCCACCGCCGCGTCAGCTTTGAGCGCCGGGCGACAAACCAGCGCCGCAGCGGAAACTTCTGCTCCTTCTTCAGCATCCCCATGCGGTACATGGTCATGGGGATCACGCCGATGGCCAGCAGGATCGAGAAGCCCAGACTAAGGCAGACTGGCAAGCCGATCTTGCCCATGAAATGCGCCAGCATCTCATCATCAAGCATGGCAACGACCGTCACGAACACGATCACCGTCGTGCTGGTTGCCAGGATCAGCGCAAGCCCCACTTCACCCGCACCACGCACAGCCGCCGCATACGGCTCCTCGCCCAGGCTGTGACGGCGGAATACGTTTTCCGCCACCACGATGCTGTTGTCGAGCAACATGCCGGCCGCGAGGGTGAAGCCCATCAGCACCATCAGGTTGATGGTTTCGTTGGCGAAGTACATGACGGCGAGTGCCATGGTCATCGAAAGGGGGATCGACAGGGCGATCATCAGGCTCAGGCGCCAGCTTTTCAGGAACAGCAGCAGTACGAAGAATGCCAATACACCGCCCCACAGCAGCGTCCACAGCAGGTTCTCTATGCTTTCCATGATGCTGTCGCCCTGGTTCCAGGGGACACGGATCGAAAACCCCGACATTTCGGGGTTGTTGCGCAACTCATCAAGCCCCGTGGCGAGTTTCTTGCCGACATCCACGGTGTTGGAGTCGCCGGTTTTGAACACCATGGCGGTCGCACCGTCCTGTCGGTTGACGCGGACGTAGGTACTGACGGAGACGGTCTCGTATACGCCTTTGTGCTCTCGCCCGCCTTCGACGCCGTGGCGCGTGATGTCGGAAAGGCGCAGCCCCGGGCGCACGGGCAGGTTCTCGATTTCTTCGACGCTGGCGAATCGCGAATCCGCCACCAGGTACACGTCGCGGCTCTGCTTCAGCGTGCTCCCGTCGCCCTCTTCGATGGTTACCTTGCCGGCCGGGGCGCGGAAATTGTCGCCCCGCAGGCGCTGCAGAAGGTCGGCCAGGTTGATGCCGTACGAGCGCGTCTTCTCGGGGTCCAGGTCAACGGCCAGAAACTTCCGGTGCGTGCCGAAGAAGTTGACGCTTGCGACCCCTTCGATTGATTCCAGGTGCGGCTGGATTTTCTGCTCGAGTTTCAGGTACGGGTCGGTGGTGCCGTCGTCCCAGGAAAAGTTCACGAACGCGACAGGCCAGGATGAGCTGTCACCCCTCGATCGGTTGACCTGGATGCGACCAACGGTATCGGGCAGGCGCAGGCGTGCGCGCTCCACCGCGGCCCAGACTTCGGCGTAGGCCTCATCCATGTCGCGGTCTTTGTCGAAACTCAGGTAGAAATCGGACTCCGTGCCACGGGAAACCGCGGTCAATTCGGTGATACCGGAGATTGTCGAAAGCTCGGCCTCGACCAACAGCGTGACTTCCTTCTCGACAATCATGGGCGACACGTTGCCGCCCGTGCGGTTGTACTCGACCTCGACGCTAAGAGACTTGCCCTCAACACCGGCCGGAAGGAGTTCAACAGGCATGAGGTTGGTGCTGATCATGCCCAGCACGGCGGTCGCGACCAGCAGTACGGCCACGGTCACCGGCCTGCGCGCGAAAAACGCGAGGATGGGGTGGCGCTGTCTTGCTTCGAGGGGCGTGAACAGTTCCTTCATATTATGGAAAGTTATACGGACGAATCAGCGGACAGGGGAAGGTTTCAGAGATCAGGTAGCATACTCCGACACCTGAACCTGAAACCTCTGCGTCATTGCGGAAAAGTTGAAGAATTCAGGGCGGGCGGTCCGATCAATCACCGGGACTGCCGCCATGAAGAAAATCTACTTCCTGACTCGACCGCAAGCCGCTGCCACCCATTCGGGCAAGTGGCGCAATCGCCTGAAGAACACCTACAAAAGCACGGACGCGATGCGCGACATCATCGACTGGACGCAGGAGGGTCGCGAGTTTTATGTCGCGATCATTTTCCACGCGACCGGCGAGCGCCGCGTGTTCCATATGAACCCGCCCGGCAGCCCGGAAATCTGCACGGACTTCAGCACCAAGCGCCCGGTGCTGAACGTGATCGACCAGATCCTGCGCCTGACCAGCAGCAACGCCGACATCGACATCTGCCTGCTGGAACGCAAACGCGGCGGCAACCCCGACAGCGGACGCTGGGACGGCCCACCCAACGCGGCCTAATCCTCATTCCGGAATTGGTGCTTATGGAGTCTTCGCGCCGAGATGCGCCGTCAGACGCCCGTATTCAATCACGGGCACGCAACGTAAATATCGGCTTCATCCCATTCCGAACATCGACCTCAACAACGTGAGTCTGGACAGGTTCGGGAGAAACGCCCGGGTCTCCCGTACTATCCCGACCGATTACCACCAAAAACCGACCCGAAAAGGGCAGCACTGCGCTGAAGTTTGAGCCTTCTAACCGCCACATGTGGCCATACCATTCCTGAAACTCTTGCCAGTCGGGATCTTCCTGCCCACAAGCTTCCGCCAGCGGCCGCAAGCGCGTTTCAAGAATCGTTCGATTCCACTCCTCCTGTCTGTGACGCACTTCGTCGGGAGTTGTATCTCGAATCTTGTGCAGCGGACCGAAGTAAAGGTCATCTAAGGGTCCGGTGAAAAACATCTCTGGAAAATTCTTGTAGCGCCACTCGGACATCGCAAGCGAAAGCGACTTACTCCCTGGGCCACTCTGTCGATACACCACCGGAGCGTTGAACTCGAGCGCAAGCTGGCGCTCATCCGGCAGGCGTCCTTTGAGTACCCCCCCCCCGACAAATACTTCCCGTCTGGAAAATGTCACTTCAACCAAGGACTGATTCATGAAAGCGTCGGTTGCAACAAAGCGTGGAGTATAACCCCGACGCCACACCGCGTACCTTGACACTACGTTGTCTACGCCAACTGAATTCTGCGCGGCGTCCCACCCTTCTGGCAAACCGTATACTTGGGAGTTCCCTGTTTTGTCCGTCCGTCCGACAATCTGACCATCCTTAACCACAAGCGCATCGGAGACCGGCTCCCCATCAGGGTCCCGAACTATGACACTTCCTTGAAAATCTGAGCGTTCCGGATCAAAGCACAACACCTTCAGTAGCGCCTTGCTACTACCTTTCTCGCTGGCGATTCCGGTTCTTTCGACAAAGCCCGATGGGGAGACTCCCCCGCCACGAGCTTGAAAGAAGTCTGGCCGGAACAACAAAGTTCCTCGCCCCGAACCTAATCTGGCTCTCACCAGCAAGATTGCAGCTGGGCGATGTGGCACCAAGATATACGTGGCTCTACGCCGGCTCGAATAGGTGCTCCCTTCAATCGTAGGAAGGCCGCTAGCTGTCCACGTTTCGCCGGTCTCAATGTCAACAATCTCAATGGCCGGAGTTGCGTCTTGTGCATCGTAGCCTACCGGTACAAGTCGGATGATAAAGAGAGCCGCACCTGCAGGACTGTAAATCGATTCCGCATTCGCCACCATTGACTGCAGCGACGAATCAGACAACGTCGGCACGTAGGAAGCGCACGGACGCTCATAGCCAGGGTCCGGCAAGCTTACCGGCGAGTATGAACCTTCATCAACTTTTTTGTACCATCTGGGCACTTCCGAAGTCACTGGTGGCACGGGCTTCGTGTCTGTTCTGGATCCTGACCCTGTTTGCTGTGCCGAACCGTCGTTTGGGTCGCCCGTTTGGTTCTGACGCTTCTCGTCGCCGGCTAGCGAGGCTTCAGGAATGTTTCCAGTCCCGCTTCCATGTGAATCATCACCCAAATCATCCGACCCAGCAGATTCTAGCAAGTCAGCGGAATTCGACGAACCCGGCAACCGACCATGGCCCGGGGACAGCAGTACATAGGCTGCTGTCCCTAAACCAACGGTGATCATAACTACCAGTAGAATCCTGAACTTCATGAACAAACTCTTGTGCGACTATTTACACGCGTCGTTTGGAACGGAAACCACGGCCGGTACCTGACCCCAGTCACTAGGCCGTTCTGGAATCTCGCCATCCCAGTTGGACAATGTCGGACTGGTCAGTTCGGGATCGTAGTCCGCATCCCAATCATCGGCATCATCCAGCCAAAACTTATCACCGTGGTCTGCACCATCATCACCACGTACGATATCTACCCCGTTTGACGTGTTTACGACTTTGTTATCCCAGCACGATAACTTGTCTGCGCCTACTCCGCCCATCAGTGTGTCGATTTCGACGCTGTGGTCAATCAACGTGTCGTTGCCGGTGTTGCCGTAGAGATAGTCATAACCCCTATCACCATGTAGTTTGTCATCCCCCTCTTCTCCAAAGGCAATGTCCGTTCCCTCTCCGCAGTGAATGTCGTCGTTCCCCCAGCTGCCGCACAAGTAGTCGTTGCCATCCTTCCCATCAATGACGTCGTTGTAGCCCAGCCCGTCCTCAGGAACTGCACCCAATTCGATTGCGCCCAGGTCGCCCCAGATCCAGTCCCGCATTTCGCCGCCGGAGAGTTTATCGTCCCCACTCCCTCCCCAGATCTGGTCTTCTTCGTCGTTTCCGTAGCATTTGTCGTCGCCCGAGTTGCCGTAAATCATGTCGGCTCCGTCACCACCAATGATTTCGTCCTCATCGGGTCCACCGTCCAATACATCGCCTCCACCCTGGCCCCAGATGTCGTCTTTATAGCTGCCACCAAAGTGGACAGTGTCACCTTCCGGACCGCAATAGAAGTCGCACGCACCGTCAGTCCGATACACGTGAAAGTAGTCCTGCCCGGGACGTGCATCCTTCTGGCTGTCGCCATTGAACCCTGACTTCCACCTTTCGGGATTGGCGTTGTAGTCATCCTCGTCAAGCCACGAATCTTCTTTGTAGTCTCCCCAGTACGTTCCGCCCCCAGCGTAGATGTAAAATGTGTCTCCACTTCCACCGCCGACAAAGCTTCCGTTCGCCGCCGTCACATAGATTGTGTCGGATCCGGGCCCGCCGTCGACAGTGTCGAACTCCCCCAAGCCCGTCCAGATCGAATCCAATCCTGCGCCGACACCCCACTGACTGGCACCGTCATCGCCATACAAAGTGTCATTCGCGGAAGACCCGATGATGTGATCGCTGCCAGCGCCGCCGACGGCTAATCCATTTCCTTCGCTTTCGGACAAGCTAAGAAAGTCATCGCCGTCTTGCCCGTACAGCTTGTCGCCTGTTCCAGACCCGCTGAATATAAAGTCCCTGGATTCATTCCCCGTAAGGTGATCCTTCCCACCAAAGCCGAGAATGATGTTCGGGCCGGTAAACTCGGACGCATATGTGTCGTCGCCGCGAGTTCCAACGTAAATGCGAACTCCGTGAACGTCGGCATAGGTTCCCGGTGATATGTTTACCCCGTCTTCCGTTTGGTCGTTGCCGTCATCAAACGTTCCCGTCCAATCACCGTCGACCTGAGCGATGGTAAGTGTGTACTGGGACGCCCCTACGTTAAAGGTATATTGCCCGCCACCATCAAAAGTGGCACACCCGCTTTCGTCCGGTTCCAATCCGTCGGCGGGCGTTTGTCCAAAGCCTGCAGGTGGAAGATTGTCCGGTGGCTCCGGCGGCGACGGAGGCGCGCCCGGGATAGGTGGTTGCGCAAAAATTGCCTGCGCTAGCATCGTGGCAACTGCATGACCACCAGCGTCCGGTTGTGTCGCAGGCCATGTTAGCTTGATGGCGTCCCTTTTGGAGAACGCCATGGAACGTGAAACTGCTGCCGCCTTGAATCCCGCCGATGCCGCGACTGCGCCCGCTGCGCTTGCCAT
>JAIOJA010000072.1 GCA_019912315.1 Planctomycetota bacterium
TGGACGCTGCCGAGGCGTTCCGCCTCGCGCAGAATCGCCACGATCTCCTCGGGCTTGAACCGTTTCCTTGCCATGCTGTTTCTCCCTTCAACCACTCCAGACTATCAATCAACCTGGACCAGTTTTCGGGGGAAAGGTCAGCTTGGATGTTTTTGAGACCGCTTCTAGCCTGGTTCCATGTTCACGATTTCTCGTCTCGGCGAACTCAAGGCCGAACCCGATGTCGTACGAATCACCTTCGACCGGCGCCCCGGCGCACCCACCCTGAAAACCAGTCTTTCGTGTCCGGCTGGGAAGCCACTTAGCAAGACCGTCCCATCCTTTGCCGTATCTCCGACAAGGAACGGACTGTGTTCCATATGCTCCAAATGCCCATCATCCCAGTACCACGAGATACGCGCATTTGGGATGGGCATACCTTCGGGCGTCCTAACGTCGAACAACATTGCGCCAGCCTCTTCACTGAACTGCAACGTTACCGGAATGTCGTGATTGTCCGAGTCGGGCTTGCTCAAAATGGTGCGTGTCACGGCGGTCATCTTTCCATTCGTTGCCCAGACCGCGCATTCACCGTACTCGCTCACATGATACGACACGCCGCCTTTTGCGCCAAAGACTCCATGCTGTTCGGACGGCGGGTACATTCCCATAGAGTAGCGTATGAGCGGAGATGCGCTATTCGGCCTGATGACAGCAAACCCGAGGTTTTCGTTCCTTTCTGTAGGAGGATCGAAACTAATCACCAGCCTTTGACGAACCGGACTTTCTTCGCCAGGTTCCGTGAGTACAATCTCAAATAAGTTTTCCTGGGTACCGTCAATCTCGAATGTCTGGTTCACGAATTCAGTCCGGTTCGACCAGGAGCGGATGGTAATCGAAACCTTGCCCGGCGGGAGGTTGTGAATGACCACGCTGTCATGCTCTGCGAGATCTACTCCCCCGGAACTGCCCAAATCGAGATACTCCGAATGCGGTCTTGCGTTGAATCCCAAGTGCAGATCGTCCGGCCGTTCGAAGCCATCGCACCGCACACGGATTGTAGTGGAAGGAAACTCTGGCCTGATCACCCCAAGGTCGGTCGTTTTCCCCTCGACTACGACTGATTTGGAAGAGGCGTTCAGTACCTGCGTGTGCACCGACCAATCGACCGCGACCTTCTTCTCGCCAGGCAGCAAGGGTCCCAAAAGAAAGTAGCCGGATTCGTCTGTCGCCCCCATCCGTTCCTGTATCCACCCAACCGTACTGCCTAATCCGCCGCTTGATACCTTGACGTCGGTGTCATACTTCTCGAGGTAGCGGCGAAACACCCTGATGGTGGCACTTTGAATGGGTATGCCGTCGAAATCCTGCACGTAGCCCTCAATGAAGCCGCCGAGCCACAACTTTATAGTGACGTCCTGTATCTCTCCCGGCCTCAGGCGAAGGTCTCGAACAGGTAGAGATACGTGCTCCCTGTAACCGGCAGTAACTGTGTATGCGTACGACGGTACGATGCTTGGGAAGCTGGCAATACCGCTGGCAAGGGTCATTTTTCGTGCCAGTCGGAACTAGAGTTTCTTCCTTCATGATTGGCCGTCACGACGCTGTGGCGGCCTTACTGTGTGATGCTGCGTAGTCTTTCGGGGTCATATAGCCGATCCCGCTGTGGATGCG
>JAIOJA010000073.1 GCA_019912315.1 Planctomycetota bacterium
CTGGTCGGTGTACAGCGGCACGCTGCCGGCGGGCCTGAGCCTTTCGCCGGGCGGCGTGCTGGACGGAACCCCGACCGGCTTCGGCGGTGTGTTCCAGGCGACGATCCGTGTGGAGGAAGCGGGCGGCGCGACGCACGAGCGGCAGTACAACATCGTGATCTCGGGCTCGCTGTTGGGCGCAGGCGGTCGCGCGAAGAACAAGAACGCCTGTGCATCGGAAGGCGGCTCGGCACCGTACGCCCTGCTTGCGATCCTTGGCGTGCTGAGCCTGGTCACCCTCACCCGCCGCCGCACAACGTAGCGGGCGGTACGTACAAATGAAACCGGGCTGCCTCGCGGCAGCCCGGTTTTGTTTGTACGTCACTACGTCAGGCGCTTACGGCGACCTTGCTCAGAATTTTGCGGATGATTTCCTGACCTGACTTTCCGCCGCGCTTGTCGAAGCTCGCGCGTTCGATGACGCGGTGCGACAGCACATGTACGGCCAGCGCCTTGACATCATCGGGCACCACAAACTCCCGCCCTTCGATCAGTGCCAGCGCCTGGCAGGCCCGGAACAGCGCAACAGACGCGCGCGGTGAGGCGCCACTGACCAGCTTCGGGTGCACACGCGTCTCGTTGACGATCTCAAGAATGTAGTCCGCGATGCTGGGCTCCACCCGTACCTTCTTGACGGCTTCCTGGATTACCAGCAACTCCTCCCGGCTGAGTACGCGCTCCACGTGGTCGAGTGTATCCCCCGACGCGTGATCAAAGAGAATGCGCTTCTCGTCGTCAGCGGTCGGGTAACCGACGTCGAACTTCAGCATGAAACGGTCAAGCTGGGATTCAGGCAACGGGTACGTGCCCGCGTGCTCAATCGGGTTCTGCGTGGCGACTACAAAGAACGGGCGGGCGAGCTTGCGGGTCTCGCCCTCGGCGCTGATCTGCTGCTCACTCATGGCCTCAAGCAATGCCGACTGCGTACGCGGCGTGGCGCGGTTGATTTCGTCGGCCAGCAGTATGTTCGTGAAAATCGGGCCTTCCCGGAATTCGAAGGTCCCGTCCTGCTGTCGATAAACGCTGGTACCGATGATGTCTGTGGGCAGCAGGTCCGGTGTGAATTGCACTCGCTTGAAGTCGGAACCGACAGCTTTGGCCAATGCCCGCGCGAGCGTGGTTTTGCCGAGCCCGGGCAGGTCCTCAATCAGCACGTGCCCGCGGGCGAACAACCCGGTAAGCAACATACGCACCACCTCGGGTTTTCCGATCAGTGCGCGTGATAGCTGCGTGGCAAGCTTACTGGCAAGGTTTGCGGGCATTTCGATACGATAAGCGGGGCAGCCAAAGGGGTCAACGCCACCCTTTGAACGCGCTTTGACGCGATTCGTTCAGGCTAAATGGACTCGGCCTTCTCGATGGCGGCCTTGCCTTCGTCCTGTTTGCCGTGCGCCTGCAAGGCCAGCCCCAGGGTGTTCCAGTATTTTTTGCGGCGGGCCTTGTGGTTCTCGTCTTCGGCTTCTGATGACTCTTCGAGGTCACGGGCCTTGGTGAATGCGTCAATGGCCGCGTCCCACTTGTTGCCGCCAGCCAGACACTCGCCCATGGAGTACCAGGTTTTGCCAAGGCTGACTTTGTCGGCCTCGCCCTTTTCCTTCAGTGTCAGCGACTTTCGGTAGCTCTCGATCGCTTCCGGCACCTGGCCCATTTCGCGCTGCGATTCGCCGAGCCCGTGGTACATGAAGCCAAGCTCCAGCGGCTTGATCTTCTGCTCCTCGGCCATCTTGATGAGCTTCTTACGTTGCATGACGCCCTTCACGTAACGCCCGGCGTCGTGATAGGCCTCGCTCATGCTGCGCTGGATCTGGAGCTGAAAGCCCTGCGGCATCTTGGCCTTCTCGGCCAATTCTTTTGCACGCCGGTACAGCTCAATGCCTTCGGCCGACTCCGCCTCAAGCTGTTTTTCCAGCACCGCAAGCTGCGGCGGAGGGGCCATCCCTTCCATGCCCTTTTGAATCCGCACGCTCGCCAGCATCGGTGCGATCTTGTGTTTTAGACTTTCGGCCTGGTAGAGAACAAGCGTTGCCAGGGTCGCGTCGTCGGCGCCCGCGTCTTTGGCTAGCTCCACCGCATTGCCGAATTGCTCGCCAGCTTCCTTGTACTTGCCGCCGTGGAACAGGCACTCGGCGTATTTGTAGACCAGGTTAAGAGTGCTCGCAGTCGGGGCCGCGCAGTCTTTCTTCATGGCGACGGCCTTGTCGAACGCCTCGATGGCTTCATCCAGCGCGTCAGTCTTGGCAAGCGCTTCCCCCAGCTTCGACCATGAGGTGGCGTGACCGTTGGCGTCGGCCTCGCCCTTGGTCTCAAGCTCAATCATCTTCCGAAATGCTTCAGCAGCGACTTTGGCGTCTTCGCGCGCAAGTGCGATACCGCCAATGCCTTCATAGAATGCGGCTTCGTCCAGTGGCTGCAACCCGGTTGGTGGCTCCAGCTTGCCGCCACCGATTTCTTTCAACGCGATCTCAGCACCCGCGGTGTCGCCCGAGTAGAAAGCCTCCAGCGCTGCATTAATCTTTTCGTGAGCCATCGCAGTGTTCCGAAACGTGTGAGTCGCCTGAGACTATCCACCGTGGGCAGAATGCCAACGGCTCATGTGAGGATGTTTCCGACTTCGTTCCACCACTTTTTGACGTCTTTCATGAGTGTGAGAAAGGGTTCCGGCATCACCGGAATCTGGGCCATCCAGGCGACGAATACTTCGTCGGTCCAGGGCTCGCTCAGCTTCGGGAGCCCGACATCATGCCCGTCGACCATGCCTTGCAGCACAATCGCGTGCTGATCTTCCAGCTGATCCTTGAGCTTTGTGAGCTCGTTGGGCGATGGACCGGCCTGCTTGCGAATGTTGGCGACGCCTTTACGCATGTCGTCGGGAATCTTGTCGCCGATCTTGCTGGCCAGCTCGGTGGCGTCGGTCACGCCGCTGGCGGCTTCCCGGATTTCAGCCAGCAGGTCACCGAACTGCTCACCGGCGCGGGAGACAGAGGGCGTGCCCAGCGATTCCCAGTTGTTGAGTGTGATTTTAACGAATTCGAACTTTGCGTCGCTAAGCATTGGCTCTCCGGATTGAATACCCCGAGCCTACCATGCCGGCTCAATCAATGCCTGCCTGCTTGGAAACCACTTCCCAGAGGCGTTTGCGCGCGTCTGTGTCATTGACCATGGCGTGCGGCTCGCGCAGCTTTCGCTTGTAGAAGAACTTACCAGTGGTTTCTGCGTACTCGGGTTGGGTTGCGAGCATCAATGACGGCTGCGCGCACTTTTCCGGCGTGCTCATGAGCAGGTTGATCCAGAAGCGAATGAATGCGGGGAAGTTCCGGAACAGGTCCGTGCCCGCGACGCCCGGGTGGACGGCGTTTACTTTCAGGTCGGCGTCCCGCGCCGCTTGCTCTGCGGACAGCATGGTGATGGCCAGTTTGCTTTGCTGATATGCGCGCTCGCCTTTGTAGTTCTGGTGAAGTTGCAGATCGTCCCAGTGGATGTTGCCCTTGTAGTGCTGCGAGGAGGACAGGTTGATCACCTTGCCATCGCCTCGCCGGAGTGCGTCGCCCAGCAGGTGGGTCAGGCGGAACGGCGCCAGCACGTTGACCCCCCAGGTGACTTCAAAGCCTTCGCCGGTGGTCACGCGCTCACCGGCCCAGACGCCCGCGTTGTTGATCAGCACGTCGACACGCTCGTGCTTTTCAAGAAACCCGGCAACGCCATTGCGGATTGACTCTGGAGAAGCGAGGTCCATCACAAGCGTTTCGCCCTTGCCGCCAGACTGAACGAGTTGATCCAGCACAGCCCCGGCCGAGGCTTCGGACCGCGCCGAAACAACAACGTGTGCGCCGGTGTTCGCGAGCCCGAGCACAGTAGCACGGCCGATGCCGGCGCCTGCACCCGTGACGATGACCGTTTTGTTCTCCATACCGGGATGATGGCACCGGCGGTGCGCGACGCAAGTCGATTCGTGCTGTTGACGTGTCAAGAAACTCGGGTACGTTAGCTTGCATGGACGTCATGACTCATCAGTCCCGATCCTCCCGCCATCGACCGTGAATCCGGTCCTGTTTCCCATTTGATGTCCCTGCGGCCTTGCTTTGGGGGCTATTTCAGGAACAATCCCGCCGAGATGTGGTGTGGACATCTTGTCCGCAGTCCCAGGCGGGACGCCTGGGACCGATGCGGGCTGGAAGCGCACAACACAAACCGGACGACTACACATGGCAAAAAACATCAAAACACGTGCGGAAGACTATTCGCAATGGTACCTGGATGTCATTAAAGCCTCGCAGATGGCGGACTACGCGCCCGTGCGCGGCTGCATGGTGATTCGCCCTGAGGGCTTCGCAATCTGGGAAGCCATGCAGCGCGACCTCGACCGTCGCTTCAAGGAAACCGGGCACACCAATGCCTACTTCCCCCTGTTGATCCCCATGTCCTTCATGGCCAAGGAAGCCCAGCACGTTGACGGCTTCGCCATGGAGTGCGCCGTCGTCACGCACCACAAGCTGCAACAGGACGGCAAGGGCGGGCTGCAAGCCGCCGGCGAGCTTGAAGAGCCCTACATCATCCGCCCCACCAGCGAGACCGTGATCGGGCACATGTATGCGCAATGGATCGAGAGCTACCGCGACCTGCCCGTGCTGATCAACCAGTGGGCCAACGTGATGCGCTGGGAAATGCGCACGCGCCTGTTCCTGCGCACGGCCGAGTTCCTGTGGCAGGAGGGGCACACGGCGCACGAAACTGCCGAAGAGGCCGAGGAAGAGACCCTGCGCATGCTCGACGTCTACGCCGAGTTTGTCGAAGAGTTCATGGCCATGCCCGTGGTCAAGGGTCCCAAGTCGGACAGTGAAAAATTCCCCGGCGCGGTGACGACCTACGCCATCGAGTCGCTGATGCAGGACGGCAAGGCGCTCCAGAACGGGACGAGCCATAACCTGGGCCAGAACTTTGCCAGGGCGTTTGACATTAAATTCACCGGGCGCGACCAGAAGGAACAGCACTGCTGGACGACGAGCTGGGGCGTGAGCACGCGGCTGATCGGCTCGCTGATCATGATGCACAGTGATGATGAGGGGCTGGTATTGCCGCCCCGCGTTGCGCCTAACCTGGTGGCGATCATTCCCATCTTCAAGACGGACGAAGAACGGGCGAAGGTGTCGGCCTACATCGACCGCGTGGTCGGTGCCCTGTGCGGCGAGGCAGAAGTGGAAGCTGGCAAGAAGCGGCTGTCCTCAGGCGACATCACGCGCTATTTCTTCGACAAGCATACAGGCCAGTGCGTGCTGGTTGACTGGCGCGACAACCGCCCCGGCGACAAACAGTTCCACTGGGAGCAACGCGGCGTGCCTTTCCGAATTGAGGTCGGGCCCCGCGACGTGGACGGCGAGGCGATGGTTGTGAAAAAGCGTCTCGACCGCAGCAAAGATGTCGTGAAGCTTGAGAACATTTCCGCGGCCTGGTTGCGCGGCATGAGCGAAAGCGTCCAGGCGGAAATGTTCGCCAAGGCCAAGGCCTTCCGCGATGCGAACACGCACCATGTGGGCAGCTACGACGAGATGAAGAAGATTCTCGCGGACAAGCCCGGCTTCGTGCGCGCCTTCTTTCATCCTGATCGCGAGGCCGAAGCCAAGATCAAGGAAGAAACCAAGGCGACCGTGCGCTGCATTCCCTTTGACGCGCGGGACAAGCAGGGCAAGTGCATCTACAGCGGCAAAGATGGCGCGCCCGAAGTCCTGTTCGCGCTCTCATATTAGAAGCGTTAAAACGGCAAGGCCCCGGATGCTCCCGGGGCCTTGACCTGTCAACTGCTGGCTACTTCTTCTTGGCTGTCTTCTTCTTCGCTGCGGGCTTCTTCTTGGCCGCCGGCTTCTTTTTCGCTGCCGGCTTCTTCTTGGCCGCGGGCTTCTTCTTCGCCGCCGGCTTCTTTGCTGCCTTCTTCTTTGCCACTGCCATGTGCTTCTCCTTAATTGTGGGACCGAATCCAACAGCTTGCACTGACTCAATAATTGTGCGGCGCATTTGCCCCAACCGGCAGTGTGTTTGGCAAAAGTGGAAGAACTTTTGATAATCGAGGACGCAGCATTCTGAGCCTGTTTCACGATCTGTTCAGGGATCTTTTCGCGCGGCTTGTTGACCGTGGCGCCCACGATTTGTTTGGCGTGGCTTCTCCATTGCGCGCGGCGCTCACATCAGTGGAGTGCGAATTCGTGATCTGCCTATCCGGTTGCGTGCAAAAGGCCTGCTAATCCTTCATGCAGTCTGACTTGCGGTCAGGATAAGCGTACCGTTGTAGGTGAAACCGCGATCGGCGATTTCGGCCGCGATGCCCGCGTACTCGGTCCTGTCGGAATGGCTTTCGGGAAGCGCGTTCAACAGCGGCTGCGACAACACATCGATCGCGTGCGCCGATATGTGCGCGACATGGCGGTAGTGCTCGTACTCGATTTCAAATTCGCCGGGCAGGGCGGCAATCAGTTCGTTGAGCGGGATACAGGGTCGATGAACGTCGCCGGCCCGTTCGTGCTGACGTTTCCACCAGCGGTCCCAGCGTTCGCTTACTCGTTGAATGGGATCGTCCAAGTCAAACCACGGCTCGGCAATCAACAACCCGGCGCGGGCGACACGAGCGCACTCATGCAATGCCGCCGGCACATTGGGAAGATGGTGAGGGACATGTCGCAGTGTCACCCAGTCGAAGCTGTTGTCATCGAAGGGAAGTTTCGCGGCATCGGCACGGATGATCTGCGGGTCGTCGCCCGGCGCGCTGGTGTCTACACCCGTGGCGGGGATGCTGCGCTGCGTCAGTTCATGTACCAGCAGGCCGCGCCCGCAGCCGACATCGAGAACGGAGCGGGGTTCAAGCTCTAACAGGCGCCGTAGAAAACGGTCGAAGAGGCGCTGCCACTCGCGCTGGATGTCCGGGTCGCGGGACGTCATGGTCCGGTGCGGCGGTAAATTCGCCAGATGCCGGTAAATGTTGACAGGTAAAGACTGCCATCGATGCCCTGGATGATATCCAGCGGCTTGTTGGCGTTTCCGGTCGGGTCAAGTTCGCCGAAGACATGCGTGGTGTCGATGTTCACGGGCGGGCTGCCGTCCATCACCATGCGACGGATGTTTACCTCGTCGTAACTGCATACGAACAGATTGTCCGCGTACCCCTGCGGGAACGTGGTGCCGGTGTGATAGGTCAAGCCGGTGGGCACGATGACCGCGCCCCAGTTCTGAATGCGCACGCCTTCAGTCGAGCCATATGTTCCGTGTGGATCAGGCCAGGTGTAATTTTTGCCTCCCACCAGATAGTTCAGTTCGTCGTTGTTGTTGGGCCCGTTCTCGGTGCCCAGCAGGGTACCTGTTCCCGGGTGGACGCAGAGTCCGAAACTGTTGCGCAGCCCGCGGCACCATTCGAACTGGTCAATGCCGGTGAAGGGGTTGTCGGCGGGCGCGTTGCCAGTGGTGTCGTAGCGCAAGACGCGCCCGGCCAGTGAGCCGTTGGTCTGCGCGCTGTTCATGTTGGCGGCGTCGCCCACGCTGATTACGAATGTTCCGTCATTCAGGAATCGAATGGCGCCGCCGTTGTGTACGTTGGCTGTTGGAAGGTCTTGGACAATTACTGTCGCGCCGGTGCCGATGCCGCCGCTGTCGGTGTAGCGGATCACCTGCTGCTCGTCCGTGCCGCCCGCCATGTCGTGTACACAGGCCATCACGTAGACGAAGTCGTCGCTGGCGAAGTTCGGGGAGAGGGCGATACCGAGCAGCCCCTGTTCGCTGCCGCCCAGCACAGACAGCGTCGCCCATGAGGTCTGGTTGTATGGCGGAATGGTTCCGATGGTGACAATTTCGCCGCCCAGCAGGCTTACAAACAGGCGCCCGTCGGGGGCCTGGGCCAGTTTGACGGGCATGTTCAGCCCGCCTTTGATCAGCTCAACGCCGAAGTAGTAGTCCAGGTCGACCCATGCGCTCGGCAGGGGGGCACGCGGACCGGGATCCGGGATGCCGCCACCCCCGCCGCCGGAGCCGCCGCCTCCGCCGTCATCGCCGCCGGCGCAACCGGCCAGCAGCGCGGCAATTATCAGGAAACACAATGTGAGTCGTTTCATCAGATCACGCTGATCGTCGAGTTAATTGGCTGGGCTTCGGGAAAAATCTGCGCCACGTTGGTTGACTGCATGTGCGGACCAAGCAGGTTGCGGTAGATGTCGCGGAAGTCGGTTGAATAGGGCAGGTGACTCGCGTTCATGTCGGCGTCAACCAGCGCGTCGCCGTGGATGCCCGGGTTGTTGACCGCGCCGCCGGCGACAATCACACAGCCGCCGTGCCCGTGGTCGGTGCCATCGCTGCCGTTTTCGAAGTTCCGGCGCCCGAACTCGGAGATCACGACGATCGCCAGGTTGTTCCAGATATTCGGGCTGCCGCCTCCCGCGTCCTGAGTCGTGACGTCCTGGCGGAACACGCCAAGGGCGTCATCAAGTTCCTGCAACAGACTGGCATGCCGTGCCGCCTGGTCGGAGTGCGTGTCGAATCCGCCGTAGCCGGTGTAGAAGACGCTGGTGTCGAACCCGCCGTAAATCAGCAGGGCGATGTCGCGCATACGCCTGCCCATGTTCGTCAGGCTGGTACTTGAGCCTGGGCGCAGGGGATACTGGATGCTGTTGGCCGTCTCGTACGCCGCGTAGTTGACCGCTTCCGTCTGAACTTGCGCCGCCGCCACGTGGGCCGCTTCGGCGGACGCGGCGACCTGCCCGGGCAGCCCGGCGGGGTCCTGCATGGCCAGGATGTTCTGGACAACCTCAAGGCGCAGGGCGTGGTTCTGGCTGTAGTGCCAGTCGGTATCGAAGTTGAACGACGCGACACTGCTTACCAGGAAGGGGCTTACGTTGGCGCCGGCGAAATCAAGGCGACGCCCAACGCCGATGGAGACCAGGCTCATGGGGTTGTTGGCGTCGAAGTTGCCGTATCGCGCCACCCAGCCCGGCGCCAGCCCCGTGAGCGAACTGATCCCGTTACGGGCGCCGTAGCTCCAGATATCTTCACTGACAAAGTGGCTCAGGTTCTGGCTTGGGTAGCCGACCTTCTGCACAAACGCCACGTCGCCCGCGTTCCACATGGACTGCAGATTCGGCACGGACGGGTGCAACTCGTACTCGCTTACGCCCGGACCTCCGGTCAGCGCCAACCCCTGCCCCTGCGTGAAGCCGATTCCGGGGCGCTGGGCAAGGTAGAGGCCAGCCACGCTGCCCGTCACGGGGATCAACGTGTTCAGCCAGTCGTTGCCGCCGAGCATGTTGATGACAATCAACCGCTTGTGGTTCGGGATCGCGACGGCGTGCGCCCGTTTGCCGGAAAGAGGCGACGTGTCCCTGTCCAGGGCGCCAAGCGCGACGGCGCCCGTGGCGGCCGCGCCGACCCGAAGGAAATTGCGTCGCGATTTGTTTACGGCGTTGCCCATAGCACTCTCCTTATCGAATCTGGTACGTGGGGTGCTGGCCAAGAATGTACAGAAGCCCGCGGACTTTTTTGTCGCGGTCCACGGCGTCGTTGAAGTCCCAAGGGTCGGCAAAGTTGCCGCTGCTGTTGCGGTCCGTGTTCAGGTAGTCGATACATTCCTGCCGCTGGTCCGGCTGCAATTGCACCTGCATCAACCAAGCCAGGTGGTCCACGACCTCGTTGTCGTTGGTGCGATTGGCGGGCACGAGCGCGAGCCCGACATCAAGCCCGGACTGGGGCGACTCATGGGAGTAGTAGACGCAGTCGCGCAGGAAATTCGAGCGCTCAAGCATGGCCTGACTGGATAGCCAGAACTCGCCGCTGGGCCAGCCGTTCACAGTTGGCGGCTGGCTGGGGCGCTGCCCTGTATCATTCAAGCTTCCGTCAATACGGCTGGGGGTAAGTTCCAGGCCGGTGGTGCGCATGAAGCCGATGTGGTGCTCAACAGGGCTCTTGATGATTCCTTCGCGAGCGCGAGCGGAGAAGAAGGCCGTGCTGAGAAACACCCGCTTAAACAGCCCCTTCAGGTTGTAGTTCGATTGCCGGAACTCATCGGCGAGTTTGTCGATCAGGTTCTGGCTGGGATTGGTGTAGACGAACTGCTCCCAGACCTTGCGCACGATAAACTCGGCGACCGGGCGGTTGGCCAGGGTCAGGTCCACCATGTCCTGGTACTCCTGCTGCCCGTTGCCGAACAGTTGCAGCCCGAAGATGTTCTTCGTTCCGTTGTCGTGGCGATTGGACTGAAAGGTCATCACGAACTGGTCGCGCCCGGGGCCGGCCTGATCGGGTACCAGAATGCGGCGATAGCCGGTGAAGGCGCGGCTGGCCTCGACGATGTCCGCCTGGGTGTAGCCGTTGTCTGCGCCGAGGGTGAAGAGTTCCCAGAACTCACGGGCAAAGTTTTCGTTGGGGGCGTTGGCGGTGCTTACATAGCCATCAAGCCAGATCAGCATCGTCCAGTCGTTTGCCATCTTGTAGAGCAAATCGCCGAGGTTGTCGGTGCCGTTCTTGCGCCACAAGTTGATGTGGTCGAACATCCAGTACATGTTCTGGGCGTCGAGGACATCCGTGGCTGTGGCGAAGTGATCGTGCCAGAACATCGCCAGCAGTTCCTGGAACGGGTTGTCATTGTGGACCATCAGCCATTCCCACCAGCGGGCAATTTCGGTGCTGCTGGGGAAATCCGGGTCCGCGACGGTTGCCGCAATGGCCTGCTGCTCCAGGGTCGGGTCGGTGTTGAGGGTCAGCATCCAGTCCAGGTAATTCTCGTAGCCCATCTGGTTGAGGCGCTGCAACTCAGAAGTTCTGAACCCGAAGTGGGTGCGATACAGAAAGAAGATGCGCTCGTCCTGGCTGAGGTTGCTTACCGGGGACAAATCTTCTTCCTGAAGTGGCGGCGTCGGTGTGCTGTCGCCGCCCTCAACGCAGCCGGGTGCCGTAAGCGCAGACGCGCCAAGAAACACCAGCGGTACCGTAAGCGCGAAGAGCTTCTTCAGCATGGGGTGCCTCCTGGCTGAATGCTGCAAATAGTTGAAGTTCAGAGATTCAATGTATTCTGCGATTAAAGAGCCTTGTCCGCAAAACAAACACGGCTTTATAGGCGCGTAGGCGGCTTGCGCTGTGCCGGATGGGCAATTGCAGTCGATTGTCTGGTGCCCGGTTGAGACTCCCATAAAAAAGATCACAATCGGAGTGCGCGCCAACGATAACGGAGACGGCATGAGCCTCAACGAACTGCTTCGCGGAAACTGGATCAAGCTCGGGGACGTTGCCCCGGATGCCCTCGGGGATGCCCGTCTTCAGGCACACTGGGCGTTGCAGGTGGCGGGTGCGGCTGGGTACAGCCAGATCAAACCCACGCCCGACGACAGTCATACGTCGGTGGAGTGGCTTGATCGCCTGGAGTCACTGGTAGGCGAGCAGATGCCGGGCGGGTTTCGGGTGGGGCTGCGCCTGCGCGACCTGACACTGTGCCTGATGAGCAAGGAAGGCGACGACTACGCCACGCTACCGCTTGAGGGGCACACTTTCGCGGACGCCATCGAATGGCTGCAGGACCGCCTGCGTGAAGAAGCCGGACTCGAAGGCAGGCCGAGAATCGAACGTCCGGGCTACGACATGCCGGAACACCCGGTGGGTGGCGGCGCTAAGTTTGAGCTGGACCACGAAAGGCTGGGCGAACTCGCGCGCTGGTTCGCCAATGCGGACCGGGCCTTGCAGATGTTCGCCGCACGCGAGAAGCAGGCGGGCAAGGTGCGCTGCTGGCCGCATCACTTTGATGTCGCGACGGTGATTGAACTTGCGGACGGTCGCAGTATCGGGGTCGGGATGTCGCCGGGAGACAGCAGCTTCCGGCAGCCGTATTTCTATGTAACTCCGTGGCCCGTGCCCGAGGGGGACCTGCCGCCCCTGCGTAGCGGCGGCATCTGGCACAGGCGCGGCTGGACAGGTGCGGTGCTGACGGGTTCGAAGCTGGTGTCAAACACCACGCCCGAGCGGCAGGTCGCGCAACTGACGGATTTTCTGACGGGAAGCATTCAGGCTTGCCGCCACCTGAGCTCTGTCTCGTAAATGCCCGTGCCGCGACCCTGCCCACCGAGCGGGTGTCGCACGGGCTTGCGGCGAACGAATTGTCAGACAGTGCCTGAGCGGGCGCTTCAATCATTATGCTTCGGGTTGCCTGTCCGGCGAAGGTTTGACCGGAACGTCGTCCACGCCGGCCCCTTGCCCTTCAGCTTGACGGCCACGGCGCGCCCGTAATTGTTCTTGAACTGGTCCGTGGATGTGCCCTGACCGATGACGAGAAACGCTTCGCACAGGCCGTCACCGTCAAAGTCCGCTACCAGCGGCGCCGAAGAAATATCTTCCCACTGTTCGCCCTTGTATGTTGCGTCGAATCGGAAGGTTTCATCGCCGCTCTTGCCGTCGCGGGCGACGAGCGCCCGATGGTCGGCGAACAGAACGTCCATGTCCCCGTCGCCGTCGGCATCGGTGACCGCCACGCCGCGGTCGAGGCTGCTGTCGAGCTTGACGGACCACTGCTGCGCGCCATCGGCAGCCAGGCAGTAAAGGCTGCGCCCGCCGAAGATCAGGTCTTCGCGATCGTCGCCATTGACGTCAGCGACCGTAATGGGCGCAAACAGGTAGTCGTCGTAGTGCTTGTGCCAGACTTGCTTGCCCTTCCGGTCAAGGGCGTAGACGTCACCCTGACAGGTCGCCATGTAAATCGTCTTCTCGTCGCCGCTGAGCGCAACGCCGTGGTACATGCCCATCGACTTGTCGTCGCCTGCTGTCGTGAACGTCCACAGCGCGTCGCCGGTCTTGCCGTCGATCGCGTGAATGCCGTTGTCGCCGCGCCAGGTGGTCACGATTACGTCAAGCACCTTGTCGGCATTCAGGTCAACCAGCACGGGCTCGCTCTGGATGCAGCCCTTGTACTTGCGTTCCCACAACAGCTTTTGCTCCTTGGCCGTGTAGCAGCCAATGGCACCTTTGCCGTCGCGCTGCCACATGCTGCCGACGATCAACTCGTTGACGCCGTCGCCTTCCAGGTCAGCGATCGCGGGCGGCGAGTCCGTGCTGTTGGGCAGCTTGAATTTCCAGTTTAGATCGCCCTTGGCGCTGAGGTCGTACAGGTGCCCGCTCGATGAATCGGCGCTGAAGATTTCCAGTTTGCCATCACCATCGAAGTCGTGAATCGCGACGCTGGCGTCCAGTGGCCCGGCATCGGACTTGTGTTTCCAAAGCACCGAGCCCGTCGCCGCGTCCACACAGAAGAGGTGCTGCTCGCCGAAGTAGCTGCCGAAGACGATCTGGAGCTTGCCGTCGCCATCCAGGTCCGCGATCGCGCCGCTGCCCTTCAGGTCGCTCCGCATGTCGAGCTGCCACAGGACGCCTTCCGGCAAAGACTCGCCTTTCAGCTTCTCGATCTCGCGGCGCAGGTCAGCCGCCTCGTCTTCGAGCTTCTTTAGCCGCCGTTCAAGCTCCTTCAGGCGGGTCTCGGGCGACGCGTCCTGCGCGGACGATGTACTCATGACGGCGCCCAGCACGATAAATACGACCAGCAGTTTTCGCATGGCTTACTCCCGCCGTATCATAGCGGATCGAACCAAGGATGTCCGCCATAGTTACGCGACAGATACGCGACGACGGCGGCCCGCATTGTAAAACGGCACTATGCAGCGCCTGACAATACTCAATGTGGTAGGTCTGACACCTCGCCTGATGCGGCACGCGCCGCGCCTGGCAAGGCTGGTGCACAAGCCGCTCGGCGGCGTGTTTCCCGCGGTCACCATGACAGCGCAGGCGAGTATGTTGACGGGCCTCGCGCCAGCGCAGCACGGTGTCGTAGGCAACACGTGGTACTGGCGCGAACTGGGCGAAGTGCGCAACTGGGTGCAAAGCAACCGCCTGATGCAGGGCGAAACGATCTACCGCGCCGCTCGCGCAAAGGACAAGGACTTTACCTGCGCCAAGATGTTCTGGTGGTTCAACCAGGGCAGTGGCGCCGACTGGTCGTGTACACCCAAGCCGCACTACGGCTCAGACGGCAGCAAAGAGTTCGATATATTGACGGAGCCGCCGGAGTTGGCCGATGAACTAAAGGCCGAGCTAGGTGCATTTCCGTTTCACGGTTTCTGGGGCCCCATGGCCGGGTTGCCGAGCAGCGACTGGATTTCGCGCGCCACCGTGCACGTCATGCGCGAAAAGCGCCCGACGCTGACGCTGTGTTACCTGCCGCATCTGGACTACGACTACCAGCGACTCGGTGGCGACGCCGACGACGCGAAGCTGATGGGCGAGGTGGATGCGTGCGCGGGCGTTGTGCTGGACGCCGCAGCGGAAATCGGCGCGAAAGTGCTGGTTGTCAGCGAGTATGGGTTGAAGCCGGTTCGCAGGCCCGTTTACATCAACCGCGTGCTGCGGCGAGAGGGATTCCTGCGTGTTCGCCCTGGGCCGTTCGGCGAGATGCTGGACGTTCACGAATCGCGGGCGTTCGCCGTTTGCGACCACCAGTGCGCGCACGTGTACGTGAAAGACCCCGCTGACATAGCGCCCGTGCGGCGACAGCTTGAGGCGACAGACGGCGTCGCGCGCGCGCTGAATCGGGACGCACAGGCTGAGCTGCAAATTGACCACGAACGCTCCGGTGAACTGGTGGTGCTTAGCGCGCCTGACGCGTGGTTTGCATATCCGTACTGGCTGGATGACGGGCAGGCGCCTGATTTCGCGCGCAGTGTGGACATTCACCGCAAGCCGGGCTACGACCCCTGCGAGCTCTTCCTGTCCGGCGGCAAGGCCGGCATGGGTGCGACGCTGATGCGGAAAAAGCTGGGCTTCCGTTACCGGTTCAGGTCTTGCCCTCTTGACGCGTCAATCGTACGTGGAAGTCATGGTTTACCGCCGGATGATCCGCTGGACGGGCCTGTGATCGCGAGCGACGGCGAACTGCCGGATACCGTTTCGATGCTCGACGTGAAGTCGCTGGCGCTCAAGACAATGTTCGGTCAAGTGTGATCCGTCCATCGCAAACGGCAATGGCCAACGGATCGCTCCGTTGACCATTGAGAAACGACGATTGTCGTACTTCTAGTCTTCCTTGCGCTCGGCGGAACGTTTCTTCATTTCTTCGGCCCACTTCTTGTAGAAGCCCTTGTACTTGCCGGGCTCGGCCTTGCCTTCGTTGCCTGCGCCTTCGCCCATGTCCTTGCCCGTCTTGTCAGCCTGGAAGCCATCGCCCTTGCCGCGCTCGTACTCTTCGGTCTGGTCGTTGCGGTCCATCTCGCCTTCGCCCGGCTGGTACTGATCTTCGGCACCCTTGCTGGGATCTTTCGGGTCACCCGGCTTTTCGCCCTGGTTGCGCGGGTCGTTGCTGCTTTGGGTCTTGTCGTTTTTGGGCTTGCCCTCGCCCTGACCCTGGCCCTGCTGCTTGATGGCGTGCGCCAGTTCCAGCGATTCGTCAACGTTCTTTTTGGCAGCCTCGGCGGAGTCCTGCTGTTTCTTCAGAGTCTCCTCAAGTTTCTTTTCCGCTTCGTTCTGGCGCTCGACGATGCGTTCCATCGTTTCCTGATTTTCGGCCAGTTTCTTCAGCAGATCAGGGTTCTTGCGCAGCAGCTCAACCAACTCGTCGCCGGACTTGCTGATGTCCTTGACCTCTTCCTTCGACTTGCCGAGTTCTTTGGCGAACTCCTCGGGGTTTTCTTCGATGTACTTGCGCAGCCCCTCAGGCATTTCATCAAGTTTGCCCGTTTCCATCTGCTTGCGGATTTCCTCAATGCGCGCGGCGACCACGTCAGCCTTGGGCGAATCGAGCGACGCCTTGGCGAGTTCCGATTCAAGCTCGCTCATTTCGTCGCTGGCCTTCTTCATGAGCTTGTGCAGCTCTTCCATCATCTCCTGGGGCGACTTCGCGGGCTCTTCGATGCCTTCTTGAGCACTGAGCGCCGGCGCGGCGAGCATTCCAGAAACGGCGATTGCGAGCATCAGCTTCTTCATGGTCTTCTTCCTTGGTGTGCTGCCATTGATAGAACGCTTCATCAGCCTGGCTGGTTCCTAGTCTTCGGTGTAGCCCGGAATCTGTTTGCGCAGATCGTCCCAGGCCTTCTTCAATTCCGACTGCTCGGCCGAGTAGCGCTCATAGAGGCGGCGGTAGTAGTCGGGCATGTCGTCACGGTTGTAATCCTTGGCCATTTCGCCGAGGTTGCGGATCTTGTCGCCAAGAGCCTTCTGCTCTTCGTAGATCAACTCCATTTCCGCGAGCTTGCTTACCAGCGGGTCTGGTGACGGCTGGCCCTGTGGCGGCTGGCCCTGCTGCTGTTGCTGCTGCTCGCGGTTTTCCTTGAGGCGTTTGCGCTCGCCTTCTACGGCGTTGATCATGCGGTCGAGTTTTTCGATTACTTCAAGCTGGTCAAGCTGCACGCCTTCGCTGACGTTCTGCCCTTCGATTTCGCCCATGATTTCGAGCAGCAGCTTGTTGATCAGCTCCATATTGCGCGTGAAGCCGCCGTAGTTGCCGGTCTTGAGGGCTTCAAGCGTTTCGTCGGCCAGTTTCTTCACTTCCTCCTGGTCCCGGAACAGCTTCTTGCCCTGCGTCTTCAGCGCCCGGTTCCAGTCGCCGCGCTGGCGAACCGCCAGGTCGAGCTCGATGGTGTCGTCGTTGACATCAAGCTGTTTTTCCTTCATGGCCTTCAGGCTCTGCTCAACTTCCACCAGCATCTGTTCCTGCTGGCTCTGTACGTACTGGTTGAGCTGCTCTTCGAGCGCCTGTTCCGCCTCTTCGAGTTTTTCTTCCGCTTCCTTCTGCTGCTGCTCGGCCTCGCTTGAGTTCTGCTTGTTCAGGTCCTCGCGTGCCTTCTTCATGGCGCGCTGGGCGTCCTGTGCGGCCTTCTGCGCCTGCGGGTTCTCGGCGTTCTGGGGGTTCTTGTTGTACTCGTCCAGCTTCTTCTCCAGATCGCGCTGGCGCTCCTCCAGTTCCTCAAACTTGCGGCGGTCCTTCTCATCGATTGATTCGTTCTGCGCTTCCTGCAGCTTTTCAATCGCCTTGTTCAGGTTATCGACCGCTTCCTGCTGGTCTTTGCCGCTTTCGCTGGGCTTGGACTGGTTCAGGTCCTCGGAGGCCTCCTTCATTTCTTCTTCGGCCTGCTTGAGCGCATCGCGGGCTTCCTTTTCACTGGGCGTGAGATCTTCGCCTTCGGGCGGGTTTTCGAGTTGCTCCGACAGGTTCTTGGCGCCTTCGGCAATCTTGTCCTGGTTCTCGGCAAGCTTCTTGGATGCCTCAGCCTGGGCCTTGTCCACCTGCCCCTGTTCCTGCTTCAGTTTCTCGATCGCTTCATCGAGCTTCTTCTGGGCCTGCGCCTGCGCCTGTTGGGCCTTCTGCATCTGCTCGGAGCGCTGCTGCTCGCCACTCTGGGGCTGTCCGCCCTCCGGCTTGCCTTCGCCATTCTGGGGCTGCCCGCCCTGACTGGCTTCAGCGGCCTTCTTCAGGGCCTCCGCCGCTTCCTGCATGGACTTGGCGGCTTCGCCGGCGCTCTTGGAAGCCTCGCTGTTGTTCTCACGGCTCTGGGCGCTGCCGCCTTCCTTCGACATCTTGTCGAGGGCTTCGGCGGTTTCCGACGCGCGCCGGGCCATGTCTTCCTGGTTTTCACCGGCGCCCTCAAGCGCCTTGGCGCCACGTTCCGCGTCAAGGCGACGCTGCAAACCCTCGCGGGCACGACTGAGCTGATCAAGCCCTTCCGTTTCCGACTGCACCCCGGCTTCGCCGTCCTGGGCCTTCATCGCTTCGGAGGCTTTCTCGGCGTTTTTTCCGGCGTTCTTCAAACCCTCGCGCGCCTGTTGCGCGCCTTCCTTGGCGTCGGCAGCTTCCTCAAGCATACGGGCTGCCTCTTCGGCGTCGCGGGCGGCCTTCTGGGCTTCGGCGCCGGGAGCACGCTCGGCTTCGCGCTGCATGGCGCGGGCAGCTTCGGAGGCCTGGCGCATGGTTTCTGCGGAAGCCTCGCCATCGTTGGCTTCCATTTCCTTTTGCAGGCGCTCCATGGTCTTGTCGGCCGCTTCGGCCGTGTTGCGCAACATACGGTCTTCGGACTTCTTGAGCGGCTGGGCGCTTTCGCGTGCGCGCTCAAGGGCCTGTTTGATGCCTTCGTTGTCGACCTTTGGCTCCGGCAGCTTGGATACCTGGTCGCCAAGCTCGTTGAGCTTCCTGGCGAGATCGGCCTGCTTCTCCGCCGCCTTGCTGAAATCGGGGTTGCCCTCCGCGTCCATGCCTTCGCTGTTCTTGAGCTCGGCCTGGGCTTCGTTGAGGGCTTTCATGGCCTTGGCCATTTCGGCTTCGGCGTTGTCGGTTTCGGCGTTGTTGAGCTTCTCCAGCGCCTTGTCCATGGCCTGCTGGGCCTCCTGAAGCTTTTCGTCGGCGTTGTCGGCGCTGTTGGACGTGTCGGCGTTTTCCTCGCCGCGCTGTTCGCGCTGTTTGGCGATCTGGTTGGCCAGCGCCTTCAGGTCCTTGTTCAGTTTCTCGGCGTTCTCCCGGGCGTCTTCCTGTCCGCTGCGGGCACGCTTGAGGTCGCTGTTGTTTTCGGCCGACGGCTTCAGTTGCTCGAGGGCTTCCTTCAACGCCTTGTTGGCTTCGTCCTGGGCCTTTTCCGCTTTATCGGAATCGCCGGCTTTCAGGGCTTCGGCGGCCTCGCTGCTCTTGGCCTCGGCCTTGTCGAGTGCCTCTTTTGTCTTGCGCGATTCGACGCTCTGGGGTGCATCCTTCAGGGCCTCCTGGGCCTGCTGGATGGCGTCAGCGGCCTCCTGCTGCTTCTCCTCCAGTTGCTCCATGACCTCTTTGGGAAGCTGGGTGTTTGCGCCCATGCGCTGGTTGTTTTCGGATTTGGTGGCGCGCGACGCCTCCAATTGTTCCTCTTCCGCGCGCTTGAGGGCGTCGAGCGCCTTCTGGTTGGCCTGCTCGCCGGCCTTCTCGCTGTTCTTTTCGACGTCCGCCTGATCTTTCATCAGACGCTCAAGGTCCTTGCCGACCTGGTCGAGTGCCTTGAGGTTTTCGTCGTTCTCTTTGGCCTGTCTGGCTTCCTGTTCAAGCTTCTTGACCTCGTCGAGCGCCTTCTCGAGGTTGGCGATGTGCTCGCCCTGCTTGTCCTTTTCTTCGGCCTTGCGCTTTTCAAGGTCCTTGGAGGCGCGCTCCTGGTCCGCTTTAATGCGCTCAAGATCGTTGATCTGCTGTTCGAGCTTCTCGCGGCGGGACTGCAACTGCTCGGTTTCGCTCTTCAGATTCTCCTGCTGTTCCTTCAGGCTGCGCACCGACTGTTCCATGTCGTTCAGGCGGCGAGCTTTGTCGTTGTTGCGGGTTTCCTGGGTGTCGGTGCGGATATCTTCCTGCTCTTCACGCATGGCCTTCAGCGCCGCGAGCTGTTCCTGCGTTGCCTTGATCTTTTCGTCTTCGCCGATCCTGGGTCCGTTTTCGAGGATGTCGATGATCTCGGCGATTGCGTCCTCAAGGCTTTTGCCCTTGGCCAGCGCAGTGCGGACCTGCCCGTCACGGATGTTTTCCTCCGTGGTGCCCATGTCCTCTTCGATTTTCAACTCGTTGAGACGATTCAGCGCAGCCTGAATGTGCGGGATGCGCCGCAATTCACTCAGATCGTCGCTTTGCTCAAGTTCAAGCAGCAGCTTCTCCAGACGGTCGCGCAGGCTCTCAAGCTGCTGGCGCGCGGCCTTCTGTTTTTCCGCCAGCTTTTCAAGGCGCTCCGATTTGGTGGCGCGGGCCGGGTCTTTGTCCGGCGCGTCCTGCGCCTGTGGGGCGCGGGCAAGCATGACAGAGAGGGCGATCACGCCGGCGCACGAGAACAGGCGCGTCCAGTAGCGGAGGATGCGGTCATTTCGCGAGTTCATGCGGTGTTCCTTACGGTAACTGCGACACGGCAACTGCACTCAAAGCTGGTTGCTCACACCTGTACTACGCAAGCAAAGGCGGTTCGGTTCACCAGCAATCCGTGCATTTCACTCGGGCGTCTGACAGAAACCCGCCCACAAGTGCGCAAGTTGCTGCTGGAACAGGTGTTGCACCGATGTCGTGCCGGGCAAAAAGGCTTAGCGAGCGTCGAACAATATAACATCCCGGAGCTGGTAGGTCTTTTCCGTGTTCTTGCGGTACCAGATTTCGACGCTGTAGCGATTTGCCATTTTCTTGCCCAGGGATGCCGTTAGGTCCGTGTCGGTGACGACCTGCGCGACAACGCCCTCCGGCGGGGTACCGGTCAGTTTGACCATGATGCGCCCATGCCCGTCAGGCTTGGTGACTTCGTCAACTTTGAGTTCCCAGCCGGGCGTGGGCATGGGGACCGTGAGCTTCAGGTCAAACTGTGGCGGCGCGCTTTCCTTGACTTCGACTTCGCACTTCTTCACCCAGCCTTGCAGACGAACGAATTCGTTGGCGGGCTCGTTGCTTGGGATGTCCAGTAACTGCACGCCGCCGGCGCCAAGCCCGCCCAGCAGCAGCACGAGAATCAGTTTGGTCATCGCATCTCCTTAGGTGGGGCTTGGGAAACGGTGGCTTCCCCGGGCCCTGTGTCCAGATCCTATGCCCCTGCTCCTTCGACGTGGATTGCACGATACAGGTTTCAGCCGAATCTGCGGCGGGCTTCTCGCTCGAAGACGTTGGCCGTCGGGTTGTCGTGGTTGCAGAAGCGGATGGCTTGCAGGCTGCGCTGCGGGTTCTCGTCCAGCCAGTTTTCGATGGTATCGAAGAACGTCTTGGCGCACAGCTCTTTGGGGAATCCGAAAATGCCGCTGCTGATGGCGGGAAAACTGATGCTGGTCAGCTTGTGCTGCTCGGCCAGATTGAGCGCGCTGCGGATTGCTTTCTCCAGCTTCGCCACCTCGTCGCCCGTGCCCCAGACCGGCCCAACCGCGTGAATCACATACTTCGCCGACAGCTCGCCCGCACCCGTGATCGCGCTACTGCCTGTTTCGACTTTGCCGTGCTGCTTGACCCAGGCCGTGCTCTCCACCTGAATGCTGGCCCCGCCCGCGCGCACGATGGCTCCCGCCACGCCGCCCCCGTGGTGAAGCTGTTCATTGGCCGCGTTGACGATGGCGTCCACGTGCTCATCGGTCAGGTCACCCTGCGCGGTGGTCAGTGTACAACCCTTGACTTTGCGCTCCCATAAAACGGTACTCATGCGCGCTTCCTGTTCTTGCGGGTTGGAGAGTGCCATGCCCTACAGCAACGTTCCCGACATAAAGATGCCCCTGCCCGGGCCCAAGGCCAAGGCCGTCATTGAGGCCGACGACAAGTATATCTCGTCTAGCTACACACGCGGCTACCCAATGGTGATCGTGCGCGGGCTCGGGCTCGCCGCGGAGGATGTTGACGGGAACGTCTTTCTCGACATGACCGCCGGCATCGCAGTCAACGCCACCGGGCACAGCCACCCGCGCGTCGTAAGGGCAATTCAGGATGCGGCCGCGAACTTCCAGCACATGTCCGGAACGGATTTCTATTACCCGCTGCAGAGTACGCTGGCGAAGATGCTGGCCGAGCGCACACCGGGCAAGTCGGACAAAAAAGTCTTCTTCTGCAACAGCGGTACCGAAGCGATTGAGGCCTGTATTAAACTCGCCCGCTGGAAGACCGGGCGCCCGTGGGTGCTCAGTTTCCGGGGGGCGTTTCACGGTCGGACGTACGGTTCCATGGCGCTTTCGGCCAGCAAGGCCGTACATCGCACGCGCTTCGCGCCGATCATGCCTGCCGTCGTGCACGGCAATTACCCGTACCCGTACCGCGCTGCGCCGCACCTGGATACACCGGAAAAAGTGGCGGACGATTGCCTGAAGTACCTGACGGACACGGTGTTTAGACGCGAAGTGAACGCCGATGAGGTTGCGGCGATTTTCGTCGAGGCCATCCAGGGCGAGGGCGGCTACGTAGTCCCGCCGGACAACTGGCTGCCGGGGCTGCGCGAGCTTTGCACCAAGCACGGCATTCTGCTGGTGGTGGACGAAATCCAGACCGGCATGGGCCGCACCGGCAAGTTCTTCGCGCACGACCACTGGGGCATTGAGGCCGACATCATCGCCTGCGCCAAGGGCATCGCCAGCGGTATGCCTCTCGGTGCGGTGATCGCCAAGGCGGACGTAATGCAGTGGCCGCCGGGCACACACGCCAGCACCTTCGGCGGCAACCCGATTGCGTGCGCGGCGGCCGTGGAGACTATCAAGCTGCTGGATGAAGGTTTGGTCGAGAATGCCGGCAAAGTCGGCGGCCACCTGATCGGCAAGTTGAAGGAATGGGCCGGGACCTGCGACCGCGTGGGCGAAGTGCGCGGGCGCGGGCTGATGGTCGCCGTCGAGTTCGTGAAGTCGCGCGACAGCAAAGAACCAGATCCCGCCCTGCGAAACGCCGTTGAGCAAACGGCATTTAAGCGCGGCATGTTGATCCTGGGTTGCGGCGCGAACAACATCCGCTTCTGCCCGTCGCTGACAATCACCGAAGCCGAAGCCGACAAGGCGGTGGAAATCTTTGCCGCGTCAGTCGTCGACGCAGTCAAGGGATAACTGCAGCACGCAACGACGCCACGATAGCAACGACGCAACGGGTCTTTCGTGGCGTCGTCGCGTCAAGCAGTTGTCAATTGTGCACTTGACCGCCCAACCGGTACTACCGACCATTTCTCCATGCACATCGATTCGGACAAGCTCGTCATCGAAAACCTCAAACGTGTAGTCACGTGCGCGCCTGACAATTCCGGGCCGCTGCTTCGGGAGAACATGCGCGCCCTGAACGTGCTCAATGACGACCCGGTCGTCGCCGTCAAGGATGGGCGCGTGGCCTGGATCGGCGAGTTCGACCGTTTGCCGGCCGTGTTTGACACGGCCGAGAGAATTGACGGCAAAGGCCTGGTGCTGACACCCGGTCTGGTTGACTGCCACACGCACCCGGCCTTCGTGCGCGGGCGCGCAGACGAATTTGCCATGCGCCTTGCGGGCGCGACCTATGAGCAGATTGCCGCGGCCGGCGGGGGGATTGTCAGCAGCACTAAAGGCGTACGCGAAGCGACCGATGAGAAGCTGGTTGCCGAAACCACCCGCAATCTGCAACGCCTGCGCCGCCACGGCGTGGTGGCCGTCGAGGGCAAGTCCGGCTACGGGCTGAGCCTTGAGCATGAGTTGCGGCAACTGCGCGCCATTGGCACCGCAGGCGAAGCCGTCGATATGCATACGGTCCGCACGTGCCTCGCTGCCCACAGCTTGCCGATGGAGTATCGCGGCAGCGACAAGAAACGCGCGGAGTACCTGAAACTGGTGACCGACGAAATTCTGCCCGCTGTCGTCAAGGAAGGGCTGGCCGAGCGCGCCGACATTTTCCACGACAAGGGCGCCTTCAACGTGCGCGAAGTGGTCGAGTTTGCCAAAAAGGTGAAAGCACTCGGGCTGCGCCTGACGGTCCATGCTGATCAGCTGCACGAAGATGGCGGAGGCGAAATTGCCGCGGCCCATCACGCAGACTCGGCCGACCATCTTGAGTTCCTCGATCCGGCTGGCATTGACGTAATGATCAAGAACGGCACTTGCGCGGTGTTACTGCCCGGCAGCACGTACGTATTGAAGATGCAGCAGTGGGCCGACGGGCGCTGGATGATCGATGCCGGGCTGACGGTCGCGCTGGCCACCGACTTCAACCCGGGAAGTTCGCCGGTCGCGAACCCGGCATTCGTAATGAACCTGGCGGTGATGCACTGCGGGCTCACACCCGAAGAAGCGCTCGCCGCGTTTACGGTGAATGCGGCACAGGCCCTGCGCCTGAGCACCGACGAGTGGGGCGTGATCAAGCCGGGCAGTCGTGCCGCCTTCGCGCTGTGGGATGTCGATCATGAGCGCGAGATTCCATACTATGCGGGTACGAATTCGTGCATTGAGGTAATCACATGCCGCGCCTGGCGGTCCTGACAATCGCGCTGCTGCTTTCCGTGCCGCTCTTCGCGCAGGACAACGCGAAGGTGGATAAGCTGATCGGTGATCTTGCCAGCGATGACTGGGGCACCCGCGAGCGCGCCAGTCGCCAGCTTGTCGGCATCGGTGATGACGCCAAGCCGGGGTTGCGCGCGGCGCTTGGACACGACGACCCGGAAGTGCGTGTGCGGGCCAGTAACGCGCTGATCACAATCGGTGAGGACTTCGCATACGCGGTCGAGTGCGCGATCGCGGAATCGGAGCATCTGAACGATCACGGGCGGGCGGCCCTCTTCAACCTGTTTCGCATCGACGATCCCAAAATCCTGCGCGAACTAAACCAGCGCGAAATGCAGCCCATGTGGCGCGGCTGGAGCGAGCAGGTCAGCATCATGGCGCCACCGGTCATCGCCATGGCGCGCGTGCAGGCCCTGTCGGGGGTACGCATCCTGGTCGCTGACGATGCGCGCAAAAGCTTTCAGCGCGTCATGGAAACGCCGATGGCCAACATTGTCCTGAACGGCGAAGTCGAGCAGGTGGTGTTTCTGCGCGACGCGCTGCAGCGCTTTTTCCAGGTCAGTCTCGGTGCGGTCCCGCCCGACGAGCAACTGCTGCCGCGCCCTCTGCGCATCGGGCGCACGAACTTTCTGTACATCACCACGGGGGGCGGTGCCGGCGGACTCGCGCGTCGCTGTGGTGACCAGTTGATTGGCGACCTGTTGAAAGGTGGCGATGACGCTGTACGCGCGGCTGTGTTGTTGGCCGAAGGTGCAAGTACGGACAGCAAAACCGCTGACAGTATTCGCGAGCAGTTTGTCAACAAACCCGAGCTTGCGCGCCTCATGTGGCTCGCGATCGCCCTGGGCGCCGACGACGCGGTTAATGATGCCGTGCGGAAGCGTCAGCACGAGGACGCGCTGACGTTGCTCAAATCCCGCGACTGGACGGTCATGGAGCAAGGCGCCAGGTATCTCGCGTGCCTGTCCGACGAGGCCCGTGGCTATGTACTGAGCCCCGTGATCGCGGAATCGGGCGACACCCTCGAGCTCATGTCGGCGATCTGGATCGCCCGCGGCGCGAAGCTGGAGGCGGTGGCCAGGGCGCGGGTCGGAACGCTGGTCAGCAGCAAAGATGACGTGCTTGCCGCCACCAGCGCCCGCTGGTTCGCGGGGGCCGAGGATGTCACCGACGCCGAACTGGAGACCATCTGGCAGGCCGGCGAGTTTCAGCCTCTGGACAGCGCGTTCTTCGAGGCGGCCCTTGAGTTAGTGCGCCGCCCGGACGTGGCTGACAGGCTGGTGGACAACGCCCGGAAGTCCCTGGCCGGGATTTTTGACGTGAAGGTGTCGCGCCACGCGCTGGCGGCGTCGGTGCTGATCGGACGTGCGACCGCCGATGATCTGGCAATCGCGCTGGACAAACTGACCGGGGCGCGCAACGCGCCGCGATTGGCCGACCAGATGGCGGAGCTGTTTCGGGGTTGCAAGACGCTGACCCAGGCGGGCATGGAGAAGTTTCAGCAGCGCCTGTTTGACAGCGATGCGAATGTCCGGCGGGTGTACATGGAGGCCCTGCGCCGCTGTGACAAGAGCTTGCAGCCCGAAGTCGCGCGCGGCGCCGTGGACAGAAAACGGGGCGAGTTTGAACCGGCCGAGTTGCCCAAGCAGTTCCAAGCCCCAAGGCTGTCATTGATGGGCATTCTTGCCGGCACGGGTGACATGGAAGCGCTGGATGAATTGACCAAGGCTGTCGCCGGGGATGACGCGGAACTCGCGAAGGCTGCGGGGGCCGCCTATGCGGACGCCTTTGCCGGCAACGCGCTGTTTGCCGCGCTCGAAGAGCTGAATTCGAACCAGGACGCCACGCACGCCGGGCTCGCGGCGCTTGAGGGCTACATGGAAATCTGCCGCCGCGCCGCGCGGGCGAAAGACCGGGTACTGTTCCGCAAGGCCTACGGCGTTGCCATCAACATGCAACTCCTGAACCAGAACTGGAACCTGCGCCAGGAGTTGATGCAGATGCAGGGCGGCATCAGCAGCGGCGACACCGGCGCGAAGAAGGTGAGGCCCCTGCCGAAAGACCCGGCGCTGAAGCAACTCAAGGTCGAGTGATCAGGCAAACACTTTCGCGCTGGGGCAGAGCCTGCGCAGGAAGCAGTCGCCGCACGTCGGTGATTTGGCCGTGCACACCGTGCGCCCGAAGGTCAGCAGGTTGTGGTGCAGTGCGAAGGCGCGGCCCTTAGGGATCATGTCTTTGATCAGGGCAAACGTTTTGTCGCGGTTGGTCTTGGTGTCGACGATTCCCAGACGATTGATCACACGATGCACGTGGGTGTCCACGGGGCAGAGGTCTGCGCCCAGGGCCTCGATGAGTGTCACGCTGACTGTCTTCACGCCGATGCCCTTAATCGCGCTCAGCATCTCGACCGTGCCCGCTTCGCCATGCTGATCCAGCACGGGCTCAAGCGCGAATTCGCCGACGTCGTCACGCAGCCAGTGAAGCAAGCTGAGAATCGCCCCGGACTTGCTGTCCGGCAGCCCGGCCGCGCGGATCGCGTCGGCAATTTTGCGCTGTGGCAACTCGGCGACGCGCACCCAGTCAGGCGGCTCGACGGCCTTGGCGGCGTCTGAGAGTCGAATCGCAACCTTGTCCACATTGCCGGCGGCGTCGCGAGGCAGGGCGCTCGCGTCCTTGCCGGACTTGTGTTTGGCGGGATAGAGGCGCGCCAGGTTTTCGTAGCCGCGCAGGGCGTTCGGGTCGGTGGTGTTCTGGCTGAGAATGGTCAGGACCAGCACTTCCAGCGCGTTTTTCTTGCCGTCCCAGACAGGCACGCCAAGATTCGCATCCAGCAGGTCAATGGATTTGATCAAGCGCTTGCGCAGGTCTTTGATAGGACGCGCGGCTTCTTCGCGTTGGGCAACGCCTTTACGTTTGAGCTTGTCGAATCTCGCGGGCATGGGGGAAAGCTAGGAACAAGAGCCCGGAGCGCAAGATTGTGCAGCAATGGTCGCGCAGCGACGGGTAGATCTCCCGCAAGAATTAGGCTGATGGAGTAACACACTGATTGGTTGGTGGTTTGTCCTTCTCCGCACATCCACCGGTCGCTCGCGCTCCCGACTCTTGTTCACTGTCATCCTCGTCATGCACTAGCGGCGACAGCAAAGCGGACAGCATGGCGTAGCGCAGTGTGGTCATGGCATCCTCCACACTGTGGTTGGGACTAGGCGTCGCGGAATTTCAGCAATTTCGTGAGGTCTGCCGCGTGCCCGCCGTGGGTTTCCATGGGGGTTTCGAGCGCGCCGATGCAGTGGTCGAAGCGTTTGTCGTTGACCAGCATTTGGAAACACTTCAGGCCGATGTGCCCGTGGCCGAGATTTTCATGACGATCTACGCGACGGGCCAACTCGACTTTGCTGTCGTTGATGTGAAACGCTCGCAGGTACTTCTTGATGCCGACGACCTTGTCGTACTCGTCGAAGGTTTTCTCGTAGGCCTTCTCCGTGCGCTCGTCGTAGCCGGCTGCGAAGGCGTGGCAGGTATCAAAGCACGTCGCGATCTTCAACTTGCGTTCAACGCCGTCGATAATCCGCGCGATGTGCTCAAAGCGCCAGCCGATGTTGCTGCCCTGACCGGCCGTGTTCTCGATGGCCGGCAGGCACTTGCCCTTGTAGCCGTCCAGGATTTCGTTGAGCGCGTCCGCCACCCGGTCGCAGCATTCGTCGTCGGTCATCTGCTTGAGGTGCGCACCGGGGTGGAACACCAGCACTTCGGCGCCGAGGCGGTTAGCGCGGTCGAGTTCATCGACAAACGCGTCAATACTGCGCAGCCACTTGGCGTCATCCGGCGAGCCCAGGTTGATCAGATAGCTGTCGTGAATGAAGAAGCGCGCAATGCCGGTGCGTGAAATGGCCGCCTTGAAGTCATCAACATCGGAATCCTTCAGCGGCTTCGTCTTCCACTGCTGCTGGTTCTTGCTGAAGATTTGAACCGTCTCACAGCCAATCTCCTCGCCACGCTCAAGCGCTTTGTAGAGACCACCAGAGATCGATGTGTGTGCGCCTAGCAGCATTGGGCTATTCAGGTCTCCTCGGAATCCCTACGTAGCCGTTGTATGTCGTCTGGCCCGTAGCGCTTTCCGGAGCGACTTCCCTGCCTTTCAAGGGGTAGTCGATACGGATCAGGCTACCTGGGGGGTGAAGTTCCTCGTAGGAGACCTCTGGAAGCCCGTCAGGCCAGCCAATCGACGCGCCATGTTCCCACATCCAGCGCGGAAGCTGCACTTTGCCATCCTTCACGTTTTCGGCGGCGGCCGGTTCAATGACGAGTAGCAAGTCACGGACTAGTTCACCCTCGAACTCGAACTCGAACTCGATTCTGCACGCCAAGGGATGTATCCACTCGACAATCAGAGCCTGATCAGGTGCATACAAATCGGGTCTGGGGTTGGGTGATCGGCCTTTGCCCACGCGATACGTCCAACTCGAACAGGCGCAAGCGAGAAGCAGCGCGGTCAGGCATACTGTCCGCTTTGTCCAACGTGGTAACACTTGCTGCCCTCAAAACGCGGTGCAAACAGTGCCGAACTCGTCGTCTCGCCTGTGGTATGTGACCTACCTGTAGTAATCCTGCAAGGGCTTTACTTCTTCGTCCTGGCCCTTGAGGTTGGCGATGGCGCGGACGGCGGCTTCGGCGGCGCTTAGTGTTGTCAGGGCCGGGATGCCTTTCATGACGCACTTTTTGCGCATCTTGGCTTCGTCTGTGCGTGGGTCTTTGCCGCTTGGAGTGTTGATCAGCAATGCTACTTCGTCGTTGATCACCAAGTCCATTACGTTGGGGCGCCCCTCCTGAATCTTGTTCACGATCGTCACCGGAACGCCCGCGGCTTCAATCGCCTGGGCCGTGCCGCGCGTGGCAACAATTTCAAAACCCAACTCGTGCAGCTTCTGCGCAATCGGCGGAATGCGCGGCTTGTCGCTGCGCTTCACACTGATGAAGACTTTGCCTTCGCGCGGCAACTCCTGGCTCGCGCCGGCCTGGGCCTTGGCCATGGCGCGCCCGAAGGTCTTATCAATGCCCATCACCTCGCCCGTGCTGCGCATCTCCGGGCCGAGCAGCACGTCCGCGCCCGGGAACTTGTTGAACGGAAACACGGGCTTCTTGATGCTGAAGTGGCGCGGGATGATCTCTTCCATGAAGCCGAGCTCTTTGAGCTTGTGCCCGCACATCAACTGCGTCGCGATCTTCGCGATCGGCTTGCCGATGGCCTTGGCAACGAACGGGACAGTACGCGATGCCCGCGGGTTTACTTCGATCACCCAGACTTCGTCGTTCTTGATGGCGTACTGGACGTTCATCAGGCCTTTCACGTTAAGCGCGAAGGCCAGCTTGCGTGTCGTCTCGCGAATGTCGCGCAACACGTGCTCGCTTAAAGTCTGGGTCGGGATGCTGCACATGCTGTCGCCGCTGTGTACGCCCGCGTACTCGATGTGTTCCATGATGCCGGCGATCACGGCGTCATCGCCGTCGCACAGGCAGTCCACGTCGCACTCGACGGCGTTGTCGAGGAACTGGTCAATCAAGATGGGCTTGCCTTCTGCTGCCTCGACGGCGAGCTCGACGAAATGCTTGAGCTCCGCTTCGTCGTAGCAGACTTCCATGGCGCGCCCGCCAAGCACGAAGCTCGGGCGCACGAGTACGGGAAAGCCTATGTCTTTCGCGGCCTCAAGCGCGCCGCCGATGTTGCTGACGATGGCGCCCTTGGGCTGGCGGATGCCGAGTTCTTTGACCAGGGCGTGAAACTGTTCGCGGTCACTTGCCCGGTCGATACTCTCAACCGGTGTGCCGATGATCTTTACGCCCGCGTCGCCCAGGCGGCGCGCCAGGTTGATCGGCGTTTGCCCGCCGAACTGGACGATCACGCCTTCCGGCTTCATAACGTCGTGGATGTTCATGACGTCTTCGAACGTAAGCGGCTCGAAGAACAGGTCGTCCGAAATGTCAAAGTCCGTACTGACGGTTTCCGGGTTCGAGTTGACCATGATGGATTCAAAACCCATCTCGCGCAGCGCCATGCTGGCGTGCACGCAGCAGTAGTCGAACTCGATGCCCTGGCCGATGCGGTTCGGCCCGCCGCCGATGACCATGATCTTCCTGCGGTCGCTGGGTTTGACTTCGGTTTCGTCTTCGTAGGTCGAGTAATAGTAGGGCGTCTTGGCCTCGAACTCGGCGGCGCAGGTGTCGACCAGTTTGTAGACCGGCGTGACGCCGAGCGACTTGCGGTATTCGCGCACCTTCACTTCATCGACACCGAAGATCGTCGAAAGCTGCGCGTCACTGAAACCGCAGCGTTTGGCTTCGCGCAGCAGTTCACTGTCCAGGTCTTCGAGTTTGCCGACTTTGCGCAGCTCGCGCTCAAGCTCCATGAGCTGGACGAAGTTCTCCAGAAACCAGGGGTCGATGCCGCTGAAAGCACTGATCTCCGTGGGGCTCATGCCACTGCGCAGGGCGCGACGGATCATGAAGATGCGCTCCACGCCCGGCGTGATCAGCCCGGCCTTCAACTCCTGGCGCGAGAGCTTGCGGGTCTCCTGTGACTCTTTCTTGTCGGCGCCGAAGCCCATGCGGCCTATTTCGAGGCTGCGCATGGCCTTCTGGATGGCTTCTTTAAAAGTCCGGCCGATGCTCATGGCCTCGCCCACGGATTTCATCTGCGTGGTCAGCACCGTGTTTGCGCCGGGGAATTTTTCGAAGGCCCAGCGCGGGGTTTTCACCACGACGTAGTCGATGCTCGGCTCAAAACAGGCGGGCGTGGCCTTGGTGATGTCGTTCTGCAATTCGTCCAGCGTGTAGCCGACGGCCAGCTTGGCGGCGAACTTCGCAATCGGGAAGCCGGTGGCTTTGCTCGCGAGCGCTGAGCTGCGGCTCACGCGGGGGTTCATCTCGATGACGACTCTTCGCCCCGTGCGCGGGTCTACGGCGAACTGGACGTTGCTGCCGCCAGTTTCGACGCCGATCTCGGTCATGATCTTTTTGGCGTCATCCCTTAGTAGCTGATACTCCTTGTCGGTCAGCGTCAGTGCCGGCGCGACGGTGATGCTGTCACCCGTGTGCACGCCCATGGGGTCGAGGTTTTCGATGCTGCAGATGACGACGAAGTTGTCTTTCTTGTCGCGCATCACCTCGAGCTCGTATTCCTTCCAGCCTGCCAGATACTCGTCGATCAGCAGCTGGCCTACCGGACTGAGTGCGATGCCCTTGCGACAGATTTCCTCGTACTCTTCCAGGTTGTAGGCAATGCCGCCGCCGGTGCCGCCCATGGTGAAGGCGGGTCGAATCACGGCCGGCAGCCCGATGACATCCAGCGTCGCGACGCACTCCGCCCAGGTGTGGGCGATTTCGCTGCGCGGCTGGGCAACGCCGATGCGGTTCATGGCGTCGCGGAAGGCCTCGCGGTCCTCGGCCTTGTGGATGGCTTCGGGGGTCGCGCCGATGATCTCGACGCCGAACTTTTCGGGCACGCCCATGGCGGCCAGCTTCATGGCGGTGTTCAGCGCGGTCTGTCCGCCGAGGGTTGGCAGCAGTGCGTCTGGGCGTTCTTTCTCGATGATCTTGGCGGCGATCTCCGGTGTGACGGGCTCGACGTAAGTTCTGTCGGCCATCTCCGGGTCCGTCATGATGGTGGCCGGGTTGGAATTCACCAGCACGACTTCATAGCCCTCTTCGCGCAGGGCCTTGCAGGCCTGGGTGCCGGAGTAATCGAATTCACAGGCCTGGCCAATGATGATGGGGCCTGAGCCGATGATCATGATCTTCTTGATGTCAGTGCGTCTAGGCATCTAGGTCTCGTGTTGTCTTCCAACTACCTACATTTCGCTGAAGGGCTTAGGGCGTTGGGCCTAGGGGTGCTGCTTGCGCCCTTTTACTTCCTTCTTCTCAAGTGAATTGATCAATGCATTTAACATTCGCGCCGCAGGTTCAAGGGACGACATTAGCGAGTTCGCGCGCTTCTTTGCGATGTAGTTCCTCCGCCCGAATAGCTCCAGGAAGGTGATTGTCTCCGCGAGCGAACCTCGGGCGATGTAGAGATGCTTCAAGTAGTTCCGGGTGGAGCCGCTGGCGTGTCCTTCCGCGATATTTGCGGGTATGGAGGTCGATGAGGCTTCAAGCTGGCCTGCCAGACGGAAATTCTTCGAAATCGGTTCCTCATCACAAGCTGCGAGAATTTCATCAGCAACGTCCATGGCCGCCTGCCAAACGCGCAAGTCCCGAAAGCTGTTGATCTCGTAGTTCCCGCTGGTCATCGCAATTCCCCAAGCCCAAGGCCCCAGGCCCTAAGCCCGCCCCTCTATGACCACTGTCGCCATCGCGTACTCTCTTGCGTGGCTGATGGATATCCAAAGAACCGACGGGCCGAGCCCGTCGAGAACTGCCTTGGCTTCGCCGGTGATTTCGAGGGTCGGCTTGCCGTCCTCGTTGTTGGTCACGCCGATCTGGTTGAAGCCGACGCCTTTGGCCCAGCCGGTGCCGATCGCCTTCATGAAGGCTTCCTTGGCGGAAAAGCGGGCGGCGAAGTGAATGTGCGGGCGGGCCTTGCCGCGGCAGTATTCGATTTCAGTGGGAGTGAATACGCGGGCCAGGAACTCCTCTCGTTTATCCTTGAGGAGTTTTTCGATGCGGGCAACTTCGACGATGTCAGTGCCTAAACCGAGTATGGCCATCCGCGTTCCCCGGCGCATTTGCGCGTTGGGGGCGGAAGGTTAGCGGGTTCCGGCGCGATTGCAACGTGTGGAAAGGCAGCTACTGGCTGCTGGTTCCTAGTCCTCAAAGCAGCCACGGTCGAAGCCTCCGCCCAGGGGGCGGCTGGCTCCGTCGTGGGCGGTGGTGACGCCGAGAGTGCTGTCGCCGTCGTCTCGGCCGGCGCCGGGGGCGAGACTCCAGTCGGCTGCTCCGTTGAATGTGGGTGCCGTGGTGATGCTGTTGGGGGCGCCACTGATCAGGGCTTGCCATTGGGGCAGGGTGTAGCTTTGGCTGGTGTCGTCGTTGACGAAGATTGGCCAGGCGTCAACGCTGCGGCAGATGTTGTAGTCGGCGGTGGTGCCGCTGAGTGAATCGCTACTCCAGGAAATCGCCCCGCGTCGGCCGCCTATAAAAACGTTGTTCTTGATGTCGTTGCCGGTGCTGCCGTTCAGCATGATCAGGCAAAAGCGCCCGACGCCCGTCTGAAACACGACCGTGTTGTGGTAAATGCGGTTGTTCATGCTGCCGTAGGCGCTGCTGAAACCGTCGTCCCAGAGCGCGATGCCGCTTTGGTTCAGATTGTTCACGACCAGGTTGTTGCGAATGTCGCAGTTGCGGATGCTGGCGAAGTTCAGGCCGGCCGCGCCGTTGGCCCCGTTGCCGATGCACCAGTTGTTTTCGATGAAGCTGTCTACCGTGATGCCGTCGCCGCGGGTGCCGAAGGCGGCGTTCTGCTGGGCCGGATCGCTGTTGATCTGGATGCCGCTGGCGTTGTTGTCGTGGCAGTAGTTGCCGCGTATGTGCACGCGGTCGCCGGAGTTGCTGAAGTAAATGCCGTGCTCGGTGCCGCTGTCGTGGCACTCGTTGCCTTCGAGTACGAGATCGTCAGAGTAATCGGTAAAGATGCCCCATGTCCCGCCGTTGCCGAACACGCCACCCTGGATGGTGACGTTGAAACTCTCGGTCACGCGGCAGCCTGCGCGGTAGGCATTGAGTGTGCGCAGTCCGTGAATGATCACGTAGTGGCAGTCGTAGATTTTGATGGCGTCGCGGTTGTCCGGCGCCGTGCTGCTGCTGGTGCCGCTGTTGATGATCGCGCCCATACCTGACGCACGAAAAATGATCGGCATGCCGCTGGTGCCGATCACGCTGCTGAGTGTGAAGCGCGAGTAACTGCCATCGGCGACTTCGACGATGTCGCCGGCCTGCACCTGGTTGGCTGCGTGCTGGAGAGAGCGCCAGGGCGCCCCGGGTGATGTGCCGGTGTTGGTGTCGCTGGCGGTGGTGCTGTCATCGACGTAGTAGGTCGCCACGCCGCCGGGCGCCGGCGGCACGAACGGCGCCTGGCCACCGCCCGCGCTGGGCGTGGTGACCGCGAAGCCTGTGCTGACAGCATCTGTCAGCCCGGGTGCCGTAAATGTCAAAGAGTAGCCCGTGCCGGCCAGGTCGATGCTGAGCCCGGTGAAGCTGACCACGCCGTTGAAGGCAGTGCCGGTCAGGGTGCCCGAAAGTACTGCGCCGCCTGTGCCGGTTGCAGCGGTGATCGCGACGGCCACCTGCGTAGTATTGTCCGTAGTCACGCGCTGGTTGGCCGCGTCCCGTACTTCCACGCGTGGCTGCGCGGCGAAGGCGTTGCCTGTCGTTGCACCGGCTGGCTGCTGGATCACGGCCAGCGCTGCAGGCGACCCCGGCGGGTTGGAGCTGCTGCTCCCGCTCCCGCCGGAACCGCTCCCGCCAGCGCAGCCCCAGAGTGTGCAGGCAATCAACACAAGTGCAAACGCAGCAATTTGCTTCGCCATGGCATCCCCGTCTCAGATCGGTGTCTGGTCCGGGAATGCGGGAAGGGCCCGAATGGGGTCAGGAGAAATCAGAGAACTCGCTCAGAGAATTCGCTCAGAGAACTCGTGCAGACGCGTAGCCTACGACCTGGTGCATGTCGCCGCTGACCTGGCCGCTGGTGGTGTGTTCCAGCAGCTCGACCTTGCTTGCGCCAAGCGACTTGCAGGTTTCGAGCATCAGGCTGGTGGCGTGGACGCCGCACATGCTGATGTCGCGGGCGATGCAGACTTCGAGCATGCCTTCGCCGTCGTAGGCGGCGAGCTTGTCCAGTGCGAGCTGGTCTTTCGCCATGGTGGTGGCGTGGTCTTCGTAGTGGTTCATGTCGCTGCTGGCGATCACCAGCACGTCGCCATCGGTGCCGAGAATTGCTTTGGCAATGCCGGCACCGACTGACCTCACCGCCTCATATGGCCCGTGGCTGACGCTGATGATGCAGGCCTTCACGTTCGGGTTGATCACCTGCAGGAATGGCAACACGACTTCGGCCGCGTGTTCGTTGAAGTGCGGCATGTTTGACACGTCAACACCTTCGATGCTTGCGATTGCGGCGTGCAATTTCTCGTTGACCGGCACCTTGCCCAGCGGCGTTTCCCACTCGCGGAAGGCGGCCAGTGCGAACGGCCCGCCGCCAAGCTGGTGTTTCGTGTGAAGAATCAGCGCCGTGTCAGGCACCTCGACACTCGCCAGCGCATGCCCACACACCGCGCCGCTGTACATGTAGCCGGCGTGCGGTACCATCACACCATAGGCCTTGGCCTTTGTGGCTGCGGGCTCAGACAGATAACGCTCAATCTCCGCGCGCAGTTTTGCCGGCACGGCCGTGTAGAAGTGTCCTGCCACGTGTTGTCGTCTTAAGATTTCGTCCATAGGTCAGGTTACAGGTTACAGGTTACAGGCGTCAGGCGTCAGGGCTACGAGATTGAACGCCGGAGATGCAAACGCCAAAGTCCCTGAAACCCGAAACCTGCCCCTGGAACCTGATCAGATGTCAATGTCGTCCGGCGACTCTTCCGGCACCAGGTCCACGATCACGTACGTGCCTGCAAGCAGATCGCCCAGGCGCTGCTGCTTGCCGCTCATCATCATCAGCCCCATGGGGACCAGCAGTACGAGCCAGTGGATCAGCTCAAACACTTTCAGGAAGTTGCGCACGACAATTCGCCATGCCGCCGGCTGCTCGCCTTCCGTATCAACGACACGCAGGCGGAACATGGCTTTGCCGAAAGTCCGGCCCCAGATCATCTCGCACACCGTCCCGTAGATCGCCAGCACCAGCAGCGTGACGGCCGTCGCCTGCAGTGTTGGCAGCAGGCTGGCGTCAATGCTCGCGACCGAGCCGATCGCGAGAAAGCCGTAGGCCTGCTCCCAGGTGTAGCCGTAAATCCCTTGCAGCAGAATGATTACCGGGCTGGTCATGGCGATGTCCAGCAGCAACGACAGCGCCCGGGCAAACGCATTGGCGTATAGCAGCTTGGGCAACTCGACGCCTTTGTTTTTGGGTTCTTCGTTATCTTTGTGCTCGATGATTTCGGCGAGGGTCCGGTCCATGGGGCGCTCACGGTTGAGCAGCAGCCACACGCCCTGGCTCGCCATGATCAGCAGCACGCCGAAAAGCACGCTGACCCATATGATGTAGGCGGTCGGGCCTGTGGTGCCGTCGAGGGGCAGAACCGTCGGTTCGTTCCATAGCAGCCCGCCGTCGGCGCCAACTGTCGTGCGCGAGGTACGCACTTGGCCCGCTTCGCTGTAAATCGCGATCAGCATGTCGCTGTCCGCGGCCAGGGTCAGAAAGCCCCCGATTTCGAGTCCCGAGGGCGGCTTTTCGCGGGCGGGCGGGGAGGCGTCGAGCCACTTGCCCAGTCCGGATTCGGCGTCCTTTGTCCAGACCAGCATATGATTGGCGCGCGTCGTGTCGTTGCGGCGAGTGAACGCGACCACCGGACGGGCGCCGTCTTTGAGGACCGCGAAGGACGTGCGTTCCACGTTGGAAGTTACATCCGAACTGAAGTGGCGCTGCACGGACGTCTGGACGGTTGCCGGCGCCGGCTCAGGCGTTTCGGGTTGGTCGGGCGCGTTGTCGGCGTCGCGCTCTGTGCCCGGGTGGTTCTCGTCGCCGACAGCGGCTTCCACACGGGGCGAGAACGACACCAGCGCGAGATCGCCGTCGCGCTTCTCGAGAATTGCCAGCCAGATCGCTTCATTTGTTACCCGCGCCAGCAGTGTGGCGCCGCGACTCGCGGTCTTGTGCAGGGACTTTTCCCGGACGTCCGGGCGCCCAAACGGGCGCACCATGATATCACTGCCGAACACCCAGCAGACCCACAACTGACCGTCGAAAGGAACGATGACCGGCGATGCCTCGGGATCGTTAATGCCAATGGGCTCGAAGGCGGTCCGGTCCCAGTCGTCGCTGGAAATATCGAAACTCATGTAGCGCGAATCGGTTGTGATTCCAACGTGGTTGGCATCCACCCGCGACAGGTCGCGCACGAAACCGGCATAGCGCGTGCCCTTGATGATGTTGTCGCCGTCCACTTTGACCAGCGAGAACGAGCCCTCACGCCGTACGTTCGGCTGGGCCAACTCAAGGTGCTGGTCAACCAGCCAAAGAGAATCCCCTTGCGGTGCGACAAAAATCAGGCGCGAGGTCGGCGCAAGGGTCTGCGTCTGGTTGGCGACGAACAACAACACGACGGACAGCACGGCCGTCAGCCCGAAGGTCACGCGTACAATTTTCAGGCGCTTGCGCTGACGCTTGATGCGCTGGCGCAGAACTTTAGGCAGATCTTCCTCGGGCGCCTGTTTCATGGAAGTGATAATGCGCGAAGGGGTGGTCGAAATTCCAGAGTCATTCGTGTGTCGTGGCTCGTGGATCGTTGTACAGATCAAACGAGCAACGCACGACACATGACCCACGAATCACGAGAAAACCCCGCAAACGCGGGGTTTTCAATGGCGGAGAGGGTGGGATTCGAACCCACGGTCCCGTTTAAAGGACGCTCCCTTAGCAAGGGAGTGCGATCGGCCACTCTGCCACCTCTCCGCAGTATGATCGCGCAGGCAAGGTAACCCGGACGCCTGTACTGTCAACGGGCGGTTGGTTCAGACCAGCTGCCACTTCTCGAAGGCCCAGCCCAGGACAACCAGGCTGCCGTTACCGAGAATGTGCAGCAGGATCGGCGCAATCAGCGACTGCCGCTTCTCGTAAGCCCACACAAAAATCAGCCCGCCGAAAAACTGGTTGATCGGAAAAGCGTTGTTGTGGGCCGCGGCGAACAGCAGCGAAAGCAGTATGATCGCGCCCCAGCGCCCAAGTTCTTTCCTCATGGGGGTGTACAGCAACCCGCGAAACCACACTTCTTCCACAATCGGCATGGTGATCACGACGCCGAGGTAGAACAGCCAGCTGTGCTCCTGAAACACGGCCCCGCGCAGGTGCGAATTGAACGCCAGGTCGGGGTTGTCAAAAAAGAGCCGAAGCGCCACCCAGTAAACGCCGGCGGCGAGCAGATAGAATGCACCCATCGCGATTGCGGCGACCACGGTGAACTTCAGGTCGCCGGCAAGACGGTCAAGGCGCAACCCGATCGAACGTAACTTCGCTTTTCGTATGAGTTTCCAGTAAGCCAGCAGAATCAGTGTGCCGCCGATCATCACCAGGTTCTGCAAGCCGTGCCCTGGAAACCACGCCGGCACGTCGATGTATGCGTTGTCAGCCAGCCACTTTGCACCGGATTGAGCGCCGTAAAACGCGAACATCCACAGGACGGCCTCAACCATTCCGATGGGGTACGAGGCGGTGAATTCACCCCACGGATCAGGTGAGATGGAAATCTCAGTCGGCTTGTCTTGTTGCAAGTCCTTTTCCATCAACAGCTTACTCAGGTATCTGCCGCCGTGACAGCGCACATTCGCCTTGCAATATTACGTTGATCAGTTACACTAAGTCTTGCCCCAACTATGCTTTAGGATAGATTTATCGTGGTTCGGTTGTTCATTTTGGTGAGTCGGATATGACAGCCCGTCGTACCATCACAAAGAAGGAGCTTGTACTCCGCATCGCGGAGAACACGCAACAGAAGCAGACTGTAACACGCGACATCATTCAACTCTTCATTGACGAAGTGATCAACGAACTTGCACGCGGTAACCGGCTGGAATTGCGGGACTTCGGGGTATTCGAAGTGAAGGTGCGCAAGTCACGCAAGGCGCGCAACCCGAAAACCGGCGCCGAGGTTCGCGTGCCCGAAAAACGCGTCGTCACTATCAAGCCCGGCAAGAAGATGAAAGAAGAGATCAACCGTCACGCCGAGGCCGAGCTTGCGGCGGAACTCGCGGCCAGTGCCGCCCACGCGATGGGCGCTGTCGCACCTGCGCCGATCCCGGTTAACGACGAAGACGCGCCGAAGCCTGGCCCAACGGGCCCGGAAATGAACCGGTAGACTCATGTCCAATCACATGCGGGACGAACACCCGGGCGGTGAGCCGCCCTCATTGCTTGGCCCACCTGATGACGAGACGTTCATGCGCGTCGCGTTGCAGGAGGCCCTGCTCGCGTATGAAAGAGGCGAGGTGCCGGTTGGCGCCGTTGTGGTTGACGACGGGCGGATTATCGGGCGCGGGCACAACCTGCGCGAGACTCTGAACGACCCGACGGCCCATGCGGAAATGCTGGCCCTCACGGCGGCCGCCGAAGCGCGCGGGGAATGGCGACTCGACGGTTGTTCGTTGTATGTGACGCTGGAGCCCTGCCCCATGTGCGCCGGCGCGATCGTCAACGCGCGCATCAAGCGTGTGGTGTTCGGGGCCAGCGACCCCAAGGCCGGGGCTTGTGGAACGCTATTCAATCTGGTACAGGATGCCCGCCTGAACCACCGCACGGAGCTGCAGAGCGGCCTGCTGAGCGGAGAAGCGGGCGAGATTTTAAAAAGCTTCTTTCGCGAGGCACGCGCAGGAACGCTTAAGCGAAAGAGAAAGGACGAAGTATGAAACCCGCCAAGATGAAAAGCCGCCACCGCGCGAAGGGTGTGAAGAAGACCAACCGCTGGCAGAAGAAGGGCAAACCCAGCAAGGCCGCCAACCCCCGCTAATGCCGAGGCAGGCTGTGCCGGAAGGCCTTCGAACCGGCACGTCTAATCGCTCAGTTCGCGCCAGCCTTTGGGCAGCTTGACGCCACAGCCCAGTTCCTTCGACAGTTGTTTTACCGCGGTCTCGCACACCTGCACGCGGGCACTCCACTTCTTGTTTGCGGCGACGATCGTCCAAGGGGCGTGCTTGGTCGAGGTCTTATCGATCATGTCGTTGGTAGCCTTCTCGTATTCCTTCCACTTGTCCCGGTTGCGGTAGTCCTCCGGGGTGATTTTCCAGTTCTTGAACAGGTTCCGCTCGCGCTCAAGAAAGCGTTTGAGCTGCTCTTCGGGGCTGATGTGCAGGAAGAACTTCAAGACGGGCGTACCTGAGCTGGTCAGCAGTTCTTCGAATGCGTTGATCTCATCGTACGCGCGCTTCCATTCCGGTTTGGTGGCGAACCCCTCCACGCGCTCGACCAGCACGCGCCCGTACCAGGTGCGGTCGAAGATGCAGAGACGTCCCGGCCCGGGCATGCGCTTCCAGAAGCGCTGCAGGTAGTGAACGTCCTTTTCGTCCGCTGTGGGCGCGGCGATCGGGTGAACAACGTAGCCGCGCGGATCAAGATGCTCGATCAGGCGGCGGATGCTACCGCCTTTGCCAGCGGCGTCCCAGCCTTCGAACAGAATCAGCGCCTCCCGTCGATGCTGGTACATGAAGCGCTGGACCAGCAGCAACTGCAACTGCGCCTTGCCGAGGCGCCGCTTGTATTCCTTCTTGTCCTTCAGTTCCGCACCCAGATCGACATCTTTGAGCTTCATGGTCGCCTCCAATGCCCTTGGTATACTTCCAGGCATGAAGAAGTCACTTAAGGTATTCCTCGCCGGGGTGGGTGCGATTCTGCTGTTCGCGCTGGTTCTGGGACTGATCCTGCCCTCTGAATGGAACGCCGAAGCGCGGGTTACCGTGGATGCCGCGCCCGCGCGGATCCACTCGATGGTTGGCTCATTGGCGAACTGGGAGAAGTGGGCAACCAGCGCCATGACGCGGCATGACCCCTCGGCCGTTGTGACGATTTCCGCCGATGGCGGCAGCATGAGTTGGACCGGCGACAAGCTCGGCACGGGGCGCATGACCATCACGGAGAACGACCCAACCACCGGCATCAAGTACGAGGGTGCCTACAACAGCGACGACGTCAGCGTGTGGGGCGGCATCAGCTACGAACACACACAGGACGGAACGCTGGTTGTCTGGCGCGAAGCGGGCGACCTGCCGCCGATCATTGGCCCATACCTCGCCGGCATGACCGGGCAGGCGACGTCGGACAGCCTGGCCGGCAACCTTGGGCGCCTGAAGGCGCTGGTCGAGGAAACCGAGTAGCTATTCGTCCAGGTCGCGCAGTCCCCGCTCCGCGTCGCGACGCACACGCGGGTCCGCATCATTCAGCCCCTGCTCAAAGTAGGCGCGGGCGCTTTCCAGCCCCATCTGGCGCAGACTGCGCATCGCCCGGCGCCGCTCGTCCACGTTTCCACCGGACAGGCGCGCGCCCAGTGTCGGCACCCATGATTCGGCCGCGCTGGAATCACCGCAGCGCCGCATCGCGATGGACGCCTCAATGGCGATCTCTTCATTGGCGTGACGCGTCAGAGGCAGCAGGTCCGTGATGGCGCCGGCGTACTTGAGATCACCGAGAACTTCGATCGCGCCGACCACAACATCGGGCTCCGGGTCATTCAACATGCCGACCAGAAGGGGCCCGGCAACCTCCGCGGGCATGGATTCGAGCGTCTGGGTTACTTCCTCGCGCACATCGGGCGCCGGGTCTTTCATCAACTCCTTCAACTCGGGCAGGAACTCGACCAGCCCCGTACCGTTGAGCCCTTCAATCGCCCACTCGCGGACATCCGGGTCTTCTGATTTCATCGCCTCACGCAGCGCCTTCTTCGAGGCCTCGTCACCGCCGGCCGCAAGCTGGCCCAGCAATCTGGCGGCCTCCTGCTGCGCGCGCCCGTCACCGCTTTTCAGGTCAATGACCGCCTTGTCGCGCAGGGCGCGGGCCGCGGCCTCGCCGTTTTCGATTTCCGCGAGTCGCTCTGACAACTCCTTGAGCCGGAGATTGTCCTGGGCATTGCCGGCACCTTCTGTCGCCAGTTCCGTTTCGACTTTGGATTCGGGGGTGTCGCGGCGTTCGGGAAGGGGCAGCGCCGGAAGTGTCGCCAGATTGTCCAGTCTCTCGTTCAGCCCGGCAATTTCGTTTTCAAGGCGCGCGAGGCGTTCGTCGTCGGGATTGTCAGGAAGTGCAACCGCCACTCGCGGGGTGTCCTGGCCCGGAAGTGTGAGATATGCGAATGCTGCGCCGCCAAAGCCGCAGGCGAGGGCAAGCAGGATGGTGTGCAGGGGTTTCATTAGCTGTCTCCGGTAGATCAATCCGCCCAGCCCCTGCAGTATAGCTTTGCCGCATGAGCACAGGATGAGAAGGTGACTTGCCGCGCATGACCCCGTGTAAGATGCGACGGAAGTAGTAGCCTGCCGATGCCCGGGGGCGGGTCTGTCGCGCGACGCGATGCTGATTACAATGCGCGAACCGGAGGACGACGATGTCTGACGAATTCACAGTTTCCGCGTTCATCCCCGCTATGCCGATGGCGGTGTACCTCGCCTGGCTGGACGGGCACAAGCACAGTGAAATGACAGGCGCCGACGCGCACATCGAGCCCGTCGTTGGCGGGTGCTTCGATGCCTGGGATGGCTACATCCACGGCGCGACTCTTGAACTTGAGCCCGGGCGGCGCATTCTGCAGCGCTGGCGGACCGCCGAGTTCCCCGGCGATGCGCAGGATTCTCTGGTCGAGATCACGTTCGCCCCTGAAGGCAACGGTTCGCGCATGACCCTGCGCCACACGCGGATTCCCGGCGGGCAGGGCGCACTCTATGAACAAGGCTGGCACGACCACTACTTCCGTCCCATGCAGGAGTATTTCATTCACGCGGGCATTTCCGGCGTGCCCCATGGCGCGCGAGTCACCGAGGTCATTCGCAAGGTGCAAAGCGGCGAGGCCGCCCCGATGGTGCAGCCGGTTGACAAAGCCGAGCCCGCCCCGCCCGCTGAAATGTCCCCGATCGCCGCAGGCTCAACGCATGACCCGGTGGGCTCGGTTAGTGTGCCGGAGAAGTCGCCGCCCGTGAGCGAAAGCGGGTTTGAACTGGCCGACGACGAGGACGATGCCTTTGACACGTCAACCTCGGATACCTCCACTACCGGGGCGAAGGACTTCTGGAAGCATCTGGAGCCGCCTACAGAAACGAAGCGCGAGGAACAGGCGGAGCAGGAAGAACAGCACGAAGCGAGCCAGCCAGCGATGGACGAGGCGCAAGAGGATGCGCCCGACGAGCCCAGGCAGGCCCCCGAGCCCGCAGCGCCTGTTCTTGCGCCTGAGTCCGCGGCCTTGGCCCAGCCGCGGCGACGCAAGGCACGACGCAAGCCGCCGCCCGGCGCCGGCAAGCCCGCAAAGAAGCCGATGAAGAAGGCAGTGGGGCGCAAGGCAGTGTCCAAGAGGAAGGCCGTGCCAAAGAAAAAGGCAGCGCCAAAGAAAAAGGCCGTGCCAAAGAAAAAGGCGGCGCCAAAGAAGAAGGCCGCGCCCAGGAAGAGGGCGCCCGCCAAGAAGAAGGCGGCGCCAAAGAAGAAAGCCGTGCCCAAGAAGAAGCCGGCGCCCAAGAAGAAGGCAGCGCTAAAGAAGAAGGCCGCGCCCAAGAAGAAAGCCGTGCCCAAGAAGAAAGCCGTGCCCAAGAAGAAGCCGGCGCCCAAGAAGAAGGCAGCGCCCAAGAAGAAGGCAGCGCCCAAGAAGAAGGCAGCGCCCAAGAAGAAGGCAGCGCTAAAGAAGAAGGCCGCGCCCAAGAAGAGGGCGCCCGCCAAGAAGAAGGCGCCCGCCAAGAAGAAAGCCGCACCAAAGAAGAAACCGGCCAAAAGAAGGAAGTAACAATAAGCGGGGTCATTGCGCCCCCGCTTTGTTTGCGGCAATGACGGGCACTAACGCAGGACGCCCCCGCAAGGGCGGAGGCGCAAGTCAGGTAAATGTGGTCGGGGCGAGAGGATTCGAACCTCCGGCATCCACGTCCCAAACGTGGCGCTCTACCAGGCTGAGCTACGCCCCGACGTTTCTGACAGCGTAATAGTAGCGTCATTCACGCTGCTGCCAATGACGCGCCGTTGTTGAGCCCGCACCAGGACAATACAATGGGGCGTGGAGCAACACATGTCGCGACTGGCCAACTCCGTGCTGAAGCGTGACCAGATTGTCGAGCGATTGACGGCCCACCCGCTGTCTCTCGCACTCGGTGCCGTGATCGTTTTCGCGCAGGTCGCCATCTTCGTGGGCGAGATTTCGAACATTCCGTTCGCGCTATGGTTCGCCTTGGACATCCAGAATTTTCACGTTGGCGGCATGTTGTTTCCCCTAAGTCACTACGCGCCGCTTGCGGCCGACATCACAACCGGCGCAGGTTTCCAAGGGCTCGACTTTCTGGCCAGCCTTCTGCTCTTCGCCATTTGCGCGCTCAGCCTTTTGACCTGCGGGCCGGTGGTAGAGAGTCATTATGGTACGCGCCGGACGTTCCTCGCTTTCGTCGCCTGCACCGTGGGTCACGCGGCTGTCGCGTCCGCCCTGCCGGGCAAGTTCGTCTACAGTACGCTGGCATTCGCGACGTTTCTCGTGGTGACTTCGCTGCTTGTACAGCTTGAGCGGCGCGAGACGCGTGTCGAAACACAGAACGACCTGCGCATGTTGTTGCTGATGGCGTCCATCGTTCTGGCCGCCATGACGTCCGGGTTTCTTGAACACCCGAGCTACCACGGGCTGCTCGCGGCTGTAGCTGTCGGGCCGACGTTTGCGATGGTCGGATTCGTGGTGAACTGGAAGCTGCAGATGCGCCAGGTGCGACTTCGCGGCGAAGGCAAGGTCGGCAACCTCTACTTCGTTGAAGAGATTGACCTGCTGACACGCGATGAAATCGAGGAACGCATGAACCTGCTGCTCGACAAGATCGCGGCCCAGGGCATGGAGAATCTGGACCCCGACGAGCTGCGTTTCCTGCGAAACGCCAGCGCCCGCCTCAAATCCAACGAACAGGCCAAGTTCTAGGCTCGATGCGGCTGTCGCGAAATTTTCTGCCCGCGATAGGCCTCTCGCAAAGTTCGCAATTACTGCAAACGCGATGGCGCAACGTACGGGCCAGTTAGCACTCGTGGCGTTCTTCGCGTCCTGGCGTTGTGTTTTTCATCCGGATGAATGCGACCCTCAAGCCACGGGGCACTGATTTCGTCGTGATGCACGCTCAAACTCCATGGCCGCTCCTTGCGGTCGCGGTTCCGTTTCTGGCGCCTGCACTCACACCCATTGACCATTGCCCATTGATCATTGACCATTGGCCCTTATGGGCGTACTTGTAGGCGACCGGCTTACCAAACGTTTCGGCGGGCGCACCGTTGTGCGCGGTGTGAACCTTGTGGTCAACGCCGGCGAGATCGTCGGGTTGCTGGGTCGCAATGGCGCGGGCAAGTCGACCACGTTCAAAATGCTGATGGGTGTGCATCGTCCCAACGGCGGGCGCGTGTTGTTGGACGGCACGGATGTCACCACCATGCCCATGTACAAGCGCGTGCGGCACGGGCTTGGCTATCTACCGCAGGACGATACCTATTTCGCCAAGCTGACCGTTGAGGACAACCTGCTGGCGATTCTCGAAACCACCGGCATGTCCAAGAGTGAGCGCGACAGACGCCTGGAAGAACTGATTGAAGAGTTCGGTCTGCACAAGGTCCGTACGAACCCGGCCGGCGCTTGCAGTGGTGGAGAGAAGCGGCGCCTGGAAATCGCCCGCACACTGATTGGTAACCCCAAGGTGATCCTGCTGGACGAGCCCTTCGCGGGCGTCGACCCCATTGCCATCAATGACCTGCGTGACCTGGTGACGGCCCTGGTGCGCAAGAATATCGCGGTGCTGCTGACCGACCACAACGTCCGCGAGGTGCTGCCCATGACTGACCGCAGCTACATTATCGTGGACGGCCAGGTCATCAAGGAAGGCCCCCCGCGCGACATTGCAGACGACCCGGTCGTGCGCAAGGAGTACCTTGGCGAGCGCTTCAAGCTGGATACGGAGCTGATGCGTTCCGACGAGATCAAGAAACGCGCCGGCGGGCGCGCCTAGGCGCAAACACCTTCAAACCCTATAATCTGCGACACACCAGCAAGGGCAGAGTCATGGCAGGGCACAGCAAGTGGGCCAACATCAAGCACCGCAAGGCGGCGGTCGACAAGAAGCGCGGCAAGATCTGGAGCAAGAAGGCGCACGCCATCATTGTCGCGGCGCGCCTCGGCGGCGGTGACCCGGCGACCAACAACCGTCTGGCGGACGCCGTGGCTGACGCGCGCGCCGAGAACATGCCCGCCAACAACATTGACCGCGCCATCAAGCGCGGCACCGGGGAGCTTGCGGGCGCGGACCCGGAGGAGCTTTTTTACGAAGGCTACGCGCCGGGCGGGGTCGCGATCATCGTCGAGGCCCTGACCGACAATCGCAAACGCACCGCCCCCGACATCAAGCACGCCTTTGAAAAGCACGGCGGCAACCTTGGCCAGAGCGGCAGCGTCATGCACAGCTTCGACCGCAAGGGCATCATCGTGATCGAGAAGGACAATGCCCCCGGCGAAAATGAGCTGCTTGAGCTGGTGGCCGAAGCGGGGGCGGAAGACCTGCAAGGTGACGAAGACGGCTTTACGGTAACGACGGGCGCCATCGAGCTTGAGCCCGTGAAGAAGGCCCTGCAGGGCAAAGAGATTCCGTGGCTGTCGGCGGAGCTTGAGTTCATTCCGCACCAGCGCATGGAGGTGGATGAAGACACCGCGCGCAAGGTGCAGAAGCTGATCAGCGTGCTGGAAGACAACAACGACGTGCAGAACGTTTACACGAACCACGAACCTCCTGAATCGCTCGTCGCCGAGCTTTCTGAATAGCGGAGCACCCATGGGCGGAGAGGTTCTCACGATCAAGCTGACGGGCATTGCCGGGCTGTGCAAAGGGCGCGACTTCGAAATTGAGGAAGGCGGAGAAGGCGTAATCGGGCGCTCGCGCGACTGCGCGTTTCGCATCGGCGAGCAGGACGAGCCCGCGCCGGACCCTGACAAACCCCTGAAAGGAAGCGGCGGCAAGAACGACCACCTGCACACGGTGAGTCGCCACCACGTACGCATAACCTTTCAGAATGCCAAGGCGATCTTCATTGAGGACCTGTCCAAGCACGGGACGTTTCTGAACGGCAATAAGGTGGATGGACGCGATCAGATTCTCGGGCTGCGCAAGGCGCCCATGGAGCTGCGCCTCGGCACGAACGAGACGTTCCGCATGGAGCTTGTGCGCACGCCCGGAGGCATCAAGCCGAAGATTACCGTGAAAAGACGGGAAGCTTAGCCGGCGTCGTACTGTACCGTGTGCTGCGGCTGTGCGGCGCGGATGTCTTCCAGCATCTGCTGCAATTGCGTCTGCGCGTCCTGGTAGCCGCGGTAAGCCCCCTTCTGATCGGTGACGTCCCGAAGTGTCGTGTCGATGAGTCCGCGGAACTCGGCGTACTCCTCATAGGTCATGGGCGCGGCAAACAACGCCTTGGCGTGGTGTTGCGATAGCCGCTCATTCATGATGTCGTCGAAGTGTTCGCGGAACACGTAGAAGCGGTCGGGGATCAACTCCGCGTCGCCCATGTCGGTCAGGATCGCCACGGCGTTCATGCGCTCCGACTCGAACTCCTTGTTCTCGGCACCCGTCAGCGACGCGAAGCCCACCAGTTTCGAGCGCAAATCTGTGTAGTAGTACTTCTTGATCAGGTCGCGCATGGGCTCGAGCCCGTTCGTGAAGCAGCCCAGCAGATACTCGAGGTCGGTCTTCAGGTCACGTCCAAGTCCCGCACGGTCGCCTGTGAGGTTGGGGCGGTAGCAACGGTTCAGTTGCTCGTGGCGGTCCTTCAGGGATGGATCCGCTTCGAGGGCTCGTTTCCACTCTTCTGCACCGTCGCAGGTCGCCTGCCAGTCGGATCTCGCCAGCATGAACTGCATACTGCCGAACTGGTAAAGCTTCTCCGGCTTGTCCGCCACGTAGTCGCGGATTTCCCGGTACTTGTCCCAGTATGCTTCGCTGTGCGACCAACGGTTGCGCAAACTGCCCGTCCTGTACTCCCAGAGCGCCCCCATTTTCAGGTGAAGAACAATCCATCTCCAGCTGAACACGTTGGGGAAGCGCTTGCGGTAGGCCTCGAAATCAAGGTTGGCGCTTTCATAGCCGTTCGACTTCGCCGCGCGAAACAACTCGTTCGCGAGCCCTTCCTCAATGTACGTGATAGCCGCCGGGTTCTTGGTGTCGTCACCGAAAGCGCCGCTGATCGCGCCGATCATCAGCATCGGCTCCTCGAAGCGGCGGTCATCGTTCATCATCTGCTCGGCCGTGACCAGGGCGTCGGCCTGCTGGCGGAGTTGCCTGATCTCTTTGCTGGGGTTGGTGTCGCCGAAGGCGGCGGTCAGGGCGTCGGCCGCTTCCCGCGCCTTGCCGGTGGATATCTGCTCGCGGGCGTTCAGGTAGGCGTCGGCGCGGGCCATGGCCTTGCTTGCGGGCTCGGTAAGGGCGTCGCCGGCGAAGTACTTCCGAATTTCGTTGCGCGCGTCCTCGGGCTGGCCGCTGGCGATGAACTCGTCGGCCTTTGCGATCACGCTCCCGACTTCGTGGTCGCGAATTTCATTCAGCAGTGTGGTGGTGTTGTCGTCGGCGCCGTGCTCGCCGATGTAGTTCTCGACTCGGGTGCGCGCCTCGCCCGGCTTGCCACTGGCGAGGTACGCCCGCACGTCGCTGGCAAGCTGGTCGCCGGGCTTATCGCCGCCGCCGCTGAACACGGCGAAGGCGACGATCACTGCCACGGCCAGAATCAGCGCCGCCGCGATCACGGCGACTACCACCCCGCGCGAGGATTTGCCCTGGCTTTCGACCAGCGCATCAAGCGTATCCTGGTAGCGGACGAACTCTTTCTCCGCGAGGTTGGAAAGCTCAAGCACGCGGGTTTTCATCTTTTCTTTGTCGATATGCGTGGCGGCGATGACCTTCTTGTAGCGCTCGTCGGTCTCGTCCATCGCGACCTTGTAGAGCTTGATCTCGCTGCTGTCGGTGCCCTTGGGTCGGAAAGTTTTCACAAAGCTGGTCGGCACCTCGGACTTGTTCATGGCGAGGAAAACGGCCTCGGTGAAGTAGATCTCGTCCGGGTTGGTGGCTTTTTCGATCTTGGCGGCGACGTTGACCGGGTCACCGAACACGTCGGTCTCCGTGACCGTCACCTCGCCGCTGTTGATGCTGACCTTGATGTGAATCTGCTCGGGCTCGGGTTTGTTCAGGTTGTACTTGAGCAGCGTGTGCTGCATGAACAGCCCGCACTGTACGGCGTTGGTGGGGCTTTCGAAGGTAATCAGAAACGCGTCGCCGATGGTCTTGACGATCTTGCCTTCGAAGTGGGCGATGATCGGCATCAGCAGCTCATTGTGTGTGTCGAGGCGCGACATAAGCGCCTCGCGGCTGATCGTCTCGGTGTGCTTGGTAAAGCCCGAGATGTCCGTGAACATCACGGTCAGGTTCTTCTGTACGCGTTGGGTCGACATCGGTCTCTCGCTGTTAGGTCAACAGTTGACGGTTCACAGTTGACGGTCATGGCAGCAATACCGTGAACTGTCGACTGTAGACTGTAAACCGAGGTCACAATGTACCTGCCTGAAGGCGCTTTTGCACCCGTTCCGACCCCGCTGAACGAATCCGGCGCGTTCGACCATGCGGCCCTCGCCGCGCACCTGAAATGGCTGAAGGCCGAAGGGCTGGCCGGCGCGCTGATTCTGGGCACGAACGGCGAGTTCGCAAGCTGCTCGCTTGGCGAACGCCGGCTGATCGCGGAGGCCGCCGCCAAAGCCGATTCCGGGCTGAAACTGCTACTGAATGTTGGCTCGTGCGCGCTGCCGGAGGCGCTGGACATGGCTGACATTGGCGCCGGGTTGGGGTTCGACGCGCTGCTATGTCCGCCGCCGTGGTACTTCCGGCAGGCGCCCGTCGCGGGACTGGCGGATTTCTTCAAGCGCCTGCTGGATGCATCGAAACTGCCGGTGCTGCTGTATCACATTCCGCAAATGACGGGCGTGCCGATCAGCGACGAGCTGCTTGACGCGATCGGGCCGCACGAAGGCCTGGTGGGCGTCAAGGACAGCACCGGAGACGAGACCGAGATGGCCCGCCTGATGCCGCGAGTTGCCGCCTACCTTGTTGGACACGACAAACTTGTGGCCACGTGCATGGCCGCGGGTGGCAAGGGCAGCATCAGCGCCTGCGCCAGCGTCGTGCCGGATCTGGTGGCAAGTATCATGCACAAGCCCGACCAGCAGGGGAAGCTGAACAGTGTCCGTGGGCTGCTGGAAAAGTTCGGGCTGGGGGCATCCGTAAAGGCGGTCCTTCGAAGGAAGGGCTTCGGGGCCTACGCGGCGCGCCCGCCCTTGACCGGAATGGACCCGGGCTCCGAGAAGCAGTTGATCGTCATGCTCGATATGTTCGGGGCGATTCGCTGGTAGCCGGGAAATCAGGCGCCAAGCATTCTGCGGCTGATCCGCTTGCCCAGCTCGACGCCAGGTTGATCGTAGGGGTTCACGTCAAGAACGTAGCCGGCGTAGGTCGTGGCGATCTGCAGCCCCATCAGCAATTCGCCCATTGCGCGCCCGTCGAGGCGCGGCAGAACAAGCGTCGCGTTAGGCCGGCTGCGCTCTGCGCAACCTTGTGCGGTGCCTGCAAGTTGGGCGTTCAGCACCTCGCCCGGGCTCTTTCCCTTTACGTAGCCCGCCCCGAAGGCGTCCCACTCAAAGTCACCCAGCCTGAAATCCGCACCGTGCCTGTCGATTTTCACGAACAGCAACACCTTGTCGTTCGGGCCCTCCAGAAACAGTTGCAGTTGTGAGTGCTGATCCGTGGCGCCGACGGCGCGAATCGCGGTCTGGCCGATATGGGCGTCGCGCCCGTCGCGGGTCTGGTTTTTACCCAGGGACTCATCCCACAGTTGCACGAACCAGTCGCTCAGATAGCCCAGGCGCGAGCTATAGGGCATGAATACCAGGCTGCTCTTGCCGCGCTCGCACAGGTCCGCCATCAGCAGCCCGAGGCGTGCTGCCCAGTCTTCGGTGGCTTCGCTCTCGGTACACAATTGCTCCGTCGCCGCGGCACCCTCCAGCAGTGCGGCAATGTCGATGTTCATGAGCGCCGCCGGCAACAGGCCGGCAGCGCTCAGCACGCTGAAGCGTCCACCGACCTCAGGGGGGATGTCGCCGGTATCCAGGTCGTGCGCGTTGGCAAATGCGCGCAGCGCGCCCGCATCAGGGTCGGTCACCGCGATCAGGTGGTCCTTCAGCGGCAGCCCGGCCTTGCGCAATTCACCGACGAAGTAGCCGAGCGCCACCACAGTCTCCATGGTCCCACCGGATTTCGAGGTAACCACAAACAGCGAGCTCTTGAGATCAATGACGCGGCGAACTTCCGTCAGCAATGCCGGGTCGGTGTTGTCCACCACGTGCAGATCGACAGTAGCGCCCATGGATTGGGCCAGCGTCCGCACACCCAGTGAGCTGCCGCCGATGCCCAGCACCACCAGGTGTTTGAAGCGTCCGAGGCGCGCCTGGGTAACACGCAGCGTGCTTTCCAGCATGTCGGAGTTTGCCGGCAGATTCAGGTAGCCGTGTTGCCCCTGTGCACGCTCGGCCCGCAGGCGCGCGCGCAGGGCGGCCACTCTTTCGTCCAGCGCGGCGATATGCCCGGCAGACAACCCGTGTTCACCCACGGCTTCATTCAGCAGATTGGTAATTTCGAGTCTGATGGTCATTCTGTCGGCCTGGTGTGCAGTTGCGGGCAGTTCGATGGTCACGCCAGCAGCGACCTGCCCGTCATTTCCGCTGGCTGTTCAATCCCCATGATCTCCAGCACGGTAGGCGCAATATCGGCGAGCTTCCCGCCGTCGCGCAATTTCCGGTCCGGGTGTTGACCAGTCAATATCAGCGGCACTTTGTTATGGCTGTGCTGCGTGCTGTCGCGGTCGTCGATTCGCATTTCCTCAATGTTGCCGTGGTCGGCTGTAACCAGCACGGCGAAGCCCGCTTCCCTGGCGGCCGTCACCACCTTCTGCAGCGCGGCGTCAGTCGCTTTCACCGCCTTTACCGCGGCGTCAAAATCGCCCGTATGCCCGACCATGTCGGGGTTCGCGAAGTTCACAAGTACGAATTCGAATCGCTCGGACTTCACGGCCTCGACGACGGCGTCGCTGACCTGGCCGATGCTCATTTCGGGCTGCAGGTCGTAGGTAGCGACTTTCGGCGATGGGATCAGCTTGCGCTCTTCACCGATGTTCGGCTGCTCGGCACCGCCGTTAAAGAAGTACGTCACGTGCGCGTACTTTTCAGTTTCGGCGCAGCGGAATTGTCGGAGCATCTTCCCGCCCAGATACTCGCCCAGCGTGTTGCGCAACTCCTGCGGCGCGTACATGACCTGCGCTGGGATGTCGCTGGCGTAAGGCGTCATTGTGATCAACTTGGCCTTCGGCTGCTTGCGGCGCGTGAAGCCGTCGAAGTCTTCTTTTGTCAGCGCCCAACAGAATTGTCGCGCGCGGTCGGCCCGGAAGTTGAACCAGATGACAACGTCGCCGTCCTTGATCGTCCCCAGTGGCTCGCCATGCGCGACCACCGACTTTGGCGTGATGAATTCGTCCGTTACCTTCGCGGCGTAGCTATCTTCAATAGCCTGCATCACGTCCGGCACGATCTCGCCTTCGCCGAGGGTGTAGACGTCCCACGCTCTCTGTGTGCGGTCCCAGCGCTTGTCGCGATCCATTGCGTAATACCGCCCACACAGGCTGGCAATGCGCCCCACGCCGGTCTCGTCGAGTTTGTCTTTCAGCCTGCGAACGTACTCAAGCCCGCCACGCGGGTTCGTGTCGCGCCCGTCCGTGATGACATGAAAGAACACCCGGTCGCCTGGGAAGCCGGCATCTTTCAGCCAGTCCACCAGCGCGAAGTAGTGCACGTCGCTCGAGTGCACACCTCCGTCGGATATCAGCCCCATCAGGTGAATGCGCCCGCCGCGTGGGTCAGACGGTTTCGCGTCACTGATCGCCTGGGCGAGCGCCGGGTTGCTGCCGAACCTGCCCTCGCGGATGTCCTTGTTGATGCGCGTGATTTCCTGCCAGACGATCCGCCCGGCCCCGAGGTTCAGGTGCCCGACTTCGCTGTTGCCGAACTGGTCTGGCGGCAGCCCGACTTGCTCGCCGCTGGCCTCGATGACTGTCTGGGGCTCATTGGCAATCAGGCTGTTGTAGAATGCGGGGTTGGCCGTGCTGATGGCATTGCCCGCCCCCGAAGGCGCGACGCCCCAGCCGTCCATAATCACCAGCAGAACCGGATGCACGTTGCTCATGGGGGCAGGATAGCAGCAGTGGCGGCGGGCTGTTAGCTGTTGGCTATGGGCGGACAGCTGCCCTTGGGTGTTGTCGCGTTAGCGTGTAAAATGGGCCCATGTACGAATTCATCCGAGGCAAGATTCATTCGATGTTGCCGGGCACCGTAATCCTGGAAGCGGGCGGCGTCGGCTATCGCATTCAGGTGCCGCTTTCCACCAGCGGCAAACTGAAAGGCGCCGAGGCGCTGCTGCTGGTGCACCACACCATCAACGCTGAGCAGGGCGAAGAAAAGCTCTTCGGCTTTCTCACCGAGAGAGAACGCGACCTGTTTCGTGCGCTGATCAAAGTGAAAGGCATAGGCCCCGCGACGGCAATAACCGTCATGTGCGCAGCCGACCCGGACCAGGTCATCAGCCTGGTGGCTGCCGCCGACGTGGCGGCATTGAAGAAGTTCAAAGGCATCGGGCCCAAAACGGCCGAGCGCATGGTCACGGAGCTCAGGGACGACTTCGCCAAGTGGTCGCCGGGGGCAACGTCGGTCAGCACCAACATGGCCAAAGTCCCCGGCGCAAAAGGCAACGACGCCGTGCTCGCGCTGGTAAGCCTCGGCTACCCGCAAAACAAATCCGAAACCGCCGTAGCCAAAGCTGCCGACAAACTCGGCACCGGCGCGTCCACAGAAGAACTGGTCCGCCAGGCGCTGCAGTTGGTGTAGAGCCCTGGCCGAAAGGCCGGGGACAAACGCCTGCGGGGCGTTTGAAGCATGTCAGTGTTCGGGTAACGGCAGTTGTTCGCGTCGCGAACTCCCCAGCTTTTCGGCCGGGCTCTGCTAATTCGTTCAATCTGGAACAGACACGTTGCCTTGTGTGTTTGTTGGTCTAGTGTGGCTTTGAACTCAAACACGGGACGCGAAAACATGTTCAACGAAAACATGCAGTACCGCTACATGGGCAAGTCCGGGCTGCGCCTCAGCGCGCTCGGGCTCGGCGGCTGGACCACATACGGCGCCAGCGTCAAAGACGAAGACACCACCGCCAGCATCATCAGGCACGCCTATGACCAGGGCATCAACTTCTTTGACATCAGCGACATCTATGAAAAGGGCGAGGCCGAGATCGCCATGGGCAAGGTCTTCAAAGACCTGCCGCGCCACGAGCTTGTCATCAGCACCAAATGCTTCTGGCCCATGAGTGACGACGTCAACGACACCGGGCTCAGCCGCAAGCACATCATGGAGAGTATCGAGAAGTCGCTGAAACGGATCGGTACGGACTACGTAGACATCTACTTCTGCCACCGCCCCGACCCGAACACTCCCATGGAAGAAACCGCGCTCGCCATGACGGACCTGATCAAGCAGGGCAAGGTGCTGTACTGGGGCACCAGCGAGCACAGTGATGAGCAGTTACGATCGGCCCACATGGCAGGCAACCAGTGGGGCGCTTACGGCCCGCGCGTCGAGCAACCACAGCTCAGCCTTGTCGCGCGCAAGAAGTACCACCAGGAGACCGCGCCGGCCTGCGAAAGTCATGGTATGGGCGTCGTGACCTGGAGCCCGCTCGCCAGCGGCTTGCTAACCGGCAAGTACGACGACGGTCTGCCGGAAGGCTCACGCCTGAAACGCAGCGAGCGCCTGCGCGAAAGCTATCTCACGCCGGAGAACAGCGAACGTGTGAAGAAGCTCAAGGCGATCGCCGACGACCTCGGTTGTACCCGGGCGCAACTGGCCATTGCCTGGTGTGCCGCCCAGCGCGCAGTAACCAGCGTGATCACCGGTGCGACAAAGCTTGAGCAGTTGCAGGCGAATCTTGGTGCGCTGGATATCGAGATCACGGACGAAGTCAGCACCGCGATCGACAAGATCTTTCCGCCAACGTTGGGCGAAACCTAAAGCTGTTTCATGGTTGGTTTCCCGAAGTGCCGCGCAGCGCCAAGCGAGCAGATCAAGGAGCGCGGACGCAGGCGTGGCTGGAGGCCACGCTGGGGTAGCGCGACGAAGAGATACGACGCTTGCCGCCAGCGGAAGTCTGAAAACGAACCATGAAAGTGCTCTAGCACTCAACATTCAGTTTCACCGTGTAGGCCTCGCCGGTACCGCGCATTTCGCTGGCCGTGCGGGCCAGCGTTTGCAGCTTGCGAGTCGGACTGACCACGCGTTCATGGCCATTGACGATCAGTTTGATCTCGCGGTCCAGATACAGCATCCCGTCGTGCAGGTAGACCGTGATTTCGCTGACGCCATCGGCAGTGATCGTCAACGAGTTCTCGGCTTTGCTGGCTTCGATGGTGACTTTGCCGCCGGCGAAAATCTCGTATTCCCAGTCGCCGCGCTTGCCCTCGTACTTCTGTTTGGTGATCTCGACCCAGTAGTTGCGGTTGTTTCCCAGGCTGGCGCTGTCGTCGCGCACTCCCCGTGCCGTGATTGAAACGGGCGTTGCCCGCACAGTTTTCACGCAGGCGGCGATAGCTTTGCTGATTGTCGGCGTCGGGCCCGAGCCGTGGAAACCCTTGTATTCGTAGTATTCCAGCGGCACGCCGGCCTGCTTCATTGCGTCGCGGGCCTGATGCGCGTGGGCAGTGGGGTACTTGTCGTCGCCGTCGGCATGCACCCAGAAGACGGGCGTGTTGCGATAGCAGCCCGCCCAGGGAAACACGACCTTCTGTTCGCCAAGCGTTTTGGCTTTGCGCAAAGCTTCCAGGTCGGTGTCAGGCTCGAGCTCCGGGTAGTAGCAGGGCGGCAGCGTGTCGCGCACGCAGATGGCGGCGAATTGCGACGGCCGCAGTTGTGCGAGGTGAAATGCCGCCTCGCCACCCATGTTCGCGCCACCGACCAGGTAGATGCGATCGCGGTCGATGTTGTAGTCGACAATCAGTTGATCCAGCAGGTTGAAGACCGTGTCGATGCCTTCGCGCTTAGGGCCCCAGCCGAAGTACTCGCGTACGCCCGTTTCGCCGTTCTCGCGCGGATCTTCCGCTGTGTTGCCGCGGTTCAGTGCCTGGGGGCAGGCAATAATGCAGTCGGCGAGTGGGTGTTCCGCAATGCTGCGCATGCAGGTACGGATGCCGGCCAACTCCATCCACGCCGTGCCAAGCGCGCTGTGCAGCCCGATTACGAGCGGCATAGGCCTGTCAGCAGAAACACCGCGCGGCAAATCAATCAGCGCGAAGTTGGTGTACTTGGTTTTCTTTGTGCGGACTTCGTACTCGTAGTTCAGGGCGCCTTCGTGGGCTTCATCCAGTTTGGGCAGCTTCTTCGGCGCGGCACGCTGCAGCTCAAGGGCGTGCGAACGTACTTCCTCGGCCGCCAAGGCGTCCAGCGTGTCGCCGCCCAGCTTGTCAATCTCCTTGTCGCGCGCCTTTTCGTCAGACTTGGAGAACACATCATCGAGCGCGCGTCTGGCGTGCTTGGCGTCCACGTCCTTGGCAAGCAGCAAAGGGTGCGCGGCAGCGACAAGCAACAATGCGAGCGACAGTTGGTAGGAAATTCGCATGGCAAGGGCTACGGGGGCAGGCAGGGAAATCCAGTGTACGAACGGATGTGGCGTCACCAAAGCCAATCTCGCAAGGAGTGCGACTGGCAAAACAAAACCGGGCTGCCGTGAGGCAGCCCGGTTTTGTTTGTACGTACCGCCCCGCTAGGCCGTGCGGCGGCGGGTGATGACCAGGCCCGCAAGGGCCGACAACAGAGCCAGCAGAACCCAAGGTGAGTCGCTGCCGCTTTCCGCAGCACAGGCGTTGCTCTTCGCGCGTCCGCCGGCACCCGCGAGGCTGCCCGACACCGCTATCGAGTAGGCGCGCTCGTGGGTTGCGCCGCCAGCCTCCTCCACACGGACCGTTACATTGTACACACCGCCGAAGCCGGTCGGGGTTCCGTCCAGCACGCCGCCCGGCGAAAGGCTCAGGCCCGCCGGCAGCGTGCCGCTGTACACCGACCAGTCGTAAGGCTGCGCACCGTTGATCGCCTGCAGCGACACAGGCCCGTACA
>JAIOJA010000014.1 GCA_019912315.1 Planctomycetota bacterium
TGATCTCCGTTCTGGTCCGGTGCCATGCTAACCGGCCGTGCGACATGCCAGCGCACTGCCCCTTAACCCCTGCGTTCGATGTCGAAAAACGCCCGCGCGGATTTGTGCAATTCGAGTGTTTGCTGTCCGGGAGGCCTTACATGAGGGCGATCCGATTTTTGCGGTCATGGGCCTGCGGAAAAGCCTGTCGCCCCTGGCGGGGCTTTACATGCAATGGACGCGGCAACCCGGCGCTTACGCACCGGGCTACGATCTTCCGCCCGCTGCGCGGGCTCGGCGTGGTTGAAGCTTCTTCGGCTCGTTGCCTTGCGGAGCGGCACTGACGCAGCGAAGCGAAGTCAGAAGGGCCTGGGCTGGGTGAAAAACCACACACGCCCGGCAACATTGCCGGGCGAGGTGGGCGTAGAAAACGGCTTGGGGGCCGGTCTTCCACTACTATCTATGCAACGACCGTGCCAATTCGCAAAAGTCACAAAGCAATGATTCGCAATGACTTATGACCTATCCACAAGAATCGGACAAGTCGCTTTGTGTGCAAAAAATACACGCCGACGTTCCCAACTGTTTGATCGGTAACCAGCATCAGCCGCCGTACTCTTCATCCTGGGTAATCAGCGCCAGCACCCAGTCAAACTCGCCCGTGGTGATGCGTGTGTCGCAGTAGCCGCATATGCCGAGCTGGTTGATCTTGTCCAAAGGCGCGCCGCACTGCGGGCATTTGAAAGGCTGGTATTTTGTCGATGAGCGTCCGGTGCGCCGCACCAGTGTGAAGTACTCCGTGAACACCTTGCGTTTGCTGGTGCCGCCGGAAAGGTGTCGGCCGTCGTCACTTTCCTTGTAGTCGATCATACTCGCGCGGATACGCACCGTAACCGCATCGTACCAGGCGTCATGTTCGATCTTCACGGGCTTCAGGTACTCAATCTTGATGTCCTTCAGCACGTTGCGCACGCCTTCTTCGCGGTAGCGCTCCAGCGCAATACGGTGCGCGTCGTATACGTGGTCCAGCTCGTAGGGTCGCAGAATGGACTCGTCGCGCTCCGTCCATCCTTCCTGCAGTTTCAGAAACACGACCTCCGCCCGGGCTTTGAACTCACGCCACCAGAACTCGGGGTCTCGCATTTGCAGCGCACGCTCGGCCGACTTGAGGTGCGGGTCATAAATCGTCGGCAGATCGGTGCCCGGCTCAACGCCGCCGCCGCCTGCCACTGAGCCCGTCACGGGGTGCGGGTGCTGTATTTCACGGATCGCTACGACCTCCCAGTCCATGCGTCCGTCGGCGCTGATCGTGCCGCAGCTTGGGCAGCGCCCTTTGATGTCGGGCTCCTGTTTCGAGCCGCAGGAAGGGCAGCCAAGTGCCAGCACGCGCTCCGGCTCACGGGTCAAGACCCCGGTCCTGCGCGAAAAGGTCAATTGTTCCAGCAACAGCATTCGGGTCAGGTTCCCGTGCCGGTCTTTGTAGACGACGTTCGACTTGAAGCCGACCCAGATGCGCGTGTGCTGCCGGCCTACGTCGACAGATTCGATGCGCATGTCGCCTACGATTACCTGCGCGATGTCCTGCTTGGAGGCGCGTACAACCTCACGCAGTTCCTTTGAAAGGAACGGCGCGACGGCGAAGACGTCTGCACTGTGCCAAGCCATGCCGCCGCGCGATTCGTGGTACTTGACGTACACAAGGTGTGCGAAGGCGCGAAACAGCACGGCCGAGAAATTCGGATCGGAAGAGCGTAGCTGGTCGATTCGGGGTGGTGGCAGCGATCGACGCATCATCCCCACGGCATCGAGTTTCCGGATCGCTTTGTGCATGTTCGACTGGGATATCTTGCCCCAGATGACCGCCCCGATGGCCACGCCAAACACCAGCAGAAACACGATCAACCCAACGACCGGGTCGCCGCCGCCGCCGCCGCCGCTGTAGTCGGAGTCGCTGTAGTCGGAGTCGCCGTAGTCGTAGTCGCTGGAGCTGCTGTAGTCTGAGCTGCTGGAAGAGCCGCCCCAGTCGGATCCGCCGCCGCTGGACGAGCCGTCACCCGAGTAGTCGCCACCGTCGCCGCCACGCGCGTGGACGGCGCAGGCAACCAGCAGTGCCGCGAAAAACAGTGCAAGCGTTCGTTTCATAGACAGCTAACCGACGTAGTCTTCGTCCTGCGTGATGATGGCCAGCACCCAGTCAAAGTCACCACTGATGATCTTGCCGTTGCAGTATTCGCAGATTCCGCCCATGTTGACGCGGTCCAGCGGCGCGCCACAGTTGGGGCAACTGCGGGGATCTTTGGGTTTGTCGTGTGCGCGGTCGCTGCGCCGGATCATGGTCCAGTATTCACTGAACGCGCGCGGTTTGTTCGGGTTGCCGGAGATAACGTTGCCGCCGCGGTCTACCTGCCACTCGCGCATGGATGCGTAGATACGCACGGTGATCGCGTCGAACCAGGCGTCGTGCTCAATCTTGGCCGCCAGGACACGCGTGATCCTGACGTCCTCAAGCATCTCGCGCACCCCGGTTTCGCGATAGCGGCCCATCCAGTAGCGAACGGTGTCGAAAAGCGTGTCGGTCACGTATGGGCGGATCGCGCTTTCGTGCTGCGCACTCCATGCCCGCTGCAACTCGTGAAAAATGTGCGAAGTACGGGTGTGAAACCCTTCCCAGCTGAAGTTCGGATCGCGGGTGCCCAGAGATCGCTTCTTTGCGCCCAGGTCCGGTGCGAATATGGTCGGGTGGTCCGTGCCGACTTCCACGCCGCCCTTGGCCCCGATGGGCGGCCCGACGTGCTGGCGCTTTGTCGTCTGGATGCGCTTGATCTGCCAGTCCATCTCCCCGCGCCCGGTCAGGCTTCCGCATGAGGGGCAGCGCCCGTCCATCTTCGGTTCTTCCGGCGAGCCGCAACCGGGGCAGCCCAGTGACAGCACTTTCTCGGGTGGCTGCGTGATTGCTGTCTTGGGGCGCACAAATGTCAGCTTCTGTTCCAGGAAGTAGCGCGTGGGCTCGCCGCCATCCGGACCTTCCACCACGTTCGCGCGAATGTTCACGTTCACATGCATTTCATTGTGCGTGGTGTTTACACTCTGGAGTTCAATGGCGCCGACAATCACCTCGTGAACCTTTGTGCGGGCGGTTTTCACCTGTGCGCGAATATCCGGCGCCAGGTACGGGGCTACGGCAAAGTTTTCGTCGCTCTTGCGGGCCATGCCGCCGCGGGACTCGTGAAACTTCACGTAAACAAGGCGCGCGAAATCCAGGAACAGCACGCGCGAAAAGTTCGGGTCAAATTGCAGAATCTGCTGCACACCGCGCGACTGCTGTCGCTGCGCCCGGTGGCTGTGCAGGATGCGCCCCTGATCATCCAGCTTGTCTTTCTGGTTCTTCTTGTGTTTGCCGTACCAGATGAATCCGGCGATCGCCCCGCCCAGCAGCAGCAGTGCAAAGAACTTTCCCACAGGGCCCTGGTCCCACAGCAACAGGAACAGACGAAACAGCAGATATATCAGCGCGCCGATGCCGTCACCGAGGTACAACATGCGGCGCGACGAGGCGAGAGGCGCCGAAACGTCGACGAGCGCTACCATCCGGCCCACGTCGCGCCCGTTGGCGTCGACGAGCGGCAGAAACGCGGCACGATAGATGGCGCGCGCCTGGGTAGTTTCCACGACGCTCGCCTCCGTCGGCAAGCCTCCGGCGAGCCGGGCGGCAAGCGCCGCCGGCATGGCCTCCGAGGCCTGGGTGCTCAGCACGGCATCGGGGAAGCGGTCCCACTCGGGCGTGCGCCCGAGCATCCGCATACCCGCCTCCCAGTCCTCGCGCTTGAGGTATTGCTTGGAGACCAGCACGAACACCGGCACGCCGGCGAACTTCTGCACCGTATCCAGGACGTGGTCGATCTCCATGCCCAGCTCGACGTAACCGATCAGCCGCCCGCCTTCGTACCAGGGGGTCACCAGGCGCAGGGTAAACGTTCCGAGCGGGCCAAGCTCCACGCCGTAGGCCATAGCACCGGTGCGCTCCGCTTCCAGCGTCGTGAAGCGAGCGATGACATCGCCGTGGCGCTCCGGCTGATGCACGCGCAGGAGATTCACGCGGTCGGGGCCGGAGAAGTAGAAATGGGTGATGCCGAACTTGCGCCGCAGCTCCGTGTACAGAGGCGCCGAGAGCCGCAGCAACGCGGCGCGGTCGCGGCGGGCAAGCGCCGCACGCAGCGCCGCATCGTGGCCAACGACCTCCATGGCCACATCGAGCGACTGCGCATTGTGGCCGATATCCTCGCGGTACATTCTCTCCACGAGCGTCTGCGCCCGCTTGACTTCGCTTTCAACCATGTCGCGCTCGTGCATGTGCAGCGCGGCTATGCCGATGCCGAAAAGAGCGGCGACCGCGCCGGCGAGCGGCACGAGGAAGGCGAGACGCAGGCGCGCGGTCGCGCTGGATGCCACAACCGTCGAGAGGCGGCCGAGGATCGCCGTGCTTTCGTACTTGCCCGCACTATTCGGCGTCATGGATAATGCTCCGCGTTCACGTATTTTCGGCAACTTTTATCGTTACCACGCAGAGCATGGGAACGATAACAATCAAATCAGGCGCTGAACAACTTCCAGCAGGTTGCTCTGATCGAAACTGCTTTTCACAATATAGGCATTGGCGCCGACGTCGATGCCGCGCTCGCGGTGCTCGCGCGATTCCAGCGCCGTCACCAGCACCACCGGCAGTTCCGAGAGATGCTTGTCAGCGCGTACCTTGGCAGTGAGGTCGAAGCCGTCCATGCGCGGCATATCCACGTCCGAGACGACCAGGTCGAACGCCGCGGTCTTGAGCGTCGTATAAGCATCCATGCCGTCCACCGCGGTGGTGACGGCATAGTTGGCGGACTCCAGGATATTCTTGAGCAGGGAGCGCGATGTGATCGAATCCTCGACGACCAGGATAGCCCGCTTCGCGCCGGGTGCCGGCTGCTCGGCCGTGGCCGGTGCGAGCGGCGCCGGGACATTTCTCACGGCCGACTTCAGCAGATCCGCTACGTTCAGCACCGGCACTACTTGGCCGGTGCCGAGCATGCTGGCGCCGGCGACGTTGCGTACCCGCGCGAGCTGCGGCCCGAGAGTTTTGACCAGTATTTCCTGCTCGCCGAGAATCTCGCCCACCCGGAACGCGACGCGCGCCTCATTCTGGCCAAGCACGACCACCGGCGCGTAGGCCACCGCCTCGCGCGATGCGGGGCGTGGCATCTCCAGCACGTCGCCTAAATCAACCAGGGAAGCGACCTGCCCGTCGAGGACGATGGTCTCGCGGTTTTCCACCGTGCGGATATCCTGGATGGCGACCCGCGCCACGCGCTCGACGCCGGCTGCCGGAATGACGCAGAGGCGCTCGCCGGCGCGCACCAGCACGCCGCGGAAGGTGACCAGCGACAACGGCAAGACGAGATGAAATGCGGTTCCGGCCCCGGGATGCGACTCGACCGATATGCTGCCACCAAGGCGCTCGACCTTCTCGCGCACGATCGCCAGCCCCAATCCGCGCCCGGAGACATCGGTGATAATCGGACTCGTAGTCACGCCGGAGCGGAAGGCGAGCGCCACCGCATCGTCATCATCGAGCCGTTCGGCCTCCTCGGCGGAGACCACGCCGAGCTTGGTGGCCGCGGCCTTCACCCGCCCGGCGTCGATGCCGGTGCCATCGTCGGCGACCCGCACCTCGACCTTGCCGCCGTCGTGCTGCGAAACCGCGAGCGTGATCGCACCATGCGGCGGTTTGCCGCCGGCAGCGCGCATCTCCGGTGTTTCGATGCCGTGATCGATGGCGTTACGCAGCAGATGGGTGAAAGGATCTTTCAGTTCCTCCAGCATGCGCCGGTCGATTTCAATTTCGCTGCCATGCACGATCAACTCCACCTCCTTGCCTTGTTCGCGAGCGAGCTCGCGGGCAAGGCGCGGGAGAATATCGAGCAGTGATGCGAATGGCAGCAACTGCATTTCCTTCACGTCGTGCAGCAGGCTGTCGCTCATGCCGGCCAAGGTGCGCTGGTCGCGTGCGGCGGATTTGTTCAGTTTCGCCAGGCGCTCCTCGATCATAGCAATAAACAGATGCTCGCCATCCAGATACTCGAGTACTTTCAAGAGCTCCTTCCGTCTGTGGGCCGAGCCATCGACGGCGCCCGCACGCGCCGCCGAGCGCTCAACCCGCCGCAGCGCCGGTTGAATTTGTGCGCGCGTTTTTTTCCAGGCGGCGACTGTGGCGGCGGTGTCGCGCAGCTCCAGGGCGCGCTGGCGCGCCGCCAAGCGCGGCGACAACAGTTCCTCGACCTGGCGCATCACGGCATCGAGTTTCGTGGTGGAAATCCTGACTGTCCCGGAGACCGCACCGATTGCGGCGGGTGGTATGTGCGGAACAGCGCTCGCAGCCGATGTTTCCATGACGGGAACGGCCGCTG
>JAIOJA010000015.1 GCA_019912315.1 Planctomycetota bacterium
GTGGAGCGCCTGTTCGCCTGGCTTCAGAACTTCCGCAGACTCGTGACACGCTGGGATTACCATGCCGCCAACTTCCTTGCCTTCGTGCAGCTTGGGTGCATCATCATCCTGTTGCGCCGTTTTTGATACCGCTTCTAGTCCCAGGAATGCCTAGAAATAGGCCCGACGGAATTTTCGGTAGGGACAGGCAGTTTTGGTGAGAACACCGGTCTTCTCATCCCATCTACTTTTACCCCTTCGCACAGACCCGATGGGAGTTCGCATGAAAAGCAGCAGCCAGACTTCGGTACCTCTGCTTTTTTCGTTGCGTGGTCGGTTGTTGTTCCTGACCTGTCTGGCGACGCTGCCGGCCGTACTTTTTACGTTCTTTGCGGCGCAACAGGAGCGCACAGCGGTACTGGCTCGCACCGAGAGTGATGCCCTGCATCTGGCGGAGCTGGCGAGTCGTGAGCACGCGCACCAGATTCATGGGGCACGTGAGCTGCTGGCGTGGCTGGGTGACAAGCTGGCGCAGGAAGGGCGCAAATCCGCGATCATCACCGACCCGGGTTTTCTACAGGCGCAACTGGCAGGCCACCCTCAGCTTGCCAACATCGGCGTCCTGTCACCTGACGGGCACGTGCTGGCCAGCGCGTATCCGTTGTCGAGTGATCAAAGCTGGAGTGACAACCCCGCCTACCTGGCCGCGCTGAAGTCAGATGACGTCGTGGCCGGCACGTACATTATTTCGCCGATATTCGAACGTCCGACACTCAATCACGCGTATGCGGTTCGAGATGAAAAGGGCGAGGTGACTGCTGTTCTGTTTAACGGGCTGGATCTTGACTGGTTGTCAGGGCTGAGCAGACACGGCCTGCATTCGGAGGAGTTCTCGCTGCTTATTACGGACCACACGGGCCACGTGCTGGCGCACGACGACTCAGCAACCCCGATTGTTTCAACCGACGACAACCTGCGACTTGCCGATGTTGCCGAGCTTGCGCAGGCGCGACACGGGCGCATGCTGGATATCCGCAATGACGGCGTCCACCGTTACTTCGTGGCCACGCCCCTTGAGGAGGCGTCTGGCCTGTTCGTGGCCGTCGGGTTGCCCTACGACCGCGTAGTGGACGACGCCAACTCGGCGTTCTATCGGGCACTTGCAGGGCTTTCGTTCCTGACCCTGTTCACCATCGCCGCGGTCTTTGTCGCCGCGGAGTTCGGCATATTGCGCGGGTTGCGGTCACTGGCTCTCGTGGCACGTCGCTTCGGGAACGGAGATCTCGCAGCCCGGGTCCAGGCCTCGCGCGGGCACAACGAGCTTGCCTCGCTGGCCGGCGCTTTCAATACGATGGCGGACAGCCTTGCCGCGCGGCACCGGGAGGCGATCGACGGGCAGGCCCGTATGAGGGCATTGGCCAATCGGCTACAGACGGCCTACGAGGCCGAGGCAGAACGGATATCGCGTGAGCTGCATGATGAAATCGGTCAGGTGCTTACCTCTCTGAAAATCGACCTGTCTCGGCTGCCGCAGTGCTGTTCGCCGGAGGAAACAGACGGAGCGTGCGCAAAAGCGCTGCGTGAAAACGTGGCGATCCTGAGTGAAAGGATCAGTGCCGCCGTGGACTTCGTGCGCCGGATTTCGACCGAGCTCCGCCCGGGAGTACTCGACAAGCTCGGGCTGGCGGCGGCAATCGAGTGGCAGGCCCGCGAGATCGAGTCACGAACAGAGCTAAGCGTACAGGTCGACATCGACCTCCCCGAATCGCCGATGGAAGATGTCGTCTCGCTGACGCTTTTCCGCATCGTGCAGGAGTCGCTGACGAATGTTGTACGTCATGCGCAGGCGCAGGCGGTTGAGATTCGTATCGTGGTATCGGGGCCGGAGCTTGTGCTTACGGTCCACGACGACGGCAAGGGGATCTCGGCGGAGTCCGCTGCAAGCGACACATCGCTCGGGCTCGTCGGCATGCGAGAACGGGTGAAGCTGATCAACGGGCGCTTCTCGATTCAAGGAGGCAGCGGCAAAGGTACACTGGTTCGAGTAGTCGTGCCCGGAGGGACGCCGCCTGAGGAAGCCGATGCACATCCTGCTGGCTGATGATCACGCCATGGTGCGTTCAGGGCTGCGCCGCATCGTCACCGAAGCATACCCCGACGCGGTTGTTGTCGAAGTTGGTTCGGCCACGGAACTGCACCAAGAAGTGCGCAAGCAGAACTGGTCGATTCTGGTGCTAGACATCGCCCTAGGTGAGAAAAACAGTCTCGATATGGTCCCGGGGCTCATCGAACTCCGGCCGGGACTGCCCATTATCGTGTTGAGCATGTACGGCGAGAGGCAATTCGTGGTAAGGGCTCTTCGCGCGGGCGTGTCAGCGTACCTGACAAAAGACCAGGCGCCGGCGGAGTTGCTGCGGGCGATGGGCAGCGTCCTGTCGGGTAAGCGCTACCTGGGCCAGGCCCTTGCGGCGGAGCTCGCGGAGCACGTGGCGCTGGTCGGCTTGAGCGACGAGGCGCTACATGAGCAGCTTTCACCGCGTGAGTATGAAGTACTATTACTCTTGGCTGCGGCACGCTCCGTATCCGAAATCGCCACGCAGCTGGACTTAAGTGCAAAGACCGTGAGTACTTACCGCACACGAATACTTGAAAAGATGGGCATGACGTCCAACGCTCAGCTCATGCGTTACGCCTTGCAGCACGCACTGGTCCAGTAGTTGTAGGACAAAATCCGACAGCGTGGCGCCAATCTTCCTACAGAAGATGCCACGCATCACTGATACCGCGGCCCGCGCGCTTCTCATAGCTTCAGGGCATGAGTAACCCGGGCGAGACTGACGGAATCGAGAGGGCAGCCAACCGCGGCGTGCCGCTTGCCTCTGCGCACCTGAGGGCGCGGCTTGAGGTGATGCACCCGGCGTACTTCGCACTGGCCATGGCCACCGGGATCGTCGCTATCGCCTGCCATCTGCTCGGGCTGCCGGCGTTCGCCACGGCGCTCGCCTGGCTGAACCTGGCCTTCTATCCAACCCTTTGGATCCTTTTCATCGTGCGTGTAGTGATGTTCCCGTCGCAGGTCCTGGTGGATCTCGGCGATCACGCCCGCGCGCCGGGCTACTTCGCAATCGTCGCAGCCACCGGAGTTGTCGGCACGCAATCCGTTCTGATTCATGAATCGGTGCTGGCGGGACAGATTCTGTGGTGGGTGTGTATCGCGCTGTGGGCCGCTTGTACCTACACGGTGTTTGCACTGCTGACGGTGCGCGACGGGAAACCGAGCCTGGCAAAGGGGATCAACGGCGGCTGGCTGGTTGCCGTCGTGGCGACGCAAGCCGTCTGCGCGCTGGGCTGCGTTCTGAACGGGGCATTCCTTGCAGATCGGGATGCTGCCCTGTTTGTCCTGATGTGCTTCTGGCTCGGTGGCGGGATGCTCTACCTCTGGATCATCGGGCTGATCTTCTATCGCTACATGTTCTTCCGCTTTTCGCCCGACGACCTGATGCCCCCGTACTGGATCAACATGGGGGCTGCGGCCATCTCGACGCTGGCGGGCGCGTTGCTTGCGGGCGTAATCGAAAGCTCACCAAATCTTGCGCCGATGCGCCCGTTCGTGCTTGGCCTTACGGTTATGTTCTGGGCCACTGCGACCTGGTGGATACCCATGCTGCTGGTTCTTGGAATCTGGCGGCACCGGGTTCGCGCCGTGCGACTGACTTATGACCCCCTGTATTGGGGACTTGTCTTCCCTGTCGGGATGTACGCGGTTTGCACTTCGCGCCTTGCCGGCGTCCTTGAGATGCCCTTCCTGATTTCGATTTCGAGGCTTTTCGTGATCGCCGCAGCGGTCGTGTGGCTGCTGACGTTCCTGGGATTGGCAAGGCGAATGCTGTATGCGCTGCTTCTCGCGTTGCGTGGAGTGCGCGCCTTTAAGGCTGAACGAGCGAACGACTCGTCGCCCGTGTGTGTTAGTGAACCCGGAGGAGTTACGCCATGACCACCAACGTCGCAGTCACATCTGGTGACATGATACTTTCGCGAGCAGCGAGCACCGAAGCAGTTCGGCCTGCGGTGACTACGAAATCAAGCATCTACGCCGCTGCGGAGCGCCGCATGCGACGCGGGAAGCTTCTCGTGATGGGTGGGTTTGTCATCACGATTGTGGGTATCGTCGGATACTGCCTGACGTGTTTCAGCGCTGGCGTGAACGAGGACGTTGGTTCAACGCTGATGGGCAGCCCAGGTCTGCTGATCGTACCGACGCTTTCCATTATGGGGCTGGGCACGCTTTGCTGGCTCGTTGGATCGTTCATGTACCTGAGCGGTGGCATGGACAGCGACCCAAGCGGCCCCGACTTATACTTCTAGAACCGAAAAAGTGCCAAGCTTGTTCTGTTGCTGCATACTTTTCAAGCTTGTTGGTAGTGGGTTGAATCCGATGATGCAAAACTAGGACGGTGTTGTGCCGTCCTTGCCGAAAATGCCGTCTTGGCAGGGTTCGGAAAAAGAGCCGACGGAGCAGCGTGCCACCATCCGACCCACCCATCGCCCGGAAAACCTTTTGCAGAAGGCTCTTACGCCGATAGCCGCACGCCCGAGGTCCATCCAAGTTCGACTCTGTACTCAAGTGCGGATCGGGCCCCCGCTACCAATTTCAGTACAGAATCGAGGGCGCCCGTCAGGGAGCCCTCGATTCTCATTTGGCCCTGAGCGTCCACCAGGATCGCCGAAACGTGGTGCTGCAGCTCGTGCCGGAACTCGTGCACATCCGCGCTCGCCAGAAGACCGCGGATGTCTTGTCGTTACCGAAAATGCCGCCATGGCAGGAATCGACGTCGAACCGTAAAACCTGACGAGGGAATGACTCAATAGTGCGGGCAGAATCAGTGTCGT
>JAIOJA010000074.1 GCA_019912315.1 Planctomycetota bacterium
GAGTGTCTCGGCGGTGACTTCGAGGTTGGTCTTTTCGTTGACGGCGTCGGGGAGTGGCAGGCCGAAGGCGTCTTTGGTGAAGCGTTCGTAGAGGTGGCGTGAGTGCAACGGGGGACGCGAGCCGTCTTTCATGCGGCCGGCAAAGAGTTCTGCTTCTGATGGCAGGTCGTGCATGCGAGTTCTGCGTTCCGGGTTTCGGGGTTTGCCTTTCCCCCTTACTTACTCCGTTCGATGTCGCAAAACGGTCGCGAAAAAACGCGCGGCCGGCGATTTACCGGCCGCGAATCGGCCAGCAACACGCCTCGCGGGATACGATTTATTTTGCAGGAAAGCTACGAGACGGTGCTTCGGACCTCGCCGTCCGCCAGTCTGCTGACGAGCTTGTCGCCGGCTTTTACTTCGCTGGCCTGCTTGATGACCTTGCCGCGGGCGTCGCGGGTGATGCTGTAGCCTCGGTCGAGAACTTTAAGGGGACTCAATGCTTCGAGGTGTCCGCCCAGCGAGTTCAGCTTTTCCTTATGGTCTTTCAGGCGGTGGTGCATGTTCCACTTCAGCCCGTCCAGCAGATAGTCCAGGCGCTGCTGCTCGCGGCGGAGCTGGTTCAGGGGGCCGAGCGCGGTGATGCGCTCATTCATGGTTTCGAGGCGGCCGCGCCAGATTTCCAGCGTGTGTCGCAACCCGCGACTGAGCCTGAGTTGATATTCCTGGGCGGTCTCGATCATGCCGGCCAGCTCCGGCACGAGAATCTCGGCGGCCGCGGTAGGCGTCGGGGCGCGGTAGTCGGCTACTAAATCGGCGATCGTCGTGTCCACCTCGTGCCCGACGGCGCTGACGACCGGAATTTCGCTGTCGAAGATCGCACGGGCCACGGGCTCCTCGTTGAAGGCCCACAGGTCTTCGAGGCTGCCGCCGCCGCGCCCGACGATCATGGCGTCAATCCGCAGGCTTGCGTTCAGGGCGTTCAGTTTGCGGATCGCGCGGGCCACTTGCTCGGCCGATCCTTCGCCCTGGACTTTGGCCGGGTAGACGAGAATCTCCACGGTTCGGTTGCGGCGATGTGCAGTAGTAATTATGTCGCGAATGGCGGCGCCGGTCGGGGATGTGATCACGGCAATACGCTGCGGGTATTCGGGCAGCGCGCGTTTGTGGTCTTCATCGAAGAGCCCCTCGTTTTCCAGGCGCTCGTACATCTGCTGGAAGGCGAGTTGCAGCCCGCCGACACCTTTGGGCTGCACGCTTGTGGCGACCAGCGAGTACTCGCCGCGCCGGGCGTAGACGTCGATCTTGCCGACGATGGTGACTTCGAGCCCGTCACTGAGTTTGAATTTCAGGCGTTCAAAAGTGCCGCGCCAAATGATGAGACGTACCTGCGCGCCCGCGTCTTTCAGGTTGCAGTAGACGTGGCCGGAGTGATGCGCCCCGCGAAAATTACCAAGCTCACCGGTAACGGCGACGTTGCTGAACGCGGGCTCGAGGCTGCGTTTGATCTGGTTGCTGAGGTCGGTGACGGAGATGGGCTCCATCAATTCCCTTTCGGGGTGAAGTGCCCGTCGTTCTCGATGAGCCCGAGGGCGTTCAGGGCTTCCTCGTTGTCCGGGTCAAGGATCAGCACCCGCGCATACAACATGCCGGCTTCGGCGCCCATGCCCCAGTTCATGCAGTGTCGGGCGAGTTCAAGGTTGCCGTCGGCGTCGAGAAAGCCGGTCCGGCGAATGCCCGCTGCGTACTGGTTGTGCGGGTCGTCGGCGGGGGCCTTGCTGATATTGACCGTGGCGGGATCGTAGGCATTGAGCTTCGCGTCAGCGGTCAGCAGGAAGACGCGGGTTTCCGTTCGAGACAAAAACCCGCTGACGCTTACGCCGTTGGCGTCCGTAATAGTCACCCACTCGCCAATGTACTTTGCTTTCCAGAAACTCCCCGCGAAGGGGTATTCGCCGCGGGCGAGCGCGGCCTTTTCGGCGTCGAAGGCGCGCAACTGGATGTCATTCAGCATCATCCACTTGCTGCCGTACGCGACAGCCTTGAGACCTCTGCCATCGGCTTCCTTCTGGAAGCCGTGCCATGCATCCTCACCCCTCTGTTTCATGTCTGCGTCGTTGACGACCCCGTTGGCATCAAGATCCCATTTCTTGAAGGCCTGCTCGGCGCTCAGGGGCGGGCCATTGTTGTCGTCGTGGAAGATCAGCGGAGGCGAGTTGTCCTTCAGGGACGTGCCGTACAAACGCTTGAACTCTTCGAAGCTGACCTGTCCGTCCTTGTCCTGGTCAAAGACGGGAATGAAATCCACGGGCACGAAATCGACGTTGGCGTACTCCGGGCCGGGCGGGGGCGGGGGTGCCTGCACGGCGTCGTCGCGGGTGACCCACCAGATCAGCAGCCCGAGAGCAAGCCCAAGCACGACGATCAAAAGAACAGGAGCAATCTTCTTCATGGCGAACCTGCGGGGGAAGTCAGGGAGCGCCAGTTTAGCAAGCGAAATGCGGGCTGGCATCCATCCGCGCGGGTTGCCAGACTATGTGCATGAAGTATGCATCCGCGATGTTGCTGATTGTGCTTGGCTGCTTCGTGCCGTCGCACGCCCAGGAGCCGAAGCCAAAGCCCGAGGGCATGAGCGCGGTTGATATCGCCGACGCCCTGACGTCCCCCACACAGGCCCGGCGTGACCGCGGGGCGATCGAGCTTGGGCTCATGAACGAGGCGACCGCGCGAGCTCTGGGCACGGAGATATCACGCCTGGGAGTGCGCGAGGCGGAAACCTGCCTCAAGGCCGTTGGCATCGCCGACAGCGACAGCGCGGCGATTGCGGGCTGCGTGGCGCTGGACAGCGCGGAGTTTGAAGTTCGCGCCGCCGCGCTGGACGCGCTGATCGGAATGCACCCGAAACACGTGGGCGAGCACTGCGACAAGCTGCTGCGGGCACGGGCGCCGATATTGCGCAAGCTGATCGTTGAAGAAGACTACCTGAAGCTGCTGGCCGAGGGCGTGAAAGCCGGCGAGAACGGGCTGCCCGAGAAGCCGGTCGAGCGCGCCATGAGCCTGACCATCCTGGTCGATCGGCACATGGGTGCCGGCGGAATGCCGCTTCTGGTCAACGGGTTCGCCAGGCTGATGCTCGGCGAGGACAACGAAGCGAAGCTCGGCGCCGCCATGCGCTTTCTGAACGAACGCCGCCGGCGCGGGGCGACCGTGTGGTGCGAGACGATCTGGGTTGCGGACCCCTCGGTGCAGTTTAACTATTCGCCGACGGCGCCCTGGAAGGACCGCGAGGACGCCGTAAACCGCCTGGGCGCGAAGCTGTCGGAGCTGCAGAAACGCGAGACTTCACTGGACGGCAACGCCTACACGGGGCTGCGGTACGGGGACTACCTGATCGAGCTGTACGGCTCCGATGTTTCCGAAACCAAGGCCGCGGCGTATCTGCGCACGCGGTGGTGGCGCGGTGACGACGTCACGATCGCCGGTGAGGGCTATGCCGACGCGGTGGACACCTTCAACGCCATGAACAACCGTGAGCTCGGGCGCCTGCGCCGCGACCTGTACCGCTGGTGGTACGACTACCGCAAAGCCACCGAAATCAATTGATCTGAAAACTGACGGATTGCGACCCGCTTGCCGCGTGCACGCGGGTTTGTGCCGGCTCAAGCAGCAGGGGCTCGAGGGTGTCCACAAAGCCGGCGCCGTACTTGAGAGCGCCCGGCTGGAGTTGCCGCGCGTCGCCGGGCTCGGTGTTGAACCGCACGTCGGACAGCCCCACGCCTTCGCCTTGACACGTCAATAGCCATGCCGCTGCGGCCGAGAACGGCGTGAAGTCAGCCCCAAGCCCGGCCGCCGCGGGGCCGGCGGCTTCGGCGGCGACCACCAGCACGTGCCTGGCGCGCACCCTTTCGATCCAGCGGATGCCGGTGGCCAGCGCCGTCATGGCCGACAGCTCGCCGGTACTGAGCAGCGTGCAGCGCCCGCGCAGCTTGAAGGCGATCGCGATTTCGCCCTGGAACATGCTCGGCAGTGTATACACAAACAAGGCCGGCGACGGCGCACCGGCCCTGCGGGTGGCTTCAAACTGGGCGTCGACTTCCAGGCAGCCGAGCATCGTGCCGCCAACCTGGGCGATCTCGTCACGCTCAAGGCCGGCCAGGTTGCCGCTCGCCTTGACGGCCAACTGCGCCGCGCCCACGGCGACCTTGCACAGCGGATCCATGCGCCCGTACTTGGTAAACGGCTGATCGAAAAAGTATTTCGCGCGCAGGGGTGGGGTGCCGAACTCGCCGACGGGGCCGGCATCAAGCTGATCCCAGCCCGTACGCCGTACACCGCCCGGCGACCATGACAGCAGCCCGGCCGGCGACACGCGCCCGTATGCGATCAGGCGAGCGGTCATGGTTTCCCCGGGCCAACGACGATGGCCGTGTTCATGCCGCCGAAGCCGGAGTTGGTCGTAAGCACGTAGCCCGGTTCGATGCGTCGCGGCTCGCCGTGTACGACATCGAGGGGAAACTCGCCCTCGCCGTGCTCAAAGCCAACCGTCGGCGGGATCACGCCCTCGGTCGCGACCAGCGCACTGACAATCACCTCGATCAAGCCGGCCGCGCCAAGCGTATGCCCGATCGCGCCCTTGATGCCGAACACCGGCGGCGGGCTGGCGCCGAAGACCGCATGAAACGCGCGGGCCTCCATGGCGTCGTTGTAGACCGTGGCCGTGCCGTGGGCGCAGATGGCGCGGATTTCGCGCGGGTCAATGCCTTCCAGCGCGCGCAAAATCGCGAGCGCAAGCCCGGAGCCGTCCTGTGAAGGCCCGCTGATGTGGTTGGCGTCGTTGGAGCAGCCGTAGGAAACAACGCACGGATACGGCGAGTTTCCACCGGCGCGACGCAACTCAATGGTGGCGTCGCCGGTGCCCAGGGTCAGCCCGTCGCGTTCGCGATCAAAAGGCCGCGCCCGGCCGGAGCCCGTGGCCTTGAGCGAGGCGAACCCGGCGCGAATAAAACCTGTGATGGCGTCTCCGCCGTTGACGGCCGCCAGATCGCAATCGCCGTCAAGCAGCGCGTCTACTGCTTCGATGACGGCCTGCGCGCCCGAAACGCAGGCGTTACTGATGACGGTCAGGCCCGGGGCGGCCAGCGGTTTGACGGGGTTGTCATCCAGAGCCCAGCCTTTGGTGGTGGCGAAGTAGGCGCGGTAGCGGCTGCCGTCGATTGGCAGCGGGACACCGGCGGCTTGCAGGGCGCCTGTTTCGATGTGCGCGGGAATGCGCGTTCGGAATGCGCTGTCGACGGCGCTGAGGCCGCCATCGGGCGCCTGTGCGCACATAGCGATGATTTCAACGAGCTGCTTCAGCATGGCGGAAGGTTAGTGGCTGCGCCGCGCTGCGCCAAGGTGCTTACTCGCCGAACCAGAGGAACCACAACCCGAAGGCGACGGCCGTGAGCCCGATGCCGACCTGCCCGGCGACCTGAACCCCGAGGCGGATTTTCGAGGGGCGCTGACTGCTGTTCCGCCAGTTGGTGATGCTGCGCCAGGCGCCCATGAAGGCAACGAACGCCATGCCGAAAATGCCGCCGACAAGAATCCCGTGCATGGGCCCAGTATCGGAATCAACGGCCAAAGAAACAGGGCCACGCGTCTGAACGTACGGGACGCCTGCGCCAAGCCAGGGGGCGGTTCAGCGGCGCAACAGGCGCGTCACGTAGGCGGCATGGCGTTGCAGGTTCGCAAGCCCAGCATTCAGGCTGTCCTGCTTGCGGTCGCCGTGGGTGCTGATGTTGAACGCCGCCGTGACACCGGGGATCGGCACGTCGTCGGCCGAGCCTGCAAGTACGACCAGCGGCACGCCGGCCTGCCCGCAGTATTCAGCCAGCACGCTGATGAGCTTGCCGTTGGCCGTCTGGGAGTCGTAGCTGCCTTCGCCCGTCAGCACCAGGTCCGCGCCCGCCAGCAGTTGCTCGAAATCGTTCAGGTGCAGCACTTCATGCGCGCCGTGCAGCAGCTCCGCGTTACAGAAAGCGTACAGCCCGAAGCCGAGACCGCCTGCCGCGCCGGTGGCGGGCTCCAGTCCATTGCCGCGCAGCCCGGCGCCGGCACACGCCAGTTGCAGCATGGCGAGCCCTTCCTCAAGCTTATGCATGGTGCGCGTGGTGCCGCCCTTCTGCACGACGAACTGGCGGCTGGCGCCGTGTTCACCCAGCATGGGTGCAAGCACATCGCACAGGGCGGTGATTTTCACGTGCTTGAGGCGCGCGTCGAGACCAGTTGTGTCCACGCGGCGGATACCCAGCAGCGTTTCACCCGTGGGCTCGATCTCGGCACCGTCGGCATCGAAAAACCTTGCGCCCAATGCTCGCGCCATGCCGGCCCCGCCGTCACTGGTCGCGCTGCCGCCAAGCCCCACGAAGATCTCATTCGCCCCGGCGTCGAGCGCGGCGAGAATCAACTGCCCGACGCCGCCGGTGTGCGTCGTGGCGGGGTTGCGCTCGGGCTCAGTGAGGCGCCACAACCCGCAGGCCTGCGCGGATTCGAGCAATGCGCGCTCGCCCTTGACGGCAAACTCCGCGTCCACTTCACGCCCGAGGGCGTCCTGCACCTTGACGCCTCGGCGTTCGGGGAATGCTTCGCGCAGGGCATCGAGCGTGCCCTCACCGCCGTCGGCGATCGGCAACTCAATCACTTCGGCATCGGGGGACACTGACAGCACGCCCCGCGCGAGTGCCTTCGCGGCCTCGCCCGCAGTGCAGCATTGTTTGAATTTGTCAGGTGCACAGATTACGCGCATGAGATCACCACGTTTGAGCGCGACGCATAAGCTAGCGGCAGGATGATCGCCTGTTCGGGTCGCTAGCTTACGCGTCGCGCTCCATGGGCTTTAGCCGTCGCGCGTCAGGTAGAAAACGCGGCGGCTGTCTTCGCGCGAGACGGCCTCGGTAATTACGCTGACAAGGCGATAGCCCTGTTGCGCGTAGTTCCGCAGCATCATGGCTTCGACATCGACGCCGCTGAAGCCGGGGTTGTTGTTGTCGGCATCGTGGCGCTCGTCGGAGCCGACAATGCGTTCCACCACTACGTATTCCGCTGCTGCCATGGCTGCTCCCTGCGTTGGTTGTTAGTTGGCGTTCGGTGCCTGGTGTCTAGTGCCGGGGCAAAGGCTGACTACTCCACTCACCGAACCCTATTTCCCGCGTACCTCGCCCATCAGGCGTTCCAGCGATTCCAGGTAATCCATTAGCGCACTGCGCCCGGCGGGCGTGATTTCGTAGCTCGTCTTGGTGCGGCGCCCGAACATACCCTTGGATGTACGGACATAGCCGGCCTGCTCAAGCTTCTGGCTGTGCGTCGAAAGGTTGCCGTCGGTAGCTTCGGTCAGGGCCTTGAGCTCGTTGAAACTGAGGCGACTGTGGGTGCCCAGTGCCGACAGAATGGCGAGGCGCACGCGCTCATGGATAATCGGGTCGAGCTCGAGGGCCGCGTGAATCGGGTTTGCCCTGATTTTACCAGCCATAGCGTACTCCCACCCAGGTACCCAGCAGGAAGTGCCCCGCGCCAAACGTGCTGGTGTACATGATGAAGTCGAGGTTCAACCCGGGTATGACGCCGAGCAGCCCGCCGATCAACGTGAAAATTCCGAGCATCCGCACACTCGTCAGCGAGTGCGCGCTGGCGGCGATCAAGGCGGCGCCGTAGCACAGCATCCAGACGCCGAAGATGAATTCGAGTTTGCCCTGCATGGCAAGCCCGAGCGTCAGCGCGCCACCGACGGCCAGTGCCGGCAGCATGGCGAACAGCACGCGCCGCCCCAGACGCGCGGCCAGTGGCTGCCCGTCTTTGCGAGCGCGGTGCAACATGCCGAGCAGATTCAGGAAGACGGAAAGCACCAGCGTCGCGCCCCACAGGATCACGAGGTTGGTAAGTGTCTCGCCGGCAAGGCCGGCGCGGGCGGGGGACTCCGCCATGCCGACCTGGGAAGTAAACCCGGCCGCCAGGAACGCGAGCACACCGGAAGCGACCAGCGCGCCGCCGGACAGTGAGGTAAGGCGCGAATTGGCCTCAAGGGCCGCGCGTATGGTTTGCAGGTCGGTGGCGGAGGTCTGCTGCATATTTGCAGTGTAGAACACGCCACGTTGGATGCGAGTGTGATGTGCCTCAGCTCGGCGTTGAATTGGATTCCGGTGGCAATAGTTCCTTGACCCACTGATCCAATTGGGGCACCTGCAGAAGGTCGGTGATCAAACCCGTGAATTCAACGATCTGATCTTGGTACCTCTCCAATGCCTTTTGCGCGCTCTCTGCCGTCTCGGGTGCTCCGTCTGGACCCGTGTCCAGATTCATTTGCAGGCGTGCAACTACGGCGGTCCGATCCTTGCCAATGTCTACAGATTCGGGCTTGTGGTCCTGCTCTTTAATCCGCTTTCTCAGCTTCGCGGCAAGTTCTGCTGGCTTACCTTTCATACTAGACTGACTCGTGCCGAAGCCGAAATCTAGACGAGTAGACCCGTTTGCTGGACGTTGCATCCAGAGGTAGCCCCATATTGCACTTGGCTGGTTCGGGTAGTGGGTTCGGGAAGCAACGGTGACTCTCTTCGCCCAGTAACTCAACGATCCACGTCCACGGGTGGATGCCCACTCGCGTTGGATGGTCTGGTCAGCGTCCAGCAGATCGCAAACTGCCTCAACGAATGGAGACTCACCATAGGATCTGCGCCCCTGTGGTTTGATTCTAAGCGCGTCAAACGCATCGCGGTGTCTGGACCGGGCAGCCACGACGTCTTCCGAATTGCTGTAACTGCGCAACACCGCCAATGCGTCCTTTTGTTTGTCCTCCAGGCAACTCTGCTCCGCGCTGATGGACCCGATGCTTCCCGCGATGCAGTTTCGCAATTGGTCAACTGCTGTGCGCCCAATATCGGTCAGATTTGGGCCTGTATCCAAACCAGCGAGCCAACCCAGATATTCAGAATAAGATAGTGAAGCGAACGCATCATCCTCTGGTTTTTCTCCGGACGGGGTAAGGTAGATTAGACTGGGGCGTACGCTCGATTCGAGCCCGGGCGGCACACAATCGGCTGCCTGTACGCGATCAATCCACTCCCGATACTTCTTGGTTTGTCCGTCGCCCTCGGATGCTCCAACCTTGTATTCGATCAGAAACAAAGGGACGAGTTTGGATTCAGCGTCGTTTTCAACGTCGTTCGATTCAAAGAAACCAAAGACGTCCAGACGTCCGTTTGTTCGTGTATCAAACTCAGCCGTTACAACCAGACGATCAAGATCAATGCTGTCGAGCGTAGCTGGCGGCAGCAGCCAACAATCCTGACCGTCGCGCGCTGAGTTCCAGCACAGATGCAGAAAAGTGGTGACAGGTTCGCCGCCGAGTCCGTGGGGTGCTGAAGGATCCAGCAGCCAACTGAGCAATCGTGTGTGGGAGAGTTCCCTGGTCTCCACGCCTAGCAGACGCAAAAGATTGGTCTGAACGAGTGATCGTTCGAACTCCCTAAACTCAGGTGCCGCCAGCAGGTGATTCAATGCGGTCTTCGTATCCATAACTATCCCCCGAAGCTCTCCGTCCACGGAGGCTACGAGCGAGTATAGCCAGGTCGGTTGCGAGGGCACGCGCTTCTTGGGCCCGGTGGGGCAGCGAGCGCACGGCTTTCCTTTGAGCCCGAACGCTGATCCCTGGAACTTGATTAAAGGGGTAGGCCTGGGAGGCCGCCAAACCTCCCAGGCCTGTGCACGTGCAACATGGCGTCACACGTACCGCGATTCTGAATGTGTTGCCCAACTTGCGGGCGATGCAAGCATCGCCCCTACGTCTCCTCGGCCAGGTAGACTGCCTGGTGGCGCACGTCGTCAACGGCCAGCACGTCGCGCAGCCCCTCCAGGAAGTCGGGCCCATAGAAATCCAGGTAATGCAGCAGGCTCATGACCTCCTGCTGGGGTCGCCCGTCCGGCAGCATGTACTGAAACAGCTTGGCCAACTGGCGCGCGTTGGTGTCAACCTCACGCACGGATTCCCCAAGCGCCCGCTGGCGCAGTTTGTCAAACGCGATGTCGGTGCCGTTCAGGGCCTTTCTGACTTCGCTTTCGGGGTGGAAGCCCAGTTCATCAAGCCCCATGTCGAGGCGCAGGATCGCGCCCAGCACTTGCTCTTTGGCGGCGTTCACGACGCCCGGCACATCATCGGGCATGTGGCGGCGACTTGCGTTTTCTGCGCGCACTTCGCCGGCGAGCACGCCCTCGGGCTGCAACGCGAATTTACCAAGCCAGGCTTCCACTTTGCCTTCAATAATCGTGGCGCTGATGCCGGGGAACGGCACCGGCTCGCCGGGTGGTATGCCGCCCGTGGGCGAGCCCGTGCCCACACATGCGACCATGGGAATACGCCGGAACCACAGGCGCAGGTTGCTTTCGAAGTTGCCGGTCGCGGTGGGCGACAGGAAGGTCATGGCTTCCTCATCGAACCAGCGCGTCAACATACGGGCCTTGAAAATGTTCGGGTCTTTGTGCGCGTCGCGACTGATCTGATCCATCAGCAGGCTGCTGAAGCCGGTGCCAGGCAGGGTGCCGCGCAGCATTTTCAGGTAGCGGTCAAGGTCGCCGCCGCGGAAGCCGATGTCGTCGAGTTCGCCGTTGCGCTGGATGATCGCGCTGATGCCGGATTCGTCCCATTCGCCGATTTCAAGCGCCGGCCAGACCAGCGTAATGACCTTGCCCACGCGGCGGTTGCGCAACTGGCGCGCGAGGTCAAGCCCGGCGATCAGGCGCAGCACTTCATCGAGGCGCGGAGCAGCCACGCCCTTCAGTACCGGCACCACGACGGCGAAACCCTCGCCGCGCGAAAGAGTGCGGAACGCATCGGCGTAACGGCGTGCCTTGCTGACCTGCTTCAGCCACTCAAAGGCGGCGCCTTCTGATTCGGGATCAAGCTTGAACGGGTGACGCGCGAGACGCCGGGCCATCACCTGGAAGTTTGTGTACGCGCTTTTCGGAAGCTTGCCGCGACGACGTGACAGGCGCGCAAGTGTGCGCGCGCGCGAGTGGGCGTCTCGCGTGGTGGTGAGCGGAAGTTTTCGAACTCGATAGCCCATTGGTATCCACAAGCTTCAAACATGTGAGCGGCGACTCGCCATCCCTTCGCGATTCTACCAGTAGAGAATACGGGCGCGACACGCGTGGAATGGCGTGAAATGCGGGTTTGGCGCTAAGTGGTGTTCGATGTTCGGGTTAGGGCGATGCAAAAAAATCGCCCAAGGCAACCTTGGCAATTTGCGTGTATTTTGCGGATGAAATGAACGCCGGGGTGTCAGTAACTGTGTAAACAAAAGAGACGTTAGCAGTTGTGCCAAGCCAGTAGTTGGAATGAGACAACTGTCTCTTGATCGAAGTCGCAGTCAGTTTCCTGTTGACTGTGAGGGGATAAACTGCACGGGCGATTGCCCCGCATTTCGATTTGTCCGCGAAATGCCGGTCTGAAACCCGCCTGTGTGGCGGACTTAGACGCGCCCCACAATATCCGTGAAAAATTCCGGCTTACGCCTCGCGAAAACACCGGATTGGGTTTACATAGGGACCCCAAACGGGGCTGGCTGAACGCCCCGCACACAACGCGGACACACCGCCAAGACACTGGGAGACATCGCGTGGCAGAAACGAACATCTACATTGACGGCGAGCACGCCGCCACGATTCAAAACCTCCAGCACGATGCGCCCTGGCATTACGGCACCCTCATACCGGGTGAGTCGTTTGAGGAACTCAAGGCGTCGCTGGAAACCGCGCCATGGAGCACAGGCCAGGAAGGCGCCGTCGAAATGGTTGCCGGGCAGGACACCGTGGACCGCGTCAGTTGGGGCGAAGAAGTAGACACGTCCGAAATGATCACCAAACTCACCCTTGCGTGCTATGAGCCCGACGGCGCATGGGAACTCGAGTTCACCTGCGAAGACGAAGAACAAGAGGCCGAAAGCAACGGCGAAACAGCCGAAAGCGCCGCCTAGGTTGCGTTTGTGCTGTGCTTGAGCAGGCAATTGGCCCACAGGGTGCCCACGCCGGCATAGCTGAAGTGCGCGCGCGCATACTCGCGGGCAGCGCCCCCCAGGGCGCTGCCCGCTGCTTTATCCTGCAGCAGGCGACGCAGCGCATCGGCGATGTGAGTCGGCGTAGGTTCCACGCCGATCACCACGCCGTGTTGCTCCAGCTCCGGTGTTACCAGTGCCCGGCGCGACGCCACGACGGGTTTACCCGCTCCCATGCCCTCAAGAATCACGTTGCCGAAGTTTTCAAAGCCGACGGCCGGATGCACCAGGATACCCGCCCCGCCAAGTAGCGCGCGGGCGCGGTCGTGGGGCAGGGGCCCTTCGAAGTGCAGGCGTCCCTCGTGCACGAGCGGGGCCGCGCAGTCGCGTACCCGGGCGGCGTAGTCGTGGTCCTGCGCGATTCCGGCGTGAGTGGCGGTGAACCGCAGCCCTTCGTCGCGCAGGCGCAGCAAGGACTGCACCCATTCCAGCACGCCCTTGCGCGGGTGCAGGCGGTTGAGACAGACAATGTGGGCTGGATCACCCGCGACCAGATCCGACATTTCCACCGGGTTGGGAACGACCACGGCCGGGGCGCCTTGCAGGTCCGGGTGGCTGAGGCTGCGATCCCGGTCGGCCTGCGATGAAAACACCAGCACGCCGCGCCCGATCAGCTTTCGCACGCCGGCGTGCCAGGCGATCAGTTTGCGCAGTCGGTGATGCGCCATGGCGTCCGGGTCAAGCATTCCGCGCGAGGCCAGATAGAGGGGCACGCCCGCCTTGCCTGCCGCGGTGGCGGCGTAGTGGGCCGGGTTCAGCCAAACCACGTGGGCAATGATCGCGCCGTAGTCGGCGGCGTGGCCCATGAGCCAGAGGCGCATCTCTTTGCTCGCCCCGAACAGGCGTCGCCCCGGCTTGAAGCGGTGAATCGGCAGGTCGTCGGGGTCGTCGGGGTCGTCGGGGTCGGGGTTGTTCAGGCAGGCGATTTCCGGACGCAAGCCGGCGGCGCTTTGCGCGCGGCAGGTTGCCAGTGTACCGGTGCGCAGCCCGCCCTCACTTGGGGCGATGCTGGGGATAACGTGCAAAACCCTCATTCCCGCAGATTACAGGTTTCAGGCGCCGGGTGTCAGGTGTCTGATGACCGGGACCGCCAAGCGAGGCCTGTAGATACTCCCGTCTGCAGACTCCCGCCCCGCCTGGTTCTACAGAAGAACCCTGAAACTGCTTTAGCTCCCTGAAGCCTGAAACCTGTCTTCTGAAACCTGCAACTCGTCCAGTCGCCGCAGCCCGATAATCAGCCCCGCGCTGGTCCAGTACAACACGCCCATGGTGCCGTTCTCAAGCACCGGGTACGCCTTGAACAGGTACCAGCTCAGTTGCGCCCCGATGTAAATCCACAGGGCATAGCGCACCGTGGCGAAAGGCCCGTCGCGGTTCCTGAGGGCGACGCGCAACAACCCGAACAGCGCCCACAACCCCAGGAACGCGCCCAGCCACATGCCGATCACGCCGTAGCTGTAACGGATCAGGGCCGTGCCCCACTCGACCGCTTCGTTGCCGGGGGCGGGCTGGCCCAACAGGGTCATCACGCGACTGGACTTGCCCGCGCTGCCGGTGCCGTTGCCCAGCAACCCTCCGCCGAAGTCGTCCGTGACGGCGATGGCGCTGTCCATGCGTTGCTCCACGAGTTCGGGCTGGATGCTGGTCCAGAAGGCCTCGGCGCGGTTGCCCTCCATCTGGCTGATCAGCAGCGCACCAAGCAGCAGCCCCAGCACGCCGCCGAAGAACAGCCCCGCGCGTTTGCGTGGCGCCTGTCCCGCGCGTTTTTCCACGCGGTACAGCATCAAGGGCAGGCAGGTCAGCACGGCGATCGCGCAGAACAGCAGCCCGGTGCGAATGCCCGAAAGATGCGCGCTCATGACCGCGCAATAGCCCGATATCCACAACAGCGCCCGCTGCCCCGCGGGACGCCGCATTTTCAGCAACCCGATCGACAGGCAAAGCTGGAACACGCACACCAGTGCCAGCAGTGTCGGCGTGGCAAAAATCGACTCGTTGTAGCGCACCTCGCCGCCGCTCTCGAGCGTGCGGACCTTGCGGAACGCCGTTTCCCGCAGAAACACGGGCATGTCCTCGTAGAACGAGTTTTGCAGCATCGTCACCACAAAGATCGGAATCGCCAGGTACGCGATTGCCCGCAGAAACTCGTCCGCGGCCTTGCCCGTCCGGAAAAAGTTCGACATCAGCACCATCATCGGGAAGTACAGCACCCAGGTACGAATACCCGAGATACCAACCAGGATGTTCGGCAAGGCCGGGTTCGCGGCCTGCAAGACCACAAATCCGAACCACAGCAGGATCGGCAGGTAGACGCCGTACTTTTCGAGGTTGTCGGCGCCGCGCAGGGGTCGGCGCAACTGCGGGCGGAACGCGTAGCACAGATAGCAGGCGGCGACGAGAAAATCCTTGCCCAGGGAAATCCAGTAGGGCGAGTTCGGAACCGCCTTGCGCAGGGAGTCCTCACCCAGCAGGACAAACACCAGCATTCCCAGCCCGACGCGCCAGTCGGCGAATGCCCCGAGGATCGCGCCCCCCAGAAACCCGAAGCCCGCCCCAAGAAACGAGCCCAGTACGGGGTCCGCCGAGTAGCCGACATACCCCAGCAACGTGCCCGCGACCGCAGCAGCGATGGAGAACGCCAGCGCCTTGCGCACTTTCGGGTTGCTTAACCCGCTGCGCGGTTGTGGGTTGGGCGCGACGGCGATTGCGTTCATCTGTGGACTTGCGCTTGAGTTAGCCCGGATGAAAGACGATACTTAACAAAGGGTACGAAACTCCGGCACTGTCACTAGTTTAAGTTCCCGGGGCAAAGGCGGTTCGTGACTTCAGACGTACAGGCAATCATCGAGCAGATTCGAACGCTCGCGGCCCGTGGCGATTACGCCGCCGCGCGCCGACGCATTCTTGAGCTGACATCCGGCTCGGGCGGCATGATTGAAAGTGACCTGCGCGGAGAGCTCGATAAGCAGGGTCGCACTCTTGAAGTGCTGGAATCCATAGATGTCGTGCGTCGCCTGCTGCGCAAGGGCGATACCGGCGCCGCCGCACAGGCCAGCAGCACCATTCTGGACGCGCTATCATCGGATGAATACGCCCGCCTGGGCGTGGTTGCCGCCGCCCTTACGCTGATTGGCCGCGCCGCCGAGCTGGCCCGAAGCGCGGAACACAGAGCCGGCGACAACACGGTCGAAGTCGAGGCATTCGTCGACTACCTGGGGCACGAGCTGAACCAGCTTGGGCGTGACAGCGTGGACCGTCCCCTTGAAATCCTGCTTGACCCGACCTTCGCCGCGCGCGGTGGCTACACGCTTGGCGACCTGCTGTCGCGCCGCCCCTGGGCCCCGAACATCCGCCCTGCGCTGGATGCCGTGCCCGAGACGCGTCAGGAAACCACGCGCACCAGCGCGATCTCGGCCCCCATGGGCGACTCACCGGTCATCGGGCGCATTCTGATCGAACAGGAAGAGCGCGAGCGCGTCAGCACCGCGCCCCAGACCCGCACCGACGGCGCGAGCGCCCAGTCCGACGCCTTTGACATTGTGGGGCGCGCCGCCCTGCAGAACTGGTGGGTCGTGCTGGCGAGTATGATGGTGTTCGCGTTTATCGGCTACGCGGCCATGACCGCCGCCCCCGACCGCTGGCAAAGCACCGCCCTGTTGCAGAAAACCCAGACCAGCAAGCTGCGCGCGCCGATCACCGGCGAAACCAGCGAGTACGTGCCGTCCCTGCCGCACAAGACCGTGCTGGAACTCGTGAAGCTGCCGGTGTTTCACCTCCGCGTATCCGAGCGCCTGAAGACCGACGGCTGGGCCCCCGGCGAAAACCCGGCACCCGCCGACATCGGCAAGTACGACATTTCCGCGGACAAGGTCGGCAAGTCGCTCAGCGTGACGGTAACCGAGACCAGCCGCGACGACTACCTGATCGAGTTCCGCGCCGAAACCGACGACGCCACCGAGGCTCAGGCCATCGCCGGCGCGGCGGCGGCCGAGTTTCGCGAGGTTCACTACGAGCACGTCACCCGTGAAGCGACGCTGAACCTCGGTGATTACGAGGCGCGCGCCACACGCCTGCGCGAGGACCTGCGCAAGGTCTATGAGCAGCGCATGAGCGAGTTCGCCACCGGCGACATGGAAGCCATCGGTGTTGACATCGAATCCCGCACCCGCAGTCTGGTGGTTGAAATCAAGCAGGCCCGCGACGAGTACGAGGGCGCGAAGATCGAGTTGCGCGCCGCCCGCGACGCGCTGGACAGTCGCGTCCGCACCGCAGAGCGCCTGCCCGAATACGAGCTGCCGCAGCAGGACGCGCGGGTAGCCGCCCGGCGCGCCTTCCAGGAACAGATGGAGCGCGAGTTGTACGACCTTGCACGCAAGCGCGACGATTTCGGCGCCAAGCACCCCGTGCAGGAGCGCATCCGCGAGTTGCAGGAAGACATCGAACTGGTGAAGGCGGAAATTCGCGAGCTTGAGCGCGGCTCGCCGGACGACATCGACCAGCGCAAGCTGAACCCGGACCGCGCCCGCGCCGAAGATCTCGTGACCGCAGCGCGCTCCAGGCTCAGCATTGCCCAGGACACCGTCAGCTACCTTGAAAAACAAATCCCGAAGCTGGAGGGCGAACTCGAGGGGTTGCGCACGGACTATCTCAAGTCCGAAACCCTGCGCCGCGAGGAAGTGGACCTGCTGCGCAGCAAAGAACGCACCGACGTCGTGATCGAAGAACTGAACGCCGTGAAGGCCGGCGCGAACCGCGATCTCGCGCTGATTTCGCCCGCGGGCGAGGCGCGCAAACTTGAGCGCGAAACCATGGTCGGTATCGCGGTCGGTCTGATACTCGGGCTGGTTGTGGGCATCGGGATTGCTGTCGGGTTGATGCGCCGCCGCCAGGTCCGCGCCGCGAGCGCCGCTTGAGAGAAGCCATAGCCATGAGCAACGTCAGTGGTCAGTGGTCAGTGGGTACAGGTCTGCTTCGGCTTGCCGGGCTGGTCCTCTGCACGATCGTCGGGTTGTCCGCCTGCGCCGGCCCCGACAGCTACACCGACGTCACGACCCTCACCGAGCTGCCGCCTGACCCGTACGTCTACACCCTCAACCCGGGCGACATCGTGCAGGTGGAAATTGAGGAAGACGAGGACTACGACTGGGAAACCACAGTCCTGCCCGACGGCACCGCGACGTTCAAGTGGGCCGGCGAAATCGACGTCATGGGCATGACCCTGCGCGAAACCCGCGCCACGCTGAAACAGAAACTGGTGGACTACTACGTCGAGCCCACCATGACGCTGCACCTCAAGCGCGTGAACGGCCCGGACCCGATCATCTACATCGGCAACTTCGGCGGTGCCCATGACCGCGGTGGCGTGCCGCAACACGGCACGGGCGGCACCATTCCCTACCGGCGCAACATGGGTGTCATTGAGGCAATCGCGCTCGCGGGCGGCCCTGGCGAGCCGGATGTCGACGTCGCGCCCTATGTTTACGTCGTGCGCAATATCAAGAGCATCAAGGACCGCCAGACTTTCCGGTACGACCTGGCCGAGGCCGTCTACGGCAACAGCCCGGATCTGCCGCTGCACCCCGGTGACGTGATCTTCATGGACCAGAGCTGGCTGCAGGACATGGAGCGCGCCCTGGGCGTCTACTCGCGCATCGTCGGCAGCACCGCCAGCGGGCTGGGCTCCGCCCTGCTGATTGACACCATCGCCGACGGTGGACTGGCCGACTGATTGTGCCGGTAGCGAGCGTGCTACTCCGAATTCCAGAATCTGAAATCCAAAGACACTTCCGGTCTGTACAAGGGCTCCATGTCCGACACACCGACAACACTCGTAACCGGCGGCGCCGGGTTTCTGGGCAGCCACCTGTGCCAACGCCTGCTTGGCGACGGACGCCGCGTTATCTGCCTCGATAACCTCAGCACCGGCTCGCGCGCGAACATTGAGCATCTGAAAGGCGAATTCGAATTCATTGAGCACGACCTGATCAACCCCATCAAGCTGGACGCGGCGTTCGTCTATCACCTCGCTTGTCCGGCCAGCCCCGTCCACTACCAGTCGAACCCCGTGCGCACCATCAAGACCAACGTGTTGGGCACTATCAATATGCTCGGGCTCGCGCGGCGGACGGGCGCGCGCATCCTGCTGGCCAGCACCAGCGAAGTGTATGGCGACCCGATCAAGCATCCCCAGCGCGAGGATTACCCGGGCAACGTCAACCAGCTCGGGCCGCGCGCTTGCTACGACGAAGGCAAGCGCGTCGCCGAAACCCTGATGATGGAGTACCACCGCGAACACGGGGTGGATGTCCGCATCGCGCGCATCTTCAACACCTACGGCCCGCGCATGGCGGCGAACGACGGGCGCGTCGTCAGCAACTTCATTCTGGGCGCCTTGCGGGGTGAGCCGCTGAAGCTGTTCGGTGGCGGCGGGCAGAGCCGCAGCTTCTGCTACGTGGACGACCTGATTGGCGGGCTGGTCTCGCTGATGGAGTACCAGGGCGGCTTGCGGCACCAGCCGTTCAACCTTGGCAACCCGCACGAAATCACGATTCGCGAGCTGGCGGCGACCATTCTGCGCCTTACCGGCAGCGCCGCACCGGTTGTGACCGGCCCCGCCCAGCAGGACGACCCCGGGCGCCGCTGCCCGGACATCAGCCGCGCGATGACCGAGCTCGGCTTTCAGTCCGTCACGGACCTGCTTGAGGGGCTGCGGCGCACCATCGACTATTTCCGGGCGCTCGCGGTCTGAAGCAGCAGCCCGTCAGGGAAACGCGCCGCGACTGTCAGGTCAAGCTCGCGCATGGCCGTGGACAGTTCAAGCTCGCCCGGCACGTCGTAGAACCACACCACATAACCCCCTCGCCGCAGCGTTTGCCGCAACTCCGCGCGGGCGGCAGCGGCATCCGGAAACGGCTTCGCCTGCCGGGGCGGGCGCAGATTGTCAATCACGTCGTCGGCCGGCACGCCGGCGACGGCGTGCCCGGTGTGATAGATCAGCGCCTCGCGCCGGTTACTGTAAAGACTCGCCTCATCCGGCAGTTTCTGGACGGCCTCTATCAGGGCTGACTCGCGCCAGCGTTCCGCGGCGAACCCGAACCCCGACCGCGTGCCGATGTGCAGATCATAGAACCCGACAACATAGCCGAGCCCGACCAGCACGATCACGCCCAGCCAGCCCTTGCGCACCGCAGCCTTGCTGCGCGACCAGGTCCACACCAGCGTCACCAGCAGTAGCGCCAGCAGGGGCTCCAGCAGGCGCTCCTCGGGCATCAGGTCGTGGTCCAGCCACAGAAACGTGACGCCCAAAAGCGCCGCGTAGCAGCCCGCCATCAGCGCGAACAGCAGCGCCGCCGGCGAAAGCACGGACCCCCGCAGGCGGTCACGCACGGCCACAACGCAGCCCCACACCATCGCGCCGGACACGGCAATTGCCACCAGCGCCTTCAGGTGCCGGGGCAGCAGCTTCGGCGCCACCCAGGCCGCAATGCCGTGCCCCGTCGCCTCGAAGTGCAGCGTGCTCAGCCAGATGAAATTAACCACTCGAGAATCCAGCTCACCGGCGTGAAGCGCGCCCGCGACCCGCCAGCCCAGCGGCAGGGGCGCGACCGCCAGCGCGAACAGCGCGCCCCGCAAAACGCGCGCGCGCCGGTCGCCCGGCAGTTGCAGCACCCAGATCAGCGCCGCGCCCGCGAACGCGTAGCCCGCATAGCGCTGCATGATCGCCAGCCCCAGCAGCAGCCCGCCCATGATCAGCGCGCGTCGTGAGTTCTTTTCGGCAAATGTTAACAGGCAAAGTGTGCCCCCCAGCAGCAGCGCCAGAAACACCGCTTCGCTGCCGACGTAGCTGCTGGAGCGCAACAGCGGCGTCGCGATCGCCGCAAGCCACGCCGCGATCAGCGCCCCCCGGCGGTCTGCCGTTATGCGCAACACCAGCAGCCCGATCAGCACCGCGCACAGCCCGTGGGCTGCGGCGTTCAGCCAGCGCGCAACTTCCTGTGGCGCAATCCCAAGGGCGACCCCCGGCGCGATCAACGCCGGGAACAGCGGCGGCCAGGTCATCACGAAGGTCGCCTCGCCGTGAATGTTGGTCGCCAGCGGGCCCTCGCCCGCGGCGATGTGCCGCGCCACGTCAACGTACACCGCACCATCCGGCGTGGCCGAGGGCCCCGCGGTCGAGGTCAGGATGATCACGAGCAGCAGGCCGACCAGCGCCGGCGGCAGAAACATGGCGGTTAAGCGAGTCCATGGCATGGTCTGCAAGGATGCCAGCCTGCGGGGGGCTCATGCAACGCGGAATTGCTAAACTGCGAACATGGAAGCGGTCTACGTCTATATATGGAAGAGCGGCGAAGACGCCGAGGCCGTCCACTACTCTTTCAGCCCGGCCGATGGTGTTGTCGGCGTCATGAGTATTCTGCGCAAAACCGGCGACATGCACCTGCTGACGCCCTGCCCCGGCGACGACACGAACACCTGGTACCAGTGCGCCTGCAAAGCGGTCTGGAACCAGTGGGCCGTCGGCAAACTGCCCGAAACCACCCAGTACATTTACGGCTGAGGCTATCTTACCTTGGGCTTCTTGCGTTTCTTCTTGCCGGCCGTGGCGCCCGCGGTGTTGGATTTCTTGGGTCGGAAGCCCTTTTTCGGTATCAGCTCGTTCTTGTCGACAACCTGTCCGCGCTCGTTCAGCACGGGCTCGCCGCCCGCCTTCTTGATGACCTGCGCCTGCTGCATCCGGGTCATGATGTCCTGCAGGCTTTCGCCCTCGGCGATCATGTAGTGCAGGTCGCGCAGGTGCGTCTTCAGGCTGATCCAGAAGAACGCCAACATGGCAAGCGTGATCACGGGGCCCGCGCTGCGCACCAGCAGCGCCCGCCCGGCCTCGATTTCGTCGGGCTCGAAGGTCGTGCCGTAGGCAACCTGGGCGGCGAACAACACGATCACCCCGCTGATGATGTTCGCGGTCAGCCCGTCGCGCAGGAAGCCCATGAACACCATGGCCACGCCCGCGATCGGCAGGCTGATCAGCAGAGTCAGCCAGGGGCCGATGTTCACGATCACGCCCGCGGCCTCAAGAATCACGGGCAGACTGACCAGCGCCATCAATGCGACGCTGAAAATGATCGCCAGGCGCTTCGCCTTTGGCGGAAACGGCTTGCCGGCCTTCAGGCTGCGCGTTTCATCACCACGCGCAAACGTGCCGGAAGACTTCATGAGCTGTTGGGAGGCTCTACGCCCCGCGCCAGAGTGAGGGTCCACGTTCGCTTACTTTCGTTTTCAGATCCGGGTACTGCTGCTTCAACAGCGCCGCCAGTTTGGGCCAGTGTTTCTGCTCAAGCGTATAGTGGTCTGTCTCGATCAGCGCCATGCCCCGCTGATCAGCGGCCAGCCCGTGATGATGTTTCAGCTCGGCGGTCAGATACACGTCCGCGCCCTGGCTGATGGCGTAGCCGGTAAAGTCGCTGCCCGCGCCGCTGCACAATGCCACGCGTTTGATTGGCTTCTGCGGGTCACCCATCACGCGGGTCACGAGAATCCCGAGACCCTGAACCTTGCGGACAAATTCGTCCAGCGTCGTCTCATCGCACTTGGCGATGCGCGCGAGCCCGGTGCCGCCTTCTTTGTTATGCAGCGGGATCAGGTCATGGGCGACTTCTTCATAGGGGTGCGCGCCGATCATGGCGCTGATTACCCGCCCGGCAATTTCGCGCCGCAGCATGACTTCAAGTTTGACTTCGCCCGCCTTCTCCAGCGTGCCGGGCGTGCCGGTGAACGGGTTGGTGCGCCCCTCGACACCGCGAAAGCTGCCCTCGCCGGGCGTGCTGAAGCTGCAATGTTCGTAGTCGCCGATCACGCCCGCACCTTGGGCGCACATGGCCTCGCGTACTTTCTCGGCGTGGTCGGGCGGGACGAAGACAGCGAGCTTGTAGAAACGTTCACGCCCGGAATCGACCAGGGGCTTCACCTCGCGCAGCCCGAAAAGCTCGCTCAGGGTGTCGTTCAAGCCCCCGACGGCCGAGTCCAGGTTCGTGTGCAGGGCGACCAGACTGATGCCGTGCTGAAACGCCTTGGCTACGAGACCGCCCTGCAACTCGCCGGCGTTCAGGCGCTTGATCGCGCGAAAGATAACGGGGTGATGGGTGACGACGACGTTGCAGCCGTTTTCGATGGCTTCGTCAAGCACGTTGTGGGTGACGTCCAGGCACAGCGCCACGCCGGTAACTTCCGCCTTGCTGTCGCCGACGATTAAACCGACGTTGTCCCATTCCTCGGCCAGGGCAAAGGGGTACAGGCGATCAAAGAAATCGACCAGCGTGGAAACCTTCATGGTGCGAGCATAGCAACGGCGGCTTTGCCCCGCGACGGGCGGCGGGCGGCTCGAAAAACACTCCCGCGGCGCGTATGGTTCGTACTAGACTTGTGGGCTCGAAACGGAACAGGTTATGAGTCAGAAACTGCTGGTTCCTCTTGGTGTGCTGGCGCTGCTGGTAATGGCGGCGCTTGCCGTCTGGATGCTGCTGCCGGATGACACACCCCGCGTGAACGTGGCTGGCGACAACACCCCCGAGACAAGGCCCGACAACGGCGCCTCGCCGCTTGATCTTAACCCGGACGATTTCCAGGCGGAAAAGCTCACGCCCGACCCGGTAGTCTCGGAGCGCCCCCCGGAGCCCTTCAAGCCCGCGCCCAACTCGCGGCGTTTTGTCGTGAGCGGGCGAGTTGTTTCGCCCGGCGGCGCGGGAATCGCAAACGCGCGGGTGCAGTTCTTCGGCGAACAGAAGCTGCGTGACTGGCGAGGCGCCGGCTATACCGACGCCGGGGGCTACTATCGCATGTTGGCCTGGGCGCCTGATCTACGCGGAACCATGGCCAGTGACAGCTACGGGCGTGTCGCGGCGTCAACACCTGACGGCGCTCTCGGAGTAGGTGAGAGCACGCTGGTGCCGGATGGGCCCGAAGTCGCCATGCCCGATGTCGTGCTGGCGGAGGGAAGGGTGATTGAAGGGCAGGTCTTGACCGAAGACGGCTTGCCGGTGCCGGGCGCGGAAGTGACGGCGCGATCATCCGGGCGCGTTGAAGTCGCCACCCTGCGCGGGCGCACGCCGTCGGTCACCACGCGCCCATACGTCACCACGGTGATCGCGGACAGCGACGGGCGCTACCGCCTTCGACACATGCCGGGCGGCGAGTACGGGTTGACCGTCAGCGGCGGATATGCGGGCGAGGAGCTGGCGCAGACGCGAGTGGACCTGCGCCAGGAAACCTCGGGCTGGCAGGACCTGCGCGTCAGGCTGACCAACCAGGTGCGCGGCACGGTGGTGGACCAGGCCGGGCAGCCGGTCGCGGGCGCGGTTGTGCAACTGCGTCTGAAGGCGGCTGATGACGAAGATGCTGCGGCGGAAGACGGCGCGAAGACGACGGCGGACGTCATTCCGCGCCGCGACGGCGTGCGCCGCTTCGACGACGCAGCCCGCCTGCAGCCACTGGGGCGGACCGCATGCGTGACCGATGCGGCCGGACGGTTTGGGTTTAACAACCGTCCGGAAGGGGACTACGAACTGGTGACGCGCCTGGGCGAATCCGAGGTGTTGCTGGACGGCGTGATGATCAACCAGGCTGACTACCGGCTTGAAGTCAACGTCAACACGCTGGTTGCGGGCATTGTGCGCGACGCGCAGACCGGGCTGCCCGTGGAGAGTTTCGACGCGCGCCTGTTGCCCGGCGACGGCGAGACAGGGGTCAGTCCCTTCGAGCGCGTGAACGAGGACGGTCGCTTCGCACTGCACCCGGGCGGCGCCTACCTGTTCGCGAACCCGCCAGTTCGTCCCATGCGGGTGCGTATCAGCGCGCCGGGATACGCGCCAGGGGTGGTGAACATCGGCAATCTGGGCGACGGTGAAGCCCGCCGCAACGTGGACGTCGAGCTTGCGCCGCTGTGCGACCTGACCTTGCGCCTGAGTCTGGAAGGTCGCGGGCTGGACCTGGAGCCCGTCGCCCTGCTGTTTGATGATCGACTTGCCTACGACGGGTCCACGGACGAGGTTGGCATGATGCGCCTGCCGGAGGTCGCGCCGCAGACGTACCGTGTGCGCCTGATTCGCGCCGACGGCACGAAGCTGGAGGGTGAGTTGACGGTGCCCGCCCGTCGCGACGCGTCTCTTGAAGTTAAGCTTGTGCCAGTGAAGTAGTGCCGACCTGGCGAAGGGCGTCCTCGAAGGCGAAGCGCGTGCGGCGCGTGGTGAGGAACCTTGCCAGTTCGCGGCGGCGCAACTCGGCGCGCTGTACGCTGTTCAGCAGGCGCGCGTAGCAGGGTGAAGCCTTGGCGATTTTTTCGGTCTGTGCTTTCATGGTCCGTTTCCCGCCCTTACTACCCTGTCATTGCCATAGACGTTACGCGGCTTTCAGAAGTTCCCGGATTTGCGGGGTATGGCAGAAACTCAGCGTCAGGTCTCACTGGTGGCATTCACACCGATGCTGTTCTACAATCTGCCCACTCCCCACCGTGTTCGCGAGAGCACCCATGCAGCCAAATCAGCCAGGACCGACGCCGCGGCGTCCTTCGCAACGCCCACGACCCGCTGGGATCCGACCAGCCACACCGAACATCCCGCGCAACGACCTTCCGCCGGGGATGGGCGGGGATAAGCACGGCTATTCTCCTCAGGCGTACCAGGCCCAGCCCGGCGCGCCGGCCCAGCACACCAACGCCGGCTACCAGCAGCCCTATCAGCAACACGCACAGTATGCGCCACCGCCTGTTCAGGCGAGTGGCATGAATCCCAAGGCGCTCGGCGGAATCGGGATCGGCGCCCTGCTGATCATCGTCGGCATCGGCGCGACCATGTACAGCTACGATTCGGCCGCTGATGGCGGCAGCTACACCATCTGGTGGGGGCCGGTACTGTTCGGCGTGATCACGCTGATTGGCGGGATTGCCGGGCTGTTCAAGAGATAATCGACCGCTAACCTGCGCGCATGAGCGAATCATTGCGAGGCGTGGCGGGCAAACCGGGCTTCACCCACCTGGCCCTGCGCTGCCTGGATACAACGGCCACGGCGAAGTTCTATCAGGCCGTCTGCGGCATGAGCATTGTGCATGAGAGGGCCGGCGACAACATGCCCGTCTACTGGGTATCGGCGCGACCGCTGGGTCTGGATTTCGTGCTGGTGCTGCTGGGCGGCGGAGAGTCCGGCCCCGCGCCGCGGATGGACCACCTGGGATTTACGGTTGAGAGTCGCGAGCACGTTGACCGCGTGGCGGCCAAAGCCCGCGAGCTGGGCATCCTGCAGTACGAGCCCCAGGACAGCGGCCCGCCCGTGGGTTACTGGACGATCATCCGCGACCCTGATGGCAACTGGGTAGAGTTCAGTTGCGGCCAGGACATTCGGTTTTAGCCAATAGCCAATGGGCGCAGATTCAGCATAATGTAGCTGTCCCCGACGCCTTCCCCTGGCGTGCGACCCATGCGAGTTTTCCAGCTGGTAGCCATCGTTGCGTTCACTGCGCTGCTGCATGCGCAGGCTGAGGCGCTGCCCTATCATCCGTCACAGGCCGGCTATCACGACGCAACCGTTGCGCTGGCTGAATATTGCCTTGAGAACAAGCTGTTCTCCGAGGCGCGCCTGCTGTGTGAAAAGGTCAGCGGCGACAAGGCCGAGCGCGCCAAAGAGATCATCGGCGAGTGCGACGGCAAGGACGACGACTACACGGCCGAGAGCTGGGGCGGCTACCTTGATCGTCGCGAAGGCGTGATGAAACGCCGGGCAGCAGGTGCAACCCAGGCCGGCCTGAGCGCCAGGGAGCTTCTCTATCTCGACCCGGACGATGTCGCTGCCAACGAGACGATGGGGCACAAGTGGCTGGACGGGCTGGGCTGGTTGCTGAAAGCGACGCACGAAAGGCTGAGTCCGCATGTTCTGGACCCTGACGATGACAAGCCCGACCGGGAAGTGACATGGGAAGCGCCCTACGTGCTGGTGGGCGAGCATTTCACGCTGGTGACCGACCTGGACTGGAAGCGCGCAAAAAAATACGTCGGGCTGCTGGATCGTTTCCACGGGGTCTTCTTTGAGTTGCTGGGCGACGTGATTCCGGATCGCGGCGGGCCAAACGTCGTGTGGTGCTGCAAGGATGCCGCGACGTTCGTGGCGTTCAGCAAACAGGTCGGGCACCCCATGACCGAGAATCACGGCGGGCTGCACGTGGGGGCCCTCGAGGCCGTGCTGATCAACGCTGAGCGCTGCGACTATGTAGGGCGCAAGAACAAGTCCCACGACAATCTGGCGCGCACCATGTACCACGAATGCGCGCACAGGCTGGTGGAAAGCGGGCTGCGGGGCAGGCGCGGCGGCTGGGGCAGCTACGAGTTGGCCGGCACTACAGAGCACGCCTGGATTGTCGAGAGCATCGCCATTGTCTTCGAGGGGCTGGAGATATCCGCAAGCAAGCACAAGCTGAAGGGACTTGAGGACCAGCGCACGTACATCATTGACCGCAACTGGAAGGGCAAGGACGGCAAGGTGCCCGCGCTTCAGCCGATCTTCGCGCAGGGGTTTACCGGCTTTGCGGGCGCTTCACCTATACCGAACGTCGAGAAATACGCCTTGGCCGGAGCGGTGGGCTGGTACTGCCTGTTCGAAAAGGCGGCTGATTACCGCAAGCCCTACCTGACGCTCCTGGTCGACTACTATCGCACAGATACTACACGCAAAGACTTCGACAAGCGCTTCGGCGTGAAGCTGGGCGACTTCGAGACCGCCTGGCGCGAATGGGTGTTGAAGCTGTAGTCACGTGGTATCCTTGTATGTACTGACACGAGGATTCAGCCATGACGACGCCCGAGATCGAACGCCTCATCGAAAGACTTTCCGACAAAGACCCCAGCGTGCGCCGCAGCGCCGCCGAAGCACTCGGCAAGCTTGGCCCGCAGGCACAGGCGGCCGTGCCCGCGCTTGGCAAAGCCCTGCGCGACGACAACGCCCACGTGGTGTTTGACGCCGCGTTCGCACTCGGGCGCATCGGCACAGCGGCCGTGCCCGTGCTGGTTGATTCGCTGGGTGAAAAGAGCATCCATATGCGCGCGCGGGCCCTGGACGCGATCCGCATGATCGGGCACCGCGCCGTTGACGCCGTGCCGGCGCTGGCGCACCAGTTGCGCGACACGGCCGGTGAGATCCGCTGCTACGCTGCCGAAGCCCTGCGCAAGATCGGACGCGCGGCCAAGGACGCTATCCCCGAGCTGATGCTCGCCCTCAAGGACGAAAAGGTCGATGTACGCCGCGCCGCGGCCGAGGCCTTGGGCGACATGGGGGCGGAGGCCGTGGGCCCGCTGTGCAACGCGCTCAAGGACAACGACCCGAACGTGCGCTTTGACGCGGCTTTCGCGCTGGGTCGCATCGGCCCGGCCGCTAGCGGTGCCGTGCCCGCGCTGATGGAATCCGTGAAGGACGACGTGGACAGTGTGCGCTACATCGCCGCGGAGGCGCTGGGCAACATCGGCCCGGCCGCGGAAGTCGCCGTGCCGGTACTGACGAAAGCGCTGAAGGACAATGGCTCGGAGGTTCGCGCCGCGGCGGCGAAGTCGCTGGGGCGCATCGGCAAGGGCGCCGTGCCGGCCCTGATTGGAACGCTGAGCGACGAAGATGCGCGGGTGCGTCGCCGCGCGGTGATTGCCCTCGGGCGTATCGGGGCGGATGCGAAAGAAGCCGTGCCGGCGCTGACCGAACTGCTTGAGGACAAGACCGTGCGCACGCAGGCAGCCGACGCATTGCGCGAAATCGGCAGCGCGGCGGCCGGCGCCGTGCCCAAGCTGATTGAAGCCATGAAGGACGAAAGCGGTGACGTCAGCCGCGCGGCCGCGGAGGCCCTGGGCGCGATCGGCAGCGCAGCCGTAAGTCCACTGCGCAAGGCGCTGGCCAGTGACAGCACCCACGTGAAGCTGCGCGCCCTGACGGCGTTTACGCACATGGGGGACACCGCCAAGGGCGCCGTAAGCGATCTGGCGAAGTGCCTTCAGGACGAGGACGAGCGTGTGCGCTTCAACGCCGCCCGCGCGCTCGAAAAACTGGGGCACGAAGCCAAGCCTGCTGAAGCGGCTTTGCACGCGGCCTTGCAGGATGAGGACGAGGACGTGCGCTACTGGGTAGGTGAGGCGCTGAAGCGCATCAGCGGCGGCAACACCAGCAGCGGAATCATCGCCCCGCACTAGCGCGCACCCATGCCGTTGCTAACTTCCCGGCTTCACGGGCCTGACAACGGTATGGAGAGATTCCATGAGCACCGCCACGGCGGTTGGTCTGCGCTGCAGAGAGTGCGGCACTGAATACGCAGACAACCCGATCAACGTATGTGAGATGGACTTTGCGCCGCTCGAAGTCGTGTACGACTACGACGCCGTGAAGAAAGTACTGACCCGCGAACAGATAACCAAACGCGCATTTAACATGTGGCGCTACCGCGAACTGCTGCCGGAGCAGGAGCCAGTCAGCGGCTTCAACACCGGCGGCACGCCCCTCTATCACGCGAAGAACCTGGGCAAGCGGCTCGGCTTCCCGAACCTTTACGTGAAGTTCGACGGGGTCTGCGTGCCGACGCTTTCGTTCAAAGACCGCGTCGTCGCCGTCAGCATCGCCCGCGCCAGGCGCTTCGGCTTTGAAACCGTCGGTTGTGCCAGCACCGGCAATCTCGCGAACAGCGTCGCGGCACAGGCCGCGCAGGCGGGTTTGAAGTCGGTGATACTCATTCCGAAGTCGCTTGAGCGTGCGAAGGTCGTCAACACGCAGGTGTACGGCGCGACGTTGATCAAGATCGACGGGCACTACGACGACGTGAACCGACTTTGCGCGGAGATCGCCAACGATGCGAAAATCGGCATCGTCAACGTCAACCTGAGGGCCTACTACGCCGAGGGCAGCAAGAGCATGGGCTTCGAAGTCGCCGAGCAGCTCGGTTGGCGCGCGCCTGACAACGTGGTCGTCTGCATGGCCGGCGGCAGTCTGATCAACAAACTGAACAAGGCGTTCAACGAATTCGCGAAGCTCGGGCTGCTAGAGAACGAGCCGAAGTGCAAGTTCTGGGGCGCTCAGGCGACCGGCTGCAACCCGATCACCGCCGCCATCAAGGCGGGTACGGATTTGATCAAGCCGGTCAAAGAGCCCAACACCATCGCGCGCAGCATCGCGATCGGCAACCCGGCCGATGGCTACTTCGCGTCGCGCCTTTGCCAGGACAGCGGCGGCGGCGGCGATGACGTCAGCGACGAAGAAATCATCGCCGGTATGCGTCTGCTGGCGGAAACCGAAGGGCTGTTCACGGAGACCGCGGGCGGCGTCACGGTGGCGACGTTCAAGAAACTCGCGGAAGCCGGCAAGATCAACAAGGACGAAACGACCGTCCTCTGCATCACCGGCCAGGGTCTGAAAACCATGGACGCGCTGATGGAGCCGGGGGTGCTGCCGGACGCGCCGGTCATCAAGCCGACGCTGGGCGCCTTCAAGGATCTTAAAATCGCGTGATGCCCTGTGTCGCGCTCGGGAACGGATATGGACTGGCAGACCTGGGGGTTGGCCGCTGTCGGCGGGCTGATGATTGGCGCGGCGGCGGCGGCGTTGCTGGCCCTGACCGGCAAGACCGCCGGTATCAGCGGCATCCTTGACGGCGTCGTGCGCGGCGAGAAGTTCGAATTCACCTGGAAACTGGCGTTTGTGCTGGGGCTGACCGCGGGCGGCATCGGGCTGGTGTTCGTGCTGCCGGAAAACATGGCCGGGCAGGGTTTACGATCGCTGCCGGTGATGGCCCTGGCCGGGCTGCTGGTCGGCTTCGGTACGCGCATGGGCGGGGGTTGCACCAGCGGGCACGGCGTGTGCGGCATCGGGCGACTGAACGTGCGCTCGATTGTAGGGACGATTACATTCATCGCCGTGGGCGCTATCACCGTCGTGTTTGCACGCATGATCGGAGGCGCATAATGGCCAAGCCGCTGATCGGTTTCCTGTGCGGGTTGTTGTTCGCATTCGGCCTGGGCCTGGCCCAGATGACCGAGCCGACGCGCGTGATCGGCTTTCTGGATTTCTTCGGCGACTGGGACCCGACGCTGATGTTCGTGATGGGCGGCGCGATCGCGTTCTATCTGCCTGTGTGGTATCTGCTGCGCGGACGCAAGGCCGTCGTTGGCGGCGATATCATCCCGAAGAAACTGGTGAGCAATCTCGACAAGCGCCTGTTCATCGGCGCGGGCATTTTCGGTGTGGGCTGGGGAATCGCGGGCGTCTGCCCCGGGCCCGGCATTGTGCTGCTGGCGCGCGCGCAGGTTGACTTCATCCTGTTCGTCGCCTGCATGATCGCGGGTATACTGCTGCACTCGCTGCTCATGAACCCGAAGGCGAGCAAGCAGGTCGCGGCGGCAACGGCGTAAGGCAACTTCTGTCGCCCAGGCGAAACTTCTGCCGAACCTCAGGGCGGTGCAATCCGTATAAAGATACAGCTACCGGTACAGGAGATTTCCATGACCATGACGGTGGGCGAGCTTGCCAGACGCGCAGACGTAAACCTTGAAACTGTAAGATTTTATGAAAAGCAGCGACTCCTGCCCCAGCCCGAGCGAACCTCCGGCGGGCACAGGCTGTACACCGACACTGATATTGAGCGTCTCCAGTTCATCCAGCGCGCCAAGTGGGTGGGCTTTACCCTAAAAGAAATCCGCACGCTCATGCGCGTTCGCGAGGCCAACCCCACCGACAGTTGCGGAGAAGCGATGGACCTCGCGCGGGCAAAGCTGGTGGAGATCGAGGACAAACTAAGCGAGCTGCACAAGATCCGCGCCGCCCTGCGCAAGTTCCTGGACAAGTGCCCGGAAATCGACGTTGGGCACTGCCAGGTCCTGCAGGGGCTCGACGCGGGGTCCCGAAACAGCCATTGAACCGGTATGCAACTACGGTAGTAAAGTCCCGCGTTACCTGGGAGGGACAACGTGCGTTCATTACTATTGGGTTTGCTGCTGCTGATGCCGGGCGTGCTGGCGGCGCACAACACATTGTTCGGCGACGCACCCCGCACGATCTGGAAGAACGGGCTCGAGGTTGAACTCGAGAGCGAGTGGGAGATTTACCGGCGCACGGTGCATGAGGACAGCACCCTCGCCAACCCGCTGGACACGCGCGTTCAGGTCTGGACCTACAAGTTCGCCCTGACCTACGGCTTTACCAAAGACATCGCGATGCGCGCGATGTTTCCGGTCGGCTACGCCATCCGCCGCAGCAAGAACCCCGACCTGAATGACCAATACTGGGGGCTGAAGGACATCGGCCTGGGCTTCAAGTTTCGCCTCTACAACGAGCCCCACCCCGGCGGCAGCTTTCAGGGCGGCGTGTTCATTGACTTCCGTCTGCCGACGGCACAGCGCCGTGACGGCTTGGGGCTTGGCGGAAAGCGCATGGCTTTCGGCAACGAAACCCTGGACACCAAAGTCGGCGCCACGTGGTCCTACAGCACGACGCGCCACTACTTCTGGCTTGATGTCGCCGCGCGCATCAGCACCCTCAACGACGGCAAGGTTCGCGGGCCGTCGGCCAGTGTTCACCCGGCCTACGCCGTGCGCGTGTTCGAGCTGAACGACTACCGCGAGTTCGACCTGATTCTGCTGATCGAGGCGGACGCCGAGGTAAACGGGCGCAACTGGCTGAACCGCGAGCGCGTGGTGCCGAGCGGGCACTACAAGTTTCACGTGGGCGGCGGCATCCAGATGAACATCACCAATCGCATTGAAATCAAGTTCGGTTACGAATGGCCCTTTTATCAGTACTACTTCGCACCGACGTTCGTGCATGAGGGCGAAGGGAAGTTCAGCTTCAACTACCTGTTCTAGATAACATGGAGGGCGCCATGAGAGCCCTGGTACCGATACTCGCCATCGCCGCGCTTCTGGTGCTTGGCTGCAAGCACCAGTACTGGACGATGGTTTCGTCCGACGAGGGAAACACCGTGGCCGTCGCAGACCAGCCCGAAGTCACGGAGCCGGCGGTCGACGAGCCCGAGACAACCGAACCCGAAGTCAAGCCCCCCACACCGAAGCAGATCATTTTCACCCTCGGCATTGACGGCATGGACTGAGGACAGTGAGCGACGGGCGTCATGGACGCCCTGCTGTCCCGGGACGGGATAATCGACGCGAAGACCGACATCGCCAAGGCCGAGGTGTACCTGCTTGGCGAGCCGGGCACGATGTTGAAAGAAGACGCGCTGCGCCGCACTATCGAGGATGACTTCGGCTATGGTCTGCGTTCCTACAAGCAGACCACCGAGTCGACGTGGGAAGACATTGGCACGAACTAGGAACAACATGATTCGATACATCGCCGCATCCATATTTGGCCTTGGAATTGCGCTGCTGGTTGGCGGTTGCTCGCCACAGGCCGAGCCGGCCACACCTGCGAACGCCCCCGCAAACAACCAGAAGGAAGCTGACGTGAAGCCACCCGCCGCCGACCAGGTCGCCGCGACCTATCACCTGAAGATTGAAGGCATGACGTGAGAGAACTGTCAGGCGACCGTCACCAAGCTGCTGGAGGGCATGGATGGCGTCGCCGAGGTCAAGGTTGACCACGCAGCGGACAGCGCAACCGTGAAAATGAAGCCGGGCGTCAAGTTCGACGAAGCCAAGGCGCACGCGCTGATCGACAAGGACTACAAACTGGTGGAGTGCAGCGAAACGACCGTAAGCAACTAGGGCTCGAAGTCTTTCAGACCCGCCTCCACCCCTGGCTCGTCCATGTTGCTGACTTCGTAGCGCATGGGTGTGACGCTGATGAATTTTTCGCGAATCGCCACCGTGTCAATCTCCGGGTCTGTCTGCCGTTCGCGCTCGGCCATGACGTCATCCCACACGGGCCAGAAGTAGCTGCGCCCGTCCGGCGCTTCGCGCTCGATGAAGTTGTCACCCTTCACCATGGGGTTCTGCCGGGTCAGGCGCACGCCGCTGATCTCATTCATCGGGCATGGCGGCAGGTTCACGTTGTACAGCCAGTCCGGGCGCGAGTGCTTCGCTGCGATCAACCGCTTGATCAGCTTGGCGGCCAGCACATCAAGCCCGCCCCAATCTACTTCGCTGTTCCAGCTCGCCAGGCTGAACGCAATCGACGGTACGCCGAATGCGTGCCCTTCCGCGGCCGCCGACACCGTGCCGCTGTGGAACACGTTCCAGCCCAGGTTGCCGCCGTGGTTGATGCCTGACAGCACCAGGTCAGGCTTGATCTTCAGCAGCTTGATCATGGCCAGGCGTACGCAATCACACGGCGTACCGCTGACGGCGATGCGCATGACTTCGCCGTGCGTCAATGGCAGACGATGCGCGAAGACCGGGTGACGAATCGTGATGGCGTGCGACTTGGCGCTTTGTTCACGCTCGGGTGCCACGACGTAGACATCGCCGCCGATGCGCTGCGCGGCTTGCTCCAGGGCCACAAGCCCCGGGGCGTTCATGCCGTCGTCATTGGTGATTAGAATGCGCATCGCGTAGTTATAACAGCGCGTGCGCCGACAGTCAGTCCTTGAGGATCCTGGCGACAGCCTGGCTTACCCGCCCGTGAATGCCCTCGGCGTTTCGTACCGCCGCCAGGGTGCCAGCGTCGCCGCGCAGCATGTCGCGCAGTTTGGTCATGCCTGACGGCTCGGTAGCGAACAGCAGCGCAACGGACCACGCGGCCGCGTAATTTTCACGCAGGCGCCCCGGCACGTAGAACCCGGCGGACGACGCGGTAAGGGCTGCTTCCAGTTGCTCCGCGCCGGGTGGAGCATCAAGGAAACCTTCGAACTCGCTGGGCAGGGTATCGTAGCGCATCACGCCCTGCTGAACGCGCCCGGCAGAAAGGAACACGGCCATGCCCTCATTCAGCCAGCGGGGCACCGTGCGCTCGCCCCCCGTGCTCGCCAGCGCCAGGTGCCACAGCTCATGCACCAGCGTGCGCAGCAACTCGTCTTCACCAAAGGCGCGGCACGCCATTACGGTTGGTCCGCCCTTGATGCCGTGGCTGAGGTACATGCCGGCGACGTTGTCCAGGTTGTCGCCCGCCACCAGCAGCGCCGCGCGCAGGTAGGCCACCGGGCCGCTGAAGATCGCAATGCGGCCGGTCAGTGACTCGGCGAGATCCGGCAGCCACAGGCGGAACTTCTCAATGTACGGGCGAAGTTTCTCAAGCACAGGCACGAACTGCGCCGGGGAAAGGTCGGTCAGCAGGGTCAGACCCAGGGGGCCGGGGACTCCGCTTTGCGGCAGCATTGCGGGGTCGTACAGCACCGCGGCGGAATCGGCGAAGGCGGCGACCTGCTGGTGATCAGGGAACTGTCGCGCGGCCTTGCGCAGGGCCTTCTCGGCGCCCTCGATGTCGCCGCGGTCGGCGCAGAGTCGCCCCTCAATGAGTGCGTAGTCGGGGCGCAATCCTTCGGGCAGGTCCGCGGCGGCTTCGCGCAAAGTTTTTTCCGCGGCGTCCAGGTCGCCGACGCGGCGGTGCGCCTCGGCGAGCGCCAGGCTGGTCACGTTGGTGCGTTGCAGTTTGTCGGCGTTGGTCAGCAGCACGCTGCCCGCACCCACGTCGCCCGCGATCAACGCGGCGATGCCTGCCTCGTGCTGGCTTGCGCCCAGTTTCGGGTGCGCGTTCGCGAGCGCGACCAGGGCTGACGCCCGCTGGTAAATGTCGCCGTCGAGGGCTTTGCGCCGGGCCGCGATTTCCGCGTCGCTGTAGGCGTCCAGCGCGGCGGAAACGCCCGGGTGGGGGTATTCGCCCAGCCCGGACAGCAGCCCGACGGTAGCGAACTCGCGCAGGCGCGTCAGGGCGTGCCGGGCGTGCAGGCGTACGTCGGCGTCGGCGATCCATGTTTCGTGCAATCGCATATCAAGGGACAGCGTGCGCAGCCGGGCTGTTTCATCGGTGACCGCGAGCCCGGCGCCGACGCCGTTGTCGAGCGTCGCGTCGGCCTGTGTCGTGGTTTCACCGACGACGCCGGTCAGGCTGTCCCTAGCGACGTAGGCCGTGAAGGTGACCGGCAGGACGAGCTCCGCGAGTTCGCGCTTGCTGGCATCCACCACGCTGTAGCGTCCGCCGTTGAGCACGCGAATGCGCAACTGCCAGTTGCCCTTGTCCATGTGCTTGAGTTCAACCAGCCAGGCGGACTCGCCGCTCAAGTCGCGAAAGTGCCAGGCAAAGGCACCGCCGCGGGCGAGCTCGACGATTTCGACCCGCAAAGTCCCGGATGCCAGCCCCACGTCCAGGACGGCCTCGCAGGTTCCGTGCTCGCGATTGGGGCGCACATCGAGCCCGCTGTCGGTAAGCGAGAAGCGTTCCGCCGCCTGTTTTTCGCCGGAGCCGCTGAACTCGATCCAGTGTGGCTGATCGCCGGTCAGCGTGTGAGTAAGGACGCCGGCGTGCGCGCGCTGGGTGTCGGCAACAAAATCGCCGTCAAAATAGTCGTACGCATCGAAGCCCTGCGCGGATAACGCGCAGGCAAGCCCGAGGGTCAGGGGTAACGCGAATGCCCGTACAATGCTCAACTGGCGTCCTCAGCCCCGGGGATGCTCGTATTGTAGCACAATCCCCGGAACGCGAAACGCCCGCCGACACGTAGCCGGCGGGCGTTTGGATGGGTGCGGACAAGTTAGACCCGGCGTTCCGGGTGTACTCCGTAGACCTCGCCGCCGCCTTCTTCTTCGTACTTGGTGCGGCAGTGGATGCAGATGCGGGTGTAGGGCATGGCGCGCAGACGCTCGATGCTGATGTCAATTCCGCAGGCTTCGCACTCGCCGAAGGTGCCCTGGGTGATCTTGTCGAGCGCGCGGGCGATTTCCTTCAACTCCTCCGTTTCGTTTTCGATCATGGAGAGGTTGAACTCCTGCTCATACTGCTCGAAGCTGGAGTCGGCGAGGTGGTTTGACGACACGTGCTGTGTTTCGTCGGAAAAGGCCTCGTTCTGAAGGTCGTTCACATCGCCTTGCAGCATCTTGCGGCGGGCGACCAGCAACTCGCGGAACTCCTCCGCTTCCTTTTTGGTCGGCTTGCGGTGATGAAGGGTGATCGGGTTCTGACCCTTGGATTTCTCCGTGGCGTTCACGTGGCGCAGCTTTTCGCGCGCGGCGGGGGCCGGCGCGGGCGCCGGGCCGGAACGCTTCAGGCTGATCAGCACGCCCTTGTTCGACACGCGCTTGGCGGTGCGGGCGACGCCGGCCTTCTTGCCGTCTGACTTGGCTGCGGACTTCTTCCTGGCGGACTTCGGCTTGGCGGCGGTTTTGCCGCTCGACTTGCCCGCTGTTTTCTTCGCGGGCTTGGCGGCGGGCTTTTTGGATGACTTGCCTGCCGATTTTTTCGTGCCCGACTTTTTTGCGGCGGGCTTTTTGGCCGCCGACTTTTTCACCGGCTTTTTCGACGACTTTTTTGCCGACGTTTTGGCTGTTTTCTTCACGCTCTTTTTTGCGGCCTTCTTGGCCATGGTACCGCTCGCTTTCTCTGGCCGCGGTACTTCGCGGCATCCTGAAAAATGCGCGGAAAGCATAGGCGCGGAGGGTGCCCTGTCAAGCAAAACGCCCTCAATCCGCCGAAAACGGGGGCTTCTCGATCAGGCGCTTCAGAACCGGCAGGTTCGGCTCAAGAAAACGCAGTTTCAGCACTTCCTCAGGTACCAGCCAGCGGTGCTCCAGCGCGTCGGGGCCGGGGAGCGCGTCGTCAGGTTTGCGCCCGACGAAGAAGGTCAAACGCACGCGCCGCCCCGGAAAGTCCACGATCTCAACGGCGTATTCCGTCAGCGCGAGAGCCGCAATGCCTATTTCCTCGCTAAGTTCGCGCCTCGCGCATTCCAGCGCCGATTCATCGCCGTCGCGCTTTCCGCCCGGCCATTCCCACCAGCCGCCGAAGTAGCTGCCCTCGGGGCGTCTGTTCACCAGCATTCGCGGGCCGTCGTACAGGATGACGACGGACACTTCGATCATTGGAATGGCGTCGGGCACAGGTTTCTCACTGGCTTTCTCACCGGCTTCATCGCGCTACACTCGTACAATAGGCGGAAGATGGACTGGATAAAAGACAACTGGAAGCGCGTCGCCAAATGGTCCGGGCTGGGGCTTGGTTGCTTCGTGGTCGCCGTGCTCGGCTTCGTGCTGTCGCGCTACATTGCGGCCGGCAGCGAGTATGAAGGCGGGCTGCTGGACCTCGCCCCGACGGATGTGTCGGTCGTGATGACCGTGGACAACGTTCCGAACCGCAAGGGCGAGTTCGAGCGTTTTCTGGATGACCTGCTGATGCAGCCGTCTCTGCCCCGGTTCGAGAACTCCGGGTTGTGGGAGGACACGGGCGGCGAAGTTGTCGGCGATTCGCTGGCGGAATTCCGCACCGAGACCTACGAAAAGGGACTTGCCAGCGCGCGCGACAACGCCGACCGGGTGGGGATCGAGTTGTTCAAGGATGTCCTGGACGGCGAGCTGGTGATCTGTACCGACAAGGGGCCAGACAAGACCGACATGCTGATCCTGACGCGCGTTGCACGTGGCGCGCGGTTCAAGTGGCAGTTCATCGACATGGCGTCGGGTTTCTTTCCCGACGAGCCGAACCAGCCGAAATTCGAGTACAGCGGCGGCATACTGAAAATCACGCCGCCGGGCGAAGTCGAAGACGCCAAGGCGCCGGAGACCATGTACGTCACAATTCTCGACGACGTGCTGGTGATCTCGAACAGTGAGCGTCTGATGGGCGGGACGATCCGCCTTCACGCGAACGGCGAAAAGGGGATATCCGCGGACAAAACCTACCGCGACACGCTTGCCCTCGTCGCGCCCGAACTGCGGGAGCGCCACTTCAGCGGCATCTGGCTGAACCTTGACCGGATGCGCGAGCGCCTGCCAGCCGAGGAAACCGACGACGGTGGGCTCGTCAGCCCCGTTGACGCGTTCGGTTCGCTGCCCACCAGCGTTGTGTCGATTTACCCCGATATCTTCATGCCTGTGAATCGCATAGTGACCCAGAACCTCGACACCCGGCCCTTCGAAGCGGCTTACTACGGCGTGGACATCACGGAGCCTTCACAGGTTACCTTTGACCAGTACCTGCTCGCGCATCCGGAGCGCATTAACGCCCCGGAATTCAACCACCTGCGCAAAACCTGGTCGCAACCTGCCGCCAAGGAGACACAGCTGGGGCTGCTGCCGCCGGACACCATGATGCAGGTCAGTTACCGCCAGCCCATGAACGTGCTGTATAACGACGTACTCGACGATGACTCTCGCGGCAGCCTGGTCGGCGACTTCGTGGTCGCCCTGAACCAGCCGGGCGTCATGCAGCACGTACCGGGTGATGTCAGCGAGCTGCTGTTTGCGGCGGTGCCTACGTCCTACGCGCCGGGGGCCAGCTTCCCGCTTGCCGGCACCGACTTTCCCCTGCCAGGCTTTGTGATCGCCTTCCGCGCGCCGGATGCCGACCCGGTGATCGCCCGGGCGCTGCTTGAGGAATACCTGCAGGTGCAGCGCGGGCGCAACAGCAAGGACAGTGACGGCGAAAGAAAGCAGGGCCCGGTGCAGGTCATCGACCTGATTATTTCCGGGCAGCGGGTTTACGGGTTTCAGGACCCGCGCGAAGAGGACAATTTCATCCGCCGACTCAATCGCAGCATCCGCGCCGCGTACATTGGCGAATGGCTGATGCTGACCAACAGCGAAGCGCTGATCACGCACACCATCAACGCGCGCGACGGCAGCGCCAAAGGGCTTGCCGAGGCGCCGGGCTCGCCCTGGCGGTCCCTGCCGGAGGTCGGTAACGCGACGATTTATCTGAATTTTGACGAGTTCGCGGAGTTCGCCTCAAGCCCGCAGCTCTTCAAGGTGCTGCGCGACAACAAGTACAACCCCACGCTCATTGAGGGACAGGACCCGGGCGAATTGCGCCGATCCATCGCGCGCGAGTTGGGCTATGATGCCGGCGATACGTCCAGCCTGACCAAACCCGATGTGTCCAACGAGTACCAGCGCCGCAAGATCGCCTGGGAACAGAAGTGCCGGATTGAAGGCGACCAGTACGTGTCCGAGCTGCAACGGGACATGAACGCCCTGCGCTTCTTCGAAGACCTGGCACTCACGACAACCTTCCACCCGGACCACCTGCACGTCCGCGGCATCCTGCGCATCGGCGACTGATCGCCTACAGCCCCGCCCGGGCGCGCACGAATGCCAAAGCCTGCTCGCGGCTCTCGATACGACCCTCAAGCATCTCGTCCTCGACAGCCGTCAGTAACTCCCGGTAGCGAGGCCCGGGCGGCAGCCCCAGGGCCATCAGGTCGTTGCCGTCGATTGGCAGCTTCGGAGACAGTCTTTCCGGCTCGCGCTGGAACTCCGTCATGCGCTGCAACACGTATTTGTACGTATCAAGATCTCCCGGCCCCGCGAGGCAGTCAATGCGGTGCAGCTCAAGGTCTTCCTGGAAGTGCGGCTTGCGCACAAAGCGCTTAAGCGTGCTGGTCTTCATCTTCTGGACGTTCATGAACTTCAAGTGGTCCGCAACCAGTGACTGCACGCGTTCAATAACGTCCGTGGGAAACTTCAGGCGCCGCAGGATGCGCACCGCCATCTCCGCGCCCAGCTTGTCGTGCCCATGAAACCGGATGCGATCGCCCGTGTCGTCATAGGTCGGGGGCTTGCCCACATCGTGCAGCAGCACCCCCAGGGCGACCGTGATCGTCACCGGGTGGGGCATCAGGTCCAGGGCCAGCATGGTGTGCGTCCAGACGTCGCCTTCAGGGTGGTACTCCGGCGGCTGCTTCACGCCGACCATGGCGCTGATTTCCGGCAGGATTTCATCCAGCAGCCCGGTTTCGAACATCAGGCGGAAACCGCGGCTCTGTCCGCGCGCGGTCAGCAGTTTCGTTAACTCGGCCTGGATACGCTCGGCGCTGACCACGTTGATCTCGCCGGACATATCGGCGACCGCGGCCAGTGTCCTGTCGTCGATATCGAAGTTCAGCCCGGCGGCGAAGCGCACGGCGCGAATCAGGCGCAGCTTGTCTTCCTCGAATCGCGCGCGCGGGTCACCCACGGCGCGGATCAGCCCGGCCTCCAGGTCTTTCAGTCCGCCAACGTAGTCGTGTACCTCGCCGGTTCCCGGGTCGAGGAACAGGGCGTTAATCGTGAAATCTCGCCGTGCGGCGTCTTCCGCGGCGTTGGTGAAGCGCACGCTGCTGGGGCGGCGCCCGTCGAGATACGGGCCGTCAAAGCGGAAAGTCGCGACCTCGACTTCCAGGGTCTTGAGTTTTTCGTCCAGCACCTTGATCACGCCGAACGCTTTGCCGACCGCAACCGTGCGCGCGAACAGGGCCTCAACCTCGTCCGGTGTGGCACTGGTGGCGACGTCGTAGTCCTTGGGGTCGCGCTTGAGCAGCAGGTCGCGCACGCATCCGCCCGCAAGCAGGGCATCGTGCCCGGCCTTGCGAAGCTCATGCACGACTCGTTTAGCCAGCGCGGCGGCGGGGATGTTCGGCAACTCAATCATGTTGACAGACTACCACCCGGGACCCTTGCAGATAAACGCCGAAGGGTTGCCGGCCGCAACAGCCTGCTATGCGGCGCGGGCGGGGTTGGGGTGCGGGGTCAGCGTCTCCACGGCCTGGTGCGCGCTAAGGAAGATTTGCCCGGGTTTGAGGTGTTTCGCGAAGTCTACCCGATTCAGACGGTCCATCACCGGGCCTTTGACTTCGGCCAGGTGCAGGGTGACACCGGCGTCGCGGAACTTCACCACCAGCCCTTCCAGCGAATCCAGCGCCGATGCATCAATGCTGTTGACCGCGCTGGCGATGAACACCAGGTGCTTTATCTCCGCCTGGTCAGCTATCAGTTGCTGCAACTGGTCTTCCAGGAAGCGTGTGTTGCCGAAGTAGAGACTTTCGTCGATGCGTACAAGCAGCACGCCCGGATAGGTCGTAACCGTGTGGCGGGCGACGTTTCGGAAGTGCTCACTGTGTCCCAGGCGTCCGACTACGGCCATATGGGGGCGACTCGTGCGCCACAGGAAGGCCAGCACGGACATGCCCACGCCGAGCCCGATGCCGATCTCCACGCCCGCGCCCAGCACGCCGACGATCGTCAGCCCCATCAGCGCACCGTCGACGCGGCTGTAGCGCCAGAGGCGAAGCAGCTCACGGAAGTTCACCAGACCGGCGACAGCCACGATCACCGTTGCGCCCAGCACAACCTGCGGCAGGGCGGAAAACACCGGCGCCAGGAACAACGCCACCAGCGCAATCAAGCCTGCCGTGATCAGGCTGGCCAGCCCGGTGTTGGCGCCCGCGTCAAAGTTGACGGCCGAGCGACTGAAGCCGCCCGTGACCGGCATGCCGCCGGAGAAGCCGGCGGCGATGTTGGCGGCGCCAAGCGCGACCAGTTCCTGGTTCGGGTCGATCGCCTGGCGTTTGCGCGCGCCGAGCGAGCGCCCGACACTGACGCTTTCCACGTAGCCGGCCAGCACGATTGCCAGCGCGGCCGGCACCAGCGCGCTGATGACCGGCAACTCGAGTGACGGCAACGTGATACCCGGCAGCCCTGTAGTGAAGTCGCCGACAACTTTGATGCCCCAAATCGAGTCCAGACGGAACAACGCCACCCCGCCAATGCCGATCAGCACCAGCAGCGCGGGGCCGACACGCGAGATCAGCTGGGCGGCGCCCTTAGACACGAACTTCTCAAGCACCAGGCGCAACGGTTTGCGTGTGAGCAGCAACAGCGCGATGGAGGCGATGCCCAGACCCAGCGTTGCAAGGTTCGTCTCGCCCAGTGCACCCACCAGCGCCAGCACGCCTTCATAAGGAAAGTGACCTGCCGCGGCCTGCACGCCGAAGATGTGTTTGAGCTGGCTCAGAATAATGAGAATACTGGAGCCGGTGATGAAGCCGGCGACGACCGGGTGGGACAGCAGGCTCGCGACAAAACCGCCGCGCACCAGCCCCAACGCCAGTTGAAACACGCCGGTCATCAACGCAAGTAACAGAGCCAGCTGGACGTACTCAGCGCTGAATGGTGCTGCGAAGGGCGTAAGGGCGGTGGCGGTCATGAGGCTGATGACAGCCACCGGCCCGACGCTCAGCACCCGGCTGCTGCCCAGCAACCCGTAAATCGCAAGTGGGAAGATGCTGGCGTACAGCCCGATCTCCGGTGGCAGTCCGGCCAGCATGGCGTAGGCCAGGCTCTGGGGAATCAGCATGACGGTAACGATCACGCCCGCGGTCAGGTCGCCCGGCAGGTTTTTGCGTTCATAGCGCAACAGCCAGTCCGTGAACGGGATATAGCGCCTTAGTGCGGAGGATTTCATGTTGCCGATCTCCATTTCGGTGTCCTGCGGCGGGGCGCCTGCGCTACGCCATTGCTTTCAGGTCGTCGCCGAGTTTGCGGGCGATGCTGCTGCACATCAGGTCACACAACTGGAAAACGCTGGAATCCGCGATGCTGTAGACGGTGTACAGGCCGTCCTTGCGGCGCTGCACAAAACCCGCGTCGGCGAGCTGTGACAGATGCTTGCTGACATTGGCCTGGCTCAGCCCTGTGGCTTCGACCAGCTCATTCACATTCATTTCCTGCTGCATCAAGGCATTCAGCAGGGCCAGCCGGGCGGGCTCACCCAGCAGCTTGAAACGGGCTGCCACCAGCCCCAGGGCCTCAGTGCTCATTTGTTTCTTCTTTTTTGCCATGGTGAACCCTTTCGCTATTGACTATATAACCATAAGGGAATATAGTCAATTCCATGATTGTTCAGATAGCAACACCGGAACACAGATCCTAAGGAGAATGAACATGACCGCTACCGCAACCAAACCACTCATCCACCAGATGAAAAAGGAAGGCGAAGGCTGCCTCGGATACATCATCGGAGACATGCACAGCCGCCAGGCCGTCGTCATCGACCCGCGCTACGACCAGGTGGACGAGTATCTGGCCTACTTGAAGAAAGAACATCTTGAACTCAGTCTCGTCATCGACACCCACACGCACGCCGACCACCTGTCCGGCGCTGCGGAGCTCAAGAAGCGCACCGGTGCACAGTACGGCATGTTGAAGGGCACGCTGGTCAAGCCGGCCGACCGCGCCCTGCAAGACGGCGAAGTCGTCAAACTTGGCGAAACCGAGTTGCGCATCATGGCCAGCCCGGGACACACGCCGGACAGTCTCACCGTCTATGTGGACGGCAACCTGTTCACGGGCGACACCATGCTGATCGGCGGCTCCGGGCGCACGGACTTCATGGGCGGCGACGCCGGCGACCTGTGGGACAGCTTTCAGAAGTTTGCCGAATTCGGCGACGACGTGCTCGTCTGGCCGGGGCACGACTACCAGGGGCGCTCGCACAGCACGCTGGGCAAAGAGCGCGCCCACAACCTGATCTTTACCACCGGCACGCGCGAAGCCGTCGTAGAGAAGCTGTCAGTCCGCGGCCCCCTGCCACAAGGCATGGCGGAGATTCTGACCTTCAACCGCCGCGGCACGGATTCCTCTTCGCACATCGACTGCGGCACCGTGAGCGGGCTGGTCAAAGACGATCCGCACGCCGTGCAGATCATCGACGTACGCAGCGCACTCGAGTTCAGCGGCGACCGCATCGAAGGGGCCTGGAACATTCCACTTGAAGAGTTCGAAGACCGCGTCGGCGAACTGACCGCGGCGAAGGGGCAGCTTGTGCTGACTTGTGCCACAGGCAACCGCGCGCTGATGGCCGGACAGATTCTGCAGCGTAAGAAGTTTACGAATTTCCGTGTGATGGACGGCGGCATGAGCGGCTGGATCAAGCAGGGACTGCCCTACAACAAGGGCAAGCGCGTGCTGAGCCTGATGCGCCAGATCCAGATCGGCGCGGGGCTGCTGGTCCTGCTGGGAGTGGTTCTTGGAACTCTGGTGAATCCGTGGCTCTACGGCATCAGCGCATTCGTGGGCCTGGGGCTGACGGTCGCCGGGACGACCGGCTTCTGCGGCATGGCAATGGTGCTGATGCGCATGCCCTGGAACAAAGTCGCACCCACCACCGGCGGCGGCACCAGCGGTGGCTGCCAGGTCGGCGGCGGCGCTACCGGAACCTGCGGGACTGTTTCCGGCGGGTGCAGCGTTGGAGGATAGTTGTAAGGGGGCGCACACTGCCCGCCCGCCTGGGCGCCCCTCGAAGAGGGCGGCGAAAGCCGCCCTCTCTTTGTTTCCCAAGGCGCGTCAAAGGCGCTAATGTGAGTGCAGGGAGAACGCCATGTCCGTCGCGACACTTGAACTGAAACCGATCGCCTACGGGCGCGACTGCAAAACCTACCTGCTGTGGGATGCCGCGACCAAACAGGCCGCGATTATTGACCCGCGCTTCGACCACGTGGCGAGGTACCGGCACGAACTCGCTGCACTGGACGTCAGTCTAAAATACTGCATCGACACGCACACACACGCCGACCACCTGTCCGGCAGCGACCGCCTGCGCAACCTGACCGGCTGCGCAATCGTTATGAGCGCAGCCAGCAAATCAAAAGTACCCGATTACAAGGCTGCCGACGGCGAGAAGCTGAATATCGGCGAGCACGAGCTGACCCTGCTTCACACGCCCGGTCACACGCCGGACAGCATGTGCGTGTTTGACGGCTCGCGCGTGTACACCGGCGATACGCTTTTCATTGGCGGCGCCGCGCGCACGGACTTCATGGGGGGCTCGCCCGCGCAGCTATACGAGAGCTTCCGCAAGATCGAGGCCCTGGGCCCCGACGTCGAAGTATGGCCCGGGCACGACTACAACGGGCACGAGCACAGCACCGTCGCGGACGAGCTCGAGGGCAACCCGCACTTCAAAGCCGACAAAAACGCGCTGATCACTATGCACAAGATCAAGGGCGAGTTGCCGGCGAACATGGCGGAGATCCTGAGTTTCAACACGGAAGCCGGCCTGCCCGAAAGCAAGATTGTCGTGCCGGCGGACATTGCCGGTTACGGCGTACCGGGCAAGGACTTCACGCTCCTGGATTCTCGCTTCGCCGATGAGTTCGAGGCCGGTCGCATCGACGGCGCGGTGCTGATCCCGCTGCCGGAGATTCATGACCGCTGGGACGAAATCGCGAAGCTGCCGCACCCGGTTGTCAGCGTCTGCCGCTCCGGCGTGCGCGCAACGATGGCCATGATGACCGCCCGCCACGCCGGCGATCAAGAGTGGGTGCTGCTGGAAGGCGGCATGCAGGCCTGGCAGAAGGCAGGCAAGCCGATGGTCAGCGATACGGGCAAAACCCCGGACGTCATCACCAGCAAGTTCGCTACCGGCGGCTCATGTGCAGCGGGCGGCGGGACGTGCTCGGCCGGTTAGCCCAAGCCGGAATTGCGGAATCTCTGTAACAGAAACCCGCCCGATGCCGTAGCCTTCAGGAAGACGACACACGGGAGAGTTCATGCGTACGTCCACTTTGATGGCCGGGTTGTTCGCGCTGCTGATTGTCGCCGGTGTCTCGTTCGGCGCGGGCTACTACCTGGGCCACGAGTCCGAAGGCGCCAGCGCTGACACGCGCCCGGTGGTCGCATTGGACACGCAGCCGGTGGACCCGCCCCTGAAGGAGGGCGCTGGCCCCCTTGCGAGCCCGGACAACACAAAATCGGACGCGCCAACGCTGACACAGACGCCATCCCCGGAGGTTGCCCCGAAGCCGGCTACCGAGGGTCCGGGCGAGGGCGCGGTCACCAAACCGGACGACAGCAGGGTTTCGGCGTCCGACGCAGACATCACGCCGGCTGACGTGAAGGACGCGGTCAATGATCTCAAGACCCGCCTCGGCAAGATCAAAGAGGGCGAGTTGCCGGGTGCCGATGACTTCGACAGCATATTCAACGGGCCGCAAGTGGACTTCACGGCGACCATTGGCGGGCAGGTTGTAGACGCCACAGGCGTACCGGTCGCGGGCGCGTCTGTTCACGCGAACTTCAGCCAGAACTACGCGGCTGACGACGGCGGGCGCAGCGTCCGTCTGGTAGTGGCGGCAGGCGAAAACAAGGGCGAGCCCATCGCCACGACTGACGGCGGCGGTTACTGGACGGCCGCCATCAACCGCAAAGTCGCCGAAAAGGCCACTCTGAACGTGAGCCTTGTGGGCGGCGCCCCCGGCTATGCGGACAGCGAGAAGAACAACGTCACGCTCAAGAACGGCGACAATCGCGAGAACATCAGACTTACCCTGCGCGGCGCCGGCACGGTGTCGGGACGGGTTGTTGATGCCAACGGGCTTGGTGTCGCGGGCGTGACTGTTTCTCTGCGCGCTGGTGGTTCGAACCTGTTTGGAGGTGATGACATCGAAATCGACTTCGGCGGTGCGGGCGCAGGCAAGAACGCCGCCAGCACGGACGGGGGCGGCGAGTTCCTGATCGAAGGCGTGCCCGAGGGGCGCTACAAATTCAAGCTCAGCGGTACCGGCTACCGCCAGATCAGCGGACCAACCGAAATCGACGTAAAGAGCGGGCAGAGCCATCGCGCCCCGGCGGACTTCCAGGTTGCCGTCACAGGTTCCGTCACGGCGACGTTTGTTGACATCGAAGGCAACCCGGTGACGGGGTGGGCAACGCTGACAGTCAAGGACGAAAACGGTAAGACGGTCAAGCGCCTGAACGGATCTCTGGGTACGGGCGGTGTGTTTGAAAAGAACGACCCTCCGGCAGGCAGCTATGAAGTTGAGATTCGCGTGTACGGCTACAAGACACTGACCCGGCCTGCGACTTTCACCGAAGGCCAGCGCTATGATTTCGGCGTCATCACGCTGGAAACGGACGACAGCGAGTCGGGCAAGGGAATCTACCTGCCATCCGACGAATAGCGTTGGCTTGTGCGCCCCGTGCCGAGTTGCGTCAGCTTGCGCTTTGCGCGGCGTTCGACCACCTCAAGCACGCAGATCACCAGCAGCGAATGCAGCGCCACCACGCACGCGGCGGCGGAATCCCCCGTGACGGCGCCGACGGCAGGAATCAGCAGGATGGCCGTCACCCCGAATGTATTGATGACCTGTTTCAGCCCGCGCAGATTCCCCAGCACCCGCTGCCGCTCCGGGCTCGCTGTCCACAGAAGTCGTTGCGCGGTGCGCCCGCTTTCAACGTAGGGTTTCATGGTCGGCCTCCGTCAGTTTTGAGCCCGCGACCTTGCGCTGGTACTCGGCGCGGCGGATCAGACGCTCGCCGGTTTCACGCAGGCGGCGCGATGCGCTTAGCCAGCCCCATGCGAAGTTCAGCGCCCCGATGCCCGTCACGACGCCCAGCATCGACCAGTTCGCCGCCAGGGTGCCTTCATAGCTGCCGTCGCGGGCAACCGTCGCCTGCCAGCCGAACAGGCATGTTACCGCGCAGCACGCCAGCATGACGCCGAATGCCAGCCTTGAGCGCAGCGTGCCGCGACGAATCACCTGCCCCCCACGAGCGCGCAGGGCTTCCGCGTCGCCGATTGACGCTGCAAGGGCATCTCGGCGCATACGGGTGACCTCGCGGGCGGATGCGTAACCGCCGCTTTCGGTGTACGGATCAGGTTTTGACCCAGACGGCGGCATGGCGCCATTGTACGGGAGCACGTGCGCCATGAACAGCTTTGAGGCTAATCGATGGTCGCCAGCAGGCGCCCTTCGGCGTCCCGGTAGATGGGCGAGCCATCGTCACCCCTCAGGGGATAGCTCAGACGCACCCAGGCGCCGTAGGTCCACTTGTTCATGTGATCATCAAGCGCGACCTGTTCGTCAAAGGCGGAATCCCGCGGCCTCTCACCGGCCAGACGCACTACTTCGCGCTCGTCGTTGACTTCTACCACCACAGTCGCGGAGTCCATCCAGCGCAACACCGTGCCCCCCGCCGGCCCCGGTTGCTGCTGTCTGGGAATCCGCGGCTGCTCGGGCTCGCCGGGGCGGGTTTCACCCTCGCCGGCGTTGCCCGTGGTGTCGCGGGCTTCGTCTTCGTTGGCGCGCGGGTCTTCACCGCGCCGGATCATTTCGAGCTCGGCGGGCGTTGGCTCATAGCCAAGCACGGCCATACAGCCGCTGGTCAGCAGGATCAGGCAGACACCCATGAGCACTCTTGCCATGGGCGAATGGTAACCGACAACCCGCACCGGACAAGCGCAAGAACAACGAAAGCCAACGCCTATGCACGCCTCCGCTGTCCAAGTGCCGCGCAGGCGCAAAGCACGCCAAGCAGCCCGGCGAACAGCCAGATGCCGCCGCTGCTGCTGCTGCTAACGCAGCCGCCGCCGGAATTGCCACCGCCGGAGCCCCCACCGCCCTGACCGACGCCGACGCCGACGCCGGTTACGTGGATACGGAACGGCGCGTGCTCGGACGCGTCGCCGTGCGGCAGCTCGATGACCGCCGACCGCACACCGTCGGCCTGCGGGTTGAAGTGAATCTCGAACGTCGTCGTGTTGGCCGAGGCGACCGTGTTGTTGAAACCGACCAGGCCGACCGTGAAATCAGCGTCACCGACAACGGTCGGGGTACCCAGTGTCAGGTCGGCGCCGGGCTGGTAGCCAGCCCACAGAAACACGCCGACATCGGCGTTGGCGACGGTAATGGTCAACGTGCCGGCGGCGTTGCCGAAGTCGCGTCCGCCCGAGGGTGCCGCGTTTTCGTCCATATGGGTACCGATGTATGCGGGCACCATGCCGGTCGTGTCGAAGAATGGGCCGGCCGCGTCGCTGACGCGGATCTGCGCGGATTCGAGCAGCCCTTCGCCGTTAAGGGTGATGGAGTAAGGGTCCGGGTTGTATCCGTCATCTTGGTCAAAGGTCAGGGTGCCCTGGTGGATGCCCACAGTAGCGGGGTCGAACGCCACGCGGATTTCCGTGCTTGCGCCGGCGCTGAGCGACGTCACGAACTGGCTGAGGTCGAGGCTGAATTCGCCGAAAGCGCCGGACAGGGTCGGTGTCCCCAAATTAAGCGTGCCGGCGCCGCTGGCCGCTTCGTTCGTCACCCACAGTGACAGATACGCGGCTGGGCCGGCGCTTGTCATGCGCCGCTTGAAATCACGAGCATTGAGGTTCGATTGCCCCGAAAACACGCGCGCCCCGGCGACAGACCCCTCGCGCACCATGGCGTACGGCACCGCCGCGCTTACGCCTGTGCCGCTGACGTTCACGCGGAAGTCCGAATACACGCCGGGGTTGAACATCGGGTCGGCCTCGTGCCCGAAAGTGACGGTGGCTGTGAACACGCCCGTGGTCGGTGGCGTGAAACGAACCCGGAACTCGGTGCTTGTTCCGACCTGGATGAACGTCCCGAAGCTGCTCGCGTCGAGCGCGAAGCCACCGGTTGCGCTGGTGATTACCGGGGGTTGCACTGCAAAACCCATTCCGCCACCGAACTGCACGGCGTCGCTGGTGACGCGGATGGTCAGCCAGGCGGACTGGCTGCCCGACACCGTCGGAGGGAACTCACGACCCTGTGCGGCCGATTCGTTGTCGTAAAGGAATGCGACGGGCAGCCCCGCCGACATTTCTTCGACACTCATGAACGGATAGGGCGGTGGCGGCGGCGACGGAGACGTACTCGCCCACAGGGGCGCCGCGATCAGTGCCAGAACGAAAAACGCGAGACAACGCATGTGTCCTCCTCATGGACAGGTATCCGGCTTCCTCAAGCCGTGGAACTGCCGGATTTCTGCAATCATCGTGCCATTGTGGAAAGTGCGCATCCCCGAGGCTGCTTTGGCACCGCACAGAAACAGGGCCTGTTACGACTTGGGCAACCCTTGTTGCCAGACCCGCTTCCCACTAGCATGACGCACCCTTGCAACAAGATGACGCCGGAGAGTCCCGATGCAGCGTCCCCTGATCGTGATCGACGTACAGCGCGGCAACATCACCGAGTACAATCGCTTCATCCCTAATGGCATCGCCAGTATCATCAAGGCTGAGCTCTTCAACCCCATCATCTTCACACGCTACATCAACACACCGGACAGCCCGGCCCGCCTGTTCCTTGAAACCGAGGACATGAGCGACTTCGGCAGCGCCGGGATTGAAAGCAAAGTCGGTGAAGTGATGGGCGCCAAGGCCCCCGGTCTGGACACCTACGGCGTGACGCCACTGCCCGACGGCTACGGCGCCAAGCGCTACCTGCTGTCGAAGAATATTTACAGTGCCGTAACTCCCGAGTTCGAGGAACTGCTGGCGGAACTCGACCTTGCCAACACCGGCATGTACATCGTCGGCGCGGACACGGAGTCGTCGGTGCTGAAGACCGCGCTCGACCTGTTTGAGCGCAGCATTGAGCCCGTGATCCTGGCCGAATTCTGCGGAAGTCACCGCGGGCTCGGTACGCACGAACGCGCGCTTGAGTTATTGAAGGAACTGATCGGGGCGGAGCGCGTGATCAGCGACTACATGCCCCTGCGGCAGCGTTGGGAACGGTCCAAGAACACCTGATGCAGTTGGACCGCGTGACAAACCCATTGCGCGCGAAAACGCCATTTATTGTTTCCTTTATCCCTCACATGGCTACACTTCTTCCGGTGCGTTCAGGCACATCCCGGAGGACAGCCCATGAACAAATTGATGGCAGGCGCCATAGGACTCGGTGCGTTTGCGCTGCTTGGTCTGGTGGCGCAACCGCTTGTGGCACAGTGATGCGGCAGCGGCGGAGGCGGTGCCTCCGCGGGTGGCGGCAGCAGTGGCAGTAGTGGCGGAGCAACCAGCGGGTCCGGCGGCGCCGCGAAGGCGGCACTCAACAAGAACCGCTACCGCGGCAAGGGTGGAGGCGGCACCGCAAAAAGCGGCGGCACGGCCGGCAGCAGCGGCAAGAAAAAATATGTCGGGCCCAGCGGCGACGCGGTAATCCCGGAAGAAGAACAGCTTGACTGGTACAGCGCGGACACCGAGGTGTTCGAGGCCGCTGCCAAGGACAAAGCCCCGATCGTGTTGTATTTCGCGGAGGAAGGTCTAGACCCGATCGAAGCCGGCAATGTACTCCACGACGCCGAGCTGGCGAAGATTTCCGCGGGGAACACGCTGTTTGTGATGGTCGAATACAACGGCGACCGCACGCCAAGCTTTGATGACGGCTCGCCGGTGCCGACCAGCAAGCTGCTGAGCCCCAATCTGTCGCGGGACTACGATGTGACCAAGTACCCCACGTTCATTGTCTGCGACTGGTTCGGCAACGAGCATGACCGACACACCAAGGTCCCGGCGCCATCCAGCCTGATCAAGGGCATTGAATCCGTCAGCGACCTGATGACAAAGGCCAACGATCGCCTGCTGGGTAACCTTGAGGAAGCCCGGAAGTGCCTTGAGGACAAGGATACTCGCAAGTTCTTCAAGGCCGCCCTCAAGAACTTCGGATATGGCTATGTCGGTCTGGAAGCGGCCGAAGAGACCATCAAGCTGTATCGCGCGACGATCGATGCCGCGCGCGCCGAGGTGGACAAGATACTCGAAAGCCGCCCCGAGGATGGCCAGAAGCGCCTCAAGGACATGTCGAAGGACTACCGCGACACGGAACTCGAAAGCAAAATCCAGGATGCGCTTGATATTCTGAAGGGCTAGCAAAACCGCTTCGAATCAACGCTTACAGGGACGGCGCAAAGCCGTCCCTGCTGCATTTGCCCCGGATGCCAGGATTTTGGCGGCCGTGTGACCTGTTACATGGGATAGAATCCCCTTGTAGCAAGCAACCGCACCCGATGCGGAGGAGATGAGGAGATGAGAAAGCTGATCCTGCCGGCCATGATGCTGTCTTTGGTAGTGTTGGGTGGATGCCATCACCACGACGAAGAGAGCAACGACAACGATTTCGACTATCAGCCGGTGGTGCCTTCGGGGGGGCTGGACTGGGGTCTGTTCAACCATTTCGAGCACGACTACGCGAGCTTCGACATCAACAGCGGCAGCGACCAGGACGGCTTCGAGTTCGACCTTGCGGAGGACAGCGTGGTCGTGATTACCACCACGGGCTACGGCGGGTTCGACGCGTTTCTGGATCTGTACGACAGCAACTTCGGCTTCATTACCAGCGACGATAACGGCGGCCCGAGCCCCGATGCCGTACTGGTGGGCACCCTGAACGCCGGCAGCTACTTTGTCGTGGTCGGAGGCTCAGGTGGCAGCACCGGCGATTACGACATCGACATCAGTGTTGAGCCACTGGGCGGCTCGGATTTTGGCGGGATGTATCCAACGGACAGTTTCCTCGACAACGGCGGCGTGATCGACGACCCGTTTGACGTGGACAGCTACGTCTTCACCATATACGGCAACGACACAGTGGATATCTACGTGGTCAGCAATCTGCTGATGGACAGCAACCTTGAACTGCTCGACGAGTACGGCTCCCAGATCGCGTTTATCGATCCGCTGAACAATGACGACCCGTTCATCCTGGCCATGGCCCTGACACCGGGCACGTACATCGCCCGGGTCGGCAGCAGCAGCGGCGGCGACGACTACAGCGTGCAGATCGACGTGAACTAAACCTCGGCAATACGACACGGGCGGGAGCGCAGGCTCTCGCCCGCTGTCTTTTCAATGGCGGGACAGTCGCTAGTATCCGGGGCGCTCACGAACAGACACGGTGCGATGCATGGAGCCGAAAGAAGCCTGCCACAGGGCCACTGACCTCGCGTATGCGGGGAACCTGCAAGGCGCGATCGATATCCTGGATCCGATCCTCGATGAATTCCGCGAGTTCGGCCCGGCATACACCCTGCACGCCCGTGTGTTCCTGATGGCCGGCGACACGGCCCAGCCCTTGATTGACCTCGACGCCGCCGAGTGGGCCAACCGCGAGTACGGAACCACCGAGGACATGCTCAGCGTAACCGAGCTTCGCGCGCTGGTGTACGCCGTTCGTACCATTTACGGCGGACGCAAGGAAACCGACAAGTGCCGTGAGTACATTGAGGTGCTGATGAAGCAGCGCATCAGCCCGGCCTCATGGTGGTTCCTGCCGGCCGCATGTCATGAAGTCAGCTACCGTGAAGCGGACGCCGCGAAGTGGGTCGAGAAGCTGGCGAACTACCCGGCGTTGAAATCGGCGGCGAGCTTTTACTTCAAGAAAAGCGGCGGCCTGACCCAGCTTCTGGCCATGCCCAAGAACCCTGAAGAGCTGGTGCCTGTGCACTACGCGCGGCATTACCGGGCGAAGCGCGAGGGTGACCTGAAGGGTGCGGAAAAGTACCGCAAGCGCATGGCGGACCTGGTCCGGCCCGGGAATCCGTGGAATATCGTGGACCTTTACGCCAAAGGCGCTGTGGTGGTAGCTGCGGTGTAGGCGGGAATGACCCCGGTTGACGGTCGACTGTTGACTGTCGATGGTGAAGGCAAGGGCAGTTCAAACCGACAACTGTTGACTGTGAACCGTCGACACTTGAATCCCCTCCCCCTTGACCGGGTTGGCCCCGTCAGTACCCTGCTGCGCCCGTCGAGACGATGGGGTAACGGAGAACGAGCATGTCCCGAGTATGTGATATCTGCGCCAAGGGCCCCGTTGCGGGCGGCAGCATCAGCCGCCGTGGTCTGGCCAAAAAGAAGGGCGGCGTCGGCAGCCGCGTGATCGCGCGTAACAAGCGCATCTTCCGTCCGAACCTCAAGAAAGTCCGCGCCTGGATAAACGGTGGCGTGCAGCGCGTCACCATCTGCACAAGCTGCCTGCAGGCCGGCAAAATCCAGAAGCCGCCCGCGCGCGAGTACAGTAAAGCGGAGTAGTCAGCAGTCTGACCCCACAAAGCCCCCGCAACGCGGGGGCTTTTATGTTCCGGAGTAGCGCCGCTCGTCGATGTGCTCGCGCAGGTCGAGCTCGCGCAGCACTTCGTCGCGCAGCTCTTTGGATGTGCAGTCCACCCACTCGCCTTTGACCTTCTTGCGCACTGGCAGGTGCAGGACGAAGTCGCCTCTGATCCGGTTGTAGCGCCTGCGAATCTCCTGCAGGAAATGCAGTTTCTCAGTGCTTTGCGGCGCGTCCCCGTCGGTGAACATGTATTTCTGCCCCGGCTGTTGCACCCAGCGCTGCCCGGCCCCCATGCTGCGTTTGCGCGTACGGGCCAGCCCGAAGCGCGGCGCGATGTCGAGAATCACCAGCAGGTCGGGCGTCGGGTGCCAGCCCGCGTGCCGCTTGAGGATCTCGTCTTCGGGCACGCCCATTGCGCCCTGGTAGACAAGTGTGCTGTACATGCTGCGGTCCTGGATTACATCCTGTCCACGCTTCAGGGCTGGGCGCACGATGGAATCGATGTTCGCACGCCGATCCGCAACGAACATGCCGAGCCACTCCCAGGGTGAGGCCTGAAAACCGCGCGTGGAAAGGCGCTCCAGTATCAGTTTGCCGCTGGGAAGCTCGGTCGGCTCGTGGGTTAACAGCACGTCGCGCCCACGCGAAGTCAAAGACTCCGCGAGCAGCTTCACGAGCGTCGATTTGCCCGTGCCGTCGATGCCCTCAACAATGATGAAGCGACCGGTCATGAATTCAGGATTCAGGATTCAGGATTCAGACACAATAGGCTAGTGCGCCCTTTACGGACGGCTGAATTCTGAATCCATCATTCTGAATCGGCCCCTACCAGCTTCCGCCGAAGCGCTTCTTGCGCTTGCGGGGCAGGCGCGGGCTGCCGGGCGCACCCGGCTGTTGCTGCCCTGGCGGTGGCGGTGGCGGCGGTGCGCCCGTGCCGGGTTGCTGACGCGTGGGCGGCGGCGCCGTGTTGGGCGCACCATAGCCTTTCAGGCGCGGGGCACGCTTGCTGTTCACGATGATGTTGCTGTCGCGCTTGACCTTCAGCCCGCCCGCCGGCGCCGGCCCGTCAAAGAAGCCGGGCAGCTTGCCCGTGCGCAGCAGGTGCTCCATGTCGGAAACTAGCTGCGCTGCGCTGGCCGGTCGGTCTTCCGGGCGCTTGGCCATCATGGTGAAGACCAGCGTGCAGGTGGAGTCCTGCACGTCCGGGCGGAAGTTTTTCGGGTGCGGAGGCGGCTCATGGATGTGACGGTACATCACCACCTCCGGCGGGCCTTCAAATGGCACTCGCGCCGTCAGCAGGAAGTACAGCGTTACGCCCAGGCTGTAAATGTCGGAACGCGTATCGATGTCCTGGCGCCCCATGGCCTGCTCTGGCGAAATATAGTTAGGCGTGCCGACGGCCATGCCCTTGGCGCTGCCAATGTCTTCTGCGGCGCGCACCTTGGCCAGCCCGAGATCGAGCAGCTTCACCTGCCGGTCGCGGGTGATCATGATGTTGTCGGGCTTGACGTCGCGATGCACGAGGCTGAGCTTTTCCGCGTGCTCAAGCGCCTTGGCGACCTGCAGGATGGCCTCAAGCGCCTGGTGCTCGTCCATGGCGCCGCGTTCTTTCACCAGTTGCTGCAGCGTCTTGCCCTCGACGTACTCCATCGCGAAGTAGCACAGCCCGTCCACCTCGCCCGCGTCGATGCCCGTGATCACGTTCGGGTGGTTCAGGCGCGCGCTGGCGCGCGCTTCCTGCAGGAAGCGCTGCTTGATCGTGGTGTTGGCGGCCAGTTCCGGCTGCAAGACCTTGATCGCGACAAAACGGTCCATGCGCACCTGCTTGGCCTTGTAGACCGTGCCCATGGCGCCCTGCCCCAGCTTTTCCTGAAGCTGGTAGCCCTCGATCTTGTCCTGCATCTGGTACATCTGCTGATAGCTCTTGATTTTCTCGACGCCCGGTTTGTCCAGGTACCCGCGCTGCAGCAGAATCTGGCCAAGCAGCGGCACGCGCTGGCCCTTGGCAAGCAGCGCCCGTTGCACGTTCACGCACTCCTGGATCTGCGACGCCTGCACAAGCTTCAGGTTCACGGCGGCCTGCCCGAAGCTGATGCGCGCTTCGTTGCCCGTGTTCATGGGCGGTTTCTCCACTTCCACGGGATCCATGTCCTGTGTTTCTGCCAGGCTGGGATCCTGCTGCGCTCGATACTCCAACTCATCGGGAGATTTCGGCCTGACGGCGTGCGGAACTTCCGTGCGCTCACCAACAGGGCCGGGAACTTCGGTATTTTCACCGATGGGCATTTGCTGACTTGAACGGGCGCTTCGGGCCGGCGGGCTTTGATTCGCAAGTTCGCGCTGCGCGGCCGCACGCTGGCTTGCTGTTGTGGGGCGCTGGTGAGTGGAACTTTGCGGAAGCCCCGTGGTCCCGGAATCGCCGGTGTTGTGTTTGTCCGTGCCCGGCATATTGCGGGAGGGCTCGCCGGACTTCACGCGGCGCGTGACGGGCTGGTCGGGAGTCCGCACCGGGTAAGGACGTGGAGGTCTTGACCCACCGCCGCCATCAGACGACGCGGCGCGGTTTAACTGCCTCGGCCCATTGTCAGCCATGTCATTGCCCAGCCAAGTTTCAGGTTGCCCACCCGTGGATGCGTCGCCAGCTCAGGCGCGCCCAGCCAATTATTGCTTATATCGGGTCGATTCGCGAGGGGTTGCGTGACTCCGGGGCCCGTGCGCGGCGCGAGTCTCACTCACGAATTGTGGTGACACGTATCGCACCGCGCCATATCACACTGGTGTTGGACAGTGCAAAGCCCCGATCCAGCGACTGTCCCGGCGTCAGCAGTGCACCACGCCCGCGGTAGGCGTTCTGTTCCAGCCACCAGTCCAGCAGATACGCCTCGCCGCCCGAATACGCGTTGCCGCCCCGATGCGCCTGTGTGGCGAAGTCGCGGAAACTGAGCTCGCCGACCTGACCCTGCCGCAGACTTGCCGGCTTGCCCCCCGCGTGCCCGGATGTCAGCGGGCGGTCGATCGCCCAGGCGCGCCGCCCCGGCTGCACGCCGACGTGTCGCGGCAGATCCCGCGTCGTATCGTCATCCAGACTGACAGTCAGCAGATCACCCCAGGTGTCGTCCACCTGCACATACAGACGCGCGCTTGCAGGTTCTCCTTCACCGGCGTGGACAATCGCGCTGACCTCCAGCACCGGCAGAGGCAACTCCTGCGCCAGGCCGCCGCCGCCGATGCCCAGGCAGGCGAGAATCAGGGCCAGATGCCCAACCTCGACGCGCCTGGTGACACGCCCGGCGATCACCGGTGCCAGCCCACACACCAGCAGTAGCGCACCCGCCAGCCCCCAGAACAGCGGCGCCGGCGCGGCTGCTTGCCGGGGCAGAGGCGACGGATGCGGCGCCCGTGTCGGGGGAATGCGCGACTCCGGCGTGCCGGCAGGGGCCCGGTTTGCGGCGAACCACATGTGGTCGTGCAGCGCGTCGCCCAGCACCAAGTGGGCGCTCGGGCTGTCGCGAAGCTCGTTGAAACCGAATCGGTAAATCGCGCCGGCGCCGTAGCCGTAGCGCAGCGCCTGCACGCCCCGGAAGACCGGCAGCGTCGGCTCGGCGGGTGCGGGTACGTTGACGCCTGATTCGCCAAACCGGAACGAACCCGCAATCAGTACCACACCGCCCAGGCTGCAAAAATCGGCAATCGCGCGCTGCGAACCCGCCGGCAGGCGCAGGTCGGTCGGATTGAAAACCACCACCGCGTCGTAGCCGTCCAGCAGTCGCCAGTCGCCGAAAAACTCGTCCAGTGCGTAATAGTCGCAGATCGCGCCGGTAGGGGTGCTTGGCAGCACCCCGCGCGCGTACATCGGGTCTGTCGAGAACACCGCCGTGTACGCGCGGGCGTAATCCGGCTCAACGCGGCGTGTCGGCAACTCGGGCCGGATGATCGTGTCGCCAACCTGCAGGCGTGCGCTGTCGTGAACGAAGACAGGTACAACAACCGTCGCCCGGGACAGCCCGCCCGCCGCGACCTGTTTTTCAAGCGCGACACCCGTCGCAACAGATCGCACGGTCACCGTGTCCAGCCCCTCCAGCCCCGTCAATTCAACGCGATAGGGCGCCCAGGTGCCGGTCCGCCCGTGCGGGGCTGACAGAAACCGCGATCGGGCTTCGTCGAATGACTGCGCGGCAAGCGGCGCGCCCAACAGCACCATCAGCAGCAGCCACTTCATGTCGTCCTCCGTGTTGGCAGGGCAAACGCGCCAACCCAGCAAAGCGTGCCGATCAGCAGCAGGGGCCACAGCGCTGGTTGATTCGTTGCCAGGCCCCAGTTGGGGCTTATGGCCCGCAGGTGCGCACCCGTGGCGCCCGCGTATTCCAGCAGCAGGTAGTGCCACAGGGCGGGAAGGGCGAGCAGCGCCAGTAGCAGCACGCGTCCGCGCTGCACCATTGCCGCGTCACGCCTTGCGCCCATGGCCAGCACGCCGCTGACCGCCAGCCAGACGCATGCGCTCAAGGCGCGCGTACTCCAGCCTGCGCCGCCCGCGAACCCGAACAGCAGGACGACCGCGCCGCCCGCGGCCCAGCAACTCGCGCCGCCCAGCAGGTTGTTGAGGGCCGACCTGCGCTCGCCGACTACCGGCAGATACAACAGGGGGGCCAGTGCGAGCTCCGCATGAATCACCGCCAGTTGCCACGAGCCATCCAGCCCGAGCCCTGCCGCCTGCCGCACACCGGGCAGCGCGAACAGCCCACCCAGGGCAAGAAGGACCGATACCACGAGCAGTGCGTTGAACTTCATGATCTCCGGTCGCCGCAACGCGGCGTCGATAATCTGTGAGTTTTGAGTGACCGTTTCCCAGGCACCGGTTGGGAGCTGGCTATTGGACATTGGTTATTTGCTGTTCCCACCACCAAACGAACTCCGCTCCCCATTGATCATTGGCCATTCATTATTGACCATTGGCCAAGAGGACACCAATGACAACCCACCCGCTGTGGCTCGCCGGTACTCTGGCACCGACAAACAATACGTTCCAGCATCGGGGCGCTTATGACAAGCAGGATCTTGGCACGGTCTGCCTGGCCGAGCGCGGCGAGGTCGCGGGCGCCATATCCGCCGCGTGGCACGCCCGACGCGCCGTGCAGGATCTTTCTTCGGGCGCCCGCGAAGCGGCATTGCTGACGATTGCCGAAGAACTGAAGGCGCACGCCGAAGAGTTCGCGCACATGATAACGAGCGAAACGGGCAAACCGATCAGTCTCGCCCGCGGCGAAGTCGCACGCAGCGTGAACACCTTTACCCTGTGCGCCGAGGAAACAAAGCGCGGGGGCGGCGAAGTCATTCCGCTCGACACCACCGCGACTGCCGAAGGGCGCTTTGGCATCGTGCGCCGTTTCCCCAAGGGCATCGTCGTTGCAATCACACCGTTTAACTTCCCGCTCAATCTTGTCGCCCACAAGGTCGGCCCGGCTATCGCCGCCGGCTGTCCGCTGATCCTCAAACCCGCGCCCCAGGCGCCTCTGACTTCACTCATGCTGGGCGCGCTGTTACACAAGGCCGGACTGCCCGAAGGCGCGTTCAGCGTGCTGCCCTGCGAAAACGACGTCGCGCAGTACCTTGCAACGGACGAACGGGTGGCCGTCATTTCTTTTACCGGCAGCGACGGTGTCGGCTGGCACCTGCGGGAGCTCGCGCCGCGCAAGACCGTGCTGCTTGAACTTGGCGGAAACGCGGGCGTTATCGTCGAGCCCGACTGCGACCTCGAAAACGCCGCCCAGCGGATTGTGACCGGTGCGTTCGCCCATGCGGGGCAGGTCTGCATCAAGGTGCAGCGTGTGTTCGCCCACGACGACATCGCGCCGCAACTGCTGAAACGCATCGTCGAGTTGACCGAAGCCCTTGGCGTCGGCGACCCGACGCACGAGGAAGTCATCTGCGGGCCCATGATCAGTGAGCAAGCCTCCGAGCGCGTCGAGAGCTGGGTCAATGAAGCCCGCACACAGGGGGCCAACGTCATCTGCGGCGGCGAACGTGACGGGCAGTTCTATCGCCCGACCTGGCTGACCGACGTGCCCGAAGACGCCAAAGTATGCTGCCGGGAAGTCTTCGGCCCGGTCGCTGTATTCGCGCGCTACCACGACTTCGAGGCCGCGCTGCACGCCGTCAACGCCGGCGCTTACGGTTTGCAGTGCGGTGTGTTCACGGGTTCGTTGTTCAAGGCGACCCAGGCCTTCGAGCTGCTTGAGGTCGGAGCGGTGATTGTGAACGACATTCCGACCTTCCGCGTGGACCACATGCCCTACGGCGGGATCAAAGCGTCAGGGCTGGGGCGCGAAGGTCCGAAATACGTGATAGAAGAGATGACGGAACCCCGGCTGTTGGCGGTAAAATCAAGGTAAGGGGATTGAGGATTTCGAATTCAGCATTCAGAACCCCTGTGAGTTCCATCGTGAATCGTGACCCCTGAATTCAAATGAGCATCGTCTACTACCTCGATTTTCCCTGCGATGTCAAAGAGCAGGTCAAGCCCGGGCGCATGCTGCGGTTGATGTACGCCCGTGAGCGTGCCAACGAAGCCATGAATCGCGCCCGCAAGAAAGACCCCGACGTCAAGCCTGAAGACGTGCGAGTTGAGCTGTCACTCAAGGGCGAAGACCGCACAAGCCAGATCAAGGTGACGAACGCCGCCGACGTGCAGAAACAGTACAGCGAGCTTGAGGCCCTGTCGCACCACTGCAGAGACTGCCGCGCGCGCATTGAGCCCGGCTCTTTCGGCTGTCGCGGCAAGATCGACTTTCCCCTAAGCCTGAAGGCCGAGGCGCTGCTTCTGGGGCGAATCCGGGATTCGCATGGCGACCCCACTGGCTCCATGATGTGCAACTACTTCGAAAGCAACGGCATCACCGGCAACCGCGCGGCCGAAATGCGCAAGCTGCCGGAAGTCTGGTTCGAAGGTGACAAGCCGCTGGTGCGCAGACTTGATGACGGGCGGCGTATCAGCAGCAACCAGGTGTTCGAGATGTTTTTCCTGACGGGGCAGATCAGCAGCAAGCACGCGCGGTTTCTGCTGGGCATGTTTGATCTGTTTGAAGGCGCGCTGCCGCTTGAGGCGCCGTTGCATTCTCTGCCGAATCTTTTCGTGATCGAGCGCGAGGAGTCCGGGATGCCCGTTTCCCGCGTTGGTTTGCGTCTTGCGGAAAAACCCGACGACGACCGCAGCACGCGCCAGGTGCAGAACTTCCTTGGCGGGTTGCTGTTCGCGTCTGAATACGGGTGCGATTTGTGGGTGAAGGTCTGACCACATCAGCAGTACAACGCCAGCGGTTTTGCGGCGGGCGCGCTTGTGGCTGCCTGGCGAGTTGTCTGATGATCTGGCGTTGTAGCTTTAAACGAAAACATGTTCGGATTGATCAAACTCTGGCGGCGGAAGAAGGTGATGGCGCGGGAGTTTCCGCACGCGTGGGAGGATGTGCTGAATCAGAACGTCGCGTTGTTCCCGCGTCTGTCGCCGGATGATCGCGAAGAGTTGAGGCGGCACATACTTGTCTTTCTGGACGAGAAGCATTTCGAAGGCTGCGGCGGGCTGGAGATGTCGGACGAAATCCGCGTCACCATCGCCGGCAACGCCTGCCTGCTGCAACTGCACCGCAAGCCCGACTACTTTCCTGAACTGGTAACCATTCTGGTTTATCCCGAGTCGTTCGTTGTCAAACACAAGGACGTTGACGAGCACGGCTTCGAGATGGACGAGGTCATGGAAAACGCCGGCGAAAGCTGGGATGGCGGCAACGTGATCATCGCCTGGCACAGCGCCAAACACGGGGCCCTCGACCCGCGCGACGGGCTGAACGTCGTGCTTCACGAGTTCGCCCACCAGCTCGATTCAACCCACGGCCCCGGCGACGGCGCACCACCCATGCCCCGCGCCCAAGCCCGCGAATGGGCGCGAGTCTTCCAGGCCGAGTACGACAAGCTGTGCGAAGAAGTGGACGCCGACCGCGAAACGGTTCTCGACGACTACGCCACCACCAACCCAGCCGAGTTTTTTGCAGTAGCCGTAGAAACCTTCTTCGAAAAACCCACCCAGATGCTTGAGCACCACCCCGAGCTCTACGCCCAGCTAAAAGGCTACTTCCAGCAAGACCCCGCAAACTGGAAACGCGACGCCTCGGGTTAGGCGGCTATGGCTTCAGCGTACGAATGCCGTTGACGTTGCGGGTTACGCCTTGCTGGTCGAGCCACTCCAATAGCGGGATCAAGTATTTCCGGCTGGTGGGGATGACTTCCTTGAAATCTTTCGCCGCGGCTTCGCCTTTGCCGGCCAGAAATTTGATGGCGTCGGCTTTCACTGTGTCGAGGGCCTTGGTGCTGAACAGGACGCCTCCAAGCACATCCGCGCGCCCGCTGCCTACTATGTAATCCACCGCGTTCTGTGTGGCGGTCTGGTTCACGCCGGCGGCCTGTGCGAGTTCTTTCAGTGTCGGCGGATTGAGCTGGGCCTGCTCAAGCTGCGTGGCCACGCGCTCGACGATCTTGCGTTCCTCGTCACTGAGCTTGCCGCCTTCGCCCGGCAGTCCCAGCAGCTCGCCGCGCTTTTCGATCAACCCCTCCGCCAGCGCCTTCTCCAGGATTGGCGCGAACGTCCGCGTGTCCACGCCGAGCTGCTGCTGCACGCTTGGAATTTTCATACCCAGCTGCGCCGGGTGCGCCTTGTGGAACTCACCTAGAATAGCCTTCAGGCGCTTCTGCGCGCGCGGCCAGGCGTCCTTGTGCACAAGCGCCTTGCCCGGCCCGAACTCGCTGAATGTGCCTGCTTCCAGCAGCGTTTGCACTTCCCGCGCGACGCTTTCTTTTGTCAGCTCCGTGGCCTGAATCAAGCGTTCGCGGTTCAGCCCGCCCGGGCCCGCGCTGAGTGCGGCAACCTCGATGCGCTTGCCCGGCGTGTCCGCAGCATCAACCCAGGCCTGCAAGGTGGCCATCAACTCGTCGTCGTTGCGCAGCAGTTTGTCGGCCTCGCGTTTGATCACGCGCCCGCCACCGAGCGTAATCGCCGGGCTTGGCAGGCGGATGATGAAATGATCCCCGATGCCGGCGACCACCGGATGCTCCAACATGACCTCGCACAGGCAGCTCTCGCCCGGCTGCAACAGCGTGCGATCCAGAAACTGCACGTAGCCGACAAGCTCGCTGGTGCCGACATGGAATTTAATTTCGGCCCGGTGCTTCATGGGGCGCGGCGCGGAATCCAATAGTGTGAAATGCAGGCTGAAGTAGCGCGAGGGCTCAAACACACCCGGCGCCGCCAGGGTGTAGCCGCGTTCGCACTTTGTGTGATCCACGCCGGTCAAATTGAACGCGGAAGAATGTCCGGCGCGCGCTTCTTCGATGGTGCTGTGGTAGGCCTGGATGCCGCGGACTTTGGCCTTCTGGTCACCGGGCAGGACGACCAGCGGGTCGCCGATTTTCACGTGCCCGCTCAGTGGCACACCGGTCAGCACCGCCCCCTGGCCTTTGGCGCTAAACACGCGCTGTACGGGCATACGGAATACGCCGTTGATATCGCGCGGCTCAGTGGCCTCGATGACTTCGCCGATGGCGTCCCAAAGTTTGTCGATGCCGTCGCCCGTGATTGAGCTGACGGGCACCATCTGGGCGCTCTCGAGGAACGTGCCCTTCACCAGGTCACCGATGTCCTCCTTGCATAGCTCGACGGTGTCTTCGTCCACGGTGTCGATCTTGGTGATCACCACCAGCCCGTGCGTCACGCCGAGCAGCGTGAGTATCTCCATGTGCTCGCGCGTCTGGGGCATTACGCCGTCGTCGGCCGCCACTACCAGCATGACGATGTCCACGCCGCTCGCGCCGGCGACCATGTTTTTGACAAACCGCTCATGGCCCGGCACATCGATGATCCCGATCCGGTACTGGTCCTTATAGAGGAAGTTCGCGAAGCCAAGGTCGATCGTGATGCCCTTGTCCTTCTCCTCCTGCCAGCGGTCGGGGTCGATGCCGGTCAGGCGCTTCACGAGGGTGCTCTTGCCGTGGTCGATATGACCGGCCGTACCGATGACGACGTTGCGGATGGCGGTGGTGGTGCTCATGGCCAGATTGTCGCGTCGCCAAGCGTAAGGGCAAGGGGCTTGGTTCGGTTGCCGAAGTGCGAAGAAAAGCCTTCTCGCATGTGACCGATTGCCAGCGTACACTAGGCGCAAGCCCCCCGTTGGCTTACACTTCCATCGTGAACAAGCTCGTTTTCGAATCCGATGGCAAGCAGCACGAGATCGCTTTGAGCAGCCGCCCGGTTTCACTGGGTCGTTCAGACGAAGCGGACTACCAGCTGCCAACCAAGATGGCCTCGCGCATTCACGCGCAGGTGTTTCCGCGTGAACGTGGCTGGTGGGTCGAAGACCTGGGCAGCAGCAACGGGACCGTCGTCAACGGCAACAAGATCGGCAAGCCAATGCCGCTGGTGCCGGGCGACGTGATCACGCTTGGCGACATCAACCTCAAGTTCGAAGGCGCCGCGGCAGCGCCCGCAGGCCCGCCGGATCACCTGGTGGCGCGCATCCTGTACACGCCGGAAAAGGGTCAGGCGCCTGTTGAGACCCTGATCCGCGATCGGGTGACGATCGGTCGAAAGCCTGACAACTCGCTTTCGATTGACAGCAAGGTTGTGTCGGGCAGTCACCTGGAAATCGTCAACCGCCAGGGCGCCTACATCATGCGCGACCTCGGCAGCAGCAACGGAACGTACATCGAGAAGCAGCGCGTCAGCGAGCACACCCTGCGAAACGGCGACGTGATGCTGCTTGGCAAAAAGATCCCCGTCTATTTCGTGGACCCGGCCGCAAAGGCGGAGCCCGCATCGCCGGCCGCACAGGCACCGCAGCCCGCGCCGTCCATGCCGCCGCCAATGCCGAAAAAGCCCAAAGTGTCTTCGTCATCCGCGGCAAGCGCATCCGACCGGGGCTCGTTCGAGCCTATCCCGGAAGCTGTCGGCGCAAAGAAATCCGTGAACCCGCTGCCGCATATCGCAGTGGGGCTGGGGCTGGGGGCGTTGTTCCTGCTTGCTGGTTGGCTGCTTGGCACGGTCATTGAGGGGCTGCGCAGCCGCTCGGGGGATCAACCGAATACCCGCGAACCAGAGCCCGCCCTGGCAGACAAGCCCATGAGCTTTGAAGGTGAAATCGACGATCTTGGCAACCCGGAAGGCTGGACGGCCAGTTTCGAGAGCGCGGGCGGGGCAACCGCCGAGTTGTACGCCGATCGCGACGACCCATTTGACGGCGAGCGCAGCCTGAGCATCAGCGCCAGGAACGCGTCCGGCGCCAGCACACTGGTGTTGCAGACCACGCAGGCCCGCAAGCTCGATCTTGGCGGCGCTTTCCAGCTTGCCATTGCCATGAAGGGCGAAGGTGCGTCAAAAATCGCCGTGGCTTTGAGCATGATCGACGAGAAGGGCTCCGTGGTGACATTGGCGGCCGGCTCTTTTGTTGGCATCCGGGGCACAGAGTGGGCGCAGTTCACCATGTCCGGAACGACCTTGACGCCCCCTCCCGAAAGCGCGCAGTTGCGCCTGATGGTTGCCGGTGGATTCTCGCGCCTGTGGATCGACCGCGTCGAGTTGACCCGCACGGCCGACGATCGCGCGACAGTGCCCTTCGGCGGACTTGATTCGCCCAACCTGATCGCGGGCTTCAACCCGGACAAGCCGGCCCTGGTTGATGTTGCGGGCGTCAGCGGGCGCGGCTCGGCGCGGTTTCAGCCCAAGCTGCTTGACTACAGCAACCGCCACCTGTCCGAAGACGACCTGTGGGCCGTCAGCAAGGTAAGTAACGATTCGGTGACGTACGCGGCAATGCTGGCTGCCCAAGGAGACGCCGGCGCGGTGAAGTTCCAGATCGACAGCTACGACAACGGCTACTTCACGGATCACGGGCTGCGCCTCGACTGGATGCTGGCCCAGGGGGGCGGTGCGACGCTGGCCGTGGAGATCACTCTGCCGCTGCCTTCGGGCGCGACCGTCACCGTGGTGGACCGCCGCGGCTATTACCTCGACCTGAACCAGCAGGCCGTGCATGCGTACGCGTATTCGACCGTCAGCGAGTTCATGGTGGACGAATCGGGCATCAGTGTCAGCTTCCCGCGCGGGGCGGTTGTGTGGTTTGACCTGTCAAGACCGGGTGCGGTCGTCGCGACTGTGCGCGCGGCCCAGGAGAGCAATCGCAAGGGCGTTACGGTTGACGTCAACTCGCGCCCCCTGATGTTCGCGCGCCTTTACCAGCGCCTGTATGGCGAGGCCCAGCGCATGATGGACGCGAAGTACTACTCGGCGGCCCGTGAGCGATTTCTGTACCTGACCAGCGACGCCCGACGGGACCGTGACTTGCCGGTCATAAACCGGGCGCGAGAGAGATTAACCGAGATCGCCGACCATCTGACGGAGGTCAAGGAGCGCCTGGAAACTTCGTGGGAAAGTGCGCGAACCAACCGCAACCGCCCTTCGTTGCTGGAGGTGAAGGAGGTGCTGTTGCAGTACATCGCCGAGTTTCCCGGTGAGGGCGATATCGGCGAGATGGGTGAACGCTTGGCGTCGATTGAAATCTGGCTGGCGGAACTTGTCGCCGAGCAGCGCACCCCCGCGGAAATGGCGGAAGCGGAAGCGATCGCGAGGTCTCTTCTTGATGCCGCCGAAGGCAGCAACGGCAACGGCAACGTGCTGCTGGCGCTGGTAATGCTTGAGAACATTATGAAGAACTACTCCGACACCAGCCAGTATCGAAACGCGCAGGCCCTGCACGAAAAGATCATGACGAAGCTGGCGGACCCGGCGGAGCAGAATCGTGTGATCGACGAGGAGTTGAAGGGGATCGACGAGGACATTAAGTTCGCGGACTGGGAGCGCGGGCGGAACCGTTGTCTGGCGCTGTTCAAGCGCTTTCCGAACACGAAACGAAACCGCGACATCATGAAGCGCCTGCGGATTATTGAAAGTGCGTTCGAGGATTAGTTCGCCCCTGAAGGCTGCTTGCGGTGTCCTTGCAGTAGCACCGCCTTCTTGACGCCCTTGGGGTCCCTGCTACGTTGACGCGCCAAACAAGGACCGTTAGCTCAGTTGGCTAGAGCACTACCTTGACACGGTAGGGGTCACTGGTTCGAGTCCAGTACGGTCCACCACCTTGAGAGCCGCCCGCAGAGCTGAACCCAGCCCAGCGGGCGGTTTGCGATTTGAGCTACCTGGAACGTGGGTACCCCAAGAAGGCACCTAAGGTCGGAGACTATCGCTTCCGAGTCTTGCGGATCACTACGGCAACTCTCCCTGGTCCGATGATGTACCAACGACACATCTGGCTACCGTCCTTCATCGGGATCGTCCGAGTCCTGGTGGTGACTTTGGGTGTGGCGTAGAAAAAACTGACCAACGGACTGAGTGCTTTTTCGGAGATCGCGGGCCCCGGAGCCTTGCTCACTCGACAGAGTTCACCCTTATCCGCGACGATCCAACTCGACCTGCCCCCGTCGGACGCGTGAGCAGGTTGGCGTCGGTCCAAGGCGCGAAAAGCCATCAACGGCCAGTCGTTGAACTTCCGTTTGGTTGAGCGAAGCAGTTTGTCGAGCAACCGTAGCTCGCTCTGTAGTTTGATCCGACGCGGTGGCCCGGATGGCGCGCCCCGACCTGGACGGCGAGGCACGTAAAGCCCGGGTTCCCAAAGGAACAGGACGTCAGATGATGCCCCCGCACTGCCTTTGTCTAGCCACTTGCCGCGTTTGAACCTCGTATGCCCAGATTCGAACGAGTTCGCAAACACGGTGCGCAGCCCTTTCCCGTGACCGCCGATCCAGTCGATGCCGTCGTAGCCGTGGTTCAGTAGGTCCAGCCCGGTTCTATCTGAAAGCATGGCCAGCACTGCTGCCCGGATGCTTTTGGCCGCTTCTGAAGCCAACTCGTCTGGCGTGAGGTGTGCTGCATCGGGCTTCCGTCGTCTGAGTTTCTGTATCCAGCGATACAAATGGGCATCAGAAAACGGCTGGTTGAAACCCCAGTCAGCACGAGTTTCTGGCTTCGACATCGTTCGGCTTTCCTTTTGCGCGGTCCGCTGAGTACGTCGGGAGCGTTGATGTCCAGCAAGGCCCAATCGCCCGCGAGTCATTGCCCACGAGTCATCGCCCACGAGTCGCGGTGATTGGGATCCTACAGGGAGTTGTTCTCGTATGCGGCGATGAACTCAAGAAGACTTGAGCACTTCGCCCCGATGTATTCGCAAGCATCGGGGATAATCAGCCTGCCGTTTGAGCGCCTGAACTCCGCCGTTACCGCGACAAGTTCTTTGGTTTTTGCGAAGGCAACCACCCACGGATCAGCGTTGTCCTTCTTCGTTGTGGCAAGCGACCAACCGCTATCCGCGAACTCGCTGACCAGTGCAACAATCACCTTCTCCTCAGCTTCCGAAGGCGCGAGAATGAGCTTTTCCTTGCGCTCCTTTACAAAGGCGTGAGCGTCATCGCCTGCTTTTTGCTCCAGCTCTTCAAGCACTTCTCGGCAGCAAAATCCCCTTCCGTTGTCGATCAGATGGTCGACTTCGGTCCAGATGGGGCTAAATGTTTTCAACCCAGGAGGGTATCGCTTCATGCCCTCTGCGAAGAAGCTTGTGTCAAAGAAGTAGCCGTTCGGCATCATCGCCCCGATCCGGCAACCAGCCGCTCAAGCTGATCTTGCCACTTCAGCTTCATTCCCAGGTGATCCGCTATCTCAAGCCTTGAAATCGCATCCTGGTGATAGGCTTCGAGGACGAGTTTCACGAACGTCACTCCGTGCACACGTAGTGCCTTTTCATAAGGCCACTCGATCGCCGGACCTCGATTCGGTAGTCCTCTCGATTTCCACACCTGCTGCATCATGTGGAAGTACTCGAATGTCGAGAGTTGATACTGAATCAGTCGAATTAGCGTTGCGCTCTTACTCGCGCAGAATCGAGATGCTAGCCGGTTCAGGGTCTCTTCTTCAGGATTCAGCGAAACGTTGAGCCGCCTACACTCCTCCAAAAACAAGTGCTCGGGCATGATTGCCGCGGCGGCAGCCTGATCACAGAAGCGCTCGATGGCGTAGGCGCTATGATTCGAATATCTGTTTTCGTCGGATGCGATTGCGTTGGAGAGAGCATCCGTCGCGATTAGGACGTGTACCAGCTCGTGAAGCAGACTGAAGCATCTTCTCGCTGGGAGATGCTTGCGGTTGATTGCCAACAGGGGATAGGGTGGTTCGGACAAGCAGAAGCCACTCAGTTCTTCCGTTGCGACGCCGGAAAACTGATACGTCAAAACTCCGAGACCTTCGATGCCCTCTCGCCAACCACGAAGTGCCGCGTAAGCGTCTCGGTGCCAGGACCATTGAACTTCCTGCGTAATCCCAACGGCTTCTCGAATCCGCTTTCCTATGTCCTCTGGATTCGCATCGGGCGTTGCAGAGCCGATCCACTTCCAGTCGTATCGCATGCCAAAGCCCGCGAACCGACGAGAGGTGTCCTGCAAGTACCTGGCGTCTCTGAGAGCAGAGCGCGCATCCGGCGACAAGTCCGGCGCTACTCCGTCGAAACTACGGAAGTCTGTTGGAATCTCGGGCAAATCCGGGGTCTCTGGCAGGTAGAAAAACGCTTGGGGCCGCTTCAGTGCGTGCGCCAACTTCCGAAGTTGTGTGAAAGTCAGATTGTCGTCACCGTGTTCTATTGCAGCGTATGCTTCTTCGGTGATCGAGATTCGACGTGCCACATCAAGCTGGGTGAGTCCCGCTTGTTCGCGAGCCCACGCCACTAACGCCGTATTGACAAGAGATGTCTTCGCCATGCAATCCGCTCCCGCGCAGACTCTTATACCGGATTGCCCCGACTGCGTCAGCCGACCTGGCCCTCTCGAACCTAGTTGTGTCGCATCCGTGCTGTCCGATGAGACAAGAGCAATTCTGGCCGCAGAGCTGCTCGACTTGACCTAAAGAACGAAGGCCCGTGGTCGGGTCTTCGTTCGATGGTCAGCCGCGAGGCGGCTTGACCGGGGGGAGTGCTGGCTGGCCGTGCATCATGGCCTTCAACGTGTCGAGTAGGTACGTCCGTTGATTTGTGTCGAGGTTGGGTAGCTGCTTGAGGCTCGCCTCGAACGCTTGAAGCTGCCGTTGCTGCATCTCTGCCGACACGCCCAGCGCTGCCATGAAGGCTTTCATCTGTAGCTCCAGTTCGTGCATGCCGATCAGCGATTGCAGCGCTTCAAGCTGGTTGTCCGAAACATGCTCGATCATGCGGTGGAAGCTGAACTGCCTGACGGTTTCCGGGTCGCCTTGCACGGCCCAGTTTTGCTGCTTGCGTCTGCGGTTTCGGCGGGCCATCACGCCCCCTTTCGGCACTCACCATCGCACTTGTCCCGGTGCTCACAGCCGAAGCACATGTAGCTGCGCTGGCGCGGGAATATCCCGGCCGCCTCGGCGGCGCGGACGTCCCGGATCACTTCAAGCACTTCTGCCCGCTGTGCCTGCGACCGCTGCACCGGGTAGATGCGAAACGCGGGTGATTTCGCCTTGGTTAGCACCCAGAACTCGAAGTCGACCTTGCCCGGCGCAGCCAGGATGCGCTCTGCGGCGAGCAGGTAGACCGTCGGTTGCAGGTCGAACTCCAATCGGTCCTGCGCTAGCGAACTGGCTGACGTCTTCAGGTCGACGACCCTGTAGCGGCCGTCGCCTTCGTCCAGCAGCAGGTCGATCACGCCGTTGACCACGATGTCGTCAGCGAATTCGACCGTGAAGGGAACTTCAGTGCCGATGACCGTGACGTGTCTGTCCACCTTTTGCAGGAAGACGTCGATCAGTTCAGCGCCCTTGGCCAGCATCTCGTCGGCCGACTTCTTGCCCCAGTCAACGGGCACGCCGTGATGCTGATTCAGGGCGATCTCGTCGTGCATGGCCCGCTCGAACACGGCGACCACGGCCTCGTGGTTCAACGGGTCGTCCTTCAGCGAGCGCATGAAGGCCTCAAAGGCTTCGTGGATAGCGCTGCCAAACACGAAGTTGCCCGAGGCACGTTCCTCGGGCGATTCCAGAATGTAGCGGTACAGATAGCGGCGCGGGCAGTACAGCCAGGTGCTGAAGCGCGAAAAACTGACCGGCTGCACCGCGAGCGCGGTGTCGGATTGGTTCATGGTTGTCCTTTGTGGTTGGTGTGGCGTCCCGGTCGGAGGCCACAGTGACTAGCCCTTGAGCGTGTCGATCAGGGTAGTGGCCTGCGACTTGGTGATATCGTCCAGTTCGATGTTGTGGTCCTTGCGCAGCCACTGGCGGGTCTGGTCGGCCGAGAAGTTGCGGTGCCGGCGCGCCAGGCTCAACAAGAAGCCGACCTGCTTGCGGCTGGCAGGCACGTCGTGAGACCGGCCGTTCCCGTTGGAGCCGTTGTTGCCGTTGCCATGCGTGGCGATGCGGTTGGTTGGGCCCGTGTGGATCTGCACGGGGCCGTCGCCGATCTCTTCATCAACGGCCTGCTTGAGCTGCCGCCAGATGTTGCTCAGCGCGCGTTTCAACGCCGACGGATCTTCGGCGACGCTGTCCATGACATCGAACTCGGCACTAGCGTGGACCGAGCGGCTGGAGAACTGCTCGGTGTCGGGCGTCTTACGCCCGAATGATGCTGTCAGTCGGATCATGCGTGGTTCCTTTCAAAGTAGCGGGGCCGAGGTAAACACCCCGGCCCCTGGTTGAGATTGACGAATGTGAGCCCGATCCCGCCGCCATTGCCACGGCTGGCGGACCTCGCGGGCTCAACCGGCGGGAGCCGGGAGACTAAGCCGTCAGTGCAGCTATCTAACACAATTGGCCGCATCGGCGATTTCGGTCTGGCTGTCGCGTTCGTCGCCAACGGCTCGCCCGATCTGGCGCGGTAAAATGCGCAAGATCCAGGGTGTCTATGGCAAATGTGGCGGGGAAGCCGCAACCCAACCTGGTCGCGAGTCTTGCTGCGGCCAGTGCGATGCAGCGTCTACTGGAATATTTGTGCTGAAGCAGCTGAGGAGCGGCCCGCCCGGTACTCAGGGCCAAACCGCTCCTCTCGGAGATAGTCAGATTGCGGACTCTATTGCAGAACTCGCCGACTTTACTCGTCGTCATCCTCATCCGTAATGATATCAGCAGCCATAATGACGCCTCCTGCGCCTGCTGCACCTGCTGCACCACCCGCGGCCGCGATCACGGCCCTGCCTGCTAACATGCCGCCGCCGCCAGCAGCGATCGATCCGCCGCCAACCGTTGCAAGGGCACCGGAGGCAGCCGCAGCCCCGCCCGTCGCAGCGCCGCCGCCGACAATTGCCACGGCGATCGGTGCTGCGGCAACGGCCGCGACTGCCCCGACGGCCGCAGCCCCTGCGATAACAACTACAGCTTTTGTGGTCGGGTCCAGACCGTCGATGCTCCGCGCAACGTCTTTGATTCCGACTTTGACGGTGTCAATCACCTCTTCGCACGCGTGCGTCAACACGTCTAGGCCATTCATGATCGCTGAAAACATGTGCTTCTCCACTAAGGTTGAAAAACAGTTGTCCCCCTTCTTGTGGTCCCTCACCGATGCTTTTTTCTCCGCTAGTACGCTGCTCGGCGAGAGACAGACGCACCACCGTGACCAATTACCGCCTTTCAGCCAGACGCTTCTGGATGTTATTAGGCGTGTAGTATACGATGAGCACAACTCATCCACAATAGGAAATTTTGCATGAACGCAAAAAACATTGATCGTGCAATTCGGCTCCCAGCGGAAATGGTCTTTGGGAGGCTGATCGAGGGTATCCGGGGTTACAAGAGCATGTCCCAGTCGGAACTCGCCGCAGCTGCGGACCTGTCAAACGCAGCCGTGAGCAGGGTTGAAAGGGGGGAAAGCAACCCGACCTTGACCACCGTCTTGGCTATCGCCCGTGGCCTCGCCCTCTCACCTTCAGAATTGATGCGGGCTTTCACTGTTGCAGAGGAAGGTGCTCTTCGACGCCTACGAGCCGCGATTCAAGACACTGCGGATGGGGAATTGCCGGACACAACCATCAACTGGTGGCTTCGGGAGAGATTTGGTGGCAAGGCCGCGAAGGCAGCAGCTTCTTTAGTGAAAAATTTCCAACTGGGCCCTACTGATGTGCCAATTGCGAAGCTAGTGGCGATGGCAGCGGATTCTGCGGTGAAGACGGGGATCTTCGCCGCCTTGGCCGGATTCTTCGAACCCGAATCCGACGACTCGGACACGGGGAAGAAGTCAGGGGCCATTGGGCACGATGAGTGATATGGCGGCCTGAGTTTGGATCGCCGAATTCCCATCTCTCCCCTATGTACGTCAGTCTATCCACCTTCTCCGTCGCCGTAGGGTCGACTACCCTTCCGCCGAGTTCCTGTAACTTTACTCGCGACTGGACCGGCAGCGATTCAACGTTCCCGCCCCTGATCAGCGCGTTGGCCACGCCGTAAGAGGCGCTTACCCAGCTCGACCTCAAATGCATGGTTGACCGCTGTTGACTCTTCTTCGTGCAGCCCATCGAGGGTTGCCTCCGTAGTTGAGCTACCCACCGATGATGTCGGCAAGTTCGTTAGCCGGGGCGGTGACCTGCTTGCGGCGTGAGTACTTCTTCGGCTTGGATGTGGCGGCAGGTGCTGGCGTCGGTTCTGCCGCTTGCGGAATCACCGGCTGTGATTCGAAAACGTCCTGCGCTTCCTGCATCTCCGTCTCGGTCGGAGCGCTGGCTTCTTCCGTGCCTCCGTCTTCACCTTCTTCTGGCGCAGCAGGTGCGGCTACACCTGGGCCATCGCCACGCAACTTGGCGAGTTGGTCCGGCACGTGCTCTTCGGGCTTCTCGACCTGGATCGGCATGCAGAGCATGGCCGTGCCGTCCTTGCACGAGAAGCCAACGGCCTGCTGGTCGTCAATGATTCTCAGCGTGACGACTTCATCCTGCGTCACACCTTTCAAGGCCTTCAGCGAACGCAACAGCGTGTCGATGTTGATGGTGACGGCTTGCGCTTTGGTGTAATCGGGAATGACACCGGCGACTCGGGGGTAGGCCCCTTCGGGTTGCCGGACCTGCATGGTCTGAGCTGCTGATAGATCGGTTGCGCCGAACCGGATCGAGTCGCCGTCCGTCTCGACCTGTAGCAGTTCTGTGTACGGCGAGGCATTTCGGCGGGACTTGCTGACCATGGCCGCTGCTTTCGCAGCGTCGTCGAGCGCGACCAGGACGGGCTCAGCCTGGGGAGCGGGTGACTCAGCGTGTACCCCTTCGATCTTGGGTGCCGATTTGGGGTCGGCGTCGGGGTAGGGCACCAGCAGCAGGCTGTGGCCGTCGGTCGACAGCACACCCATCGATGTCAACGCAATCGTGTTCAGGGCGTACCTGCCGCCACTGGATGCGGCGACGTGATGCTTCAGTGTTCTTGGATGCAGCAACATGAGTTCTCCTCAATGAAATGGGGGCGGCCCCGAAGGACCGCCCAGAACGGAATCAGCCCGGACCACCCGGGCTCTGACGTTGGTGGAATACTGATAGCCTTGAACTTCAGCGGTACTTACCCCGTTGGCTCACGGGGTCCGGCGGGATGCAAGCTTCTCAAGAGCTTTGCACAGCCCGATGACGAGCAACGCACCCCAGCACGCAAGGCCATATCCGATGGCGATGATCTCCAGCATGCACCAAGGATGTGCAGTGGGCTTGGGAATCCAACCGGCAAGACGCGCTGGCAAACCAGCATTTACCACGCAGGCAGATGTTCTGACGCCGAGCCTAAGTCTCGCCGGGCATCTTGATAACGTCCCCATCGATAGACCACGGATTCAGGGACTGTCTCGGATTGACTCGACTTTTTATGGCTAGCCGCAGGTGGTCAAGCTGCACGCGAGCCCCATGGATTCGCTGGATGGCTATGCCACAGTAAGCATGTAGGAAGGGATCCAATGGGTGATCCGTTTCTTGAACAGCATCCGTGGGGACCTTTACCCAACAATCGTAGGGGTGATGGCCTGTTCCTCGCAATCCTTCCGCATCGCACAGCTTGGGAAGACCGACATCCGGGCCAGCGACCACCAGGTACGTCCCGATAGCGCTGACCCTCTTGCCATCTGAGTAGGCAAGCACCAATCGATGCCCAGAATCTACATTGCCTGCATGGGCGTACGGGGTGGGAGGTACGTTGTTGATGAAGAACGAGTGGACGACGACGTGAACCCCGTCCGCAAGGTCCACAGTCTTCTCCCGCGTTGCACCTCCACAAACCAATCCTGACGCGGGAAGCGCCAAGTACAGCCAAGTCTTCCAGTCCATTCTCAGCGCCTCCCAGTATCTGGCACCAGACAATCCAGACGCAGCCGTGCCGGTTCGGTTGTGCGGTTGACCGGCGTGCCCGTCAAATATGGCACAAGTGCCTATCGTACACCGATCTCGGCAGGTGTTCATCACCGCTTGTTTGCTGCGTGGACGATACAGGCTGAGTTCCTGCTGCGAATGTCGGCTAGCGAGGATGTGCGCCGGATCTTCAATTCTCAATCCACCTGCCCGTTGCGGACAGGTCGGTCAGTCGACCGCCGAGCGTTTGCAGCTTGTGGCGGCTGTCGATGGCGAGCGCTGTGTCGTTGCCCGCTCGGGTCAACGCATTGATGACCGCGTATAGCGATTCGCCGGGCTCGACCCCGTATGCGCGGTGGACTGCTTCGCCTTCTTCCTCTGCCAATTCATAGCGTGAGATCACTCGGTCCAAGGCCTTCAGGGGCTCGGGGACCTGAATACCACGCGTACCGGCAAAGGCCGTCGCGGCCTGGCTGGACAGATCGATGGCCCGGTCGAAGGCCTCGCGGACCTGGTCACCGAGTTCAGCTTTGCCGACGTGACGACGCTGGTAGGCCCAGCGGCCGGAGCCCATGACCAAGCCGTTCAAGCAGATGGTGCGGTAGACCAGCGCACTGATGTTGACGCGCGCCAACCCGACTTCGCTGTTACGCAGGTGCAGGCCACGGTGCAGAGAGTCGCGACGGGCTTGCGGCAGGCCGGTTTCGGGCTCGCCGACGACCTGCATGTCGAGGTAGCTTTCGTTCAGCTCATAGCGAACTGTTGTGTCAGCGCCGAGCCGGGTTTCCAACCATCCCAAGATGTCGAGGTGGTTGATCGGCCGGTAGGACGAAGACAGTACACCACGCACTTCGTCTCCTTCGATCCGCAGCATCACGTCGCGGTCGGCTTCACGAAGCCAGCGGTTCACGTTGCGTGAACGCAGCTCGGGGTCACAGCGGCGCAGGTAGTGGGCTGGAATCTGCAACCTCGCGGCGATCTGTCCGAAGGCGTGTTCCCGCAGAACGTACCGCTCGTTGCCGCCAACCATCAGCGCGCCATCACTGGGTGCCATCGCCAGCTCACGGGTGTTGACGACTGCGTCACGCTGCCTGCCAGCCATCTCCTGAAGACGATTTCGCAATTCGCCCAGCCTTGAGCCGGGTTCCTCGTTGAGTGCCCCGAAACGCAACTCTTCCGCAGTGTCGTGGGGTGTAGACACAGCGGTTCCCTCGGCGCTAAGCACCATGGCATGACCTCCATAGAACGGGATTCTGGGCCAGATTGGCCCGACTAGGCTCTCGATGCTCGATGCAACGAGACGAGGCCCGCAGCGTGTGCTACGAGCCTCTTCCGTCATCTTATGCCACGAAAACCCCGATTTTTAGGCCGAAGGCGACTGCGCTGGCGGCGCTCGCAAGCACATCACGTCGCTTGGGGCACCAGGTAGTCGAGAACTTCTGACCACGTCTTGAAGTGGTCTTCATGGAGGCGAATCAGCTCCCCCTCGAATCGGTCAGCGCCATTCTTGTCGCGGTCGTCGACCAGGAAGTGACCACGGTTTAGGTTCTTGTGGTGGCTGAGGATCAGGCGCTTATACGCCGGCCCGCCCAGGTGTTTCTTTACCCAAAGCAGTTTGTCTGCCCATGCGGAAGGGTTCTCCCAGGGCGATGTCGACAGGATGTATGTGTCGAACAGCTCTGACAGCGTCGTATATGCCTCTAGCGCCCCTTCTTTGGGGTCCATTAGCGAGAATATGCCGGGGACTTCGTCTTCGTCGTCCTTGTGTTTGGCGAGCAAGGCTGGGTCCACCCTCGGAAATGCTGACTGGAATTCGACGAGTACGTTGTCCATGTCGATGTAGAGGATCTTCTTCGTCATGCTCGTCTCCAGTGAAGGGCTCGATTCAGTCAGCAAACGTCAATATACTGAGCCGACAGCCATAATTGTGCGTCAATTTCTTGCCCAAGGCTTGTGGCGCGACTCTGCGGGAACGAGGCCACCAGGTGAAGAATTACAAAACCAAGAAGCCCAGTGGCAGGCTCACAGTTGCCCAAAACGAAGTCGAAGGCTTTGTCGTTCAACTTTTCCGAGACACGGGCAGCGTGAGTTACAGAATCATTGACCAGGACGGATTGGAAGTGGACTTCCCTACCAAGGAAGACCTCGACGCGTTTCCGACCTCGATATTCGTAGCAGCTCAGCGATTCTCCTCTGCGTACTGCGACGAACATGGCCTCTCTCCAATGCCAGGTGGGTAGGGACACGACGGTGAAAGTGCAGTCACGAAATTTCGGTTTCTTGAACAAAACAGCTCCGCTCCTTGCGGAGCTTGGTGCGCTTGCGGAGCGATACTTCGTTGATGATCCGAACACGGCTTTGATCAAGATGCGCCAGTTCGGCGAACGTCTCGCCCAGCTCATCGCCGCAGATAACGGCATGTTCGAGAGCGACGGCGAGAACCAGTGCGTCCTGCTCAACCGTCTCTCCGCCGCCAGCGTTCTTCCGCGTCAGGCCGAACAGCTATTCCACTCAATCCGACGGGCTGGCAATCGTGCAACCCACCACCACAAAGGTGACCACAAGGAAGCGCTCCAGAACTTGCGGTACGCCAGAGAACTGGCTGTCTGGTATCACAGGTCTTTCGGTGGGGCACACGACTTCAAGCCAGGTCCCTTTGCGCCGCCCCAACCACCTGAAAAGGCCGACGACAAACTCGCCAAAGAGCTGGAGGCGCTCAAGGCGGAGCTGAACAAAGCGCTGACCGCGGCAGAGCAAGCCAAACTCAAGGCCGAAGAAGATGCACAGCAACGCCTCACCGCAGAAGAACGTGCAAAGCAGGCCGAAGAGGATCGCGCCGTTTGGGAATCACTCGTAGCCGAGGCTGAACAACGGTTGAACCAGCAGGCTGAGGAACTGGCCAAGCACCAGGAAATCGCGGCGGAACAGCCGGCCGCTGTTCTGAACAAGAAGCTCGCCCAGGCATCCAAAGCGGATGACGAAATCGACCTGGATGAGGCTTCTACCCGCCACATCATCGACGATCAGCTTCGCATTCGTGGCTGGGAAGCAGACAGCGAGAAGCTCAAGTACGCCGGGGGCACTCGCCCTCACAAGTCTCGAAACATCGCCATCGCCGAATGGCCAACCGCCAGTGGTCCCGTTGATTACGCCTTGTTCTGCGGGCTGACCTGCGTCGGCGTTGTCGAAGCCAAGCGAAGCCTAAAGGATGTGCCAGGGACGCTCATACAAACCAAACGTTACAGCCGTGATTTCACCCAGCATGAATTCGAAGTGCCCCCTGGGGGCCCTTGGGGGGAGTACCGGGTGCCGTTCATCTTCGCTACCAACGGCCGGCCGTTCCTTCGTCAGCTTCAAACGAAATCAGGCATCTGGTTCTTTGACGCCCGCCGTCCCAATCAGCCTTCCAGGCCATTACCCGACTGGTACACACCCAAGGGCCTGTTGAAGCTGCTTCAGCAGGATCTTGATGCTGCGAACGAGAAGCTGAAGACCGAGCCGCTGAGTTATCTGAACCTGCGCCCATACCAGAACGAAGCCATCCAGGCGGTCGAAACAGCGCTGGAGGCCGGCCAGCGGGAGTGCCTGCTGGCGATGGCAACCGGTACTGGGAAAACGCGCACCGCCATCGGCCTTGTCTACCGCTTGATAAAAGCCGGCAGGTTCCGTCGCGTCCTGTTTCTGGTCGACCGCACTTCGCTGGGCGACCAGGCGGCCGATGCATTCAAGAACGTCAAGCTGGAGCAGTTGAAGTCGTTCACCGAGATATACGACGTCAAAGAACTCGGCGACATCACCCCCGACGACGACACCAAGCTGCACATCTCGACTATCCAGGGAGTCATGCACCGGCTTTTGTACGCGGCCGAGCAGGAAGACACCCCGTCCGTTGACCAATATGACTGCATCATTGTCGACGAAGCGCACCGCGGATACACCCTCGACCGCGAGCTATCCGACACCGAACTGACCTTCCGCAGCGAGGCCGACTACGTCTCGAAGTATAGGCGCGTGATTGACTATTTCGATGCTGCCAAAGTTGCGTTGACAGCCACCCCGGCGCTCCACACGACCGAGATTTTCGGTGATCCCGTCTTCACTTATAGCTACCGAGACGCGGTGATTGACGGGCATCTCATCGATCACGAGCCGCCCTATAGAATCGTCACCAAGCTCGCCGATGAGGGCATCAAGTTCACAGCCGGCGAGCAAGTAAAGGCGCTTGACCCGAACAAGCAGAAGATCGACTTCGTCCACCTGCCTGACGACTTGGGCTTCGATGTCGAAGGCTTCAACAAGAACGTCATCACGGAGAACTTCAACAAGACGGTCTGTGCCGAGCTTGCTCGCCAGATCGACCCGTCGTTTCCCGGCAAGACACTAATCTTCTGCGTCAATCGCGATCACGCCGACTTGGTCGTCACGCTGCTGAAGGAAGCATTCGTGGAGGCCTATGGCGGCGTCGACGATGATGCCGTGGTCCGTATTACCGGCGATATCGACAAGCCCCGCGAAATGATCCGCCGCTACAAGAACGAGGTAAATCCGAAGTTTGCGGTGACCGTCGACCTGCTTACGACCGGCATCGACGTACCGGAGATCGTCAACCTGGTGTTCCTGCGCCGGGTGCGAAGCCGCATCCTGTACGACCAGATGCTCGGTCGTGCCACGCGCCTTTGCCCTGACATCGGCAAGGAGTATTTCCGGGTCTTCGACTGTGTGGACCTCTACGCAGGCCTGCTGCCGATCACGCAAATGAAGCCGGTTGTCCAGGATCCATCGATTACCTTTGCCCAGCTATTCGGGGAACTGACGTCCGTCGAAGATGAGGCTGCAAAGCAGGAAGTTTTCGACCAGTTGATGGCCAAGCTGCACACGAAGTTGCGAAGGCTGTATGGCACGAAGCTCGAAGCATTCGTTGAGCAGGCGCAGGTTGACCCTGCCCAATTGCTCAAAGACCTCCACGCAGGCGGTGCTGCATTCGCCGCCGACTGGTTTGAGAAGCACCCGGGCATCCTTGTCTTCCTTGATACCCAGACGGCGACCGACCGGCCAGCAATCCTCATTTCCGAGCATGACGATGAGATCAAGTCGGTGGAACGCGGCTACGGCACCGCGGAAAAGCCAGAGGACTACTTGGCTGCGTTCAAGAAGTATCTCGACGAGCACCTGAACGACATCCCGGCCCTGCTTGTCGTAACCCAGCGCCCCCGCGAACTTACCCGTGAGCAACTCCGCGAAATCAAACGCACTCTCGATCAGGCTGGCTTCAATGAAGCGACACTTCGTACGGCCTATCGCGAGACGACCAACCAGGACATCGCAGCGACCATCATCGGCTATATTCGCCAACAGGCGCTGGGCGAGCCGTTGATCCCGTACGGCCAACGCATTGAAACGGCGATGCAGAAGATCCAGTCAGCACACAAATGGACAAACGTGCAGCGCACCTGGCTTGACCGCATCGCCAAGCAACTCCAGAAGGAGACCATTGTTGACCGGGACGCCATCGACAAGGGCAGCTTCCGCGATCAAGGTGGCTTCAAACGCCTCAACAAAGTCTTCGAAGGAAATCTTGAAGAGCTTCTCGGTGACATCAACCAGGCCATGTGGGAACAGAGCGGATAGCCATGACAACAACGCAGGACATCGTCCAGAAACTCTGGAGCCTCTGCCACATCCTGCGGGATGACGGCATCAAGTATCTTGAGTATGTGACCGAGCTGACCTTCCTCCTCTTCTTGAAGATGGCCAAGGAAACTGAAGTCGAGGAACAGCTACCCGAAGGCTACCGCTGGAGCGATTTGGAATCCTTGGACGGCATTGAGCAGCTCGACTTCTACAAGAAGATGCTGATTCACCTCGGTACCCACGGCTCGCAGCGAGTGCAGGACATCTTCACCGATGCCCAGACATCACTGCGCAAGCCGAAGAACCTGAAGAAGCTGACAGAGGACATCGACAAGCTGGACTGGTACTCGGCCCGGCATGAAGGCCTCGGCGACATGTATGAGGGGCTGCTTGAAAAGAACGCAAACGAGACTAAGTCCGGTGCCGGCCAGTACTTTACGCCCCGGCCGCTGATCGAGGCGATGGTTGAGTGCCTGAAGCCTCAACCAGGCGAGACCATTCAGGACCCTGCGCTTGGTACAGGTGGCTTCCTCAGGGCTGCGGACAGCTACATCAAGGCAAACACCGATGAGTTGTTCGACCTGAATGAACGGCAGCAACAGTTCCAGCGTCGCAAAGCTTTGATCGGGATCGAGTTGGTGCCTGATGTGCGCCGCTTGGCGCAGATGAACCTGATGCTTCGCGGAATCGACTGCGACATTCTTATCGGCGACACGCTGTCGCCATTGGGAGCGGAGTTGCCGAAGGCGGACGTCATTCTGACGAATCCGCCATTCGGGACGAAGAAGGGCGGTGGGCGTCCTACACGCGACGACTTCACGTATGTCACCAGTAACAAGCAGCTCGCGTTTCTTCAGCACATCTACCGTGGGCTGAAGCCTGGTGGGCGTGCTGCCGTTGTATTGCCGGACAACGTGCTGTTTGAGGACAACACCGGCCAGAAGATTCGCGCCGATCTAATGGATAAATGCAACCTGCACACTGTACTGCGTTTGCCCACAGGCATCTTCTACGCCCAGGGCGTGAAGACGAACGTTCTGTTCTTCCAGCGCGGTCCCGCCGGCAAGGAAACCGGCAATACCAAGGCTGTCTGGTTTTTCGACCTGCGCACCAACATGCCGTCTTTCGGTAAGCGCACACCATTTGGCCTCGAACATCTGAAGCCGTTCCTGGATGCTTACGGCGAAGATCCTAATGGGGGTTCACGCCGTAAGGACGAGGGGGAGGACGGACGCTTCCGCAAGTTCACTCGCAAGGAGATCAGCGAGCGCTCAGAGAGCCTGGATGTTCGATGGCTGCGTGATGACTCGGAAGGCCGGACTGAAGATTTGCCGGATCCCGACGGAATTGCCGCCGAGATTCTGCTTCAGCTCCAGAATGCAACGGAAGAGATACAAGCGCTCGTCGAATCGCTGAGTTCTGACGATAATGATGCCGGAATGAGGGTGAGTTCTTGAGTGGGGAACACGAGGAATTGCCTCCCAAGTGGTCTATAGCGGCACTTGGTGATTTGTTCATCCTGAACTACGGTAAGTCGCTTCCGTCAAAACGGCGGGACGGCGAAGGCTATCCGGTATATGGTTCAAATGGGGTTGTAGGCAACCATTCTGAAGCGTTCATTGATGGACCTGCGATAGTTGTGGGGCGTAAGGGGAGCATCGGAGAAGCACACTTTTCCGAAGGGCCGTGTTCCCCGATAGACACGACCTACTTCATAAGCGAGTTTCACGGACAGCCTCCACGTCTTTGGCTCTACTTCCTTCGGCACCTCGGATTGGCCCGGCTAGACCGGGCGTCGGCTATCCCCGGGCTCAACAGGCAGGATGCTTATAAACAACTTGCCCCGGTTGCCCCCCTCGGCGAACAGCGCCGCATTGTCGCGAAGATCGAGGCGCTGCAAACATGCTCCGAAACTGCGAAGGAGGCTCTGGATGCCATCCCACCGCTGCTGGAAAAGTTCCGGCAGTCGGTGCTGGCAGCCGCATTCCGGGGCGACCTTACGAAGGTGTGGCGGGACGCAAACCCGGATGTCGAACCCGCCAGCGAGTTGCTAGAGCGCATCCGAACCGAGCGCCGCAAGCGCTGGATCGCAGATGCTGCCGAGATGGGTCGTGCAAAGACCGAGGGGAAGGCCCGCAAGACTGGAGAGCCGTGGTCGAAAGCTGACGACGCTGAGGCGCTGGAGAAAGAGCAGGCCAAAGCGGCGAAGAAGTACAAGGAGCCGGAGCCAGTGGATGTTGAAGGACTGCCCGAGTTGCCGGAGAGGTGGTGTTGGGCGTACCTCGGAGATCTCCACGACCTAGCCGAAAACTCAATGACGGACGGCCCGTTTGGAAGCAAGTTGAAGTCGGCGCACTACGTTGAATTTGGAGTTCGAGTCATTCGCCTGGGAAATCTCGGAGTCGGCGAGTTCAAGAACTTGGATAAATCATACGTCACGGAACAGCACTTTGAATCCCTGCGCAAGCACCAGGTGTTTCCAGGCGACCTCCTGATCGCGGCGCTCGCCGAGCCCGTTGGCCGTTGCTGCCGAGTTCCCGACGGAATTGGCACCGCAATCGTCAAAGCGGATTGCATCCGATTCGTACCACACTCTTTGGTCGCGCCGCGTTTCATGATGCATTGGATGAATTCACCTGGCGGCACGCGCAATAGCGAACGGCTGAGTCATGGCATCGGTCGGCTGCGGATAAACATGGCGAACCTTCGTGCCGTGCCTGTACCTCTCGCGCCAATTGAAGAGCAAGAAGTAGTTGCCAACACCGTGGAGTTACTGATGAGCCGGTGCGCCTCAACCGCCGGGGCGGTACAGCAATCCACGGAGCGCCTCTACGCCCTTGACCGGTCAATTCTCGCCAAGGCGTTCCGAGGTGAACTAGTCCCGCAGGACCCGAACGATGAACCCGCAAGCGCGCTCCTGGAGCGCATCCGGGCTTCCCGCAAGGAAGCGGAAACCAAGAAACCGAAGCAGGGACGTGGACGAAAGAAGAAATAATGCCGATCATCTGGACCGAGCCAGAGACCTACTTTCGCGAACACCTCCCTGAGCAAGCGCTCGTGAACAGTGGTGGCGCAATGATCGGGACGATTCACCGCTATCTCGCCGCACTAGACGCTCGTCATCGATTCCCCCTTCTGCCCAAGTCCGAAGCCTGCAACATGGACCACTGGACCGGCGAATACTGGTCCGGCGCACTGCACCTGTTCACGCTGTTGCTCGGCTGGACGAACCCCGGCCGCGGCCTGCTTGAGATCGTTGATGGAAGGCTGAAACTGAACGAATCGGAGGCCGCCTGGCGCGCTTGGCATGAACTGTATGAGCCCTACGCGGACCTCGACCTGCTGATCGCCTGGGCGATCCATCCGGCGAACATCGGGTGTTGCCTGCCAAGGCAATTGGCGTTTGGCGGGACGCAACCCTGGAGTGCCGGCGCGCCGGAACCATCAAGTCAATGGCGCGAACAGTTCAAACGCAAGTACCCGAATGGCGGCAGTGAGTATTTCAGCCCTATGGGTCCAGCAGATCCCAACTACGGGTCATCGCCCAACGAACTGCACCTCGACAAGTGCACGGTCTGGGCAACGGATGAGCAAGCTGCCCTCCAGTCGACCAAGGGCGCAACCGTTCTGACGGATCTCGCTACACGAAAAGCTGCGGTGATCCTGGATCACCTGAAGGGCTGGTACGCGGCGCTGTGCGAAGTTGGCAAAGCCTTGCCGGACCTGGGCGAGCGCTCCTGGCACGTCGAATTGTTCGTTCGAAACACCGGCCTGATCGGCACCTTCCGCCGCAGTCGCGAAACAGGCCTCTGGTTCACGGGGCGTCATTCGATCCACATGGCCGGCCAGTAGGTATGGCAAGGAGGACACAGTTTATGACCGAAGCCGATCCGAAGTTCCCAGTTCCTAAGCGCACACCAGAGGACCGAAAAGCGCAGCAGCACCCGATGCTTCCTGAGAAGGACCTGCTCAACGGCACATTGGTCATGCCAGATGGCCGGCCGGCAATCGTTGAGGACTGGATCGACTCGGACTTCGGGTTGTACTGCCGGACAGTGATCTACTCGCGCATAGACACCGAAGGCTGGGGCCAGGATGAGCATCTGGACCTGATCGAGAAGGCAGGGCTGCTAAAAGAACTGAAGATGAAGCGTAGCGCTGGCCTGACGAAGCAGGTCGATTCGGCAGGCAACCAAGTCTGGTTCGTTACGGTAGCCATGGACAAGAAGTAGGCGGCCCTCAGTCGCCAAGTGATGCTGTGCCTCCACGCCCTTGGACTAGCGAGCGGGCGTGGAGGTCTTGTCAGCGCTTCGACCATCAACAGTGCGCAACGAATCTAAACCGCAGTGGCTTCGGGGTCGTCGTCAGCGATGAGGCCCTCACCCGCATCCGGCATCGCGATTTTCCTCCCGGCCGGACGCACGTCTGCCCACCGCTCGCCGTTCCAGATCCGGTAAATCTCGCGAACATTGACCGGGTACAGCCTGGCGAATTCGATGGCAGACAGGCGTTTTGTCTTGATGTCTGCAACCTGGTCGGGGGTAAGGGTCGTGCCGGGGCGACCGTCCGGCCGTCCTGCCTGCCCGTCCGACTTCGCAGCTTTCATGTTCTCCGCAGCCGTGCACCACTCCAGGTTGCTTGCGCGGTTGTTTCGCCGATTCCCGTCCTTGTGGTGCACCTGTGGGAGATCGTCGGGATTCGGAAGGAAGATCAGCGCTACCAGGCGCTGGACATCGCGATTCTTGCCCCCGATGGAAACCGAGCCATAGCCGCCGGCGGCATACCGGATCTTCAGCAGCTTGCCAGCACGTGCACCCTTCCCGCCCACGCAGCGGACCACGCGGCCAAGGTTTGAAGCTTCGTACTTCAACCAGTCGAGAGGCAAGAGGCCTTTGGGCAAGTTGCGCCAGACTTCGGTTGCCAGTTCCTCAGCCGAGAAACCGGGATCCTCGTGCTGCTGAACATTGGCCTTGCGATGCAGAGCAGCATCGAGCAGAGCTTCACCCGTGACGGTCTCAAAGAAAGCCACGAGCCACTCAAGCTTCACGCTGTAGCCACGGCCGATCTTGTGAGCCTTCAAGTTCCCGTTGGTGATGTGAACCACCAGCGTACGCGGAATGAGGCCGAGGCAGTTTGCAATCTGGGTGACCGAGTTAGTGGGTTTGATCCCCATTGATGCCAAGAGACGGAACAGTTTGTTGCGGTTTGTCGACATGACTTCCTCCAATTAGTGAGTTCGCACCAATGGAAGTGATGATCGCCGAGGGGTTTTCTTCAACTTTGCGGGGAGGGTGCTACGCGACGTCAGCGAACCAGCGGATCGTGCTTGAGAAGTCGAATTCCGACATCAAAACGACCCTGAGCTGCAACTGGCGCTGACTCATGATCTTGGCCAGCTCGTCCAGCGTCTCACGACGCAAGTACGTGTTTGTGCTCATCACCACGTTGCTGTTGATCGGGTTGGCGATCGGAGCAACAACGGTGGTGCCCTTGAAGAAGGCGTCGACTTCAGCACCGGTGGTGAAACCGATGACACCGCCTGCTGCTGCGGCAGTGTTGTTCAGGCGAGTCGTCGCAAGCATCGCACTGGACTTCACATGATCCAGGAACGCAATGTCTTCCTGTTCCTGCATGTCCTTGAGCGAGTTCTGCTCGATGATCTTCAGGACGGGCTCAGTGTGAGCGAGCAGTTCCTGCTCGGTCTTGTTGAACTCGTCCGTGCTGATGTCGAAGAAGCGAATCGGAAAGCGCTTGCCCTGAATCCAGGTGCGTTCCGGGTCGCCGCGGAAGTCAATCCGCTGAGCCACAGTGTCCGGCTCCAACGGCACGACGTATTCAAGACCGTCATGCACGCCGTTGGGATCCCGCTGCATCATGGGATCACGCTCGGTCACTGTGTGGTAATCAAGAATCTTACGAGCAAAGCCTTGCTCGCGGATCTTGAGCTGGATGTAGTCGCCAATGGCAGCGGCTGTTTTTTCCAGCGCCTCCCCGCCGTGCTGAATCGCGTCGTAAAAGAGCGCGTTGAACGGCCCTAGCGTCAATTCCTGAGACGACCAGCACCCCAAGGAGGGTCAAACCTTGTCGATGTCGACTGTCGGAGGTCCCTCAATGAGGGACCTCCGATAAACTTCTGTTGTCAAAGAGCAAGAGATCTAGGTCGGAGTCAGGCCGACGACGAAGCGCGCAAGGTCGAGCAGGCTGATCCGCCAGTGCCCGGCCGAGCCGGACCGGTGCCCCCTGACCCGTCCTTCATTGAGAGCCGCTATGAACCGGCCGTGCGACATCTTCGCCAGCTGGGCGGCTTCATGGGCCGTAAGGATCGGACCATTCCCCTGTTCGCCCATAAACACGGCCAAATCCAAAGCATCTTGTTCCAACACACTTGTTGTGCGCATAACGCAACTCTTCCCGCCCCGAGGGCAATTCTGACGCTTGGTTGTGGGAAGCGCGTGGGTGGAAGCAGATTCCACCAGGGCGCTTAGCGAGGCTAACGTAGAGTCAGCGGCTGGTCGAAGCGTATCCCTTCGTGCAGCAACGCGCAACTTCAATAATGTTGAATTAGATCAAGCCGCCGATGAGTTGTCGCGCCGGGCTCGCCTGACGCGAGGGAAGAATTTCAAGCGCCTGAGCGCCGCCAACAGAATGCCACGCGTTCCCATCCAGTCTTCGACGGTTTCACCGCGATCCCGGACTCCGCGAAGGGGCTGTCTGTAGTAGGCCACTGACACCTTGTTGGCATGCCCAAATCTCGCACCGAGCATGTACTCATTGTCATCGCTGGCAGAAGCGATGTGAGCGATGCAGGTAGCTCTCAGCACTTTTGCGGGAGCATCTTTCAGACCGGCGGCGTCAATCACCCGACGCCACTGGCGAGCATGAATCTCGCGAGGGCCGGTTTGCCAGTCGCCACACACGTACTCACCACTTTTGCTCTTGCTTTGAAGCGCCGTCAGGAATTGGACCAGTAACGGGCTGTCGTGAAGCGGAATGCGTCGGTCCCGCGCCGTCTTTGCACCCCAGACTTTGAGTTCTCGTCGCTCCAGGTCTACGTCGGTCCATTTCAGGCTCAATACTTCCCCCGGCCGCATTCCTGTGAGGAGCGCAATGATGACGAACGGGGCCAGCGGAGCATATCTGGTCGTTGCTGTCGCCGAGGGAATACCCTCATCGTATGCGGCTTTGTCTCGGCGCGAGGCAAAGTAACGTACGGTGTCGTGGCGGACGACCTTGGCGATGAGCCGTTTGACTTCACTCGAATTGAGCACACGCGGCAAGCGCCGAGGTACACGGTAGGGTGCCAAGTTGTCTTTGATCTGGTCGCTGTTCAGGCGAAGGTACCCGTTGCGTCTCGCCCAGTTGAGCATGGCGCGAGTCGCACTCAGGTGCCTGTTCCGAGTTGATGATGCAAGCCCGCTGGCCAGGCTGGTCCGGAATAGATCCAAGTGCTTGGCTTCGAGGTCACCACCTTGCCGGATCTTGTGGCCTGCGCGATGAGCTTTCCATCGCTTTAGCCAGTCTCGGTCATTGCGCTGCGCAGCATCCTCACCGTGTTCAGCTTCGAAGTGGTCCTTGTAGCTGGCCTCTATCGTCTGCCATGTTTCGCCAACCCCAGAGAGCGGACCTCGCAATGCGACTCTCCGCGCTTCTTCGGCCAGTTCTGCGGACTTCATCTTGAGCCAAGGTCCCGCCGCAGATTTTGTATTGAAGCCTTCCTTCTTCAGGGATCGTGAAATTGTCTTCCCGGTATTCGGATCCTCCCACACGGCGGTATAGGTGCCGTGCCGGTTCTTCTTTAGCCGCACACCGGGGCGATCAGTTTTCCGATAGGCCATGTGCCGTTCCAGGAGGGAAACCAAAAGGGACCCCAAGAATCCGATAAGGAGCGTGCAAGAACGTGCAGGCAGGTGCAACTCAAATCTGCTGTTGATCTTTGTCAACACCTCCAAATAGCATGAAAGAGGCTATATCTTGACGTGGCAAGACAGCGCCGATTGCGAATGTAATCTCGTTGACACGGTAGGGGTCACTGGTTCGAGTCCAGTACGGTCCACCATCTTCAAGCAAACGCCGAGGCCCTAAACCTCGGCGTTTGTGCGTTTCTAGCCGATTCGACTCCGAACCTGCACAACTCTCTCGGACTAGAAATGGTGTTACAAACTGGTGTTACAAAGCTCTGTCAGCCCACCCGAAAACGTGCTAGTTTTTTCAAGTAGCCGGGAGCGGACGATGGGAAGACGGCAGGGTGGCGTCAGCATCAAGCGGAAACGGAACACGCTGGACGGCGTGTTCGAGGTGACTTTCCGTGACCCGCGACGATGGCAAGACCCAAAGAACCCCTGGCAAGGGTCATTTTTCGTGCCAGTCGGAACTAGAGTTTCTTCCTTCATGATTGGCCGTCACGACGCTGTGGCGGCCTTACTGTGTGATGCTGCGTAGTCTTTCGGGGTCATATAGCCGATCCCGCTGTGGATGCGTCC
>JAIOJA010000075.1 GCA_019912315.1 Planctomycetota bacterium
ACGACACTGATTCTGCCCGCACTATTGAGTCATTCCCTCGTCAGGTTTTACGGTTCGACGTCGATTCCTGCCATGGCGGCATTTTCGGTAACGACAAGACATCCGCGGTCTTCTGGCGAGCGCGGATGTGCACGAGTTCCGTCACGAGCTACAGCGCCACGTTTCGGCAATCTTGGTCGACGCTGAGAGCCAAATGCGCTTCGAGGGCTCCCTGGTGGGTGCCCTCGATTCTGTACTGAAATTGGTAGCGGGGGCCCGATCCGCACTTAGGTACAGAGTCGAGTTGCGATGGGCGTCGGGTGTGCGCCTGTCGGCGTAAGAGACCTCCACAAAAGGCTTTCCGGGCAACGCGAAGGCCAGATGATTGGCCCGGCCGGGCGACTGATCCCGCTTTCAAAACTGCCAAGACGGCATTTTCGGTAACGACAAGCGTTCCGGCATCCGCCCGCGCCTTACCCACCTACACTGTTGCCGAACCGGTCACCCGTATCGCCCCCGACCAGGATCACGTCGGCTGCGCTGGCGTCGACTGACGCGGCAGGCGAGGCGGAGCCGAAGAAGATGAAGGCCGCGCCGGAATCGGTTCCGCCGTCGTCGTCCCAAATGGCCCCGACGATCACATCGTCGTAGCCGTCGCCGTTGACGTCGCCTGCCGAGGCGACGCTGGCGCCGAACGAGTCGTCAGGATCGCCCCCGACCAGGATCACGTCGGCGGCACTGGCGTCGATGGTTGCGGCGGGCGCGGCGGCACCGAAGAAGATGAAGGCCGCGCCGGAATTGTTTCCGCCGTCGTCGTCACCATAGGCCCCGACGATCACGTCGTCGTAGCCGTCGCCGTTCATATCACCTGCCGAGGAGACACTTTGTCCGAACCGGTCACCCGTATCGCCTCCGACCAGGATCACGTCGGCGGCACTGGCGTCGATGGTTGTGGCTGGCGCGGCTGCACCGAAGAAGATAAAGGCCGCGCCGGAATCGGTTCCGCCGTCGGCGTCGCCCCGGGCCGCGACAATCACGTCGTCGTAGCCGTCGCCGTTGACGTCGCCTGCCGAGGCGACGCTGTTGCCGAACTCGTCACCCGTATCACCCCCGATCAGGATCACGTCGGCGGCGCTGGCGTCGACATTTTGGGGGGTGGGCCCTGCGGAGCCGAAGAAGATGAAGGCCGCGCCGGACTGGCTTCCGCCGTCGTCGTCGGCCGAGGCCCCGACGATCACGTCGTCGTAGCCGTCGCCGTTGACGTCGCCCGCCGAGGAGACGCTGTCGCCGAGCAAGTCACCCGTATCGCCCCCAATCAGGATCATGCCGGCTGCGCTGGCGTCGATTGACGCGGCAGGCGAGGCGGAGCCGAAGAAGATGAAGGCCGCGCCGGACTGGCTTCCGCCGTTGTCGTCAAAATAGGCCCCGACGATCACATCGTCGTAGCCGTCGCCGTTCATATCACCTGCGGAGGAGACACTTTGGCCGAACCGGTCGTCCGAATCGCCCCCGACCAGGATCACGTCGGCTGCACTGGCGTCGATTGACGCGGCAGGCGAGGCGGAGCCGAAGAAGATGAAGGCCGCGCCGGAATCGGTTCCGCCGTCGTCGTCCAATATGGCCCCGACGATCACGTCGTCGTAGCCGTCGCCGTTGAAGTCCAGAAACGGGCCGCCCAGCCTGAGCAGCAATACGATCTGGTCGGTTCCGCCGTTTCCGTCGTCAACGACGATTGTCAACTCGATCTTGCCACGCATGGCAGCGGTTCCGGTCAGAATGATCGTATGGGTCGATACGGCCCCGCCTGGGCTGTAGGGGAAGCTCTCATTGAATCCCGCCTGCGCCGCCGTCAGGCTGCCGCCGGTGACTGAAATGGTGGTCGTCAACGTGTCGCCTGCGTCGGCATCGGTCGCCTGGAAGCTGAGCGCCAGACTGTCGCCTGGGTGAATATTACCGGCGTAGCTGGATCCGACTCCGACCACTCTTGTATCGCCAGTCGAGGCGTCAGGTGAGTTCAGAACCGGTGCGGAGTTGCCACCACCACCACCGCCACCGCCGCCGTCCCCGTCGTCACCAGCGCAACTGACCAAGATCAAAAAGAGACTTGCTAAAAGCAGCTTTGAGGTGTGCAGCTTCATGGGGTATTTCTTTCAATTGAATTCGGCTGTGACAACATTAACTCTTCCTTACTCCTTGTCCCTACCGAAAATTCCGTCGAGCCTATTTCGAGGCATTCCTACAACTCGCGCCTGACAGTTGGGATTGTAGCAAACCACCATCTTTCAGGTGATGTTCGTCATGCCATGTGTGTCGACGCATCGGGACCGTGCTCAAGTGGAGGAGCTACTTGCACAGATCGACCACTCCGCATGGCGCGGTTCGGACTCTTTGACCTAAGAAGCGCCGAAGCGAAGAATCCACATGTGAAGGGTGCGACGGAGTTTTCGGTAGGGACAACTGTCGCCTAGATTAGCGTGTGCAGTCTTGGCGCTTGAAGCGGGGATTGTAACCTTGCTCCTCATCACACTTGGACTACCAGTAGCCGGAAGGACGTAGGATCGAGAAATGTTCCTGTGGTTCAGCACGGACGCCATGTCTGCCCGCGCCATTCCGAAGCTGTACGATTTTTAAACGGGGCTGCCGCCAGAATATGGTCGCATTGCGGTCCGACATCGACATACCCACGGCGGGAAGAGAATGCATATGAACTGTACTTCATTGTTTCGAAAACCCGCGTTATTGGCCGCCGGTATTGTCGTTACGATCGGGGTCGCAGGGTGTTCTTCATGCGGGTCAGACGAGCCGATTGGGGTCCAGCCGATCGATCCTGGGACTCCCGTCGTTCTCGCCGTGCGTAAGTACCGCAAGGAATTGGGCCGTCTCCCTGATAGCATAGAGGACTTGGTGGGACTCGGCTTCTTGCCGCGATACTGGGACCAAGGGTTTGGAACGCTCCCTCCTGCGGAAACGGAGTTCGTTCGGAACAAGACTTGGGACAGGTTCTTGATCTACAAACCGGGCGGCGACGAGAATTGGACCAAGGACGGTTGGTTCGCAGGCGACCCGGATGTACATAGCGAGACATTCGGACTGGTGTTCATTGGTCTTGACGGCCGCCCTTTGACATCCGATGACAGCGCTTGCTCACAAGCCCCTAATCTGAGATTTGATCCCGACAGTCTCTTCAACGAGGCTACCCGTCTTCGGGCCGATTTGGGCGCACAAGCTATCGCCTTGGCCAAACGTCTCCGCGAGATCTACGAGCAGGTGCCCGGGCGGCAAGCAGACCTTGAAACTGCAAAGGTGGCCTTGAAGACGCGCATGGAGGCAAAGGCGTTAACGTCTTTTGAACAACTAAAACAGGACACTGTGGCCTCGCGCTGGCTGCTGCTTATCGGTGAACTGGAGCTGTCACGAAAGCGCATTGAGACGAAGATTGAGCGCGTTTCCGAAACCATTGAACTGATCGTGATCGAGGCGGGACGATTCGACAACTTCGAAGCCGAAGAGCGGCTCGCCGAGCGTAGCGAAGATCTAGTTACGCTCACGGTATTGCTTGACGATGCAAAGCATCTGCTCGGCGAAGATACGCCCCTGGCCGCACTCGATGATGGCGCGAAACTGTCTGCTGCCGAGGAGTGGTTCCAACGCGACTTCGAAAAATGAGTGTCCTGTCACCCATCACACCTGTCCCTGATGTGTCGCCAACGGATTTAGTATCTCCTCACGAAGTCACATGTGAGATGGAGCCGGCCATGCTGAATAATCTGCGGTTGGTGACGGCGTCGACAATCATTCTCTTTGCGGTATCTGCCTGCGTTGCCCGAGATCCAAACGCTCCGCAAGGAAAGAATGGTGGCCCGGCTGCGCCGCGTGCCAACAACGCTGAAGTCGGCGATGCAGCTACCACCTTCGACCCGGGCGCTCCAGAGTTGCCGCAGTTGTTGAATCAGGCGAGCGAGTTGCTTACGACCGGAGAGTACGTTCGAGCTCGAGATCGTCTCATGAAGGCTGCGCTGCTGGCTCCTTCAGACGCAAGAGTGTTCGACGCGTTAGTCGACGCGACTAAGGGGATTCTGGCGAGCGAAGACACGAGCGGGCTTGTCTACGAGTTCGTTGAGGCGCTTGATCGGTTGGTGTCTTATCAGCCGGCGGCGAAGCTGGATGATAACCGGGCAACGGTGGAGTCTCTTCAGAGCCAACTCCGCGTACCTGCGGGGAGCGAATCGGAAGTCGGCGCAACCACTGACCCGACAGACGGTGTCGCTGAGTTGCTTAAGCTCGCGAGCAGCCCGACATTGCCGTTGGGGGTCCGCAAGACGCTCCTCTCCCGGGCACGAGTCGCACTTCTGGAGAGTGAGACGGATGCGTACGTCGAGGCAGCTGCAAGGGGTGCGGAATTCGACGGAACTGCGCTTGAGCTCCGGCGAGAAGAATTGCAGCGGCTTGAGAGGCAAGCCGTAGAGCAGACCTACGTGGAGGAGCTGCGGCCGGATGTCCTAGCATGGGCCCGCGATACCGCGAATGTCCTTGCGGGAAGCGACGAGAGCGCTCCCAAAGATTTGCCTTCACGGTGGTCGCGATTCGAAGGATCGATCGAACAGGGATCTGAGCTCGCACGAGCCGTTCGGCCCTATGCGGAGGTGGGTGTCGACCTGGCAAAAAACAAGGATCTTCAGTGGTGCATTTCGAAGCTCGAGGAACTGCAGCTAGCCTACATCTGGCATTACAATCGGTGGGCCCTTCACGTCATCCGCGAGGTCAAGGAAGATGGAGACTCAGAACCCTTGGACAGAATCAAGAATCTGTCAAAGGTCGATGAGAGACGGCTGAACGTGCATGTCGCTACTCAGTGGAACGAACTATACAACGATCTATACGGTGACTGTGCAGATGATGCAAAGGACGAGGCAATCCGCCTGAGAATCCTTGGGGAGTACCGCAAATGAAGATGGTCCTCGTGCTGTTCATCTCGACCTTGTTAGCGGTCGCCATGGCTGGACAAGACTACTCACCTGCATCGACCGGGCCTATATTTCACCCGGCTCTGAGTCCATTCCAGCCGATCCAGAGCGTAAGGCCAAACATCACGGCTAGCACCACGCTGGGGGACTTCGGCGAGTGGCTTGTACAGGAGGATGTGCGGGCGGATGGCTACAAAATCCATGTCCACAAGCGACCTGGCAACCAGGGGATCGACTTAGTTGCCACGAAGCGCGGCGCTCCACTTCGAATCATTGAAGTGAAGACAAGGCATCGGGCATGGGCAAAGATCGGTCCGGACCAACTCACTGCGGAAGGGATTCGAAAGCGCGCCACCGATATGGCCCATCCCGACAGCCATTGGGCTAGCAGGCGCAACGGGCGTAGTATTCTGCGACGCCTGGACCGCGGAATGCCCATAGAATACGAAGCTTACAAGCTGAATCTCAAACAGAACCAGTACCGTCACTACGTTGTTAGAGAAGGCAAGTTGGTAGAAGTCGGGCGCGGACGCATCGATGTGTGGCTGCGCTCGATAGAAAAGACACACCCCGACCGCCTTACTCGAATGATCGCACGCCTTCATCGTCACATGTTTGCAGTTGATCGCGTCATCGCCCGTGGCCGACTGTCGCCCTTGCTCGGAAAGGCGTCGATTTGGACTAATAGAGCGGCAGCAAGGGTCCTTCAAGTGCTGCGCGTTCAGAGACAGATAACGCTGCTCGGCCGAGTTCGAGGCCCTAGAGGGTCTGGGCAAGCGTTGCGTGTCGGTGCCTTCTTGTTTCTCGCGATGGAAAGCGCAGAGCTGTACGGTCACTGGAACGGGGATGTTTCGGACACGATCTCGGCGTACGGCGGAGGGTTGGGCGACCCTTGGGTTGACACTTACGAGTCTTGGGAACGAATCTTCAGTTCAGACTTCAATTCGAACGCACTGTATAGGGAGCTCTGCGCTTTCGGTACGGGAATGGCATTCGCTGTGACTTACGGCGTGACGCTGGGCATCGAAGGAGCGAAGCTCGGCGCATGGCTTGGTTTGCCTTTCGCGCTACATACGGCAGGCGTTAGTGTCTTCGTTGGTGGGGTTATCGGCGCTTTCGTGGGTGCCACATGGGGCTTCCTCGCTGGCTATCGCGATGGACGTGCTCTGGGCAAGCTCGCGGCCGACAAGTTCTTCCGCGAATCCATGAGCGAGGACGATCGAGCGAGGGCAAATGATTGGATGCTCAGCACGAGCTTCAAGAGCGCATACGAGTCGCTCGACTAAGGAGCCACGGTGATGTGGAGACTGCTACTGATTGCCGTACTGATGCTGCCGTTGGCGTTATCCGGATGTCCGGAGGACAATAAAGCCGCAAATACTACGAAGAAGTCGAATAGCGCTCGAACAAATGAGGAAGTGTACGGAACGCTTGATTAGGGGATCAAATGAGGCTATGGCAATTCCTTCTATGCTGTGCGTACTTGATTTTGTTGGCCGGGTGCGGTGACGGCAACAACGCGGCAAACAGCAATAATTCTAGCGGCCCCACGGGTGCTAACGAGCCAAGCAATCAAAATCGGTACGGCACCCTAGATTAGGTCTTGCGCATCGACCGCCGTTCGTAGGGAGGCCTATGACCGACAACCCCTTCCTCAGCAAAGAGCACTTCCGCAAAGTCGATCAACGCTACGCGCTCAAGCAGCGCCGCATTGTCGAGGACATCGCCAAGGCGTGCGAGATTGTGGCGGGATACCGCCACGCGGGCGCGACCGCCGCTGAGAACGTCGCCACGGGAATCCAGACCGCACTGCTGGAGTACGAGATCGCGCTCGCCAGCGCCGACCGACACGCGTTCGGCGACAAGCGCCGCCGGCGTGCCAGGAAGCCGCTGTTTGAACAGCCGGATGCTGCAAGGCTGAACGGGCCCGATCGCAGCAACTACGCGCGCGCTGTGCTGGCAGAAGCCTATTTGAGGCTCAGGCAGGCCGGAGGCAACTTGGGGATCAGGACGAATCCAGAGTTGCCTAAAGAGCTGCGCAGCTCCGATAAGCATGACCGCCAATTCCTGAACCGGTTGAAACCCGTGCTCCGACAGATGCGCGACGACCTGCAACTGATCGGCTGGGACGTTGAGGGCAGTCTCTAGTCTATTGTAAGCTTGCTGTTTAGACCTAATTCCTCTAGTCCACTCTTTGCTTCCTCAACCTTGGACTTGTCTGCGACTGTGTCTCCGGGCGCTTCGAGCCTTACATGCAGCTTCAGGCCGGGGTTCTGGACAAGCTTGACTAAGACCTTCATGTAGAATTGATTCCACTTCTGTGCGGGGATCTCTCCTGACCATTGGATTGTCTTTTGCGTGCCTGAGGCGCCCGAGGACCCACCAGAATGATCAGACTTCTCTAGGACAGTTATTGCGGCGACGGCCGTCTTGTCTCCCACGTTTGCACTCGCTTCCGCAACACCTGGCGCGGCCCCCGCGGTGAAAAGACCATCGTTCGTGATTTCGCCACCCGAGGCTCCCCAGACCACTGTCCCGGCATCAAATAGCTGATCGTATTGGTCAAAAGCGTGGACCTGAAACTGAAACTGTTTGCTCACATGAACACTGGTGGAATTCGGCACGACGTCCAAGCGGGACAACCGTGGGGGTTCCTTCATCTGTTGGGCTGTATCGCCATTCACGATGGCGAAGTCCTCGGATAAGTCTATTTCACCCTCAGATAGGCTCTCCTTGAAGCGTAGGAGTTTCACGCTGCCGTCCGCGCGAAGAGCACAATACCCGAGATGTCCGGCCATTACGCCGTCTGCAATCGTCCTTTTGATGCTGTCGCCTTTGAGCAGACGAGGGAGTTTGGGTGTGGAGAAGAACGCATCGCGAACCGACTTCACGGTCCAATGGTTCTTGGTCGGCGGCCAGTTGTTCACGATCTTGAGTGCGGACACACCATCTGAAACCTCATCGAGAACGCTAGGTCCCAGATTCTGGAAGATGACTTGGGACAGGCTACTGCCGCTGCTTGGCGTCAGGTGCCCCATGTCGTACTTCTTGATGTTGTTGGTTTTGTCGAGCCAGGCTATGCACTTGTAAGTTCTAAAGACGGCTGCCGTCAGGTCTCGCTCTGCGCGTTCCAAGTTGATCTTAACCTGCTTCTTCTGCTGGTCATCGAGCCGCTTCATGTTTTCGGTGTCGTCAACAACTGCGTCCCAGGCGAGGAAGTCGCGAGCAGCGCTTTCCATGCCGCTGCTAGAGTCGCAGTACGCAAAAACTAGTGACGTCTTGAAAGTACGGTGGCTGTTGCCGCAGTTCTTGACGAAGTCCTCCATTTTTGAGGTTAGCGCAGCATCGGATGCCGTGTCTTGAGGACCCCAGATCACGAGCGTGAGCCTGTGCTCCCTACGAAATTAACGTCGCTTTTGAGCTCCTAATGGGTGGAGTAAATCGCCTCCTCCGGACAACAAGATAACCACAGTCAATTAAGGCACGGCTGATCGCGACGCGGTCGATTGCGGACTGGTCATCGTGTC
>JAIOJA010000076.1 GCA_019912315.1 Planctomycetota bacterium
CGAAGAGGCCTGCCTCGAAGCCCTCATCAACGCGCGCTGGCCGGGCGGATTTGCCTGCCCCCGCTGCGCCCACACCAAAGGCTGGCGCCACGCCAACCGCCGCCTGATTGAGTGTGCCGCCTGCGGCCATCAGGCAAGCCCCACGGCCGGCACGCTGCTGCACATGGCCAAGCTTGAGCTGCCCAAACTGTTTCTGCTGTTGTACCTGCTGGTGGCCGAGAAAGACGGCGCCAACACCAAGCAGCTCCAGCGCCAGGTGGGCGTGAACTACAAGACCGCCCGCCTGTGGACCCTCAAGTTCCGCGACATGCTGCACGAGCGCGAACGCGACAAACTCACCGGCCGCGTGGAGATCGACGAGACCATCGTCGGCGGCGACGACGGCACCAGTATCGGCCGCAGGCTGGGCGAGAGACGCAACTATGTCCTGGTCATGGTCGAGGACAGGGGCAAAGCCTGCGGCCGGTTGCGCCTTGAGGCCATCGACGACGCCACGGGCGGCATGCTGCAAACCGTGGTCGAGAGCCGGGTCGAGCAGGGCGCTACAGCGCATACCGACGGGCTCGCCGGTTATCGCGGCCTGGCGGACGCGGGCATCAAGCACAAAGCCGAGGTGATCGGCGACAGCAAGAGGGCCAGCAAACGATTTCCGAAGGTGCACCGTGTGGCCAGCCTGCTGAAGCGGGTGATCCTGGGGACTTTGCAGGGGCGGATCAGCCGTGGCTGGCTGCCGTGGTTGCTGGCAGAGTTCGAGTTCCGGTTCAACCGCAGGCGCTCGGAGAAGCGCCCGCTGCTGTTCGCGAGGGCAATCGAGTTCGGATTGCAGACAAGAGGAAAGACGCGTCGCTACTTCACCGAGAAAGGCACAATGTTCCGCCAAATGGGCCTAACCTGAAGCTGGTGGTCATGCAATACAAAAGAAGGCGTGCTCGGACGTCGAAACTAACAATGCGTGAGGCTGCTTTTGGATGCCTTGAAATAGGCACTTCTGGCCTTGCCTGCTGCGATTCCATCCTGCGTACTACTGCGGCTTTTCGAACTGGCTGATATCTTCAGGTTTCATGTACTCGCGGACGTCCTTTATCAGCATGTCCGGGGCGAGCCAGTCGACTCCCTCGACGTGTTCCAGCGCGGGGGGAACGTAGGTGCACCAGGCCTCTGAGGCCATGTAGTCGCCCGTCACCGCGAACGCCCGGCTTCGCGCGCCACCGCAGATGTCGCGATAATCGCAGGCCCAGCACTTGCCCTTGAGCTGCGAAAAGTCGCGCATGCGCTTCAGGTGCGGGTTGTTGCGGTAGATGTCGACGATCGACTTCTCTTTCACGTTGCCGCACTTGAGTGGCAGAAAACCGCTGGGGTACACCTCGCCGACATGATCGATGAAAATGAACCCGTTGCCGTCGTTCACCCCGCGACCGGCGCGCCCGATGCTGTCGCCGCGACTCCAGCCACCCGGCTTCATGTCGCGCAGCACCCAGGCGGGGGGCGCATCCGGGTTGCGATCAGCCAGCGAGCCGCCTTCTTTGCGCGGCTTCATGTATGCACCACTGTCGCCGCTCTTGCCCTGGGCGCGCTGGTGCTGCAAGACGACGCGGCGGTAGTGCGGCGCGGCGGTAGTCTTCAAATCGAAATCGGCGGCCTTGGCGGTTTCATACAGCTTGTTCAGGGCGATCTCGTATTCTTCCGGCGAGATTTCGTCTTTCTCTTCGCCGCGCCCGGTGGGTACCAGGAAGAACGCCGCCCACAGCGTGAGGCCCAGCTTCTGCATCAGCGCGCACAGGGCGTCGATGTCGTTCATGTTCCAGCGGCTGATGGTCGTGTTGATCTGGACGGTCAAGCCTTCGGCCTGGGCGTCTTTGATGGCGCGAATCGTGTGGTCGTAGCTGCCGGGCTGGCGCCGGAAGTTGTCGTGAATCTCGGCTGTTGACCCGTCAAGGCTGATCGCCATGCGTGTCAGACCGTTGTCTTTCATTTCATGGATGGCTTCGCGTGTAAGCAGCCCGGTCGCACTGGGTGTGACGGCCACGCGCAACCCGACGGAATCGGCGTACTTGATGTACTCCATCGTGTAGGGCGACTTGATGGGGTCGCCGCCGGTCAACACGAACAGCGGCGGCGCCGTGTCGCTGAACTTGCGCAACTCGTCGATCAGGGCAAAGCCCTGCTCGCGCGTCAGCTCATCGGGGTCGCGGTTGGGGATGGCCTCCGCGCGGCAATGTACGCAGCGCAAATCGCACGCCCGCGTGACCTCCCAGATGGCGATAAACGGCGCCTTCTCGAAATCAATGTCGAAGAAGTTCGGTTTGCTGCGATGCTCTTTCGCTTCGGCCATGGCTACCTCTAGCCCCGCATGATACCGCACACAACGGCCCGCGCCACGCCCAACAGCCTGTGGACAACCCGTTTTGCCGTGTCGGAAACAGGGCATGCTCACCCCCGCCGAACCGGGCTCAGGCTACGTAGCACTCGACTGTGATTCCTGTGGTGGGTCGCTGCGCGTTGTGCCGGGCAGCGCCGTGTTGCGGTGTTCCCAGTGCGGAGCGCATTTCACAGGCCGCCAGGACGGCTAATTCGCAAGTGTGATTTCTGCGGCAGCAACCACGTCCGAGTTCTTCTCAATAAACTGGGGTTTGTTCAGCCCGACGCGGCACTGACACCGCAGCTGAATCAACGAGCCGCGTGCCTGGCGCTGACCAACTACATCCCAAAGCAAGCCGAGGTTCACGGTGGCACTCGCAGCGATCGCTCTTATGGCTGGGACATAGAGGGCATCCAGATTCCGATGGGTGGCTACGGTCGGGAGAGCCTGGTGGGCTGTTATGTGCCGGTCTATGAGTACCAGATACGTTTGAACCTGCGTGCCATTCCGAACGTAAGATTCGACTTGCAGCGCTATGAACGCGTGTTGCAGAGACTTCGCATCGTGCGGCAGTACGACGTGAGCGCTTTGACGGGCAACGTGGCGGAAATGCTGCTGGATTACAAGATGATGGAGATGTTCGACGCGCCTCTGCTCTGCAGCGCACCACTTACCTTCAATCCGGAAGCGAGGGACTCGTCCTGTCCTCAGTGTGGCTATCGGCCGAACCGAATTCGGAAGGCGACTGAAGGACGCCCTGTCAGGCTGCCGCTGGAGCGTTCGTCATCCAGTTTCGACCGATTGGCCAAGTGGAGTTATGTAAGTGGCGCCCATTCCAAGATCTGGGACAAGCTGGCTAACGGTTCTGATCTTGCGACCGCGATAGGGTTGATGTTCGGAATTGGCATTCTATCGGAAGGCTACGGTTCGATCGTGCCGTGGATCGCAGTAATCAGCCTAGGTTTCGCGGGACTTGCAGGGATGGTCTGTATCTTCTCCCTTTCCATGTTGAAGTCCTGACACTGGCGGAATCGCATCCCAAATGAACAAGGACGGACGCACGTGGCGACCGTCCTTGTTCATTTGAAGCAGTTCACACCCGGCGAACGCGCGTGGCGAGGCCAAGCACAGCAAGCAGTGCGAGCAGCAGCAGCCAGTTAAGCCCGCCTGTACCGGTCGTGCAGCTACCGTCGTCGCCCCCGCCCCCGCCGTTGCCACCACTGCTTGGCGGCACCGCACCGAACTCAAATGCGCCGATGTCCGGCAAACCGTCTGTCCGGGGTGCTGCGCGCTGGTCGTGGGACGGTGCGTTCAGGGGATCGGCGGCGTCAATTGCAGGAGAACTCGCACCCAGGGCGTGCGTGGGAGTGCTCCCGCCGTTGTATTGCAGCGAACCCAGCATCGCGTCAACCGGTGAGCCTGTCCCTCCGACGATGGTTCCGTTGACGCCGTGTACAAACACAACGTCACCGTATTCGCCGATCAGATTGTAGCCGCCGTCCTGGAAGATGCTGCCTGACAGGTCCGGGCCGGTGCCGGTGTTGGCGGCGACGATGGTAGCTTGCAGCGTCGTCTGCTGCGCGGACGAATGCACGATGCCGGTGCCGGAATTCGCGGTGATGGTCGAGTGAGTGACCGTAAGGTCCGTACCAAGGTTGTTGATTCCACCTGCGTTCGGCCCGGCTGCCGTGCCTGCCGCGTTTCCGCTGATAGTGCAGTTCGTGATGGCATGCGGGCCGGAAGGCGTGTGCAGCACAATTCCGCCGCCGGTGTTGTTGTCGATGCAGGATGAACCGCATGTCAGTGCACCGGCCACGACAGTAACCCCGGCGCCGCTGGCGGCTGTGTTTCCCCAAATCCGCGTGGACTGAATGGAAACGGTACCCGTGCCAGCAGCGTAGATTCCTCCCCCATGCGAAGGCCCGTTCGTGATCGAATTTGACCCGCCAGTGGACGTGTTGGATTCTATTTCAGCGCGAATAACAAGGTAATTATTGGCCCCGGCCAAGTAGATCCCGCCGCCAAAACCGTCCCCCCCCTGGAACGCTGAAGCTGAATCGCCACCCAGCGCTTCAGAACTGGCGACGCGCACCCCCAGTTTGATGTAGCCGGAGTCGGTATCGAAGTACATTCCACCACCGTACCCGCCTGCGCCGGTCCAGCCACCACCTCCGGCGACTCCCTCAGCGGTGCAGTTCTGGACTAAGACGCTGTTCAGCGTGAATGCTGAGACGTTCGTGCCAGCCACGCTGGCCAAGCCACCTCCACGCCCAGGAGCGCCGGGCATGGTCCCGCCGCTACCACCATGTGCGTAACAGTTATTGATGTTCGTATATTCAATTGTGACGCTGCCTGTGTGGTCGAAGAATAGCCCGCCACCGTCGCCATAGCCTCCCCCGATGCTGCCACTACCGCCCAGCGCCTGGCAGTTGGCGATCTCGCATCCGGTCATAAAGAATGCAACGCTTGATGTGGACACATGTGCAATTGCGCCGCCGCGCCCGGATGCTCCTGCGCCCGCGCCGAAGTCGTCGGCACCCTTCGCCACACAATTGGTGATACGGATGTTCGTGAGAGTCAGCGTGCTGCGTGACAGAATCGCACCGCCGGTTTCCGCCCGCCCATTCGACAACGTCATATCGGTGAGCGTCAAGCCGCTGGACGCCTCGAATATGCGGAGGGATGAAATGGAAGCGTGCCGGGTGATTTCAAGCTGATTCATGCCCGCGCCCTCGATCACCGTACCCTTGGTAATGATCGGCAAAGGCGACTGCAACTCGATGGCACCAGGGAACGAAATGGATGAACTGAAACGGATGCGAGGGTTCCCAGTTGCAGCCAATGCATCGGTCAGGACCTGCCTGAGCGAGCCCGGACCGGAATCGTTCAAGTTGGCGACGTTGTAGTCGGTGTAGGTAACAGGCGGCGCTGCCAGCAACGGAGAAGCACACACCATTAGCCCAAGAAGGAGTAAGTTGCGCACGGTGTCTCCTTAGTCGCAATCGAAGTGAGGTACATTACAAAGCACCTGTCAATGCGCGAAGCTGTTTCCAAGAGGAGACCACCGCACCGAATGCACCGCAGTAGCTGCTTACATAGAACGCAAAAGAGCCCGCCACACCGGCGGGCTCTTGACGTGTCAACTTGATCATGCACGGCGCAGGCGAATCGCCACGCCGGACAACGCAAGCAGTCCGAGCAGCAGCAGCCAGTTGAACCCGCCGCCATCGCTTGTGCTGCAACGGGAGTCGCCCTCACCACCCGCGTTGCCACCGGTATTTGGCGGCGTTGCACCAAACTCGTAACTGCCCGCGTCGGCTATGCCCTGGTCGCGAGGCGCGTTGCGCTGATCGGTTGTCGGCACGCCTGTGCTGCCGCCCATGTTGATGGCGGGGCTGCCCATTTGCAGGGCGTGCGTCGGGGTCGGTCCGCCGTTTGCGGCGAGAGTTGCCGCAAGCCCCGGGTTCAGCGGCGTCGCGACGCTGCCTACCTGATTCCCGCTGGTGCCATTCACCGCCAGGGCATCCGGATCCTGAATACCCACGACACTGAACTGGATGGTCATGCTGTTGCCCGAGTCCAGGTCTGCGGAACTGCCCGGTCCCGTGTTACCGGCAATGATGCACCCGATAACCGTCAGCGTACCTGCGCCCCGCGCCACGCCACCGACTGTCGCGCTGCTGTTGTTGGTGATGGTACAGAAGCTCAGCTGCAGGACCGCGTTGCCTTGAATGCCACCTGCTCCAATCGCGCCGCCGTTGTTGCCGCTGAATGTGCTGTTGATGACAACGACTGACGGCGTGCCGATCGCCCACAACCCCGGGCCCGTGCAGTTGCTGATGGTGCTACGGAGAATCTGAACATTGTCGCTGCCTTCGTTGTGGATGCCCCCGGCGCTGTCAGGCGAAGCACACTGGTCGATGTGGGACTCGATCAGGTTCAATACCCAGTAGGCGACAATGCCCCCGCCAAAACCGAAGCCCGTGGAGTTCGCGCTGCACGACTGAATGACCGTCAGGCGCAGCTCAACCGTCACGCTGCCTGCGGAATCCGCGTGTAGTCCGCCGCCGCCGGATTCGCCACCGGCACCGCCCGTCCCCGGTGTTCCGCCGTTTGTTGAGCAACTCGTGATGGACAGTCGCAGCGCATCCACGGCGCCTTGCGCACGGATACCGCCACCGTAAGCGCGCCCGCCTTCCGCCGCACCTGTGGTTGTCGCGCCCCCGTTGCAGGTGCAGTTTTCAAGCACGACATCGTCAAGGTCAAGCAGCGATGTGGCGTGAATCCCGCCGCCGGAGGCAAGCCCGCCGACGCCACTGGTTGTCGTGTCGCCGCCCGTGGCAGCGCAGGTCAGGATCGAACTGAGAGAAATGCGCGCCGTCCCGTTGGTGATGTACAACGCGCCGCCCATGGCACTTCCGCCGTTGCCAGTGGTGCCATCGCCGCCCTCAGCCGTGCACCCGGTAATCAGCGAGTTGGTGATCCACAACTCGGCGATAACCGGCGCGTGATACAGGGCGCCACCGCGGCCATCGACACCGGGCCCGCTGCCGGAACTCGCACCGATGGCGTGACAATTCGAAATCTCAACGTCATTGAGTACCGTGAATCCCTGGCTGTAGATTGCACCGCCGTCCTCCGCCAGACCGTTGATCAGTTTCATGTGCGAGACGCCGAGATAGTGCGCCAGCCCCGAACGAAAAATGCGGAAGGTATTGGCCCCAGAAATCGTGAGCTGGGTGCGTCCGGGGCCAATGATTGCGATCCCTTCATCCACCTGTGGCAGCGGAGACAACAACGTCATGATACCCGTCGTGCCGGACTGGAAACGCACCTCGTCGGCGACCGGAATCATGTTCACGACTTGATTGGGAGTGATGTTTGCGTCAAGGATGGCCTGCCGCAGGCTGCCCGGGCCGGAATCCGCAATGGTTGTCACGGTAAACTGGTTCTGCGCGGCAAGTGCGCCGCCGCACGCTGCAAATAGCAAAACAAAGATCCATCTGGTCATAGCCATGGGTTCTCTTCCTTCCACCATAATCCGGGGACCTATCAGTCCCGACGTGAGCGATCCGGCGTCGAATTCTAACTGAATGCGATTGTAGAAGCAGGGCTGGGAATTTCAGCACATATCGAGGCACCGTCCGGGCCGCGCAATGAGTGGCATGACAAGGCGGAAGACAGCAGAAGCGGCCCCGGCAAACGCCAAGGCCGCTTCAGTTGGTGCCGGGAGTGGGACTTGAACCCACACGTTCCCTAGAGAACTGCGGATTTTGAATCCGCCGCGTCTGCCAATTCCGCCATCCCGGCGCGGGCGCAATAATCGATAGTCAATGTTCAATGGTCAATGGGCGGTCTGGTGCGTGATCTTTATTGCCGCGAAAGCGCCAAAGGGCTTTTCCTTCTTCATGCGGTTTCGCGGCTCAAGCAGCTAGAAGTCCACTTTCTTGCGCAACTGCTTCTTCTTCGAGTGCTGCTCGCGCTTCACCCTGCGCCGCTTGCGTGAGCCTTTGCTGGGCTTGGTGGGGATGCGCCGCTTTGGCGGTTTGGCCACTGCCAGCAGCATTTCCCTTAAACGCTCAAGCACGATCTCGCGGTTGCGGTGCTGGCTGCGCGACTCATCGCTGTCGATGACGAGTTCGCCTTCATCATTGATGCGTGTGTGATACTGCTTGAGAAACCGCGCCTTCACGGCATCCGACACGCCGGGCGACTCCCCCACCTTCCAGTGCAGGATCACCTTGCTGCTGGTCTTATTGACGTGCTGCCCCCCGGGCCCGCCACTGCGGGCGAACGAGAGCCTCAGCTCGGAATCTTCTACACAGATGTTCGGCGCGACTTCCATGAAGGTCTAACGTGCCGCGGTTGCGGGTAGGTCGGGAATCGGCAAAGCTATCACCGATTCCCGACACTCATTTCCCCGCCATCTACTTGCCGGCCTTCCAGGTGGATTCCCGCTCCTCATTCAGGAACATGAACTCGGGCTCGCCGTTCTCCTTCAGCATGGCACGCAGGCGCAGCTTTTCTGCCTTGCTGAGGGCGAATACGGGGCGCCCGTCCCCCAGCACCGCAGCAAGAAAATTGCCGTCGCCGGCGTTCATGTTCAGGCTCGACTGGTCGTCCTTGGCGAACATCGTCACGCGGTTCTTGCCCGTGGGATCGGTCAATATCAGCGTCGATGCGGCCTCCGGCCCGGCGGTCAGGGACATCAAGGCCTCCCCTTCCGGGTCTATAAACGACATCACCAGCTCGCCGGAATTCTTGAAGCTCTGGATCATGCGGTTGTTGCCCTTGCCGTCGGCGAAGGTCTGCATGACCGTGGTGTCGTCCTGGCCGACGATGTAGCGCACCATGCCCTTGTCGTCGAGCAGCGCCATGTAGGCGCGTTTGCCGCCAGAGTTCAACTGCACGCGCCCTTTGCCGCCGGTGTCGGTCATGGTGAACATGACCTCGCCGTCATCGTCGAGGCTGAGGTCGGCGCGTACGTTGCCGTCCTTGTCGACCAGCTGAAACTCGGTGCCCCTGACGGGGCCGGCGGCATCTTTCTGCGCCTGCACCGGCTCCCCTTGCAGAGCAAAGACAGCAATAAAACTTCCGACCAGGGACATCATGCCCATGAAGCCCAGCGACAGCATGAATTGCATTCGGTTCATCGGGATTCCTTTCCTTAAATTACAGGACCCTGCATAGTTGTGTGAGTGAGCGTACCGGAGTCTACCGCGTGCAGTGCGTCGGCGATATGCCAACTTTGTGGCAGGTGGCAGGGGCCGGCATTCGGCTCGATACTTGAGTGCCGCGCCTCCGGGTGTTAGTTCATGTGCAGTCTCCTAATCTCTGACTCCTGGTCCCTGAACCATGACCGACAAAGCCATCCAGTCACGCCTGCGGGTCGCGCTTGACGCCACCTTCGACGCCGGCAAGGCCATCGCGGAATACTATTTCGGCATGGGCATCGACGTCGTCTGGAAGGGCGACGGCAGCCCGGTAACCCAGGCCGACGAACGCGCGGAAAAAATTCTGCGCGAGCGCCTGATGGCAATCTTCCCGGATGACGCCGTGGTCGGCGAAGAACACGAAGACGAGCAGGGCACAAGCGGATTCAAGTGGATCATCGACCCGCTGGATGGCACGGAAGCGTTCATCCGCAAAATCCCGATCTTCGGCACGCTCGTCGCGCTTGAGTTTGAGGAACAGATCGTCGCGGGCGTGGTATTCATGCCGGCCCAGCGCGAGTTCGCCTGGGCAAGCAAGGGCAACGGCTGCTGGTGGGTGCAGGACACGACCGGCGCCTACGATGTCGAAACGCTCAAGGAGCGCGCCATCCGCTCCCAGGTCAGTCCGCACAGCGACCTGTCAAAGGCCACGATTTCGACCACAGGCCAGGGCGCGTTTCACCGCAGCGGACAGGTCGGCGCCTTTCTGCGGTTGCGAGACGCCACTCGCAAGGACCGCGGCTTCGGGCACTGCTGGAGCCACCTGCTGGTCGCGACGGGTAGAATGGACATCAGCATCGAGCCCAAGATCAAGGAATGGGACATAGCCCCTTTCGCGGTGCTGCTCGCGGAATCTGGCGGCAAGCTGACGGATTTCAAGGGCAAAGAAACCGTCTACAGCGGCAACGTAATTTGCAGCAACGGCGCGTTGCACGATGTCGCCATCAAGGCCCTCAAAGGCGACCTGCCGAAGCTGGATATCAGATAGCGCCGGCGTTTGCCGCTCGACAACAGGCCGCTGGCTCGCTGCACAACGTTCACTTCGTGAACTGCGTCGCGCTCAAACGCGGTCCACGATCCACGACGCATTCATCATTCACAATTGGGGTTAACCACTTCACTATCTCAGGCAATGCGCTGGGCAACGCCGATGTTGTTGCCTTCCGGGTCCTGCATCAGGAAGTCGCGCAGGCCGTACTCCTGGTCGCTGATCGGGTGGACGACGTTCACGCGGTCCTTCACCGATTCATAGAACGCGTCCACACCATCGATGAAGAAGTAGGCGCTGTTGTGCCCGCCGACTTTGCCGTCGCGCTCGGGATAGAGGTGAATCTGAACCGCATCGCGCGACAGCACCGCATACACACCTGTTTTGTAGTTCTCGGCGAAGCCCATCACGTCGCGGTAAAACGTCACCAGCGCCTCGAAATCCCTGGCCGCGAACGCCGGCGCGACCTGGTTGAATCGGACTTCGCTCATGCCTTCTCCTTTTGCCCACGCCTGCGCCGAAGTCCCGTGTATGCGAGCCCGCACATCAGAAGCAGGGCCGTCACGGCGCTGGCCCATTCGCTTGCCAGTTGGACGCCCGATCTGCGAAGCTCAAGGTGCAACTCGTGCTTGCCCTGTGGCACCGTCACAGTCAGGCGCCCGGCCGCGTCGGCGTGCCACTCGACCTGCTGCCCGTCAACGCGGGCGTGCCAGCCGGGATAGGCCCACTGCCGCACTGTTACTGTTGTGGTATGGGGCGCGTCAACGACGGCGTCCACGCTAGTGCCGGTCTGGCTGGCCATTAGCACTCGGGGCGCACCCTGAATCAACGGCTCACTCAGCCGGATCCCCTCCCTTCGCGCGCCACGGGGCAGGAACTCTTCTTTGCCGCTGGTCGTAAGCCAGCGCGCGGGAGTGGCTTGATAGTCCGCGGGCTGCGGGTCAGTCCAGTCGATTTTTCCCAGCGCAAGCCCAAGAGCAACCACCGAAACCGCAGCGAACAGCATCGCGCTGACTGTCAGGGGGGTTCGTCGCAACCCGCGCGGCAGGCGGCGCGCGCCCAGCCCCACGCCGATTGCCGCGAACAGCACGACCAGGGCGTTCAAGCGCCAGGGAAACTGCACGTACCGGACAAGCGGGATGTTGTGCCAGAAAGGCTCCGATACCGGAAAGTTCAGCAGGATGCAGGCCGCGCACACCACGAGGCAGGCCATCATCTGAAAGCGATGCCGCCCGGCCAGGCACGCGGTGACCAGCACAAACGCCAGTGCGCCTGTGATAACCGGGCCCACAATCGGGGCGGAGCGGGTGAACCCGACAAAGTAGCGCGAGATACTGGGAGCGAAGTTGTTCTCAATGACGTAGTGCCCGTCAATCATCGCGTGTGTGGAAACCAGGTGCCGCTCGGTCAGCGCGGGCAGCCAGTACCACGCGCTGAGCATCAGCCCCACGGCAAACGCCCCGACCAGGCGCACCCAGTGGCGCGCCGCGAAACGCTTTCGCAAAGCGTATGCGCCGCCCAGCAGCGCGAACACAACACTGTAGACCAGCGACGAAATCGTATGAATCGGAACAAACGCGCCGTAGGCGGTCACGAACACCAGTGTCGCGCCCCAGGACATTCGACGCCGCAGCGCGTGCAGCAGTGACCACAGTACGCCGGCGGCGACAAAGAACGCTACGTACTCGCTGAAGTCGCCCCGCGAGTGAATGTTGTAGAGGGTGTACGGCGCCGTGACGCACAGTGTGGCCGCCACCAAACCGCCCGCAAAGCCCGAAAGCGAGCGCCCAAGCCCGTACAGGCACAGAATGCCAAGCAGCGTGGCAACCACCACGACAGACTTCACGGCCCATTCCTCGCCCAGGGGCAGAAACAACAGCCCAAGGTAGCTGAAGCCCGGCGAGTAGAAGTTGAACAGCGGATAGCCGTGACCGGCCGCCAGCTCCGGGCTCCAGCGCGGGTGCACGCCCTGGCTCGCCCAGCCCTCGGCCAGCACGCCCAGGCGTGTCATGTAGTGCAGCGATTCGTGCTGGTCGTAGAACCACGGCGTCAGCAGCGGCCACGTGATGCCGATGGTCAGGATGACCGCGTACGCAAGCACGAACAGGCGGCGAATCCAGACGCGCTTGCGGGAAGGAATGACCATCGCGTCAATTTACCACCGTCGTCGCCCGGCACGAGCCCGCCCGCCAGCGGCGCAAGCATGAGAACACGAATTCTTCTGCAACTGATGTAGCGTTGACCTACGCCGTCTTCATATCAAGCAGTTCCGCCCGGTGCCCGCAGGCGCCGCAACGCCCCGTAAGCTTGAACATGGCAATGCCGTCCGCGCCGACTTCCTGGGGGTCTTCGCTGCCGACAAACGTGGGCGCGTTGCACTTGGGGCAGTTGCCGCTTTCAATGGCCGCGGACAGGTCTTTGGCCGCCTGCGTCCGGTACGTGGCGGGCGCGTCGCCGAGGGCCGGCATCTCGGACGTTCCCATGCGGGGCAGCTCGTCCGTGGCCATGCGCATTTCGCCGGTTTCCGCGCCCAGCATGGGGGCCTCGCCCGTGGCCGACAGGGCCTCCACCTCAAGTGTCGGCGGTCGCACTGAAACGGGCGCGTCGGTGACTTCCGGCCTGGACTCCGCGGGCGCCGTTGTCACGGGCGGCGAAGTCACCGAGCCCGGCGCCAGCATCCCTGCGTCCACGGCCGCCGGGGGCTCCGATGCAGGCTGGGGCGCCGCCTGGTCTGTGGTCGAGGGTTTCTTGCCGCCCACAACCACGGCAATCACCACGACCAGCACGACAACGCCGGCCGCGATGCCCACGTACAGCCCCGTTGAAGCAAGCAGAAATGCGATCATGGCGTTCCCCGATGCAAAGCGACCCGTGATTCTACGCGCGCCTGTCAGCGTCGACAACGGGCTTGGACGCGCGACGCCAACCGGCTAATGTGAGCCCATGAGCACGCCCGAATTCACGACAAAGCACACTTTCTATGGACACCGCGGCAACGTCTTCTGTCTGTCGCTGTCCGCCGATGGCAACACGCTGGTGACCGGCAGCAAAGACGCCAAGATCCGCCTGTTTGACCTGGCGGCCGGCAAGCTGACGCAGACCCTTGAAGGCAGCAAGTCGCCGATCATGGGGCTCGCGATCAGCCCGGACGGCAAGCTGGCTGTCAGCGGCAACACCACGAACAGCGTGATGTTCTGGGATCTTGCGGCGGGCAAGCAGGGCAAACAGCACCCGCCCGGTACGGGGCACCACGGCACGGTCAACGCGATCGCCTTCGCGCCTGACGGCAGCTTCGTCCTCAGCGTCGCCGACGACCGCAAGGTCATCAAGTGGGACCCGGTAAAGGCGAAGCAGCGCGTCGTCATGAACAAGCATGAGGCTCCGGTACTGGCCGTCAGTATCGCCCCGGACGGCAAGCGGGCCGTCAGCGCCGGCGACGACGGCAGCGCGCGCATCTGGGACATCGAGCCCGGTGAGCAGCTTCACGTCATCGAAACCGGCGCGCAGAGCGTCGTCACCGCCGTCTGGAGCCCCGACGGAAAGCTTATCGCCACGGGCGGCAACGACGGGCGCATACGCCTCTGGAACGCCGAAACCGGAGAGAAGGCCGGCGACTTCCCGGCCGGGCTGGAAAGCCTGCACGCGCTGGCCTGGAACCCCGAGACCACACTGCTGGCGGGCGGCGGCACGGCGAACAGCCTGATGATCTGGGACGCCATCGAGCCCACCACGGACGCACCTCTTGACAAGTCAACATCTGCCGTGCCGGGACGCTACCCCTTCAAAGGCCACACCAATTACGTGCAGTCGGTGGCCTGGAGCCGTGACGGCAAGCGCATCGTCACCGGCAGCCGCGACGAAACCGTCAAGGTGTGGGAGTGACGTTTGCGTCGCAACTGCTGCGGGATTGCGCCGACGGGCGCGGGCAGGCCCAGGCGCGTTTCGAGAAACTGATCGACGGGCTGTCTGACGCGCAGGCGAACTTCAAGCCTGCCGCGCGCAAGTGGTCCATCAACGAATGTCTCGACCACGTCAACATCAGCAATCGCCTGTACGCGGACAAGCTGGATCGCGCGCTCGCAAAAGCCCGCGCCAGGGGCAAGACAGGCGCCGAGCCTTACGGGCGCGGCACGTTGCTGGGGCGTTTTATCTTGAACAATCTGCGGCAAGCGTCACCTCGCGGCGTGCCGGCGCCGGGTGTGTTCAGGCCGTCCGCCAGCGGGCTGGCGCTGGGTGAGGTCGCGGCGGCGTTTCGTGAACAGCTTGCACGGCTTGAGCAGGCGGCCGTGCAGGCCGACGGGCTGGCTCTCGGGCGTATCCGGTTCGCGACGCCGGCCGCGCCGGTCGGGCGTGTGACGGCGGCGCAGGCCTTTGAGATGATGCACCTGCACACGCTGCGGCACCTCGCCCAGGCGGAGCGGGTAAAGGCGTCCCCCGCCAACCCCGCGTAGCCGGCCCGGTGGTGTCTTTTCGGGCATACATGTTCTAATGGGTGCGTTGGTGAGCGCTGGTTGGATATCGAGGACGAGACATGGCCGGAACGACAATGCCCTCCCCGATTCGGGTTGAGGAAGACGAGGCGGAAAACATCGCCCGTATCAACGAGATCAAACGCGAGCGCGGTGACTCACTGATCATTCTTGCCCACCACTACCAGCGCCTCGGCGTACACGCCTGCGGCGACGTGGTCGGCGACAGCTACCACTTGTGCAAGGCCGCCGCGAATACCGAAAAAGCCCGCGACATCGTCTTCTGCGGTGTGCGCTTCATGGTCACCAGCGCGGCCGCGCTGTGCCGCGACGACCAGGTTGTGTACCACCCCGACCGCAACGCCGGCTGCCCCATGGCCGACATGGCGAACCTGCCGCAGGTGCGCACAAGCTGGAAAGAACTGTCCGAAGTAACAGACACCGAAGCGGTCGTGCCGGTCGTCTACATGAACAGCGATCTCGATTTAAAGGCCTTCTGCGGCGAGCGCGGCGGCATTGTCTGCACCAGCAGCAACGCGGGCAAAGTCTTCGACTGGTGCTATGAGCGCGGCGAAAAGATCTTCTTCTTTCCCGACGAGCATCTGGGGCGCAACACGGCCAACAAGTACGGCATCGCGCGCGACGAGATTGTGCTGTGGGACCCGAAGCTTCCCTATGGCGGGCTCGAGCACGACCAGATCCGCAAGGCGCGCGTAATCCTGTGGAAGGGCTACTGCCATGTGCATACGCGCTTCAGTGTCGAGATGATTGAAAAGACCCGCGCCGAGTACGACGGCATCAAGGTGATCGTCCACCCCGAGTGCACCGAGGAAGCGGTCGCCGCCGCGGACTACAGCGGCAGCACCGGCTTTATTCAGGATTACGTGGTCAACAAAATGAAGCCCGGTGACAAGGTGGCGATCGGCACTGAGGTCAACATGATTCACCGCCTGTCCGTGCAGCACCCGGACCGCCTGGTGATTCCGCTGGTGCGCTCGCTGTGCCCGAACATGTTCAAAATCAGCACCGGCGACCTGCGTGATTGCCTCGAAAACCTCGACACTTGGGAGCCTGTAAGGCCGGACCCGGCCGAGAAGGCCTTCGCCAGAGTCGCCCTCGACAATATGTTGGCGTGCGCGGGCTAGCGCACTTTCAGGCTTCCGTTTGCGGCAGCGTCTGAAAACCAGCCATGCACAGCTCTAATCGGCTTCTTTGAGGCGCTGGCTGCGCTGAACCAACGCTTTCTTCTGGAACTCGCGGAAGGCGGGCAGTGAGCGCAGGGGCTCAAGGTCCGGGTCTTTTGTCAGATATTCGTAGTCGTGAAAGCCGAGCTCGACGGCCTTCTGCAGGCTGAGCATGGCCTCTTCCAGGCGTTCCAGGCAGCACAGACCACAGGCGTAATTGTAGTGATGGCGGGCGTTGCGCGGCTCGGCCCGGATCAGTTCATCGGCCGTGCGCAGGGCGTCTTCGTAGCGACCGGCGGCGCTGTAGGTTGTCACCAGCCCGTCCAGTACGCGGCGATTGGCGGGGTAGAGCTCGCGTCCGAGTTCGTACATGCCGAGCTCGAACTCGATGGCGAGTCTGTCGTTTGCGTCGGATTGCTTCACCCCGCCATTTCACCACCGAAAGCCTTGCCCCACAAGGGTTACGGCGCGTTGGAAAATCACACTGCGCATGGCACAGTCGGGGCATGGGGCATAGGGATTTGGGCTTTGGGAAAACCGCGGCGTTCCAAACCCGAAGCCCCAAGCCCTAACCCCGCTGCCGAATCACGATAAATTGTGTAAAGAAGAATATTCGTCAGGCAAACCATTCCACTCGAAGCGAGGCGATTATGACGATCCGGGACGACGCGAAAGCAATACTGAATACACCGCTGGGCGACAAGACGATCTATCGCCTCGATAAAGTCGAGGGCGCGGAGAACCTGCCCTACACAATCAAGGTGCTGCTTGAGTCGATCCTGCGCAATCTCGACGGCGACGCGTACACCGAAGAAGACGTCAAAGCCCTCGCGGCCTACAACGCAAAAACCATCGTGAACCACGACGTCGAAATCAACTTCATGCCCGGGCGCGTGGTGTTGCAGGATTTCACGGGCGTGCCCGCGGTAGTTGACCTGGCTGCCATGCGCGCCGCCATGAAGCGCATGGGCGGCGACCCGCAGCGGGTAAACCCGCTGGTACCCTGCGATCTGGTGATTGACCACAGTGTGCAGGTGGACGCTTTCGGCACGCCGGACGCGCTGAAAACCAACAGCCGCATCGAGTTCGAGCGCAACAATGAACGCTACGAGTTCCTGAAATGGGGACAGACGTCGTTCGAAAACTTCAGCGTCGTGCCGCCAGCCACGGGCATCGTGCATCAGGTGAATCTTGAGTATCTGGCCAAAGTCGTCTGGGAGCGCGACGGCGTGCTGTTCCCGGATTCACTTGTCGGCACGGACAGCCACACAACCATGATCAACGGGCTCGGCGTGCTGGGCTGGGGCGTCGGCGGCATCGAGGCCGAGGCCGTCATGCTGGGCCAGCCGATCGCGATGCTGCTGCCGGAAGTCGTAGGCTTTGAGCTGGAGGGCAAGCTGCCGGAAGGCGCTACGGCCACGGACCTGGTGTTGCGCGTAACCCAGATGCTGCGCGCCCACGGCGTCGTCGGCAAGTTTGTTGAGTTTCACGGCTCAGGTCTCGACGACATGTCCCTGGCCACGCGCGCGACCATCGCCAACATGGCGCCTGAATACGGCGCAACCTGCGGCTTCTTCCCGGTGGACCAGCTTACGCTCGACTACATGCACCTCAGCGGGCGCGACGAAAAGCTGATCAAGACCGTCGAGCTGTACTACAAAGAGCAGGGGCTCTGGCGCGAGCCGGGACGCAAGATCAGCTACAGCGCTGACCTGTCACTTGACCTCGGCGACGTGAAGCCCGCACTGGCAGGCCCGAAGCGCCCGCAGGACCGCATTGACCTGGATGAGATGAAGGCCCAGTGGCACAAGGATCTGGCCGACACCTTCGGGGTCAGGACGCAGGCCGCCGATGTGAACGTCACCAGCATGGCCGACGAAGGTGGCGCGGCGGCAGCCCGGAAAAGCGGCGTCGCGACAATCACAGAAGACGAGCCCGGCCCGCGGGTCGAGTACAACGGGCAGAAGTTCCGCCTGAATCACGGCGCCGTCGTGATCGCGGCGATCACGAGCTGCACGAACACCAGCAACCCGAGTGTGATGCTTGGCGCCGGGCTACTCGCGAAGAAAGCCGTCGCGCGCGGGCTGACAGTCAAGCCCTGGGTGAAAACCAGCCTCGCGCCGGGCAGCCAGGTGGTCACGGACTACCTGATCAAGGCCGGCGTCATGGAAGACCTGAAAGCGCTCGGCTACGACATCGTCGGCTACGGCTGCACGACCTGCATCGGCAACTCAGGCCCGCTGCCCGAGCCCGTCGGCAACGCGATTCGTGAGCACAACCTGGTGGCCGCCAGCGTGCTTTCCGGCAACCGCAACTTCGAAGGGCGCGTGCACGCGGATGTGAAGGCCAACTACCTGGCAAGCCCGCCGCTGGTTGTGGCGTACGCGCTGGCCGGCACGGTCGATATTGACCTGTCAAGTGACGCCATCGGCAAAGACAGTGAAGGCAAAGAAGTCTTCCTGAAAGACATCTGGCCCAGCCAGAAGGAAATTGAAGAGGCCGTGCACACAGCCGTCACGCGCGAGCAGTTTCAGACCCGCTACGCCAGCGTGTTCGAAGGCGGCGGCGATGAATGGCAGCGAATCACGCCCAGCGGCGGCGCCCTGTACGACTGGAACAGCAAAAGCACCTACATCCAGGAGCCGACCTTCTTCATGGACATGGCGCCGGAGCCGGCCCCGATCGTTAGCATCAAGGGCGCGCGCTGTCTGCTGAAGCTGGCTGACAGCGTGACCACGGACCACATCTCGCCGGCCGGCGCGATCGACCCGAAGACGCCGGGTGGGGAATATCTGATCAAGCACGGCGTTGAGAAAAACAACTTCAACAGCTACGGCAGTCGCCGCGGGAATCATGAAGTGATGATGCGCGGGACGTTCGCAAACAAGCGCATTCGCAACCAGTTGGCACCCGGCACGGAAGGCGGCTGGACGACGGACTTCACGGACGGGCAGGTGAAGTACATCTATCCGGCCAGCGAAAACTACCAGAAAGCCGGCACGCCGCTGATCGTGCTGGCGGGCAAGGATTACGGCATGGGTTCCAGTCGCGACTGGGCGGCAAAGGGTACGCTGCTGCTCGGCATCAAGGCCGTCATCGCGGAAAGCTACGAGCGCATTCACCGCTCGAACCTGATCGGCATGGGCGTGCTACCCCTGACCTTCAAGGACGGCGAAAGCGCGGCCAGCCTCGGTCTGAAGGGCGACGAGACTTTCGACATCGAAGTGCCGAACGACATCAAGCCCAAGCAGACACTGAAGGTGAAAGCCGGCGAGAAAACTTTCGAAGTCATCTGCCGCCTGCACAACAACATGGAAGTCGAGTACTACCGCAACGGCGGCATCCTGCACACGGTGCTGCGACGTATGGCCAAGGGCTAGTCCTTGATGCGCGCGTCCAGGATGCGCTTCAAACGCGCGGGGTCGCGGCGCAGGCCTACGCTCTTGCCGTGGCTCACGTGCACGAGCCCGGGCTTTGCGCCCTTTGGCTTGTTCACGTACTTGATGGCCGCGACGTGCACGTCGAGTTTGCTGGCGTCTTTCAACTTGCTGAAGTGGGCGCACAACTCGGCTGCTTCAAGCACGCTCTCCTGGGGCGGGTCTTTACGCCCGGCCGTCCTTAGAATCGTGTGGCTGCCCGGGTACCCCTCCACGTGGAAGAACCAGTCGTTGCCCGCAGCCAGCCTGGTGGTCAGGTAATCGTTGCCCTCGTCGCTCTTGCCGACCCAGACCTCGAGCCCGTCCGTCGTGCGATACTTGCGCGGCAGCATGCGCCCGGGCACGTCCTTCTTCTCGGGCTTCTTCTTCGGCGGGCGGGACGGCTGCTCTTCGGGGCAGTGCTTGTCGCACAGCTCTTTCACCAGCGGGCGCGCGGCGAAATCCTGCAGGCCTTCCAGATCGTGCGTGGCCTGCAACTCGACCTGTAATTTCTGAATGTCGGCCGCGTGGCTGCGCGTGATATCCAGGTGCTGGCCCAGCATGTTCGTGCCGATCAGCCCCTTGTGGTAGCGTTTGAAGTAGCGGTCGAGATTCTCGCCGGCCGTGAGCTTCGGATCGAGCGGGATTTTGACTTCCTCGTTGGTTTCATAGTCCCTGGCCGTCACGTGGGTGTCCCCCTCGCGCACGTTGGCCATGACCTGCTTCAGAAGCTCGCCGTAGCGTTTTTTGTCGCGGGCGTCCTTGGCTTCCAGCAGGTCCTGCTCGATCTTGTTTGTACGGCGCAGCGCGAAGTCGAGTTCCTTCTTGATTGCTGTCTCAAGGCGATGGCGCAATTGCGCCGCCTGAAGCTTGGCATCTTCCGCTGAGTAGTGCTCGGACATCTGCGCTAGGAAATCGTCATCCGGCCTGTCCGTCCAGCGGTCACTGCCATCACTTGCGCCCTCGGGTTTGGGCGGGTTGGTCCAGGACTGCCCGATTTTAAGCTCTCCGCGCGTGCTTGAAAGCGCCCGCAGGGCTCCGTGCAGCTTGCCGTCCAGGTCCAGCAGGTAGACGTTGCTGCGGGGGCCCATCAACGAAAGCAGCAGCTCGTAGCTGCCTTCCTTGTGCTCAAACAGCAGCGCGGCCATGCGGTCGTCGTTGACAATGCGAATGCCGGCCAGGCGCGCCCGGTGAATGCGGGACTTGAGCAGGGCCGCAAAATCCGGCGGCCAGGGCGGTGCCGTCGGCGCCGCGCCGAAAGACGCACGCGCCAGCTTCGGATGTGCGCTGAGGCAGAGCCACAGCTTGTTGCTGCTGTCGGCCTCGTCGTCCCAGCCGAATAGTTCCAGGTAGATGGCATGTTCAGTCGGCTGCACGAAACGCTGGACCCGTCGCCCGACAATCATCGGCTCAAGCAGGCGGACGGTGCGTTTAAGTTCGGCCAGGGACAGCATGAGTGGGGCAGACTCTAGTAGCCATTTCACGCCGTGGCCACAGACCACTACTTCTGACACACCGGGCAGAAATGCGTGCCCCGTTGACCGACGACGATGCGTTTGATCAGCGTGCCGCAGACTTTGCAGGGCTCGCCGGTGCGTGCGTAGGCCATGCGCTCGTCCTGGTAGGCGCCATCTTCACCGTCGGGGCTGATGTAGTCGCTGATGCTGCTGCCGCCGGTTTCGATACTGCGTTGCATTACACGCACGATGTTTGCAGCCAGCGCGTCGCATTCCGCGCGAGTCAGTTTGCCCGCGCGCCGGGTCGGGCGTACGCCGGACAGGAACAGGGACTCGTCCGCATAGATGTTGCCCACGCCGGCCAGGATGGACTGGTCCAGGATCAGGTTCTTGGCCGCGACTGTGCGCTTGCGGCTGGCCTGCCAGAGGATGTCGCCGGTTGCGAGCAACGCATCCACGCCCAGTTTGTCGAGGCGCGAGTCGGACTCGCCCGGCGCGATCCAGAGGACTTTGCCGAACTTGCGCACGTCGCGGAACCAGACTTCAGGCCCGCCATCGTCGAACGCCAGGCGCAGGTGGGTGTGTCCGTCCGGCTTGAATTCGGTCTGGGCTTCAGGCTTCAGCGTCGCACGCGACGTGCTCGAAAGCAGGCGCAGACTGGAGCTGCCCTGCACAAACAACTGCCCGGTCATGCCCAGGTGAAGCAGCAGGCGAGAGCCGTCGTTTAGAGTGGCAAGGAGATACTTACCTTGCCGGTCCAGCGCGGAGAACTCGCGCCCCTTGAGGCGGCGTCGCAGTTCAGCAGGCGGCGTCAGAAAGAAGTAACTCTCGCCCGTAGTGTGAACACGAGCAATCGTCCGCCCCACCAGCTTCGGTGCGATCTTCCTGCGGGTAACCTCAACTTCTGGTAGCTCAGGCATTCAGGTGTTGTAACCGCCCCGCAAGACCAGTCCACTCCGCGACAGAACCGCGTCCAGATGTGTTCAACGTCCTCTGTTAATGTAAACCCGGGGCATGGCCGACGAGGAGCCTTTGCTGCAGCCTGCCGCGCGCCCTATGTGGCGGTTGTTCTCGTATATGGGGCCGATGCGGGGGCGACTCTCTGCGTCCATTTCGTCTTCCGTTGCGAACAAGATTCTCGACCTGGCGCCGCCGATTCTGGTCGCGTGGCTGATCGATTCCGTCACCGGCAATGCACCCGCATTCATGGCGAACGTCGGGCTGACGGAGATGTTCCCGCAGATCATCTTTCTGGCCGTGCTGACCATCCTGATCTTCGGCTTCGAGAGCCTGTCCCAGTGGGGCTACGGCTACGGCTTCATGACCATCGCCCAGAACCTGCAGCACCGCCTGCGCCTCGACGCGTACTCGGCGATGCAGGATCGCGAGATCCGCTTCTTCGAGGAACACCGCCTCGGCAAAACCCTCGCCATGCTCAACGACGACGTGAACCAGCTTGAGCGTTTCCTGAACAGCGCGTTCAACGACCTGGTGCAGCTGGTCGTGCTGCTGCTGTTCGCGGGCGCCGTGATGATCACGATTTCGCCCTCGCTGGCCGCCATCGGGCTGGTGACCATGCCGCTGATTATTCTCGGCAGCTTCAAATTCAGTCGTATGCTTGAGCCGCGCTACAAGGGCGTGCGCGAGAGCGTCGGCGAAGTGGCCTCGCGACTCGAAAACAACATCGGCGGCATACTGGTCATCAAAAGCTTCACGGCCGAGAAGTACGAGGCCGGCCGCGTCGAGGAAGCCAGCGAGCACTACCGCAAGGCCAACCACCACGCCATCAAACTCAACAGCGTGTTCGTGCCGGTCATCCGCATGGGCATCGCGCTCGGCTTCGCGGGCGTGATCGTGCTGGGCGGCTGGTGGGTGATGCAGGGTGCCCTGACGGCTGGCGAGCTCGTGCTGTTCTGCATGATGATCCAGCGCCTGCTGTGGCCACTCACGCGCCTGGGGCAGACATTCGACGAGTACCAGCGAGCCAAGGCCAGTGCCACGCGCATCTTCGGGCTGCTGGATACACCCAGCCGCGTGCAGGACCCTGATCAGCCGGTCGAGTTACAGCGGGCAAAGGGCGAAGTCGAGTTCGACAAGGTTGTGTTCAAGTATCGCGAGCGTGAGCCGGTGCTGAATGGGCTGGCCATGAAAGTCCGCGCGGGCGAAATGATCGGCATCGCGGGGACCACCGGCGCGGGCAAGAGCACGCTGATCAAGCTGCTGTTGCGCCTGTACGACATCAATGAGGGTGCGATCAAGATTGACGGCGTGGACATTCGCGAACTCAGGCAGCACGACCTGCGCCGCCAGATCGCGCTGGTGAGCCAGGACGTGTTCCTGTTTCACGGGACGATCCGCGAAAACATCGCCTACCCGGGCGTGGACGTGACGAACGAGCAAATCGAGAACGCCAGCAAACACGCTCAGTTTCATGATTTTGTAAGCAGCCTGCCGGGCGGCTACGACACCATCGTCGGCGAGCGCGGCATCAAGCTAAGCGGCGGTCAGCGCCAGCGTTTGAGCATTGCACGGGCGCTGCTCAAGAATGCGCCGATTCTCGTGCTGGACGAAGCCACCAGCAGCGTGGACACCGAGACCGAGCGCATGATTCAGCAGAATCTCGAAGAACTGACGGCCGGCCGCACGGCGCTTGTGATCGCGCACAGGCTGAGCACGATTCGCAAGGCCGACCGCATTGTCGTCATCAAAGACGGCCAGGTCGAAGAAGAAGGCAGCCACGACGAGCTGCTGACCCACGGCGGGACGTACGCCGAATTGTGGGCCGTCCAAAGCGGCGCGACGGAAGTGCCGACGTCGTAGCGCACTGAGTACAGGCTTTCGCGGCGGCAAGTTCCGCGGCATCCGCGTAAGCAAACATGAAACAGCTTCAGCCTGTGGCTGCATTTTGATTTCCACACCCATGGCATACTCGTCCCGGCGCTGTATCTTCACGCGCGAGGGTTATGATGCTCTGGAAGATTCGAGTTGTCCCGAAGCAGGGGGCGCAAAGCCCCGACAGTCTGCGGGTTGCGCGCAAGCTAGCCGCGGCCGGCGTGAATGCCGACGGCGTGATTCACCAACGTCTCTTCCTTATAGAGGGGCTGATCAGCCGCGATGAAGCGGAGAAGATCGGCTCGCGCCTGCTGGCGGATTCGGTGCTGGAAACCGCCGAAGTCTTTGAAGGCAACCAGCCCGAGCCCGAGGGCGACCGCCTGTTTCACATCATGCGCCGCACGGGTGTGATGGACCCGGTTGAGCAATCCCTTGGCAGGGCATTGCGTGACACGGGCATCGACCCGGACGCCGTCAAGTCGGGCGACCAGTACGTGTTTCCGAACTCGCCCAGTGCGCAGGACCTGAGTCGCGCCGCCCCGGCGCTTGGCAACATCGTCGTTGACGAAGCTCACCGCGGGCCGCTGCAACTGGACAGCCTGCCGCGTGGTCGCAAGTACGATTTCAAGCGCGTGGAAGTCGCTGTGCGCAGCCTGAGCGACGAGAATCTCGCCGCCGTCAGCAAGCAGCACCGACTGGCCCTGAACATCGAGGAGATGCGCGCGGTAAAGGCGTACTTCGAGACCGAACAGCGCGAGCCCAGCGACGTCGAGCTGCAGACCATCGCGCAGACATGGTCCGAGCATTGCAAGCACAAGACCCTGGCCGGGCACGTCTACTACCGCGAGAAGGGACCGGGTGGCGAAGACCAGCTTGCGCAGGACAGCCTGTTCGAGCTTGGTGATGTGCCGGCAAATGGCAAGATCGACAACCTGCTGAAAGACACCGTCTTCAAGGCCACCACCGAGCTCAACAAGGACTGGTGCCTGAGCGTGTTCAAGGACAACGCGGGCGTGATCGCGTTCGACGAAACAGACGCCATTTGCTTCAAGGTCGAAACCCACAATCATCCCAGCGCCATTGAGCCCTACGGCGGCGCGGGCACGGGCATCGGCGGCGTGATACGCGACATTCTGGGCACCGGCCTGGGGGCGCGGCCTATCGTTAATACGGACGTCTTCTGTTTTGGCCCGCCGGACCTGCCGCGCGAGAACGTCCCCAAGGGTGCCTTGCACCCGAAGAAGATCATGCAGGGCGTGGTAAGCGGCGTGCGCGACTACGGCAACCGCATGGGCATTCCGACAGCGAACGGCGGCGTACACTTCGATGCGCGCTACACGGGCAACCCGGTCGTGTACGCGGGCAGCGTCGGCATCATGCCGCGCGATAAAGTCGAGAAAGCCGCGAAGGCGGGCGACCATATCGTCGTGATAGGCGGACGTACGGGCCGCGACGGCATTGGCGGCGCGACCTTCAGCAGCGAGGAACTGACAAGCAAGAGCGAAGTTGTCAGCAGCGGCGCGGTCCAGATCGGCAACGCCATACAGGAACAAATGGTTCAAGAAACGCTGCTGAAGGCGCGCGATCTCGGCCTGTATCATGCGGTCACGGACTGCGGCGCGGGCGGGCTGAGCAGTGCCGTCGGCGAGATGGGGGAGACACTGGGCGCGGAGGTAGAGCTCGCGCGCGTGCCCTTGAAGTACGAAGGGCTGACCTATCTCGAAACGTGGATCAGCGAGGCGCAGGAGCGCATGGTGATTGCCGTGCCGGCCCGTTGCGTAAAAGAAGCCCTTGAGCTGTTCGAATCCGAGGATGTTGAAGCCACGGATATCGGCACATTTACCGGCGACAAACGCCTGCGTCTGGACTGGCATGGCGAAAGAGTCTGCGACCTCGAGATGAAATTCCTGCACGACGGCATGCCCAAAGTCTGGCGCGACGCCGTCTGGTCCGCGCCGGAGCATCGGGTCGTCCCGGAAGGCACGGTCAAACGCGACGACGCCCATGATGTGCTGAAAGCAATCCTCGGCTCATGGAACGTCTGCAGCAAGGAATGGGTCGTGCGCCAGTATGACCACGAGGTCCAGGCCGGCAGCGCTGTGAAACCTTTCACCGGGCCCATGCGCGACGGGCCAAGCGACGGCGCGGCCATCGTGCCGAAGCTCGACAGTGACGACGCGTTCGTGATCAGCAACGGCTTGAACACCATGTACGGCGACATTGATCCGTACTGGATGGCTATGTCGAACATCGACGAAGCCCTGCGCAACTACGTCGCGACCGGCGGCGATATCGACCACTGCGCGATCCTCGACAACTTCAGCTGGGGCAACTGCAACAAGGATGATCGCCTCGGCGCCGCGGTGCGCGCCTGCTACGCCTGTTTGCACGCGGCGCGGGCCTACGGGACGCCCTTCATCAGCGGCAAGGACAGCCTGAACAACGAATTCCTGACCGAGGCCGGCGTGAGCATTCACATTCCGCACACGCTGTTGATCAGCGCCATAGGCAAGGCAGTCAGTCTCGACGCGCTGACGACCAGTGACCTGAAAAAGCCGGGCAGCAAGCTGTTTCTTGTCGGCTACACGCACCGGGAGTTCGCGGGCACGCACTTCGAGCTTGTGACCGGCGAAAAGCACGAGGTGCCGCCGCGCGTGAACGTGGAGGGCGCGCTCAAATCCTACCGCGCCATCAACGCCGCGCAGGATGCGGGCATTGTGCTCAGCGCCCACGACTGCGCAGAAGGCGGGCTGGCCGCGTGCCTGGCCGAAATGTGCATCGGCGGGCGTCTCGGCGCGAAGGTGAAGCTGCGGCAGGAACTGGCAGCCGTGGATACGGACATCGACGACAGCACGCTGCTGTTCAGTGAAAGCAACAGCCGCATCGTGCTTGAGGTCGACCCGACCAATGAAGCCGGGCTGTTCCGCTTCTTTGAAGGCGTGCCGCTGTTTGAAATCGGCGAAGTCACCCGCGAGAATCAGCTGGTCATCGAAGGTTTGCAGGGCACGGTGCCAATCGACTTGCCGGTAGCAGAACTGATCACCGCCTGGCGCGAGCCGCTTTACGAGATCATGGGCGAGACAGCGCCCCTGGCGAAATAGACGATGCCGCACACTCCGCAAACCGCTGTCGTTCGATTGCTGCAAAGCGTCACCGACGCGCGGAATATCGTGGCCGGTGACCGCATCGAAGCTCAACCGCAACTCGTCGTGATGGGTCCGCAGGACGGGCTGGCCGCGCTGAAGGCTTATCTGCTGGCGGGCGGCGAGGAAATCAAGCACCCCGACCGCGTGGTCCTGTTCACGGATGACAACCTGCCCGCACCGGACGCGGCTGCCGCGGCCAGGCGCAAACAGCTTCACGAGGCCGCCGCGCAGGCGGGCATCAAGCGTGTGATCCCGGCCGCCGGCTGCGAAGTTGCGCATGTGCTTGAGCAATCATTGGTTGTTCCCGGCGAGCTTGCGGTTTCCGGACTGCCCGAGATTCACCAGCTCGGGGGCATCGGCGCGCTTGGCTTAAGGGTGACGGCGCGGGATCTGGCCGGGTTGCTGGCGGGGAAGTCGCTGGCACTGACGGTGCCGCAGGCCGTGCGCGTTGACTTGACGAGCCTTCGCCCTGAAACGGGCTTCGGCGCGCAGGCGGGTCAACGGCAGTCGCTGGTTTCGGGACGCGACGTGTTTTTCACCCTGCGCCGCGAAGTTTCGCGCGATCGCCTGGTTGGGCGGGCGCTTGAAATCGGCGGGCTGGGCGGGTTTACGCTGAATGAACGCATGGCCCTGGCCGCGCAGGCATCGCACGCCGGCGTCTTCGGAGTCTTCTGCCTGCCGGATCGCGAAGGCGTAGCGGAGCTGAACAAACGCATCGCCCGGCCGTACACGACTCTCGAGCCCGAGAAAGACGCAAGCTACGCGTACACGGCGCAACTCGATCTCGGGCACGCGCAGCTCACGGTGTTGGGCGACAGCGCCGACGAATGGCAGACGGTAGGGGAGCTGTCCGGCGAGCCGGTCAAGCGCGTGATCATCGGCGGGCGCGGGAGCTGCGGTCTCGAATCCGTGCGCAAGGTCGTCGATATCATCAAGCTGCGGCGTCTGAATCCGAGCGTGGAGTGCCACCTGATTCCCGACACGCGCGAAGTTTACCGCGCCGCGTTGCGCCAGGACCTGATCAGCCAGCTTGTGGATTCCGGCGTGAGTGTTCACCCGCCCGGGACATCGCCCGAAAGTCTGGGCGCCACCGGCGCGCTTTTGACCACAGTCGTCGCGCCGAAGGGCTGTCACCGGGGCGGTGTCGTGATCGCCGCGACAGCAGCCTGCGCGGGCGCCATCATGCATCCCGAGCGCCTGGACGCCGCGCCCCAGCGCGACAGCAAGCTGTCCGGGCGCAGTCCCAGGGCCACTTGATTACGGCAGCTTGAAGGTCTGCGGGTCGACGCGCCCGCGCGAGCCGATCTGCGCCGCGGTGATGGTCAACTGGTTGCCGACGATGCTCAGGCTGTAGTCGCTGGCCTTGGTGTAGTAGGTGCCCTTGAACTCGTTTTCTGTCAGCCCGAGTTTGCCGAGCTTCGTGGCGTCCAGTGTGCCGGCCAGCGAGCGATAGAAAGCCTGTTTGTCCGGCGCCATCTGGGCCTTGAGTGTGATCTGACGGTACAGCAGGTTCATGTGCGTCATGGCCTCGGTCTGCACGGCCTTGTCCGGCGCGCCGAGCGGGATGGCGTCGGGGCTGCAGATGCGGGTCTGGTCCACAAACCGAACCGGCTGCTGGTTTGTGGAATCCTCACAACTCGCAATGATCAAGAGTGCCAGCGCGCAGATAACGATCAGCTTTTTCATCGGTTACTCCGGATCACGTTGCCGCTCGCGGCGTTCACCAGTTGCCAGTTGCGCCCGCCGGTTCGTACCGACCCGACGCTGATCTCCACGTCACCCAGCATCTGCCGCGTAATGACGAAATCCGCCGCCGTGAAGCCTTCCAGCTTAAGCTTCACGCCCAGACGCCCCGGCAACTCCGCGTCGTCAAGCCGCCCGCACAGGTCGTCCAGCGCGTGCGTTTCGGACGCCCTGGCCAGGGCCTCGCGGATCAGCTTGAAGGAAGCCGCGGCCTCGCGTTCACGGGCGCGGAAAACCTCAACGCTTTCCTCCGCGCCGCATATCCAGACCAGCGCGTCGCCCAACTCGGCTTCCTGCACGGTCGCCAGGTTCAGGTCTTCGTCGATTGCGCGGCGCGCGTAATCCTCAAGCACAGTCTCCGTGTCCAGCTCGGCCTCCAGGTAAAACGGGTGCGCGCTGTGGTGCGCGCGCAGATTGGCGACTTTGCGCCCGTCCACTTCGCGCCAGGTCAGGGTCAGGGAGTTGCGGTCGTAGTGGGATAGGTCCCAGCGATCGATCTTGTTATTCTCGCGGTCGAACTGGTCGAAGATGTTCCAGCCCCGGCCGCTGGGCAGTCGGTCGATACCGCGCTTGGGGTCGCGCACACGAATGGCCGCGACGGCGGACAGGATATCCTTGATCCAGGTTGCGCCGTGCTGCACTTGTAGAATTCCGTCGCCGTCGGTTTCGCCGCGGTGGCCCGCGTAGCCGTCGAGCAGCAGTCCTTCGGAATCCACCCATGTCATACTGTTCGACCATGAGCTGCGGTAAACGCGGATGCCGACAAAACGGGAGTTCGGGTCCGACGCGACGCCCGGGGGCTCGTCCGAATCATCGACCCACCAGTCGTCGTTGGGCACGCTGACGCCTTCCCAGCGGTCGCCGGCCCACACTTTGTAGGTGCCGCTGCTGCCGTCCCACTCTTCCTCAATGTGGTAGTCCGCCGGTTTGTAGAACGTGCCGTTCAGCAAGGCGGGGTTGAGTTCAAGCCGGATCATGCGTTCTTTGATGTTGCTGGTGTCCTCGAACAGCGCCTCCATGTCGCTGTTCCAGCTTGGCTGGGGCTGCCGGCTGATGGCCAGCGCGATCTGCGTGACAAGGCCCCGCGCTTCGGCCCGTCGAGCGCGCCAGCTTTCGGCATTGGACAGGGTCAGAAATTCCGGCCCGCGCCCCAGGATGTTGAGTTGCAGTGTTTCCGCGAGGGCGTTGTCATCCAGTCGCGTGGTTAATTTGTAGCGCGCGGTGTCGCCCCCGAAGCCGAGCATTTCGCAACCTTCGATGCCGTCGAGTCGCGCGATCCGATCCGCGGTGGTTCGCATGGGGCGCATGTAGCCGCGGCTCAGCGCCACGATGCGCAACTCAACCATACGCGGCGCCGCGTCCTGGGCCTGTGCGGGCACGAACAGCAACGGCAGCGCCAGCAGGGGCAGTATCAGCAGTCTGCGGAGCACGGTCGCCTCCTCACGCAATCGGCCATACGCAATCGGCCATGAAACAGGGCCGGAAACAAGGCATGAAACAAAGCAAGCCCGGAGATCGTTTAGCGAATAACCCGGCGCTTGACCCACAAGGGTTTCAGCGTGAGTATACCGGCTTGCAGCCTGTGACGATAGCACTGCCGATTGGCGCGCCACGCAAGTTGCTTTGACCCGGCATTGCGGGTTGGAACCACGAGACGAAGATCAGCCCATGGGTGTTGTAGATACGGTCCTCCGCTTTTTCGTCGGCACGCGCAACGAGCGTGTCATTCGCTCCCTTCACGCCGACACTGAGAAAATTATTGAGCGGTTTCCTGAAACCAACAAGCTCAACGACGAAGAGCTCAAGGCCAAAACCGCCGAGTTCAAGCAGCGACTGCGCGAAGGCGAAACGCTTGACGGGCTGCTGGTGGAGGCCTTTGCCTGCGTGCGCGAGGCCTCCTGGCGAATGCTTGGCGGGCGGCGCATCGTCAAGGACCCCATTACCGAAGAAGACATTCCCTACAAGGCGCATTTCCCCGTACAGCTCATGGGCGGCATGATCCTGCACAAGGGCATGATCGCCGAAATGGTTACCGGCGAAGGCAAGACCTTCGTCGCCACACTTGCCATGTACCTCAACGCCCTTGAAGGTCGCGGCGTACACGTCGTGACCGTCAATGATTACCTCGCCCGCCGCGACGCCGAAGAACAGGGGCGCGTGCTGGGGCTGCTGGGCATGTCCGTCGGCTGGATCCAGTCCGACATGGACAACGAAGAACGCCGCGCCATGTACGGACGCGACGTCACCTACGGCACCAACAACGAGTTCGGCTTCGATTACCTGCGCGACAACATGAAGATCGACCCGCGCCAGCAGTGCCAGCGCGACCTTCACTACGCCATCATTGACGAAGTCGACAGCATTCTCATCGACGAAGCCCGCACCCCGCTCATTATCAGCGGCAGCCCGGAAGGCACGGCCGACCTGTACGCCAAGGCCGACGAGATCGCGAAAACGCTCAAGGGCGTCGACGCCGAAGAGCTGAAGGACAAATTGGCGGACAAGCACGGCAAGAACATGCTGTTGCAGGACCGCAGCATTTACCTCAACGCGCTGGCGGACTACGATTTCGAAAAGAAGGAAAAGGAATCCCAGGCCCTGTTGACCGAAACCGGCGTCAAGAAGGTCGAGAAGGCACTTGGCATCAAAAACCTTTACGACGGCGCGCACATGCAGTGGCCCCACCTGATGGAGCAGGCCCTGCGCGCGAACCACCTGTTTCATCTGGACAAGGAATACGTCATCCATGAAGGGGACAACGGCCCCGAAATCGTGATCGTGGACGAGTTCACCGGGCGTATGCAGCACGGGCGCCGCTGGTCTGACGGGCTGCACCAGGCGGTCGAGGCCAAGCACGGGCTGAAACCCCGCGCCGAAAGCTTTACCCTGGCGACCATTACGTTGCAGAACTACTTCAAGCTCTACAACAAGCTCGGCGGCATGACCGGCACCGCCATGACCGAAGCGGCCGAGTTCGCCAAAATCTACAAGCTCGATGTCGCCGCCATGCCCACCAACCGCCCCCTCGTGCGCGAGGACCGCAACGACCTGATCTACGGCACGGGCGACGAAAAGTGGGAAGCCATCGCGGACGAAATTGAAAAGATTCACGAGCAGGGGCGCCCGATTCTCGTCGGCACCACCAGCGTAGAAAACTCCGAGCATCTGGGGCGACTGCTGGAAGTACGCGGGCTCAAACACAGCGTGCTGAACGCAAAATACCACGAGCGCGAGGCCGACATCGTCGCCCAGGCCGGCCGCAAGGGTAACATCACTGTCGCCACGAACATGGCCGGCCGCGGCACGGACATTCTGCTTGGGGGCAACCCGAAGCACTCAGCGCTGCAGGAGTTAAAGAAGGAAGGCATCAGCGTGGATTCGCTGCTGCCCGACGAATTCAAGGACGCGCCGGGCTGGAACGTGCCGCGTGACGTGCGCCTGAAGGCGGAAGTCGAGTTCGATGAGCTGCTGACCGAGCGCGCCAAAAAGTACGCGCCGGAGTGCGACGCCGAACACGAGGAAATCATCAAGCTGGGCGGGCTGTGCGTCATCGGTACGGAACGCCACGAATCCCGCCGCATCGACAACCAGCTTCGCGGGCGCTGCGGACGACAGGGCGACCCGGGCTCAAGCCAGTTTTTCCTGAGCCTCGAAGACGAGCTGATGCGCCTGTTTGCCGGCCCGCGCATCAAAGGGCTGATGCAGTCGCTGGGCTTGAAGGACGGGCAGCCGATCCAGGCCAAGATGGTCAGCAACAGCGTCGAGCGCGCCCAGAAGAAGGTTGAGCAGAGAAATTTCGACATCCGCAAAAACCTCATCGAGTACGACGACGTCAACAACGGCCAGCGCAAGTCGGTCTACCGCATGAGGCAGGTGTTTCTGGCCGGCATGTCTCGCGGCGACTACTTCGAGCTTGAGGGCAACGTCCGCAAGCACGTGCGCGCGACGATCACCGAGATCGACAAGGTCGAGAAGCTGACCGACAAAACCCGCTTCAGCGCCCGCGTCGCCAAGGAGCTTTCCCACTGGGCGGACAAAGAGCACGACATTGAGATCAGTGAAGACGCCCTGCGCGATATCACGACTGAGGAAGCGGTGTTCCGCCTGGCGCAGACGGTGCGCAGCCGCGTACACGGCGAGAAGCTGCGGCAGTCCGTGGTGGACCGCATCGAGAATGTGATCCAGGCGAGCCTTGAAAAACACCTGCTCAAGAACATCGACCGCACGGAACTATGGGACCTGGGCAGCGTCGCCGTTGACTACCACAAGGCCTTCAACGAAGAGCTTGACGTGGACGGTCTGCCGAAGGGCGAAGGCGGCCCCGAACATTTCAACGCCGTCAAGAATGAGCTGATCGACCGCGCGACGAAACTGTACGAGGAGCGCGAAAGGCGCATCTGCAGTGACCAGGACGGCGAGCTGATGAAGACGCCGGGCGGCAAGCCCAACTACGGGCGCATGCGCCAGCTTGAACGCTACTTGTTGCTGCAAAGCATCGACGAGCACTGGAAGCAGCACCTGCGAAATCTTGATGTCATCAAGGGCAGCATCCACTGGGAAAGCTACGCCCAGAAGGACCCGAAGGACGCCTACAAGAAGAAGGGGCACGAGGTTTTCGAAGTCATGCTCGATGAAGTGGACATGGAGGTGATCAGCACCCTGTTCCGCATCGAAGTAAAGTTCGAAAAACCACCCGAGCCCCAACGCGCCATGGACGCCGGCGCAACCGCAAACAAGCCCGCCATCGGAAGCACAAGCACCAGCGGCATGCCGGCCCCAACCCAGGCCCAGGCCGAAACCAGAAGGCAAATGGACCAGGCGTCGCGCGCCGCGCCATCAGCAAACACCGGCTACCGGGCCAAGGAAAAGCGAAAACTCCCCGGCCCCAACGACCCGTGCCACTGCGGCTCCGGCAAGAAATACAAGAAGTGCCACATGGCCGAAGACAAGGCCAAAGCTACGGGGTAGGCAATTGAGCCGGCTTGCCGGCGGTTCTCCGGTTAGCCCCCGGTGGAGTGTACGCCGTAGGCGGAGCGGAACCGGGGGAATGCATCCCGATCGAACCCGGAGCCTGCGAAGCAGGCGGCTCTTGAGTGGGCGCGCCGACACCCGTCCGGTATCATCTTGCCATGTCCCACACATACACGCGCCAACTCCTGCACGTTGTCTTCAGCACGAAGGAGCGTAGGCCTCACCTGACGAAAGACGTCCGCCCGCGCATGTACGGGTACATCCGCACGGTATCCGAAGACCTCAATGTTGCCGTTCTCGCGTTGAACGGTGTGGAGGATCACCTTCACCTGTTGATTGACCTGCCCGCCTCGTTGAACACGGCGGAGTTCATGCAGAAGCTTAAGGCCAATTCGTCGCGCTGGTTCCGCAAGCAGTTCCCGACTGTCGATTTCCGGTGGCAGCGCGGGTATGGCGCGTTCAGTGTCAGCGAATCGAAAGTTGGGGACGTTCGCGGGTACATCGACCGGCAGGAAGAGCATCACAAGAAGAGTTCGTTCGAGGACGAGATTCGGAAGCTGGTTGCGAACCACGGTCTGACGTTCGATGAGCGCTTCTTTCTGGAATGACGAGCCGCCGGCTTCGCCGGCTCGGAATCTATTGGCATCGCGTACCCCCGGTTTCGCTTGCGCCTTTGGCGCTGCGCTTCACCGGGGGCTAACGAGAGAGGCGGCGGCTTTGCCGCCTCAACTGCCGAAATACCGTCACCCGTCGTGTGCGCCAAATCTTGTCGCACCCCTCTGTATGCTTCTGGGGTCTTTTGAACAGGAGCATACTTATGTCTACCGAACGACTTACCGACGACGAAGCGCGCAGCATGTTGGCAACGGCCGCCAAGGTTATGGCCGACATGCTTCATCGCGTGCGCGGCAGCATTGAGGCCGTGAACCAGGCTGAGGCCAACGCCATTTACGCCGCGGAACTCTCGGCGCGGTACAAGGATGTCAAACGTTCCGGCACGCCCGATGACCGCGAGCTCGTGCGCGCGCATCCACTGTATTCACTGCTGACACTGGCCGAGAAACTGGGACGGTCCATCGAGCGCATCCTGGCGATCACCAACCCGAACCTGCACGCCGAGCGAAAAATGGCAGAGCTGCGTGCGGTGCACGCGTTCCGCCAGTCGCAGGTGGCGTAGCACGGACGCCTTTTCCGTACCCCGTTTCCGGACGGGGCGTTGCCGATTTAACCACGCGCCTGCAAACCCCCGAAAATGGCGATTTCCCCACTGTATTCACGTGGCGTGGGGCGGAATTTTCGTCGCCGCCACCCGCCGGGGCAGCTTCACGCATCCATTCATGCGTGATGGCGGTCACTCAAGCGTTTTTTGCGCGGGCTTCGGCTTGCGATAGATCAGCATCAGGTTGCGAATGGCCGGTATCGGGTTCAGGGCGTACGCCAGCACGAACACGGCGTCAGGCTTGTAGGCCGCGTAGGCGGTCAGCAGCCCGGCGCCGAAAATGCTCATCCACCAGAACACGGGCGGCAACACGCTTTTGCCCGCGCGCTCGCTGACGATCCACTGTACGGGAAAGCGCAGCGTCCACAGGGCGGTCCCCGCGAGACCCACCGTCAGCCAGAAGGGCGAGGCATCGAGGTTAAGAATCTGCTTTTCCTCGGCGGTGAGGTACGCCGCGACCCCCCCGCTGATCATCATCACGGCGCCAAGCGGAATCATGACCGTGCCCAGCCTGCGCCCCCTGCCCGCGATCATCAGGTTGCGGATGTACAGGAACAGGTTCAGCGTCGGGGCGATCAGAAAAATCGGGTCGCGCGTAAACCAGGCGTACACCAGCAGCAGCAGCGTGCCAGCCACCGACAGCCACCAGAAGCTGATCGGCACGACGCTGTCTTTGGCTTTCTCGCTGGCCACCCACTGCACGAGTATGCGCAGTGTGAACAGAACCTGCCCGGCAATGCCGATGGCGAAAAACGCCGTTTCGGTCTTGAACAGATTCGCGATCAGCAGCGTCTGGGACAAAGCACTTCCGGTGAAAGCCCGAAGCTAACCAGCATACGGGGGCGTCCGCAATCACCCGCGTTGTGGAACCGATGTGCAAAGTTATCGTTCAGGCATGGACACCGAGGAAGGCTCCCGTCCGGACCGGCAGGTCGCGCTGCTGATGCTCGCGGCGTTCGTGCTGCTGTTCGTGCCGGCCTGGTTTTCGCGCGGGCCCTGGCACGTCGACGACCTGCGCTACGTCGAGGCCGCCCGCCAGATGGGCGAGTACGGTGACTGGCTGGTGCCGCGCCTGAACGGCGACGTCTACGGAGAAAAACCGCCCGGCTATTCCTGGTCCGTCGTTGCGGTCAAGTACGCCACCGGCACGACCTACCTGGTGGCGGCGCGCATTGTGTCCGCCCTGGCGGCGCTGCTTACGGGGCTGCTGCTTGTGCATCTGGCGCGGGTGCTGTTCGCGTCGCGCCTGACCGGCTGGATGGCGGCCGGGTTTCTGTGGACTTTCGTGTTCGTGCTGGATCGCGGTACGCGCAGTCTGATCGATTCCTTCCTCTATATGTGGACGACGCTGGGCGTGGTCACGCTGCTTCACGCTGCCCTGGCGGAGACCTGGCGGGCGCGCGTGGCCTGGATTATCGCGACCGTCGGCGCGCTCGGCTACGCCTGTCTGGTCAAGGGCCCGGTGGGGCTTGTGATTCCCGCCCTGGGCGCGCTCGTGCTGGGGCTTAGCTGGCGCGGGCGCCGCGGCGTCTGCTTCACGGCGATCGGCGTCGGCGCGCTGCTGGGCGGGCTGATCACGCTGGGCTGGCTGCTGCTGGCCGCGAACCAGGCCGGCGACTGGTATCTGGAGCGCCTGCTGTTCAAGCAGTCGGCCGGTCGTGCCACGCAGTCGTTTCATCACGCCGAGCCCATATGGTTTTTTCTGCTGGTGATTCCGCCGGTGGCGCTGCCGTGGATTATTTTTCTGCCGGGGGCGGTTCGCGCGGCCTGGCGCATGCGGCACACCCCGGCGGCGCGCGCTGCGCTTGGGGTCTTCGCGTGGGCGGCGGTGATCCTGCTGTTCTTTTCGATCATTTCGGGCAAGCGGTCGGGCTATGTACTGCCGCTGTTTCCGCCCCTGGCGCTTGGAATCGCCTGGGGGGTGATGCGAATGCAGACCACACTTGCAGGCAAGTGGCTTGGCTGGCCCGTGAAGTTCAGCGTGTACGCCGCCACAGGCGCGGGCGCCCTGATGTGCATTGGCGCCGTGGCGCTACTGACCGTCGACCATAAGCGCCTGCCGCTCGATGCCAGCACGGTCGCCCTGAACATGGACGGGTTCGGCGCCGGCGTGCTGTTCAGCGCCGGGTTGATCACGCTGGTCTGGGGCGCGTGCATCGTGTCGATTCTGCGGCGGCGGCGGCAGGCCTGGGCGCCGGCGTTGATTCTGTTGGTGCCGTTGATCGGCGTGATGCACGCGGGCCTGCACCTGAGCGTGATCCCGGCCATAGAGCCGCTGAAGAGCGCCGCGCCATTTGGCGAGGCCGTAAACCGTGACTGGAACCGCGATGAGCGTCTGGTTGTGCTGGGCGGCCAGAAGGACGGGCTGGTCACTTACTACTGCGATATCCGGCGCGTCGAGAATTACCGCCAGGAAGAACTCGCTGAAATTCAAGGCACGTTGTGGGTGGTGAGCTTCCGGAAAGACTGGGAGCGCATGCCCGCCGACTACCGCGCGGGCTTTCAGTTGCGCGCGACCGGGGAATTCAACAACAAGGACTATGTCTTCCTGCACCGTCCCTGAGGCTCGCTACTGCCTGCGCGTCGCGATTGCGCTGACTTGCGCCGGCGTCGCCGCGCAACTGCTGATGTACGGCGGGCCGGTGCTTACCTGGCTGTGGCTGGACCAGGACTGGAGTGAACCCGCGGCCCTGCGGGTTGAGCACGCCGCGGCATACGCCCTGCTGGCTAGCATCCCGTTTCTGTTCTGGCGCAAGGGATGGGCGGTGGCAAAGCTGGTTGCGGGCTGGCTGCTGGTGTCCGCACTGGCCGAGACCCTGACCGGCACCTGGCACCCCGAGCTGACGCCGGGTGGCCACGCGGCACGCTATCTGGCGCCGCTGGCGCTTGCCGCATTCAGCCTCGAGACGCCGCGGGAAAGGCTGGGGGAATGGCTGCTGCGGGTCGGCGCCGGGGCGACGTTCCTTTTCCACGGCATCGAGGCGCTGCTGGGGAAGGCCGAGTTCGTGGACTACCTGATCAGCGCCGGCGACACGCTGTTTGCGGTGAACCTGAGCGAGTCCACCGCGCGCACGACGCTGGGCATCATCGGCGTGCTGGATGTTCTGGCCGGCGTCGCGATTCTGCTGCCGAAGCGTCTGCGCGCCGTCGCCTGCTGGATGGCGCTCTGGGGCTTTGTTACGGCGTTGGCGCGCGTCGTGTACCTGGGGTGGGGCAACTGGCCGGAGCTGCTAATCCGCGTGACGAACGGTGCCGTTCCGCTTACACTCGTGATCCTCTGGGCGAAGGGACAGCGGCGTGAAACGACTGAATGACACGCGAGTCGCTTTGATTACGGGCGGCGTCGTGATCGTGCTCGCGGCCGTGATCGGCGCGTGGATGGCGCCGCCTGCCCTTGAAGCCGACGAACGCGACTCCGCGACGTTCACCGGGACGCGGCTGGTCGGTACCCTGCCGGCCCAGTGGCGCGTGATCTGGACCGAAGACCCGGCCCACGAAGCGACGCTAAGCTGGACCACGGCCGGGCTGCCCGACAGCAGCGTAGTCTACTATGACACGGAGGCGCGCGGGGGCGAGCTGGCCATGTACCGGCACAAAGCCGAAGCCGCCACGGGGCGCTACACCGACAAGGACTGGAAGCTGCACTACAACCACGCACTGCTGACCGACTTGAAGCCCGCTACGACCTACTGGTTTGTGATGGTCAGCGACGGGAGGCTGTCGCGCGAGTTTCACTTCGTGACGGCGCCGGAAGGCGACGCCGAGTTCAAGCTGCTGTACGGCGGCGATTCCCGCAGCGACCGGGGCGGGCGTCAGACCATGAACCGCCGCATGAGGGCCCTGCTGGAAGAAGACCCGGAAATTCTGGCGCTGGTGCATGGCGGCGATTACGTGTCCGACGGCGACGACATGGACGACTGGGTCGAATGGCTGACCGACCACGAACTCACCGTTACCAGCGACGGGCGCATGTTGCCTCTGGTTCCCGCGCGCGGAAACCACGAGGCCGACGGCGAGCAGTACGACGAAATCTTCAACACGCCGGGCGACAAGGGCGGCAACTTTTACGCGACCACAATCGGCGACGAGTTCCTGCTGATCAACCTCAACACCAACATCAGCCACGGCGGCAACCAGGCCGACTTCCTTGAAACCGTCCTGCGCGACAACAAGGGCGCGCGCTGGCAGCTCGCGAACTATCACCGCCCCGCCTATCCGGCCGTGAAGAAACCCGGCAGCGCCCTTGAGCACTGGGTGCCGCTGTTCGAGAAATACGACCTTGACGTGGCACTGGAATCGGACGGGCACACCCTCAAGCGCACCTGCGCAATCCGCGGCGGCAAGCCGGACGCGACGGGCGTCGTGTACGTCGGCGAGGGCGGGCTGGGCGTGAAGCAGCGCACGCCGGACGACGAGCGCTGGTACTTCGAAGGCGGCGTTACGGCCTCGACGCTGCACGTGCAGAAGCTGACCGTGAAGAAAGACAGCCTGCTGATCGAATCCATTACCGACGAAGGCGCCGTCAAAGACACCTGGACCGGCAAACCCCGCAAGCGCTGATCACCGGAGACAACGATGCGAAGACTCATGCCCTTTGGCGCGGCCGCGCTGCTGGCCCTTGTTGTCTCGGCTACGCCGGAGTTTTCGGCGCAGGACCAGACTTACCTGCTGCAGGAAATGCTTGGCGCCGGGTCTGTCCGCACGGTGGACGGGCGGCACGCCATGGACGTCACCCTGACGCTCGCGCCGGGCACCAACTACGCCGTTACCACGACGACTGAATTCGAGAAGTCGTTTCACATCGAGGAGTGGGTCCGGGCGGTGGCCGACGGGCGCGTCACCGAGGTGCAGCGCAGCTACGGCGACATGCCGACCGAGAGCGTATCCGTGAGTGACCTGGGGCAGGGGCCGCAAAAGGTCAAGACGCCCGGCGTGGACCCGAAGGCGCACCAGTCGTTCGTGATGAAGGTAAGGCGAGACGGCACGCGCGAGATCACGCACGACACGCACCTGTCGATACTCGAGAAGGAAATGGCGACCATCCCCCGCGACACCGAGCCCGACCTGCTGCCCGGTCGCAAGGTGAAGATCGGCGAAAGCTGGAAGGTGCCCGGCGGCAAGCTGGGGCTGATCGGCATGGCCTCGGGGCAGGATGTCATGAAGTCGGCCGACGTGACTGCCACACTGAAGTCCGTCACGCGCAACGAGCAGGCGCAGTCCGTGGCGACGATCAGCGTCTCGGGCACCGTGCATTACGAAACCTTCGTTGCCTCCGGCGTCGGCGCCGACTTCGACACGCATGTCTTTTCCGAGGTCAGTTTCAAGGGCAACGCGTACTTCAACCTGACCTACAGCCTGATGGCCGGCTTCGAGTGGGAAGGCACGTCGCAGGCATCGGGCAAGATGAACGGCTCGACCATCGCCGCCACAACCACGTACAGCGAAGCCGCCCAGTACGGCTACGCACAGGTGTTTGACGAGGCACCCGATAACGGCAAACACGGCCCGGACGCCGCCGCGAAGCTGGAGACCTTTCCGTCCGGTGCGATAGACCCCGCGCACGTGGTCATCGCCCGCAACGACGGCAAGATCGCGCGCTTTCAGGTGTTTGACCCGGCGACGAAGAAGATCGTCAAAACCCTGCTGGTGATGCCCGGCGCGAGCAGCATCCAGAACCTCGCCCTGTCGCCTGATCGCAAGCGCCTGGCTTTTTCATCCAGCCTCAATCAGTACATCTCGCTGGCGCGCGCCGACGTGTTCGTGCTTGAGATCGAAACCGGCAAGCTGAATCAGGTCACGCCGCACTGGGCCACCGGCGACGGCGTTGCAAAGGCGCTTGATACGGGCAAGACCGCGACGCTCACCGGGCGCATTATCTGGAAGGACACCGACCCCGCGGTGAATCGCGACCGCCACGACGGTTTTTCCGGGCTGGTGCGCGTCGACCACACGATGTGCAACGGCAAGGTGAACGCCGACGGTACGTTCGAAGTAAAGGGCGTGCCGGTCGGGACGGCGCTGCTGATCAGCATCAGCGGGATGCTGCCGAGTTACGTGAACGGCAAGCCGCGCCCCGCCCTGGAAAAGTTCGGCGGCACGACAATGGTCGAAACGATCGCCGATGAAAACGGCAAGAACCTCGGCGATGTGCGTATCTCGCCCAATCACATCGACAACAGCTATGACCGCCCGTGCTGGCAGGGCGACGCGCTGCTTGTGAACCTCAGCGGCTGGACGCAGAGCTATCGGGTCGGCTATCCGGACCACACCTGGCAGGCTGTCGACTACGGCGCACAGTTGCAGATGCTTGCGGGCGGCTTTTCCGCAAGTCCCGACGGAAAGCTCGTTGCGTTCTGCCACGACTCATCCGGTGGCGAAGGCTCGGTTTCCATGTTCAGCGGCACGGGCAAACTGCTGTGGCAGCAGGGCGTGCCCGGAACCACGCTCAGTTTCACGGCTGAAAGCATATGGACGCCGGAAGGCATGTGGCTCTGTACGGCGGGCGTGCAGAACACCCTGGGTAAATCGCTGTTCGGTTCGCCGGCTCTGGTCGTCGCCCTTCCCGAGCAGAAGCAGGCCGGGCGGATCAAGGCCTGGGCGCAGCTTGCAGGGCACCGCGTGCTTTCACTGACGACGGACGGCGAAAACGGGTTCTTCGTGACCCACCAGACGCTGATCGAGCGCAACGCGAACCTCGGCGATCTGTGGATGTGGGAGCCCGAGTCCGACACGCTGACAAGAATGACGTCGCTGCATGATCTGGTCGGAGTCGCAAGTTACGGGCGGTGATCACGCCCATTTGTCGGGCGACGACTGCAGGCCCATCACCACGTACCAGATCAGCCAGACTACAAACCCGACCCACATCAGCTTGATCCACAGGGGCACGCGCTGGTCGGCCACTTCGGGAATGTTCGTTTCGACCTTCTTGTCGTCCGGAACGGATTTGCCGTCGTCACTCATTGCCGCCCTCCTCGATGCTGATGCCCTCGACTTCCAGCACTCGCAGTTCAAGCTGGTTGGCGCCCTCGAAGGCGCCGGCCCGGGCGTACGCGACGCAGATGAACAGCATGCCCAGCATGAACATGCCAAAGAAACCCATCACAAACAGCGCCGTGTTGTTTGCGCCTTCCTCACAGAAGAAGCACGCCTGTGCCGGCGCGGCCAGCAGCAGCAGCAGCAGTATCGCCGCGTATTTCATGGCTGTTCCTCCTTGTACTGGTCTGTGGCGAACAGGCTGTTGAGGTATGCCACAAGGTCGTCAAGCTCGCGTCCTTCGATGGCGCGGTAGGGGACCATGGTGGTGCCCTTGCGTCCCTCCTGCATCACGTGCTTGATGTAATCGGCGCTGTACAGGCGGTCACGGAAGTGCTTGGGCGCCGGGTGATAGCCGGATTCAATCGCGGGCGGCACGATGCCGCGCTCGCCGTGGCAGGTGATGCAGCCCTTCTCACGGTAGATGACCTCGCCTCGCGCGATCACGACCGGGTCCGTCGCAAGGGCAAGCGCGGGCTTGCGTACACTTTTGCCCATGTCGTGGACGTAAGACGAAAGCGCCCACAGGTCCTTTTCGGTCAGCTCCGCGAAGCTCGGCATCGCGGTGCCCTCGCTGCCCATGAACAGCACGCGGAACACCTCCTCGCGCGGCAGGTAGCGGGTTGTCAGATCCGCCGCGCTTGGCGCGAGGAAATCCGCAGCGATGCCCTGTCCGTCGCCGGTCTCACCGTGGCATCCAACACAGTGAAGTCCGAACAGCTCCTCGCCCCGTCTTTGGTGCGCCTCGGAAATCGCCGGCGAACCGGCCGTCACAACACGCGAAGGCCACACCTGCGCGCGAACCTCCTGCTTGAACGCGATGCCCAGATGTTGCAGGTAGGCGACCAGGTCTTCGGCCTTCTGGGTGGGCTTCCAGGTTTCGCCCTCCTTCTCAAACATCCATGTGTACTTGGGCATGATCGAGCGCGGCACTGTGCTGCGCGGGTTCCAGAGATGCGCGTAGTGCCAGTCATCGCTGCGGCGACCGGCCTCGCGGGCGAGGTCCGGGCCGATGCGGCGGGTGCCGAAGGTGTTGGGAACGTCATACATGGATTCCCAGGCCTGGCTGACCGGGCCGTAGCGGAACTCCTCGTTGGCGACGGGGCGCACAAACTGGCTGTGGCAATGCCAGCAGCCCTCGTTGATGTAGACCTCACGTCCGCGTCCGATGGCCGTTTTTTCGCCGTCCGCGTCGACGTATGGATTGGCGTCCGCCATTTCCGCCGGCGGTTCCATGCTGAATCCAAGGCTGATCCAGGGGCCCAGACCCATGCCGACAAACGACAGAGCAAAGAAACCGAACCCGGCAACCAGCAGTACGAACTTCGGGCGCTCGGCCGCGATATCCTTATTGGCTGACATCGGCGACCTCCTTTCCTTCGGGTGCGGCATCCGGTGCCGCAATGCGCCCCTTCTTCATTAGGCTGATGATGAAGCAGACCGTGCCTATCACGATCAGCACGCCCGACACGGCGCGGGTTGCCCAGAAGGGCTCTGCGGCGACGATGGAGTCCATGAGCGGCAGCGTGGTGAGCCAGAACATGCCCTGCATCAGGCCGGCGATGGTGTCGGCAATGTAGTACAGCACCCAGAACGCGATCAGGGTGATCCAGAAGTGCCACTCGGCGTAAGCGCGGCTGTACATGTGCCCGGTAATCCTGGGCCAGATCCAGTAAATGAACGCGAACAGCCACCAGCTGAACACGCCGAACAGCGCAAGGTGGGCGTGGGCGACGATCCAGTCCGTGAAGTGAACAACCTGCTGCACGTTCAATAGCGCGTGGAACGGCCCCTGTGTGCAGGTAATGATGTAGTTGAAGATTCCGAAGGTCAGGAAGCGCAGGGGGATGCTGCTTGCGATGAGCTTCCATTGCCCCTTCATGGTGGCAAAAAAGTTGTACACGACGGTGTAGACCACGAAGATCAGCGCGAACGTCAGTGGCACCGCCAGCACCTGAAGCCACCATGGTGTCGGGCTGTAGAAGAAGTGGTGGCTGCCGCCCAGGGGGTAAAAGAACGCGAGCGTCCAGAAGCCGATCAAGGACAGCTTGTGGCTGGCAATGGGTCGCTTGAGCTCAACGGGCAGCAGGTAGTACACAATCGCGACGCCCATCGGCGTTACCCACAGCCCCACGGCGTTATGAATCCACAGCCCTTCCAGGGCCGCGCCCGCCGCGCCCGGCGCGACATGCGCGACAATGGTATTGGCCATCACGAAGTTCAGCGTGGTGAATACGAACCCCAGAATCAGGTACCACAGCGTGACGTACATGTTGCGGGTGTTGGATTTCAGAATGGTCCCGACGTTCACAAACACCATGCCCAGGAACGACACGGCGAAGAACACGTCCGCCCACCAGGGCGCTTCGGCGTACTCGACCCCTTCTGCGTAGCCCATCAGAATGCCCAGCCCGCCCACCAGCACGGCCAACTGGCTGAAGGGTGCGTTAATTTTCGCGATGACGGGCGCAATCAGACGCCGCCCGGTCAGCCGGGGAATCGCGTAGTAAGCGAAGGCGAAAAACCCGTTGCTTAGCCACCCGAAGATCACCATGTGGGTGTGCAGGATGCGGATGCGCCCGAAGGACAGCAGTTCGATATCGCCAAGCCATTCACTGGCGCCAGTACCGGAAAGCCGGTATCCCATGAAGGTCCCGGCGATCATGCCCGCCACCAACCAGCAGATCGCGGCAATGATGTGGAACTTCACGAGCCCCAGATCGTCAGTGGAACCGGGTGGTTTTTCTACGTCGGTCACGCTGTCAGTCATGCTGTCGCCTCGGAATTGCTGATATTCGGATTCCCTTCTCTTCAAGTCTGGATAATTCCACCTTCAAGCAAGTCTCGCAACCCCCGGTAGTAGGCCTGTTGGGGTGGATGTGTTCACGAGCGACCAAGGACCGGCACAACGCCGCCGGCCGGGCTACAGGGCGCGGTAGCGCGTGGCGCGACCCTTCCCCAGACGCTCGCAGAAGCCGCGACGGGCGAGGTCCGACAGCGATGTGGAAACGGTGGTTCGCGACATGCCCAGGCGGCGCGCCAAGGTGCCGGACTGTGACTCACCAAGCCCGCGCAGGGTCCCCAGAATAACCCGGGTTGTGACGTTCAGCCCAGGTGCGTCCGCAGGCATCAGCAGCGCGCCCGGTCTGGCGCCGATGTCCGGCGCCTGCAACTCCGCCACTCCGATTTCGCCGCCATCGCTCATGACGACCGCGCGCGTGACAGCCGACTTCAGCTCGCGAACATTGCCCGGCCAGGAGTGCTCACGAATGTGCTTTTCGGCGGCGCGCGAAAACCGCGTGTGCCGATTCAGTTGCCGGGATTGCGCAGCCAGAACGGTCTTCGCGATCACCAACGCGTCGTCACCGCGCTCGCGCAGGGGCGGCACCCGCAGTATTACGCCTTGCAGGCGCTGGGCCAGGTCTTCGCGTAGGTTCCCTTCCGCCACCAGTTCTGACAGCGAAGCACCGGTTGTCACCACCAGACGCGCGCGGAAGTCCCGCTCGTGGACACCGCCCACCGGCAGAAAGGTCCTGGCCTGGAACGCGCGCAGCAGCATGGCCTGTATTGACAGGTCAAGATCGGCGATCCCGTCCACCTGCAAAGTCCCTTCGCCGGCCCGCTCCAGCAGACCGGCGTGATCGTGGGTCGCGCCCGTGAACGCGCCCGCGACGTGCCCGAAAAGCTCGCTTGCCGCCGTTTCGCGTCGAAGCGTCGGGCAGTCGATCACCACCAGCGGATGAGTCGCCCTGGTGGACAGCCCGTGCAGCGCGCGAACAACCAGGTCTTTGCCGCTGCCAGGCTCGCCCGTCACCACGATCGGCAGATCGAGATCCGCGAAGCGGCGCAGGTCGTCGTGCAGGCGCCGTGTCGCCGCGCTGCGCCCGGCGATTTCGCCCGCGATGAGCAGGTCTTCGTCCTCGCCGGGACGCGCGAGTTCAACCCGCAATCTGTCTGTCGAGGAGGCAAGCATGGCGCCAAGCGCGCGCGCTGCCTTCAGTGTTGACTCGTCAACAGCATTCGCATCGCCGCCGACGCAACGCACCCTCAGGCGCAGCGTGGCGTCCACCGCGTGTACCGCTTCACTCGTCCAGGGCGCGGGGTTGCCGACTCCCAGAAGCTCATGGGCACCGCGCAGGAGCATAAGCCCCGTGTCTGTCGCCCCGGTTTCGGCCATGATCAGCGCGCGCATACCCGACAGACGCGTTGTCGCGGCGGGTTCGCCCGCGGCAAGCGACCAGGCCGCCCGTACGATTTCGCGCCCCTGACGCTTGCGCGCGTGCCGGTCGCTGCGAGCCTCGGCCAGCTCGAACAGCTCTGCCAGGCGGTGCGCGATGGCGGTCAGCGACGCAAGCGTGCCAGGGGCGCTCGACTTCACGGCAAGCGCGCCGAAGGGAGTCCGCAGGCTGATCGCCGTGCAGCCGCCCTCGCTCACGGTCTCGCCCATCAGGGCGCGCTCCAGCGCGTCACCCAGCGCCTTGTCGACCACCCCCGCCGTCGCCGGTTTGTCCAGGGCGGTTTGCGCCATGGCGCCGGGTGCCTGTGTCGCCCGCAGGGCGGAAGCGCAGGCCAGTTCGACAAACGCGGCGGGCGTGAACACATCCGGTATATTCATGGCCGCCAGGGCCTTCAGCGCCGCCGGTTTCAGCTCAGCGTCGGACGAGGCCGGCGCGGGGAACTCACGGTCGAGCCAGCGCTGCAACACTACCCATTCAGGGGTGAGCAGTTGGCGTGCCGAGCGCGCCAGCTGCGCGGCATGAGATTGGTGCAGGCGTTTTGCGATGACGCTTGCCGTACTGAGTCCGATGGCGCGCCAGAAGTCGGGCGCGGGAATTTCGTCGATGCGATCCGCGACGGCGCGCCAGTCAAGGCTTCCCGCCACGGCGTCGGCGATGCACTTGCAGACACGTGGAAACACGTAGCCGTGCTTTGCCAGCGACTCGAGGTAATCCATGTCGTCGGAACGCGGCGTGTTGCCCAGCAGCAGGTCACACAGGACGCGAGATGTCAGATAGACCGAGCCGCGCCCGCCCGCGGACATGGCCAGAAGACGATCAAACGTCTGTTGCAGCCAGAAGGCCGCGCGTTCAAACTTGCCGGCGAGCATCAGCATGAATCCCCACTCGCCGCGGCGCAGCATGTGCGTGCGCGAACGCCACGGCTCGGGGATATGCAGGCTGCGACCGAGGCTCCAGTGGCGCAGCCCGGCCCTTATGTCCCCTGCGAGCGCGTGCAGCAGGCCCTGGTGGCGCCCCCAGCCCGCCTGGATGGTCTGGTCGCCGTCCACGCCTCGGCTGAGCCCGCTGATCCGGGCCGAAATCTGACGCGCGGCCCCGCACTCACCGCGGTACAGCGCGCATTCCTCAAGCTGGTACATGGCGACAAGGTACCCGCGCAGGTTGTCCGGGCGCGCCTCGGCGAGCACACCGTTCATTTCATCCAGGGTCATCAGCCCGACTTCCCGCAGGCGCATTCGCATCAGCAGGTCGTTCACCCTGGCGCTGCGCAGGATGTCGCCGACCACGCCCGTACGTTCCTGCACGGCTCGAATCGGCTGCAGCAGCAGATCGGCGTCCACCTTGTAGAAGCTGAGCATACTGTGCGTGGTCATGTGTCGGGCTTCGATATCGGCTTCGAGACGGGCCCGACGTGTGAACAGGCCCTGCCGCGGCATCGCGCCGCGGGCCTGCTGCACGCGCGAGAACGCGTCCTCGATATGGATGCGCACCAGCCCGCACTCCGCGTGAATCATGTGCATGCGCGCCTGTGCAAGGTAACGCGCGCCCATGGCCGGATGTTTCGAAACGCCTTGCAGCATCTTCAGCGCGCGTTCGGGGTCGTCCGGTGCGCAGCAGTGGGCCGCTTCAATCAGCGCCTGCTCGCGGGGCAGGCGTGGCACCTCGCGGCACAGGCTTTCAAGTTCGTCAATCAGTGGCAGATATCCTTCTGAGCCCCCCAGCGTCCGCGCGACCCGAGCCAGCAAAGCCAGCGACAACGCCCGCAACTCGCCGGTGTAACCGCGCAGCCACATGCGCAACAGGCGGCGCAGTCGCGGCGGTTTCCATAGCGCCATCGCCATGTCACACGTGGAATACAGCACGTCCATCGACGGCGGCCCGGCATCGCTTCGCACGGCGCCGGCTGCGTGGGATTCGGCCAGTTGCAGCGCGTCTGTAAAGGCGTGCGCGGTGATCAGCTCATGGAACAGCTTCTCCGCGCCGTCATCCTGCCAGCAGGCCAGATCTCCTGCGCGCATCCGCAGGCCGATCCGCCAAGCGGCGCGGCGTCGTGGCTGCGGATCCGGCGCCAGATACTCGCGCTCTGACAGCCAGACAAGCATGGCCCGACGGGCGCCTACGTCGGGGGGCGGCACCCGCGTGCCCTCCGCGGGTTGCAGGGTGTCGCCGCGTTCCACGGCGACACCCAGGTCTTCCAGCAGGGTGACGGCGCGGGCAAGTTCCGGCGTGCGTTTCAGGTTTGCGGTGTTCAACCCGCCGGGCGACAGGGCGATCAGTTGCGCAACCCGTGCGGCGTCGGGGCGCATGACGCTGAGTGCGGTGCGTCTTCCGCGGGTACTCTGCCAGTGTTCCACCCAGTCTGGTGAAATCACTGGCTCACCCTCGTGCATTCGTGCGCCGGCGCGTTCGATCAGGGCGCCCACGGTACGGTGCGCGCCGCCGGGGTCGTCCTCGAGCGCGGGCACCAGTTCTTCGACCACGCGACTGGCCTCGGCGCCCAGGGGACGCAGCCATTCAAACAACCCCCGTCCCGTGACCTTCGGCGGGTCCGATACCTGCCCTACGTGCTGCAACGCGCGCGACACATCAAGTTGCGCACCGACAACAATCGCGACTGTGGGGCCCGGGCTAAGGCGCCCCAGGCGTCTTTCACAATCGGCGGGCGTGGTCGGTGCGATCAGGCGGACATCCTGTCGTTGCGCGAACATACTGCCATCGCCGGCGCAGACGCCCCGCTGGACCGCCGCCTCGCACAGCAATGCGTGAAAACCCGCGCCTTGCTCCCGGGTTGCCGCGACGAGGATGCGCGGAATGTCCTGCCGCAACGAGTCGTCCAGCACCGACCGCGCGTGGGACTGCCAGGCCGCCACATCCGGCAACTGCGCGAGTTTCGCCCGCGCCATAGCGGGCAGTGCGGACTCCCCGCCAAGCACACGCAGAACCAGGGGCGCCAGTTTGTCCGCGCGCATACCGGCCGTCGCCTTGCGCCCGGTGACAAAGGCGCGCGCCCAGGCCAACGCCATGCATGCTCGTTCCTCGGGCCCTTTGCCCGGCAGCCCTAGGATGGTGATCGCGCCGTCGGTCAGCATCAGGCGCTGCAACTCGATGTCGGCGGGGGTGTAGCCGGCCGCGTGCATGGACCACAACAGCATGGCAAGGCGCTGGTATTGGCGCTCGCCCGGTCGGCGGTCGAGCCGGATGCCGGCCGGAAACGTCTCTATAAGGAAGAAACCGCGCCGACCGGGAAGCACACCCACGCAGTCGGGGAAGAGCGCGGGGGCAAAAGCCCGCAGCGCCCACTCGGATTCGGCGCCTGGGCGCGCGCGCAAGGCGCGTCCCTGAACCCGCAGCACGACTGCACCGTCGCGCTGGCGCATGCGCGTGCTGGGTGGCAGCAGAGGCGTCAGTTCGTGTGCCCAATCCGGTAAGTTGGTATTCATTCGGCAACCTGTGCAACCGACGAGCGTATTTTCGTTCAAAATCCGAACGATTACAACCGGAAAGTGAGTTACCGCATGTTGCCATTGAGACGCACAAGTACTTGCAAACAAAAGAATTACATGGTTACCACCCGGATAGGGGCGCGATTGGCACAGACACCGCATTCCTCTCGTATCCCAAACGGAGGAAACCATGAAGCGCCCAGCCCTGACCAGTGCGACCCGCGGACGAGCACGCCTCGCGATCCTCGCCACACTCAGCTTACTGTTCCTTGGCGCTTGCTCCGGCGGCGGCGGCGGCGGTGCGGGAGTCGCCTTCAACGCCCCGCCCACTGGCGGAGGTACGCCCGGCAACTCCGCGCCTGTCATTACCAGCAGCGCGCCCACAGGCGGTACTGTGGGTGTGCTGTACTCATACCAGGCCGCGGCCACAGATGGCGATGCTGACCCGCTGACCTGGGCTTTGACCTCCAGCCCTTCGGGGATGAGCGTCAGCGCCGGTGGGCTGGTCACCTGGACGCCTTCCGCGCCCGGCACGTTCAACGTCACGCTTCAGGTCACCGACGGCATCGACAACGCTCAGCAGAGCTGGTCGATCACGGTAACCGCAAGCGGCGGCGGCGGCCTGCCGTCCAGCGTCAGCATGACCGACCTGGGCGCGGTGCCCAACGGCATGATGGCGCTCAGCGACATGGTCGAGTTCGGTGGCAAGCTGTTCATCGCGGCATCGCAGAATCCCCTGGGCAGCCCGTTCGGCGCAGGGGTTTACCGCTACGACAGCGTCACCAACCAGATCACCGCCGCGCACTACGACTCGGGCTCGCAGGGCTTTCTGCGCCTGAAGGTGTTCGACAACAAACTGTACGCGCCGGACGGCGATCCGAACGGGCTGACGCCCGGCCATGTGTACATCTGGTCAACCGGGACGGGCACGCCGCTGCAGACAACCGTGACGAACGCCGTCCATAACTTCGATGTCGTCAAGTACAACAACGAGCTGTACGTCAGCGGCAGCAACGGCAGCTCACAGAGTACCCTGCACAAGTTTGACGGCACGGGCACCTGGGTGCAGACCAGCGCTGCAAGTTACACGCGCCTCAAGTACATGGGGGTTCTCGACAACGAAATCTGGGCCAGCAAGACCGCGGCTTCCAACAGCGCCGACTTCGTCAAGATCGGAACCGGCATGACCCAGAGCGGCTTCGCGTTCTCGCAGGGTGGCGGCAACCTGATCTCCGCCAACGAGATGATCGACGGCAAACTGTACATGTCGGTCTGGGGCTCGGGCATCGGTGTCAACAACCTGATCGTCAACAGTGGCGGCAGCACCACGGCAATCGCCGGCATCACCGGCCTGATGTGGGACGTCATCAAGCATACGGACGGCAACTACTACGCCGTGTCCTGGGACGGCACCAACGACTACGTGTTCGGCAGCACGGACGGCCTGAACTTCACGCAACTGTACGGCGCGCCCGGTACGCGGTTCGAGCAACCCGCAAGCAACCAGGACGGACGCCCCAGTATCGCCTCATACAACGGACAACTCTACGTGGGGTCGTCTACCAACGGGCACCTGTACCGACTTGACTAACAAGCACTCTGCGCGCCGTGGTGTTCAGCGCCAAGGCGGGCCAACCCAAACTTGGCTGGAGAAAACAATGAGCAAGGCAAAGATCATCAGCTTCATCTGTGCGATGGCATTCATCTTTGGCGCGTGCACTGGTGGCGGCAGCGGCGGCGGCGGCACGCCCATCGGGACCCCCGGCGGTACGAACAGCCCGCCCCTGTTCACCAGCACGGCGCCGACCAATGCCATTGAAGGCACGCTATATACCTATCAGGCGACGGCCACGGACGCCGACGCCAACCTGCTGAGTTGGCTGCTGGCGACGGCGCCGACCGGCATGACCGTCAGCCCTTCCGGGCTGGTGCAGTGGACGCCGACCAATGCGCAGATCGGCAATCACGCCGTTGAACTCGTGGTCAGTGACGGGATCGCGAACGTCAGTCAGAACTGGACGATTACCGTAAGCGCGTCCGGTGGCGGCAACCTGCCGCCGGTCATTACCAGTGCCGCGCCGACCACCGCGACGGAATCGCAACTCTACAGCTACCAGGCTGTCGGTAGCGATCCGAACAGCGACCCGCTGACGTGGACCCTGCCCGTCAAGCCCGCGGGCATGAGCGTCGGCGCAAGTACCGGGCTGGTCTCCTGGACGCCCACCACAGCCCAGGTCGGCACGCACAACGTTACTCTGGAAGTCAGCGACGGGCTGGTCTCGGCGTCGCAGTCATGGACCATCACAGTCAGCGCCGCCAGCACGGGCGGTGGTGGGACGGCCACAGGTGGAACCGGCGGAACCACCGGCACGGTGAACGGCTCGTACCAGGGGCGCGGTTATCGCCTGCATGTACCGGCCGGCTACAGCCAGTCCACGCCGTCGCCGCTGGTGATCGCGCTGCATGGTCTGGGCGATACCCACACGAACTTCCACAGCACACTCGCGGCTTCCGGCTGGACCGGCGCCGCCAACAGCAACAACTTCATCCTGATGACACCGGCGCACATGAACAGCACACGCGCCAGTTTTCTGCACCTGACGGGCACGGGCGGATTGGACCAGCAAGCCACGCAGACCGAACTGGCCGGTGCGATCCTCGCCGCCTACTACGGCGCGGGCGCGACCCACAACATCGAAACCACGAAGATCTACGTGATCGGCTTCAGTGAGGGCGCCGTCGCGACGGACCTGGTGGGCGTCTGGTTCAGCGAAGAGATCCGCGCCATTGCTCCGTACGCCGGCGGTGTTACCGGCAAGCCATTTCCTGCGCCGCGCGACATCCCGGTCTACGGAATCTGCGGCACGGCGGACTCGGGCTACACAGGCGCGCAGCAAGCCCTGGCGGAGTGGACCTCAAACAGCCACACCACGAACAGCGCATGGGTAAGCGGCGTGGGACACACCTTCTCGACGCTTTGCAGCAGCGGGCCGTCGCCCAGCAGCGTTTACACCTGGCTGTCGACGGCAAGCTTCAGCACACCGGTAACCAGCGCCTGGCAGGCCCAGAGCGGCGGCGGCGGCAACCCGAGCGGCGGAAGCGGCGGCGCCGCACCCGGCAACCAGACCCGCAGCGTGACCGTCAGCGGGCTCGGCAGCCACACCTACTACCTGTACATTCCCAGCAGTTACACGCCTGGCACCGCCGTCCCTGTCATGTTCGCCTTCCACGGTGCGGGCGGCGCAGGCACGGCTCCGGCCGCGGCGCAGGCCGCGCGCAACGACTGGGCAAGCGTTGCCAGCAGCAACGGCTTCATTGTTGTGGCGCAGGCGGCGACGGGCTCCGGCGGCGGCTGGCTGCCCAATGAAGACACTGCCATCTTCAACGCTATCTACAGCGATGTCGCCGGCGCCTACAACATCGAGCAGACGCGCCGCTATGCCTGGGGGTTTTCGGCGGGAGGTCACTACGTACACCTTCTGGCGCTGAACAACCCCAATTACTTCGCGGCTTACGGTGTGAGTGCTGGCGCCCTGCAGGCGCTGGCTGGCACGGGTGCACCGTCTGCATCGCTGATCACGCCGATTTCCTCGACTGGACGGCGCATCCCAGTGCACCTTTACGTTGGCAGCAGCGACACGATCGTGCCGCCTGCGGCGGTGCAGTCTGATCGCAACAACTTCCAGGCCAACGGTTGGACCCTTGGCACGAACCTCTGGTACACGGAGTTCACGGGTGGCCACACCTACAGCACAACGCACCTGACCAACATCTGGAACAACCTGAAGAACCATTCGCTGCCGTAGGCGGCATGGGCGTGTCGTTTTCACAGGAGTCGGAACAAGGAGGCGAGTCGATTCGGGATCCGTAGTAAGGCCGGAAACCGCCCAGCTTTCCGGTTTATCACTGCCGCGTCGCACCGGTCAGTGATTCAGCAACCCCCGGCGCGTTTGGGACGCCGGGGGTTGCCAATTTAAAACGGCAGTACGACGTTGGACTTGGCCTTGATCTCGTAGCTGAACTCGCAGGTCGCGTTCGCCCGAGGCTCAAGCGTAATGGTTCGAGTCAGGTAGCCGTCTTCGTCCAGCTTCCAGTCTTTGGCTTCCTTCAACTTGACTTCGAGACCCTCGATTTCGCTGACCGGCACGCGCTCGTTAATCAGCAACTCCTGTGGGCCGTCACCAAGATTCGACAGGCGCAGTGTCACCTTGCGCTCGATTGTCTGGCTGCCCGTGAGCTTGGCCGTCTCGCGTTCTTCGTGCACGCTGCGTTTACAACGTACGCCGTCTTCCGGGCCGAAGCCGGTTTCGAACTTCTGGCCTATTGCCACGAACTTGGTGCGACTGCGACCGACGAGGGAGTTTCCGCGCGCGAGGCGCAAAGGCCCGGCCAGGATCGGCGCATCGCCCTCCCAGTTTGCGTCCGCTTTCAGGAATGCCGTCTGTGCGCGCTCCGGCATCAGCACGCGCGCCACACTGGCTTTCAGGGTGCGTCGCCCGACCTCAACCCGCGTAGGCTGGCCAGTACCCGGCAGCGAAAACGCACCCTTGGGCGTGAACTCGAGAGGCTTGCCGCCGTCGTCTACGCCGGGCATTTCCGCCGCTGCGCGTTCGCCGGCGTCCTTGATGGTTTCCTCGCGCACCTGCACGACTACCTGTTTCCTTTCCTCGGCGGTCTTCTTGCGCTTGCCTAAAGGGTCGTCGCGCACGTTAGGCGCATCCGCCACCTGAGCCGGGCGGGCGGTGCTGAACGCAACTTCGACGTCTTTCCAGTCTTCGCCGGTGCGGTGCCAGACCACACCCCAGGTTGTCCATTCGATCTGCCCGGCGTGCGGATTTTTCGCGTCGCGGTCGAGACGTGCCATGTGCTCCGGCCGCCACAGGGCGCAAGGCGTGCGGTATTTGACCTCCAACTCAATATCGTCCGTCGTTGAGGCGTCGACCTGTACTTCGATGAAGCACTCGTGGAGTGTGCGAGTGACACCGGCTTCGCTCAGTTTCTGCTGATGCCGCCGCGCCTCGGCGTTGATGTCGTCGATGGCATCGTTGAATTCCGCCTGCTGGGCCAGGTAGTCGTCGTCACGCGTAGTCAGGGCCTGCCAGGCCTTTGCGTACTCGGCGACCGGGCTGTCTTCGCCGGGTTTTGGAACGGCCGCCAGAGTCTCGCACCATTCCACGATCAGTTCGTGCAGATAGCTCACGCGTCTGTCCGTGCGGTTGATCGCGGTCGTCAATTCCGCTTTCTGTGCCGTGATCTCTTTGATCGCAAGCATCAGGGCCTGGCGTTCCTCATTCGAAGTGTCGTTGACTTCGCGTATGCGGCGCACGACGCGCGCGGACAGAACCTGCACGCGATCACTCAGCGAGCGCGCCTGGACTGTCCGGTCGTCCAGCAGACTCGTCGCGCCCTCGAGGCGAACCCACTGCCGCCCGTCGGCGACGCTGACTTTCGCGACACGGGTAACTTCCGCGCGATCCTCAAAGAAGGTCACGCGCTTTGCTGTCGTCGAAGTGGCGGTCGGCTCAGGCACGTCGGTTGCCTCCCACTAGCTCAAAGTCCTTGTCGAAGCCGATGCGGTAAACCAGCTTCGCTTTCACTGTCGCACCCGCCGCTATTTTCAGCTTCCAGCGCAGCCCGCCCTTCACGTGGCTGCCGCGCTCGGTCTGGTCATACTTGTCGGCCTTGGGTTCACTGGACACCAGCTCGACTTCGATTTCCTTGTCATCGCTGATGGGCAGGCGGTCGATCAGCTCAAGCTCGATATCTCCGGCGAGAGACGACGCGGCCTCGAAGCTGACTTCGTGCTCCATGGCTGTACCGCCCTTGAACATGCCCTTGCTTTCTTCGCGGGCGCGAACGTTGCGCGCGACACGCAGGCGCTGTTCTTCACCCAGCCCAAACCGAATCGTCCCGCCACGGTCGACAGCATTGACGCCACTGGTGATCAAAAGGGCGCCGTCCATGAACACGTCCACGGGCCCCGGCAGCAGCGGTGCATTCAGCGGGTTCTCGATTTCCACTTCGCGGAACACCCGCTCGTCCTCAAGCGGCACACAGCGGAACGCCATGCGCGACTTGGCTGGCTTGGCCAGCAGTCGCACGCGGTGAGTGCCACCGGTCGAGGGCACGTCAACTGCGCCGTCCGCGTCAAACTGGTGGTCGAACATGCCGCGCGATGACTGGGGGTCACTGGCACCCGTGGGGTTGCTGGTACGCTGCACGTCGCGGATGCGGGCATCGACCGAAACTACACTCGCGGGGTGCTCATAGCGCAAGCGTCCGCGCTGGTAGCCGTCGTTTTCACCTAGCAGCAGGTTGTCGTAGTCGAGCCAGGTGTCGTTGACGCCGGCCGCCTCGGGTTCCGGCTCATCGGCGGGTGCCGCCATGCCACCAGGCGCACCGCCGCCACCGAATTCCATGTCGTTGGCCGACATCTTCTTCGCCTTCGCCGGCGCGCCACGCGAGCGCTCTTTGCGCATCGGTGCTTCTTCAATTTCGGCCATATCAGCGAGCATCATGTCATCATCGAACTCTTCATCGGTTGCACCTTCGTACGCCATGCTTGCCGCTATCTCCATTCGCATGGCTGGTGCTGCGGCGGGTGGAGGCGCTGGCTTAGGCATGACGGCCCCGACCTTTTCTTCCTCAGGCGGCATTGCGCCGTAGACCACTCCACCGTCCGGCGGGCCGAAGGCGCTGTCGTGGTTGCGGAACATGGCTTCGAGCCCTTCCGGTGGTTCTCTGAACCCGGTCGGTCTGGGCGGCTGTTTTCGGCCAAGACGCAGGGATTGCAGCTCGGGCAATGTCAGATCGCTGACCATGTCGGCCGTGCAGAGGGAGAGCTCGACGCCGTCCCAGTTCTCCATGGTCTGCTGCGCGACGAATCCCTCGACGGCGAATTCGGCGTTCTTGCCGCCGTTGGTCAGACGTGCTGCGTAAGCCGGCCACCAGCGCGCGGCGCGGACGTTGTACGAGATTTCCAGGGCGCGAAGATGAGAGCTGCCCTGAGCGAGGCTCACGACCACTCGACGAGTTGGATCTGTGTTGTTTCGTGCGGGCCTCGGGCGTGCTTTCAGTCGGCCCAGCTCGCCTCGCAGTTCTTCAAGTTTGCGCTGCAGTTCGCGCTGTTCTGTGTCGAGTTTCGTGAATAGCTCGAATACCAGGTCCGATGCCGCCAGCGCCACGGACGCGCGCTCCGCGATTCCCACCAACGGCTGTTCGTGGTGTCGTTTGGGCGGCTTCAACTCCGCGCTGAGGTTCACGGTCTGCAAGTGCGTGATACGGAACTGCACGCGGGTGGCGCGCATTTCCACCCGTCGAATCTCGCGCTCTTTCTTGCGGATCGCGTCTTCATCGAGATCATCCGCCTGCTCCGTCTCCGGCCACACGAAGGGCGCCTGCAAACCGGTGACGCGACGCTCGCCATCAACCTGCGTGCGCACACTGCCGGGCTCGGCCATCGGCGTGACACCGTCTATGTACAGAGCAACCGCCTCACTCGGTAATCCGGCGGGCAACTCGACACGGCGGGTCACGACGGCGCCGCGCGCGTAAACAACGACGCGGCTGATGCGTGACTCGCACTTGATGGGCTCACTCATGGTGTCACCTGAACGGGACGCCCACTATAGATTTCCCCAAACGAAAAGGGACAGGCCCCCACGAACCTGCCCCCAATCGCGCCTGACATATCTTTAGTTGCTCCAGACAATCGCGCGGATGCTGTGTGGCGGCAGCAGCATGTCGTAGTTGTTCTGGAAGTTGGTGACGTTGTTGGTGGTCGTGCTTACGACCTCCGTGGTCGTGTTCATGTCGTTGATATTCGCCGGCTCGATGGCGTAGATCGTCGCGTTGTTCGACGGCGTGCCGGGCACGGCCAGCGTCACGCCCTGCTGTTCGGTCAGGCTCAGGTTCATCAGCACGATGCCGTACTGGTTGCCGTTCTTGAACGGGAACGACTGCACGTACGAGACCGTCGTGGGCGCGCCAACGCCGTTGATCGCCGTCTGGGTCCAGGACGGGTTGTCGCCACTCTGCGCCGAAGTAATCGCGTCGCCCATGATGGCCTTGTTGGCCAGCTCGACGCCGAGCCAGGTCGGTCTGCGAATGTTGTAATGATAGAGATCGCGCAGCATACCCCAGACATGCACGAACTGGTCCTGCTGGGGCGGCCAGCCGCCGCTGGTGTCAAAGCGATAGGCGTAGCCGCAAGCGAGAAAAGCGCACTGCTCGCGGGCCTGCAACTCGACGAGGTTCACCAGCATGTTCAACGGCAGCGCAATCGCGCCGCTGGCGCCGGCTACAAACTCGTTGCGCAGTGAGGTCGGCAGTCCGGCGATGATCGATGTCGTATGGTAGTTGACCTCGTAGATGCTCAGCGACGTCCCGTTGCCGCCGTTTACCAGGAACTCTTTGCTCTGGTACATGCGCCCGCCCGTGTTCAGCGCGTCATAGAACGGCTTGGCGAACAGCGGCCCGTACATGTTGGTGCTGGACGAATAATCACTCAACTCACCGAAATAGGGCGCCAAGGCCGTGCTGTCGTGGTCGTTTGCGTTGTTTTCGATTTCCTGTTGCCGACCGCTGTAGCCGGCCTGCCCGCCGATGATGAAGTTGAAGCTGTTTGCGTTGTAGTGGGGGCTGGCCTTCATGAAGGTGAACGCGCGGTCTGCCAGTGCGCCGAGGCGCGCGCCGCCGTTGACGCTCGCCCCGCCGAAGGGGTCACCGGGCGTGCCCGCGCCCCACAACTCGTTGCCCCACTCCAGGTGAATGGTGCTGAACACACTGGTCCAGGGCGCGGTCTGGCCCTGGTTGATCCGGCGCGTCGCGTAGGTCCCGCTGTTACCGCCGAGGTATTCCATGAAGTTGAGCAGATCCTGCTGGCTGGCGGTCGGCGGCATCACAATCCATGGTTCCGAGCCGACGTGGTCGCAGAGTTCAAGGAAGTCGTGCGCACCGTAGTTCCAGCCGCCGGGCGTGGTGCTGCTGGGTTTGTAGCCGACAGTGCGGCGCAACTGCCAAGGCTGCGTCATGTTGTCGAGCGTTTCGCCAAGCTGCCCTGCCCACCAGCGCAGCACACCCGGGTCGTACTCGATCAGGCGTTGCACAAAGCGATCGCTGAACTCTGTCGGGTTGGTTGCGTCGTCCACCCGATACAGCTCGACTTCGTCGATCCAGATGTTGCCCGCGTTGCCGCCCGGTACATCAACGGCAAAGATCAGCGCCGGGCGATACGTGCTGGTCGGCCAGGGGTCGGGGGTCTGGTCTGTGCCCGGGGCGACGGTCTGGTCAAATGTGTACGTAGCCCAGCTTCCGGTCAGGTTGAAGGTCTGGTTCATGAACGTCGGGTTGTAGGGCGCGCCGCCGTCGCGGTACAGGCGCACCTGCACCTGGTCGCCGGCGTTGGCCGCGCGTGCTTTCAGGCGAATGCGCCAGTCACCTTCCACTACGATCAGCTTGTGGCTGCTCTGGTCGCCGTCGCGCCAGCTTGTGTCCTGGACAAAGTCAAAGTTTTCGCCGGGGGCCAGGCGCAGGCTCTGCGCGCCGCTGTACGGATTGCTGGTGTCGGCCGTGCCGACGCCGCCGTGCATCCCCTGCGCGCCGGTGAAAGTCCGGCGCGTGAACATGACGTCGCGGTCGTTCATGCCGACGTTGCCGTTGCTGCCAAGGTTGAAGTTGTAGTTGCCGCCGTTGTGGGTGAACGCGCTGACAGTGCCGTTGGTGCCGGCGGCGGGGCCGTAAACGATCTCATACTCGGTGCCGTCCCAGAAGCCTGCCGCCTGGCTGCCGCTGGTGGTGTTCCAGTCGCGCGGCACGTACAGATTGTTCGTCGAGCTGGTGTCGGCCAGCCAGACAGTCCCGAACACGCCGCCCTCAAAGCCCGGGTTCGGAAGCTGGTTCTTGAGAATCTTGCTGGAACCCCAGCGGTCGTGCCCGCCGACGTTAATGCCCATCTTCTTTACGTTGGCAACGCGCACGGTGTCGCTGACAGTCACTGTTGTAACGTCGACACCGGGTGGAAACCCGCTGGCTGAGATCACCACACTGAACGGGCGAGAGGCGTTCTGCCCGGCGGCAGTCACATCAACCGTGAAGTTGTAGGTCCCGGCCGCTGTCGGTGTGCCGCTGAGTGTCGTGCTTGCGCCCGTGGCCGCGGTGTCCAGCACAAGCCCGGTCGGCAGCGTGCCCGTGAATGACCACGTGTAAGTGGAGGTGCTGGGGCTCGCGCTGATGGTTGTCGTGTACGCCAGGTTCAGGGCGCCGGCGGGCAGACTGGTGGTCGTGATCTGAAAGGCGGTGCCGCCGGAGCCTCCGCCACCACCGTCACCGCCACCCGCGCAGGCTGCCAGAAGGAAGAGAGTCGTTGAAACGACAAGCAGTACACGGCTTCGCATGTTCGCACCTCACCACTGAAGAGAGTTGTGGTTGTCGGATTCGGGGTCCGTAGACTTGAATGGCGGGCGCGGCGAAAAGCGGTCCAGAAAAGGGCGGTATGCGTAAGGAAGTTGACTCGTCCCTGACTAATGAACGGACGAAACCAGTTTCAGGGAGCCTTATCGTGCGAAGAAGCAAACTCCGCGGCAGCTATGTCTGTGCAATTGCCGCGTTTATCGCGCTGGTCATGGTGGCCTGCAGCGGCGGGAGTGGCGGTGGTGGCGGCGGCTCGGGCAGTGGTGGTTCAGGCGGCAGCGCTCCCGCGCCCGATTTCACAGCTTCGCCCACGACGACGCCCACGGCCACACCGGTCCAGTTCACCGACCAGAGCGCGGGCACGCCCACGGCCTGGCAGTGGGATTTCGACAACGACAGCGTCATCGACAGCACCAGCCAGAATCCGAACTGGTCCTACCCCAATCCAGGCACGTATTCGGTGACACTCACCGTAAGCAACGCATCCGGCAGCAACAGCCTGACGAGGTCAGACTACATCACCGTCACCGGCACACCCACACCGGGCACCAGCGACATGGACGTTGACACCAACCGTGATGGCACGATATCGGTCGCCGACGACGCAGGCGAAGACACCTGGAACGCGGCGGGCGGCGCCGTTTACTACATGAACCAGGACGACGACGACAACAACAACCAGCACGATTACGCGGACACGATCAGCGTCAACGGCGACACTGCGGACCTGGCGCCGATCATCGTGCGGCAGTTCACCAACCCGCCAGCGGGCGGCAGCGCGACCGTCACGGTCAGCACGGCCGCGCAAGGCAACATTCGCGTCTTCCGCAAGAACGGCACGACGTACACGTCGGTCTATTCGTCGGGCGCGAGCTTCACACTGCCGCTGATCGACATCGGCGCGGCCGATGTGGAACTTGCCATCGAAGGTCGTGCGCGCCTTACCAGCAGTTGGGACGGCAAGGTCACCCTGACACTCGAAGTGCGCGACAGCAGCAGCGCTGTTGTCAGCAGCGACGCGGTAATAATGCGCATGGCGCCGCCGATTTTCGCGACGAACCTCTGGGTCGCTGAGGAATACCATCTGGTGAACGTATCCTGGTACTCCAACATCGCGCTGCGCCAGGCCATGCAGGTCATCTGCACGAACGGCGGCTTTCAGTACCGGGAAGCTTCGGGCGTGACGTACAACCAGGACCGCTGGTTGCAGGATTCCAGCGAGCCCGCCGTGATCCAGTTGCCCAGCGCCACCGGGCCGCGACGCGTGATTGACAACGTATTCCAGTGCGCCCGCTGGCGCGAGTGCGATGACTGGTGCGAGGATGTGCTGTGGGGACCCGACTTCGACTGGTTCGAGCGCTTCAGCACCAACACCGACTCGCACAACTACGGCGGCAACCTTGAAGTCGTGCCCCCCACAACCGGGCGACCCTACGGCACGATCTGTTACGGCGGCGGCACGGGGCTCAAAATCGGCACCAGCACCACGGTCTCAAGCAACATGGTCGCGAGCTACCAGCAGTTCTTTGACGCCTGCGCCATACAGGGCCCGGGGTTCAACTACACCAGCGAATGGCTGGCTGTGGGGCACATCGACGAATTCAGCATGTTCATCCCGGCACCGAACACCCCGCGCGGCTGGGTCTGCCTGATCGCGTCACCGGCCCGCGCATACACAGTATTGAACGCCGCACCAGGCAGCGCGGTTGTGTTTCAGGGGCGCTCGTCGCAGACCACCGTCAGCGCCATTCTTGCCAGCACCTCACTGACCACGCTCAACAACGAAGTACAGACGCGCATTGACCAGGCCCGCGCGCAGATCAAGGCCGCCACAGGCCTGACCGACGCCGATTTCATTCACCTGCCGACCCTGTTTGAGAACGTCGGCAACAGCTACATGGCGGCCTATAACCCGGGTGTTGTGAACCTTGTCTGCCTGCCATCGACCAACGGCTCGATCTATCTGGCGATCCCGGACCCGGAGGGCCCCAACAATGCTTCGGGGCAGGACCTGTTTCAGTTGGACATCAACGCGCAGTTGAACGCGCTTGATACCGCCGCCAACCCGTACGCCATTACCTACGTGGACGTTTTCGAGAGTTACCACGAGAACCTTGGCGAAGCGCACTGCGGCTCCAACACAGTACGCACGCCGCCCAATGACGACTGGTGGAACAAGTAGGAACACGAACATGAAGATCGCAGCCCTATTGCTCGCGGCTATGCTGACGCCGACTCTGTTCGCCCAGACCGATGTCGGGGCCATGCTTGACAAAGCCGCCGAAATCAAGCCCGGCGAAGGCGCCGACTGGCTTGCGCAGCGTGACGCGATCGTCGCCCTGGGTGAAGACGCATTGCCCGAATTGCGCGAAGCGGGCAAGCAAACCGCCTGGACCAAAGCAGGCTGGGTACGCGCCCTGGCGGCCGAAAGCTGCCGTGTGCGCATTGAGCACGAGGAACTTGCGGGCAAGGTTGACTCGCCTCGAGGCCTGAACCCGGCGCACTACAGACAGTTCCGCAAGCCCATGCCGGTCTGCCAGCACGACTTGCGCAATCTCGGCGCGGACGCCGTGCCGCTGCTGCTTGAGCGCTGGCGCTGGACTTTCGACAGCTTTGATTTCTCCGAGGGCGAAGCTGGGCACACCGAGCGCCAGTGTTTCGCGCTGGCCATCATGTGGGTCCCCGGCGAACTGGCGGACCGTCGCGCCAGGTATCATCTGGACGCCGCCGTGCGTGACCCGGCAATCACCGACCTGTGGCGCCAGGAAGCGTGCGTCGCGCTGGGCAAGGCTGCGGGCGCCGACGCCCTCGCGACACTGACCGAGCTGTACGATGACGCGACGCAACCAACCATGCTGCGCGAGGGCTGCGCCTGGGCGCTTGGGCGCGTCGCGGATGTCAAGTCCGCCGATGCCATCAAGCAGCGCCTTGAGGCCGACGGGCTCAGCGCCACGTTGCGCCGCGCGCTGCTGACGGGCGTGGCGATTCTCGGCAGCTCCTGGGCCTGGGAAGCGCGCGGTCCCATGCACGCGGCCCGGGGCGACGAGATCCGCGAGAAGTGTGCCCGCATGGCGCTCGATGCGTTGAAGGTCGCGCCGGAAGACGTGGAGGTCATCAGCCGCGCGCTTGCCATGACGGCCTGGCGGGACAGCCTTGAGTGGGTCAGGAACCTGGCGGACAACGGCGAAACCGAGCCCGTGAAGCTCGCCGCCAAGGCCTGCATCGAGCCGTTGCAGACCGCCCTGGCCCGCGACCAGTAACCGAGCCCGCCGCCTTTCGGCAGCCCTTCGCCGGATTGTCGGTTGCGGCGCCGGCCTTTTGGCCGTCTTCTTCTGCCAGGTTTCGTCGCCGAAGGGCCGTGCAAGCAGCAAGGGCAAGAAGTACAAACAACGAGTGTCACCCATGCGCCCGGTCTAAACTGTCACCCATCTGCCCGGTTCAACATGTGATGCTTCATTCAAAGGTATTTGTAGCCTGTCTCCATACCTCGGGCTGTTCGCAAACTCCCGGTGATAGGGGTGACCACCAGCTTCAGATCAGCCCCATTTCGTGGAACATTGTGCCTTTGCCGGTGAAGTAGCGCCGCGTTTTTCCGGCCGTGGGGCTGGCCTGATAGCCGCAGCCGGCGCACTCGATCAGGCGGCGATTGGCGTGTCGCCAGCCTTTGGTGTGAGCACAGCGGGGGCAGACAAAGCCGCCGGGCCGGCGTCCGGCGATGAAAGCTTCGAGGCAGGCGTCTTCGCTGCCGTACATCTGCATGAACTCGATCATGTTTGCGGGTACCGGCAGCGCCAGCGCCAGTGCGGCCGGAGCGGTTGCGGAAGGGACGATTCGAGCCATCACACAGGCGGAAGGGACGCCCCCTGTAACCGGCCGTCGTTGAACTACAATGCCGCACAACCGCTGGGACGCATATGCCGCTGGTAACTGGCTCCAATCTCATAATGCACTATGGCGGGCCTGACCTGCTGAAGGGTGTCAGCTTCGATATTGAGCCTGGCGCCAAGATCGGGCTGATCGGGCAGAACGGCACCGGCAAATCGACGCTGCTGAAGATCATCATCGGCCAGCTCGAAGCCACCAAGGGCGAAGTTCACCGCCAGCGCGGGCTCAACATCGCCTACCAGGCGCAGGAACTCGTGTACGACCCGGGCGCCACGGCCTGGGATGAAATGCGCAAGCTGTTCAGCGCGGACTTCAAACGCCAAGAGCGCCTGCACGCCCTCGAAGAACGCATGACCGCGGGCGAAGACGTGCTCAGTGAATACGAGCGCGTCCAGAATGAACACGAGACCGCCGGCGGCTACGAGGTCGAACGCAAGATCGAGCAGGTGCTTACGGGCCTGGGGCTGCCGCCAAGCTCATGGTCGCAGCCGATTGCCAGCTTCAGCGGCGGCGAGCGCAACATTATCGGGCTTGCACGAATTCTGCTGCAAGAGCCCGACCTGATGCTGCTTGATGAGCCCAGCAACCATCTCGACATGGATGGCATCGAATGGTTCATCCACTTTATCCGCAATACTCGCGCGGCCGTGCTGATGGTCAGCCACAACCGCCACATGCTCGACGCCACGGCCACCGAAATCTGGGAGCTGCACAGCCGCAAGCTCACTCGCTGGGCCGGCGACTACAGCGACTTCCAACGGCAGAAAGCGGAAGCACTCGCGCTGCAGGAACGTCAGTTCAAGTCGCAGCAGAAGCTGATCAAGCGCATCCAGTTTCAGGCGCGTCGCCTGCTGGACATGGCGCGCGCCTACGACGACCCCGGCCAGGCCAAGCGTGCCAAAGCGATGCTCATGCGCATCGAGCAGATGGACAAGGTCGACGCGCCTGACCGAAGCGAATCAAGATTCCACGCGCATCTGACCGGCGGCAAGCGCCACGGGCACATCGCGCTGGCGATTGAAGACCTGACGGTTTCGGTGGAGTCTGGAGGCGGGAGTACGGAGACGGGAGTAAAAACAACTGCCGCAAGCGCGGGGCATTTACTCCCGACTCCCGACTCCAAACTCCCGACTCGCTCGCTGCTGGATGCCGCGTCGCTGGAAATCACTTTCGGCCAGCGCGTCGCCCTGGTCGGTCCGAACGGCTCCGGCAAGACGACGCTGTTCAAAGCGATCCTGAATCACGCGGACTGGGAGAACCCGCAGATCGACGTGCGGCAAGGGCCGTTTCACATCGCGGGCACGCTGCGGACCGGCAAGGCTGCGGTGATCGGCGACTATTCGCAGGTCCACCAGCACGCGCTGGACGAATCCCTGACGCTGATTCAGTGGTTCCTGAACGTCAGCGGGCTGGAGTACCAGCCCGCCACGCTGATGCTGCACAAGTTCCTGTTCAGTCGCAGCGATCTTGAACGCACCATCGGCACACTCAGCGGCGGCGAGAAGTCGCGCCTGCAACTCGCGCGCCTTGTGCATGAGAAAGTTAACTTCCTGATGCTGGATGAGCCGACGAATCACCTCGACATCCAGGCCTGTGAGCAACTCGAGGACATGCTGGAAGAGTTCGAAGGCACGTTGCTGATCATCAGCCACGACCGCTACTTTCTTGATCGCCTTGTAAACAAAGTAGTCGAGCTGGAGGACCGCAAGCTGCAGACCTTTGACGGCACGTTCGCGGAGTGGTGGCAGCAGAAGCACGCGCAGGCCGCGGCGGGGCCGAAGCGGACCTTGCAATTGCACGCACAGAAGTCGGCGGCCGAGCGCAGAAGCGAAGCCAAAGGCCAGCGCGAGGAACAGAAGGCCAGGCAGCGCGAGCAGCACAAAGTGCGCACCGAGTTGAAAGCCCTGGAGGCCAGGATCGAGAAGCTGGAGAGCAAGCAGAAAGAGCTTGAGGAACAGCTGGCGAAGGCCTTCAGCCTTGAGGGTGAAATTTCGGCCGACGAGGCGCAGAAGCTGAACACGGCCTTTGAGGCCATCAAGTCGCAGATCGTTGAAAGCTACGCCAGGTGGGAGGAACTCGCCGGCGCGGTGGAGTAGTGTTTCGGAGGCATGCATGGACGCGGAGTACTGGCGACAGCTTTTCGAGTATGACGACTGGGCCAACGCCGGGCATCTGGCCGCGCTGGATGGCGCCGACGCGCCCGGGGCGCTGCGGGCCATGGGGCATCTGCTTGCGGCCCGCGAGATCTGGCTGTTGCGTGTGAAAGGCGAGAGCGCTGCCGGCTTGAAGTTCTTTCGCAATCTGGATGTCGCGGCGTGCAAGGCCCTGCACGAGCGCGTGCAGCGGGATTGGCAGGCGTGGCTGCGAACGTTGACACCCGAGATGCTGGACGCGCACGTGACGTTTACAGACAGCCTGGGAAACCCGTATACGTTGACGCGTCGCGTGATGCTGACTCATGTGTTGCTGCACAGTGCCCACCATCGGGGCCAGTCAGCCATGGCCGGGCACACGAAGACCGACTTCGACCTTTACCTGTGCCCGCTGGTGCAGGCATGACGATCACCGCGAACTGACTCTGTGACCCTGACAATGCACGCCTATCTGGCCGACAACAAGCTGCGCAAAGACGAGAAACTGCTTAAGCGGGCGCAGTTTGACGCGGTGTTCGCGACACGCAACAGTGCCGGCAACAAGCGCCTGGTGATTCACTGGCTGGACAACGACCTGGGGCATCCGCGCCTGGGGCTGGTCGTCGGCACGCGCTACGGCAATGCTGTGCGGAGGAACCGGTTCAAGCGCCGAATCCGTGAGCTGTTTCGCAACCACAAGCACGAAGTCGGCGCGCGTGACCTGGTGGTACTTCCGGCCAAGCACCCCGAGGCCGGTGATTCCACCTTTGACGAGATGCGGGATGCCTTTCTAAAACTGCTGCGGCGTATCAAGTAAGGAAGCTATGCCCATCTTCGACATCCACTGCGCACGACTCGAAGCTGAAGTGGAAATTCACTTCGGCGGCGATCCTGAGCCTCGTGGCAACCCCGAGTACCGCGGCTTTTCCTGCGAAGGCGAAGTGGCGTGCAAACAAGCGGGAGTTCCGTGTGAGCTGTTCACCCTGAAGGGTTTCCGCCCGTTTGAAGTCAGGGATGCATTCGAGTTCTTCAACTCGTAGGGGCTACCCCCGGCGCCATGTGATCGCTAGATTCCCGCTCCATGGCAGGTGACGGAAGCTCAAAAGGGGCAGTACTCGCGGCGCTGATGGCCAACACGGGCCTGACTGTGTTGAAGTTCGCGGCGTTCGCTGTTACCGGCTCGGGAACCATGTTCTCCGAGGCGATGCACACCCTGGCCGACACCGCGAACCAGGGGCTGCTGTTCATCGGCATCAAGCGCAGTGAGCGCAAACCAGACGCCCTGTTCACCTACGGCTACGGCGGCGAACGCTTTCTGTACGCGTTGTTGTCAGCCGTCGGCATCTTCGTACTGGGCTGCGGCGTCACGGTCTATCATGGCGTTTCCTCGCTGCTGCACCCGCACCCCGTGCAGATCAAGTGGTGGCTGTTCCTGATCCTGGGCATAAGCTTTGTCGTCAACGGGTACGTGCTGTTGATGGCGATCAAGGCCATCAACCAGCAACGCGGCGAACAGTCATTTATGGAGTTCCTGAAGACGACGAACGACCCGACCATTGCCGCTGTGCTGCTGGAGGACGGCATCGCCTGCGGAGGCGTGATGATCGCGGTGGTCTGCATCGCCCTGTCGGCGCTGTTGAAGTCGCCGGTGCCGGACTCGGTGGGCAGCATCATCATTGGCGGGCTGCTGGGCGTTGTGGCGATCTGGCTCGGCTACCAGAATCGCAGCTTGATTCTCGGGCGCGCGGTACGGCAGGAAGTTCAGGACCTGGTGGTCGGGTATCTGAAACAGCAGCCCAGCATTGACCGCGTGCGGGGGATCCAGAGCCGCATCATCGGTGCAGACACGTACAAGATCAAAGCCGAGATCGATTGGAACGGACGCTGGTTCGGCGAGCTTCAGGTCGAATGGCTGGAAGATAACAAGGGCAAGCTGGGCGCCGACGTGAAAGACTTCGCAGGGGAATTCGGCGAGCGCATCACGGAAGCCGTGGCACTGGAAATCGATCGAATCGAAGTCGCGCTGCGCGAGCAGGTGCCGGAGTTGAAGTTCATCGACCTTGAGGGCGACGCGACGGGAATGCCCACCAAAATGGAAGGCGGCGAAGTCGCGCCGTAGAGCAGTCTCAGGGTTCTTCTGCGGAACCAGGTGGGGGCCGGGGGACGGGAGAAACTGCAGGCCTTACTCAGGGCTCCAAACTCTCCATGCGTCAGCGACTCTGCAAACGAACCATGAAACAACTCTAATGATTGGTAGCGAATTCGGTGGTGCTGACCAGCGCGTAGAACAGATCCTCCAGGGCAACCTGTTCGGGCGTTTTATCCTTCGCAAGCTCTGCAATGAACTCCAGTGCGCGCCGTGTTTCGGTCAGCGTCGGGTGCCGGGCAAGAATCGCTAGGTACAGCCCTTCGATGCGCTGATCGGTTGTCTTGAAGTCTCGCATGATCGCGTAGACCAGCGAGCCGTTGCGCGAGTCGCTGAGGCGGCGGGTTACGTCGCCGTTCAGAACGCTCAAGGCCTGGTCAATACTGAGGACAAAACGGTCGCTGCGCATACGCTCGTCGTCGGATGCCAGGGCCGCGTACCGCGACGCCAGCCCGCGTTGCAGCTTCCACTCCGTGCCCATCTTTTCGATCCAGCCCTCGTAGGTTTGCAGCAGCGCCTCGTCGTAGACGGCCTGGTAGTCGCCATCCGGGTTTTCCTTCTTCTGCACGTCCTGAAAAGTCTTGAAGCGGCGCAACTGCTCGTAGACGTTCATGGTTGTGCGCGCGAACGGCTTCAGCATGGAGTCACCGTCGCGCAAAGAAAACAGCGCGCCGAAAAACTGCTCCGGCGTGAGCTGGCGGACGATCGCCCGGTTGAAGTGCCAGCTTTCGCCGCCCTTGCCGCCTTTGCCGCCCAACTGGTACACGCGCGAGTTCAGGATGGCCCGGTAGTACTGCTTGACGCTGTAGCCGCGCGCGGCGAACCAGTTGCCAAGCTTCGCCAGTAACTCCGGGTGGCTGGCTTCGTTCAGGGCGTTGAAGTCGTCCACGGGATTCAGCAAGCCAATGCCGAAAAGAAAACTCCAGAACCGGTTTGCCAGGTAGCGCCTGGCGGTTTCGTTTTTGTCGCTGGTAAGCCAGCTCGCGAACAGCTTGCGCCAGAGCTTGGTATCGCGGGTCTTCACCGGCCTGTCGCCGATCAGCCGCGGCGCGTCGTAAGTCAGCAGGTCGTTAATGCGGTTCAGGGCCTCCGGCGGAAGGTCCGGTGACTTCGCGTAGGCTTCGATCAGCGCCCGCGGCGGCACGGGGCCAGTCTCCACGCGTGGGTCGACCGGCTGAATGTAAAAGTCGGCCTTGACCTCGATGCCCGTGAAGAAGCTGGCCATGCCGACGAACGACTCCTGCGTCCAGGCCTCCTCATAGGGGTGGTCGTGGCATTCCGCGCACTGAATCTGGATTCCCGAGAAGTGCTTGGTTGTGAGCCCCCCCATGTTCGGCGCGCGGGCGGGCAGACCCATCAGCCCGTAGTAGGCAGCGGCGGGATTGGCGCTGATGGCACCTTCCGCTGTCACGAGGGCGGTGATGGTTTCGTCGAATCCGGCGTCGGCGTTGAACTGCTCGCTTAACCAGACGGCCAGCACGTCGGTGGCGCCGTCGCTGAGCTCGCCGAAATCGTTGCCGCGCTCGCGCAGGATGGGTGTCCACAGGTCGGCGAGGTGCCGCCCGTAGCGCGGGTCTTCAAGAAGTGTGTCAATCAGCAGGCGGCGTTTATCGAGGCGCTCATCGTCGAGAAACTCGCGCGCTTCTTCGCGGGTGGGGGGCAAGCCGACGACATCGAGATAAACGCGGCGTACGAACTCTTCGTCTGTGCTGCGCGGCGCGGGTTTAATCTCGTCGCGAATCCAGACTTTCTCGATGGCGCTGTCGATCTCTTTGGACAAATCAAGAGACGCGTCTGCGCTGTCAGCAGAAACGGGCGCCGCCTCGCCGCTGAAACCGGCGGCGAGGCAGACGGCGCTTAATGTCGCGAATGCAAGGCAACGTTTGAGCATGATGGCCCCGAGTGTATCACGGTTGCCCATGGTTGCCGAAAGTCTCGCCCGAATTTCACCAGGGGCGAGCCTTCAACTTGAAGCTGAACTCCAGCTTCTTGCCGTTGCGCAAGGCTTTCACCGTGACGCTGTCGCCGGGCTTGCGGTTCAGGCGGATCCAGACGACCGGGTTGCCCGTGTATTCACAGTCGGTAGTGCCGTCGACTTCGTACACAACATCGCCGGGTTGCAGCCCTGCACTTTGCGCGTTGGTTTTCACCCAGAACTTCGTGACCTCAAGTCCGAACTGATTTTCATCAATGCCAAGTTTGCGCTTGTCGCCCTTGTCCAGTGGCTTGCCCCAGAACTCGGGGAACGGCTCCAGGGCGTGGGTGCCGGCGCGGCGGGCGATGTCCGTGACACGCCACCACTTGTCGAGCTTGATCTCGATTTCAACCTGTTCGTCCTTGCGCAGCATGGTCAGCTTGAGCGTCTCGGAAGCCGCGGGGTGCTTATCAAGCAGGTACTGCAAGTCGCCAAACGTGTGAACCGGGTGGCCTTCCAGCTTTGTGATGACGTCCTTCTTTTTCAGCCCGGCGTCTTTGGCCGCGCCGTCCGCGTCGTCCACGACAAGCCCGGTCTTTACGTCCAGCGAGATACCAAGGCGTTCGACGGCCGGGTAGACCCACAGGTCTTTCATCTTGTCGAGCTTGCCCTGTCCCTGCAGAAGGATCGTTCTGGCCTGCCCGAGGTGATGGCAGTGCACGCACTTCTTTTTGGCGATTTCATCTTTCGCGATTTCCGGGTAGTCGCGCGGAAAGAACGGTTTCGGGCGTTCGGTTTTTTCCAGCTCGCTGGCTCCGTACTGCTTGTGGAGGGCAAGCCCCTTCTCAAGAGCTTCTTCCAGCGAATCTTCGTTAAAATACTTTTCGGCGCTGGAATCATCGCGCCCGCCGTAGCGCAAGTAGATCTGCTCGTCGGCGTTCAGGATGAAACAGTAAAGTGTCGAGTCCGGGTCAAACTCGAACAGCCCGATATCAACGCCGGTCAGATCGTCGATCAGAATGCAGACGTAGTCTTTCAGCAGCTTGGCGGTTTTGCCTTTCGGGTTGGCCAACTGGCCGTGGAATTCGCGGCAGGGCACTCACGGGACGCAGCGGAACTCAAGGAAGATCGGCTTGTTTTCGGCGCGGGCCCTTTCAAGGCCGGCCTGGTAGTCGGTCAGCCATTCCTGGCCGCCGGCGCTGACGTGATCAGTCGGTGTGGTTGCGACCAGCCCCGCAACAGCAAGCGCGAACAGCAGCAGCGTTGTCGCTACGCGTTTCATGTGTCCTCTCCAAGTGCCTCATGCCCCGCAAGGGACGGGGCGGCAGGGGTCCTCAGTAACTTGAATGCCGGGTGGGGGGCGTCCGGGCCAACCAATTTTGTTTCAACACGGAATAGAATCACTCCCATAAGATATTGATACTGTGGAGTTTGTGAAACTGTCACTGAAACCTCAGCATCTCAAACGCTACCGGCAGATTGTGTCGTTGCTGCTGCGTTTCGGGTTTTCCGAGCTTGTGAAGTCCAGTGGGCTTGAAGACTTGCTGGGCGAAGACCTCGGGCGCATCACGCGCAAGGCTCACCCGAAGCCGATCGAGCTTGTGCATGAACTTGAGCAGATGGGCCCGACATTCGTAAAGCTGGGGCAGGTGCTTTCCACACGCGGCGACCTGATACCCGCGGAGTACCTGAAGGCCCTCGCAACCCTGCAGGACAACGTCGGCCCGCAATCTTTCGAGGACGTGGAGCAGGTGGTTCTGGAAGAGTTCGCCTGCAACATTGCCAAGACATTCCTGACCTTCGAGCCGCAGCCGCTGGCCGCCGCCAGCCTGGGACAGGTGCACCGGGCGACGCTGCCCGACGGGCGGGTGGTCGCGGTTAAGGTGCAGCGCCTCGGCATACGCGCGAAACTGGCCGACGACCTGGATGTGCTGGATGAAGTGGCGACGACGCTGGAGTCACTCAGCCAGGTTGCGGAACGTTATCGGTTCAAGGGCATTGTGGAGGAGTTCCGACGGACGCTGATGCGGGAGCTGGACTACCGCACCGAGGCCGCGAACCTTGCGACGCTGGCGGAAAACCTCAAGGATTTCGACGAAATCCTGGTGCCGCAGCCGATCGACGAGTTTACCACGGCGCGCGTCCTGACTATGGATTTTGTGGTAGGGCACAAGATCACCGAGCTTACGGCGGAAGATCGCGCGGGAATCGACGGCGAGAAGCTGGCAGAGCGACTTCAGGTCGCCTACATGAAACAGTTCTGCGTTGACGGGTTCTTTCACGCGGACCCTCACCCAGGCAACGTGATGCTGACGCCTGCCGGCAAAGTCGCGCTGCTTGATCTTGGCATGGTGGGGCGTGTCAGCACGGAAATGCGCGAGCGTCTGCTGCGTCTGCTGATCGCCTTGGGCGAAGGACAGCCCGAGCAGGCGGCGGACCTGGCCGTCAAGATCGGTCAGCCCGGTGAGCACTTCAACGAGGCGGAGTTTCGTGCCCGCATCAAGACCCTGGTGAACGCCTTTCAGGGTGCGCAGATGAACCAGATTCAGCTTGGCACCGTGGTGATGGATCTCGCGCGCTCGGCCGGCGATACCGGCATGCGCCCGCCAAGCGAGCTTACGATGATCGGCAAGGCGCTGATGAACCTGGACGAACTTGGGCGGGCCCTGGCGCCTTCGTTTGATCCGTACCAGGCGATCCGGCAGAACGCGATTCCGCTGGTGATCAAGATGTTGCGCAACAACACCACGCCGGCGGCCGTGCTGGGGCGGGTGCTGGAGGTCAATGAATTCGCGAATCACCTGCCAGGGCGGGTTAATAAAATCCTGGATCGCGTGGCCGAGAACCGCATCGAGTTCAAGGTCCGCAGCTTCGATGAGCAACAGCTGACCGAGGGCTTTCAGAAGGTCGCCAATCGCATCGCACACGGGCTGGTGCTGGCCGCGCTGATTGTCGGCGCCGCCATGCTGATGGGCATCGAATCGGACTTCACGATTCTGGGCTACCCGGGGTTCGCGATGCTGCTGTTCGCGGCGGCGGCGGCGGGCGGCGTTGCGCTGGTGTGGGACATCATGCGCCACGACCGCCACATGCGGCGAAAGTAGCCTTCAACAGCCGTGAACATTGGCAGAAATCGTCCGATTGCGGTACTCATAGTTGATGCCGGACGTGTCCGACATATTTGATGCCGCGTTTCTGCGACAGCTTGAGGCGCTGGATGCGGCCCTGTTGCGCCTGCGCGGCAGCATGGGCGAGGGGCTGCGCGGCGTTGGGCGAACCCACGGACAGAGCGAGTTTCGCGGGCACAGACCGTACTCGCCCGGTGACGACCTGCGACGCCTCGACTGGAACGCCTACGGACGGCTTGGCAAGTTCTTCATGCGCGAGTTCGAGCGCGAACGCGCCGAGCACGTGACGGTGCTGCTGGACTGCTCGCGCTCCATGGCCGCCGGTAACCCGCCCAAGCACGTCATGGCCCGTCGGGCGGCCGCGGCCTTCGGCTACCTCGCGCTCAAACGCGGCGGCAGCGTGACGCTTGCGGGGCAGGCGGTCGTAGAGGGTGTCTCGCGGTTCAGGCGCTATCTTGACCAGTTGCGACAGGCCGAGCCGCAAAGCGACCTCGGTCTGCTGGCGCAGGCGAACGCGCTGGCGGCGCGGGCCAAACCGCCCGGCGATCTCGTCGTGATCAGCGATTGCCTGGAGCCCCTGGAGGCGCTGCAACCGCTTCAGACCCTCAGTGAGCGGCGCACGGCCATTACGCTGGTGCAGGTGCTGGCGCCGGATGAGTTGGAGCCTGCGCCGGGCGGCACGCTGGAGTTGACCGGGCTGGAAGAAAACGCGGCGCTGGAACTGATACTTGACGCGTCAATGATCGCGGAATACCGGCGTGAGCTCGAGCTGCACCTCGAAGGCATTGAGGCGATCGCGCTGCGCCACGGCTGGATACTCGCCCTGACCGACAGCGCCGCCGATTTGCACGCGTTGTTTGTCGGCAAGCTGCAGGCCGCGGGGGCACGTCCATGACCCTGCTCGCCTGGCCGGCGCTGATTCTGCTGCTCGCCGCGGGCGTGCTGTTCGCGCTGGCGACTCTTGGCTCCCGGCCGCGGCGTCGTGACGTGGGCACGTTGTTGATCTGGCGACGCGTCGTCGCGAAACGCGCCGCGACGCGGCAGCGCCGTCGCAATTACGACCTTCTGCTGTGGCTGTCTCTTGCCGCTGTGCTGGTGGGCGCCCTGGGCGCGGCCAGGCCGGCGCTGTTGCGCGCGGAGACGTCGCCCCAGGTCGCGGTATACGTGGAGGCGACCGGTGGGGCGCATGAGCAGCTTGATATGGCTGATGTTCGGCGGCGGGCCGAAGCGGCAGTGCCGGACGGGCGGTTCACTTATTTTTTGCCGGGCGCGGCTCTTGGCGCGGTTGATGTTCGGACGCTGCCTGGTGGGCCGGTGCAGGCCGAACTCGCGCAGTTTGAGCAGGCGTCGAGTGATTTCGATGCGCGAATCATGTTTCTGAACTCTCCGGTGCCACACGCGGAGCGCCTTGGGCTGGTTGTTCCCCGGGTGCAGGAGGCGCGCTCAGGCGTTGTGTTTGATGTTCGCGTACGGGGGACACGGGTTGTGGTCAAGCGGACGGCGGGGGCGGAGCTTCGCATTGAAGGCGCGCGGTTTATTGAGGTTGCGCGAAGCGCGGGCGAAGACACGTGGGTCTTCGAGGCAGAAAGTGGCTCGATCAATGTCCCGTCAGGTGCGGCCTCAGCCTTGCATCTGACGCACAAGCCGTTTGTGGTGGGGGTGGGGGACGACTGGAATGGCGACGCTCATGCCGCGCTGCTGACGGCCATAGGCGCGGAGGACGCGGGCGGTGATGTGCCCGCGGTATGGCTGGGGGCCCGGGAGGGCGTTCCGGCTGTACGCATCGGGCGCGGCGCGCCTGCTGACTTGTCGAAGGCGGAGTTGAGTTTCGATCCGCAACACCCCCTGTTCCGGGATGTGCCGCTGCGTGATTTTGACTGGGCGGCGTCCGGGCGGGCCATGGTGCTTGATGACGACGCCCGCCCGCTGATTCGGGCCTACGTGGACGGCAAGCCGACCGGCGACCTCGTGCGCGCGCGTGGCGACATACTGGAATTCGCCGCTGACCCTTTCGCCGACGCGCCGATCGCGTCTTCCGCTCTGTTGCTGGACAACGCCATCGGTGTGGTCACGGGCGAGCGCCCCAGCCGTATGAGCCGCTACGTGATCACCGACGGTGAGCGGCTTCCGAGTCGTCGCGCCGCGCTGGCGGCGCCGTTCGAGGCGTATGGCGCGATTGACGCGTCAAGACGTGGCATCAGCGACCCGCTGGAATTCACGACGTGGGCGATGCTGATCGCCGGGCTGGCGCTGGTTGGCGCGTGCGTACTGGTGGTGCGCGCTACCGGAACCGGTCCTCGTCTACCTTGATGATTCCCAGGAACTCGCGCACCTTGCTTTCGAGCTTGTTGACGCGGAACACGTTGTCCACCACCAGCGACTTGTGCTGGTCCTGGCCGGTGCCGGGTTTGAAAATCAGGCGTCCGCTGCCGAACAGCATGAACTCGAACACGTCGGGGATTTCCTTTTCGACGGACATCTGGATGGTCGCGTAGTGGCGTTCGTCGCCGAGAATTCCATGCTTGTGCGTCAGCTGGTTGGGCGCCAAGACCCAGTAGTTGAAGCGCGTCGTGATAAAGGCCATCAGCATCAGCACGGCCAGTACGGCCGCCATCATGGCGTAGAAGTTAGGGTGCATGTTCAGGTTCTGGTCGCCGAAAAAGTGATAGATCGTGCCGTAGACATCCGTTTCACTTTGCAGGTCCCAAACCCACAACCCGAGAAAGCCCACGCCCAGCACCGCGAGTGTCGCGATGAAGTTGTTGCGCCCGAAGTCAAACGTGTGCACCAGCAGGTTGAAGAAGAACACCACCATCCACCACCAGCCCAGCGCGGACGGGTCAACCAGGGCGCTTGTCGGGTAGCCCTCGGTGTTCACTTCGCTCACGCCGCCGCCAAGAAAGAACCACAGCAGGGAAATGATCATCACGGGCCACAGCAGCACTACCTTGGGAAACGGATGGATAATGATCTTGTCGATCGGCGCGCGGTCCTGTGTGCGCTTCTTGGCTTCCTCGACAGTCAAATCCGATGAAGCCGGTTTCGGCTCGCTGCTGGGTTCAGTCATTGCGCTCTCCGGTCAGTGGATGTGCAGAGTATTACCGGTGAAGCCCTCATGGAACAAGCGACTGCTATTCCGCCTGCCTTACAAGGGGCAATGCGATTCGCTGCACCGCGCGGTACTTTGCGCGCTCTTCGTCGGTGAAAGCGTAGGTCGCTTCAAGAGCCTTCATCGCCGTGAGCTGCGCACGCCCGGACGCCAGTACTTCTTTGGTCTGGTAAATCTGGGTCTGCGCGGCCGGACGCACCTGTAACTGATTTGCCAGGGTGTTGATCCAGTCGCTGAACACATAGTCGTCGGTGTCCAGTTGCTCGCGCGTAAGCCCGACTTGCGCGGTGAGCAGGTCTTTCACGGATTCGACAATCTCGGGCTGGCTGGCACGGACGACGGGCACGACATGTCCGCTGAGCATGAGACCTGATGAATAGAGATCCAGCCCGAGGTAGCCCTTTACTTCGGGCGGACGGGCGATTGCTTCTTGCTCGGGTGTTGTGACCTCGAACATGCGTGCGATAAACCACTCTTTCAGTTCGGCCTCGTCGAGAATCTTCACAATGAACCAGGTCTTCTCGTCATAGCCTTCCTGAAGCTTGGCCCAGCGCTTGTCGTACTCCTCGCCGTGTTTTGCCAACTGGCTCAATTGCTCCTCGGCCAGCGGGTTCTCGGCTGCCTCCAATTGCGCTGCCAGCATGTTCATGAAGTAGACCGGGTGAGTGAACTCGCCGTTATGGCCAGAGTTGGTGGGCAGCTTGCCCATGATTTTGCCGTACTCGGCGATGATGCGGCGGTTCTGGGCCTGAATCTTCTCCATGGTTTCGGGCGCGGTGTCGCGACTTTCCAGAATCGATTTGGTCAGCTCTTTCAGGTGCGGCGTCATGTTCTGAACGGCATCGCCGACTTCCTTCCATTCGGTTGCGCGAAGTTCCCTGATTTCGCCCCATTTGCCGAAGGCGATGCGCAGGTTGTTCGGCCCGGCAGCAAGCTTCTCAAGTTCGGCGACGCGGGTTTCAAGCCGCACGATCTCGCCTTGCAGGTCGGCGCGCTCTGCTTCCAGCCCGTGCTTGTCTTCACTCAGTGTTTTCTGCTCATTCTTCAGGCGGGTGATTTCCTCATTCGCCTGATCGAGCAGTTCCTGAACGCCATCGTTCGTGCTGGGCGTGCTGCTGGAGTTCTGCGTGTCCCTGTGCAACGGTTGCGCGTCGTCGAGCGGCCCGTCAGCAACATCGTCGTCGTTGCCGACGCGCGGTGCGGGCTCCCTGGCGCCAATAAAATACCACATCCCGGCCGCGCCGATCACGAGCGCGAACAGGCCCGCTATCAGTCCTGTCATCAGTCCTCGCATTACTCTTCCTCCGTGCCGATGGCGTCGTCGATTCGTTGCTTTTCGTCAAGCAGCCCCTGGTGGCGCGGCGCAAGGTCAAGACCGGCCTGCACCTTCGCGGCGGCTTCGTCGTACTTCTGCTGCACCCGGTACCACATGCCGTAGGCAGCGTAGATTTCGGCGAAGCGGTCTTCCCAGATCATGCCGGCTTGCAGCTCCAGGGCGCGGTCCAGGGATTTGTCTGCTTCCTTGAACTCCTGCGTGAAGCTGGGGTAGTTGACCCGAAGGATGCAAAGGAAGTGCTGGGCCTCATAGTAATCCGGGTCGATTGTCAGCGCCTTTTCCGTTTCCTGCTTCATCTCGCCGGCCAGCGCCCCCATTTTCATGGGGTCCGTCAAATCCTGGAAACGGGTGGAGAGCGCGGCCGCCAGCGTGATGCGCGCGTGCTTGTTGTTCGGCTCCTGTTTCACCCAGTCTTTCACCTGCTGAATGTAGGTGTCGCGAAGTTCCTTGTTCGCGCCGTCGAGTTGATCCTGCATTTCGCCCAGCGCCTTTCGGTCGCCGGCCTGAACCAGCGGCCACAGCTCCTCCATCTTCTGTTTGACTGCCTCGACATCGACGGCGGGTGTTTCCGCAGGCTCGGTTTCAGCGGTCGGCTCTGGTGTCGTGGCAGCCGCGGCGTGCTCTTTCAACGTGGCGATTTCGGCTTCCAGCGCGCTGATACGCTGCTTGAGTTCGTTCGTCTCTTCCGGCGCCTTTGCGGGTGCGGACTCCAGGTCGCGCAGTTTTTTCGTCAGGGCATCACGCTCACCTGTCACGTCGCGCAGGCGCGTGTCGTAGTCAGTGCGTTGCTCCTGCAGTGTGTCGTTTTCGGCGCGCAGCTTCTTGTTGTCCTCTTCAAGAGTCTGGATCTGCGCCTGCATGGACGCAACTTTCTCGGGCTCGTCGGCGCGTCCGCAGGCGGCCAGAACCAGCCCCATAAGCAAAGTTGGAATCATCAGCTTCGTCATTGTTTTCCTCTTCGTCACCCTCACAGACTAGCTAGCAGGTGGTCTGAATCGTTTGCAAAGTCTCACTGGCTTTGTAACCGGCTTTCGTGCCATCGCCCTGTCGCTATGATGCGCCCCGATGAGCCGCAAGACACAAGCATACTTCGCAATCGTGCTGCTGGCCTTGCTGCTGGTGGTGGTTGCGTTGGATCCCCGCACACCAGCCTACCGTTCCAGTTACGATCCGCAGGCGAGCGCCCGGGAAGTCGCCCAGTGGGCCGAAGACATCAAGGCCTGGCCGCGCAGTCCCACCTGGGAAAAGTTCAGGCAGCCGGAAACCGTCAGCGAGCCCGATTTCGAGGGCAGCTACATTTTTGGAAAGTACGACTACCGTGTGGATGTGCAGATTCGCGGCGATCACATTCATTACATTTCGTGGGGCAACGATGACCAGGAAAACGGCGGCGCCTGGTACTCCGTGGGCGAGGGGCGCCGGCAGGATAACGGCGAGTGGTTCTCGGTGTGGTCGTGCCTCGATATCAGCCGCGCCGTCAGCAACGGCGGCGGCGCGTGGTTTCATTTTTCAAAGGATCGCAAACGCATTCATGTGCGCTACTACCACGACACGCTGCCGTTCGGTGAAAACCCCATCGAGCTTGGCGAGGCCGTGCGGGTAGACCTGGAGCCGGGGCGGGAGATGTCCGGCGACCGCCATAGCGTGATCATGGATTCGGCCTGGGGCGCACGCCCGCTGGAAGGGCGCGTGCGTACCCGCGTGCCAACGGTCGCCATGCCCGAAGGTGCGAAGTTCGTGATCTGGGGTCGGGTCGTGGACGACCGCGGCGAAGGAATTGACGGCGCCGCGGTGAAACGTCGGGCAAGCGGCGCAATTGACGCGGTTACGGACTCGCGCGGGTTTTTTCGACTGGAGTTTGACAAGCTTGAAGCCCTGCTGCTGCTGGCGGCGGGCAAGCTCGGCTACATGAACGGCATACTTACCCTTGAGCAGGACCGCGCGTTCTCAGCCATCGGCCCGAAGCGCGAAAGCGAGAAGGTCGCCCTGGCAACGATCGTGCTGCGCCCCATGGATCGTGTCGACCACGCGGAGTACGAGTGGGTATCGCCCGAATACCTGCCGCGCCCGGACTATGACGTCGCCGAGCACCTGAATTGCGGCAACTGCCATCGTCGCGAGTACGACGACTGGCGCGAATCCCGGCACGCGACCATGGCACGAAACCCCTGGACTCGCGCGGCCTTTGAGCGCGACGCGAAACCCGCCGCCGTCGCGCGGGGCAGCAACGTTGACGAATGCACGCCCTGTCACTCGCCGAGTCTTGCCGCGAAGCTGCACGGGTACCACCTGGATGGCGCGACGCTGCTCGACGCGAAGGGGGTGGACCTGCACGGCAACCACTGCGATTTCTGCCACAAGATCGAGGCGGTGACCGTACCGGAAGCTCCCGGCATGAACGGCTCGATCCGCCTGCTGCGCCCGGACCCGAAGGACGATACGGTCCCCGGCAATGTAAAGCGCGTTTTCGGACCGTTGCCCGACGTAAGCTTCCTCTATATGGGGGCCGGCTACAACCCGATCTTCGAGATGGGTGTGCTGTGCGCGAGCTGCCACGAACACCAGCGCGACGACGGACTGCACAGCCAGAGTACGTACAGTGAGTGGCGACAGACCCGCTTCTCGCGCCCCGGAAACGACTACAAGGAGTGCCAGTCCTGCCACATGCCCCCGTACACCGCCGGGAAGCTGAGGGCGATTCCCGGCCCGGATGGCAATCCGCAGATGGTGAACATCGGCGGCGACCTGACGGGCAACGAACTCAAGAACAACGGCGTGGCGATCGCGCGGTACTCCACGCGCTACCGCCCGCTGAACGAAGCCCACAAACACAGCTTTGTCGGCACCGAAGACAGGGATTTTCTCACCAGCGGCGTGAGCATGGAAGTCGAGACGGAGCGCCTGACCGACGGATTGCGCGTGCGCGTGACCGTTACCAATACCGGCGCGGGGCACGCGATCCCGACGGGGCACGGGCTGAAGCACTACATTGTCGCGATTCACGCCACGGGTGATGGCCAGGCGCTGCCGCCGGGCGAATCCCTGCCGGCCGACGAGCGCGTGAACGCCGCGGATGGCGCGACGGAGGGCATCGTCATCGGGCGCAGGTTCGCCGACGCGACCGGACAGTCCTGGGCGTTGCCGTGGTGGCGCGCCGACAAAATCGCGGCGGACAATCGTTTGTGGCCCGACATGCCGCAGGAGTACGTATTTGACATCGCCGGCGCCGACGCGGCCGAGGTAAAGCTGATTCTGCGGCGGGGCTCGCCGGGACTGCTGCGCGAGCACGGCATGGATACGAGCCATGGACGCGTCGGCGCGGATGCTCTTGACGTGCTGGTGCATACGGCGAAAGTCACCCGATGACGCGCTTGACCGCCCCCCGGGTGCGCCTAGACTGCCTCCCCTTCAAAGCCTGAGAGAGCCCGCATGTGGCGCGGTTGTATAATCCTGACAGTTCTCACGACGCTGCTGGCGCCAATGTTGCCGGCTCAGGACGATACCGCGCCCGAGGACATGAAGTTCGAGATCAAGCGCGAGCCCTATGAGCGCAAGCTGCACCCCAGCGAGACAACAAAGTACCGTGAAGTCGGCGTCGGCGAGTTCGGCGTGGCCTGGAACGTCTACTACACGGCGCGCTCGTACAACATTTCGGATATCCGGGGGCTGGACCAGTCTCTGGCCACGAGCTGGCTGTACTCGTTCGATCCGTGGGGGCTGGGGCTGCGCACGCACATCGAGTACCGCGCCAACAACGAATGGCGCTTTTCGTTCATGCCGCGCGCCGACGCGGCCTTCGGCTTCCTGAACACGGAGCATCCGAACCGGTTCGACCTGAAGGACCTGCCCTTTGATCGCAACTACCACAGCTCCAACGACACGCAGAAGCTGAGCGTGAACCTTGAGTTCGAGTTCGCCGCGCGCTGGCGCTTCATGTGGTTCGTACACAAGGTGAACGCCTGGATGGTTTTTCGGCGCCGCGAGGTACGGGCGTACGACACGCGATACCGCGACCCGCAACTGGGAACGATCGGCACGGTTCGCGAGCCAAAACGCGTGGACTGGGAGCAGGCCATCGTGTTCGGCACCGCCACGGGCGTGGGCTTCGAGTTCTTTTTTCTGCCGGAGAGCTCGCGTTTTATCGTGATGGCCTTGTGGCGTCCGTTCAACAATGTCAGCTTCCGTGACAAGGGTGGGCTGACCAACGGGCTCGAATTTGTGGTGCGCTCAAGTGATTTCGAGTTGTCCGATCAGTTCGGGATATTCTTTGAGCTGTCTGTGCAGATGTACCTGCCGACGGATGAATTCAACGACATCTACTATTCCCAGTTCAGCATCGGCGTGAAGTTCAGGTAGCAGCCGGTGCGTCGAACCTTGTTTAATCGACGACGATCTGCTTGTTCTGCGCAGGCGGGGGTTGGTCCTTGTCGATCAGCCCGAGCGGCCCCAGCGCGTGGAACGTCAGGTAGCCGCAACGGTTGCAGGCGACGCACACGCTAGGTACGAGGTTGCGTACAGTTTCATCTTTCAGGTCTTCGACCATGCCGAAGACGGCAAAGCCGTCAACCAGGCTGAATTGCTCGCCGCCGCAGCGCGGGCACGGGCGGTTGACGTTTTTGTCCTGGATGCGCTTGACGATGTCTTCGCGAAATTCCTGGGTCCATTCCGGCATGGCGTCCTCTGCGGATACACTAAAAAGCGTGGATGCGGCGACAAGACGCGGCGGATATCGCGACGATCTCGTGTGGGTATGCGCGCGAGATGCGGCATCACACGCACCGCTGCCGCGGCGATCACTCCTGAGTCGCGGTAGCCGGCTTCTCGACAGCCCCCGGCTTGTCGATGATCACGCTGCCGCCGGCCATGGCGACCGGCCCCTTCGGGTAATTGTTGTGCGGCACGGGGTTATTCTTGCTGCCGGCCTCCTGTCGCGCGAGCACGTTGTAGATTGGCGCGCGTCGGCGCAGTCGCACCTCTTCCAGCCCGATCTCGCTGTACAGATCTTTGTGAATGCGGCGCTGCAAGGCTACCTTGCCCTCGGCGTTGCGCAGGAAGGTCAGCTGACGCAGGTCGTCCTGGTTGGCGCCCATGAAGTCGGCCTCGAAAATTCGCAGATAGCTGGACGTGCTGTTGTTGGTGGGGCCGAAGCCCTGCGCGTACAGGTAGCGCTTCTCGAGTTCCATGAGAATTTCGATCATGCGCTGGAAGCGCTTGTCCACGTCGTATTCGAGCATTTTCATCACGATGCCGGACAGCTTCTCGGGAATGTCGTTGCAGATTTCATGGGGCGGCGTGATCGGACGGGACTGTGCCTGCTTTACCCAGCGCACGTTTTCGTCCCATGAACCCCGCGACAGAGGCTTGAACAGGTTGATGCCGGTCAGCAACTCATAGGCCACGACGCCGAGACTGAAAATATCGGCGCGCCCGTCCACGCGCTCGCGCGCCAGTTGCTCCGGCGCCATGTAGTGAACCTTGCCCGCGAATTCCTCGCCGGCCGCCGACAATGGCGCCGCGATGCCGAAGTCGGTCAGCTTGGGCACGCCTTCGCTGTTGATGAGTATGTTGCCGGGGGTGACGTCCTTGTGGACGATCCACTGGTGCCCGTAGTCGAGCGCACGGGCGATGCGGCTGACGATGAACATGGCGATCGGCATCGGCAGCAGCAGGTGCAGCTTGAAGTGATGGCGCGACAGCATTGACAGGTCAACACCATCCACATAGTCCATCGCCATGAACAGCACGCGCGGGCTGGTGTCGACAGTCCGGGTGGCCTTGGGGTTGGGCATGCGGGCGGGCGCAAAGCCCGGTGTGCGTGACTTGCCGCCTTTGCGCGGGTCATTGATGCGGCGCAGACTGAACGTGGGCAACTGCAGATCGCTGGTGGCTTTGGGCAGCGCGCGCATGTTCAGGTTCTTGCGGAACTCTTCGGGCATGTCGGACAGCTTGCAGCTCTCGAGCCCGTAAGTTTTGACGATGTTCTCGTGGCGCAGGAACGTGGCGATGTTGGCCTCGTTGCGCAGGCGCGCTTCCTGTTCGTCGTCGAGTGTCTTGAAGCTTTTGAAGACGACGTAGTCGAGCACGCCGCCGCAGTTTTTCTCGACCAGATAGACGACGCCCATGCCGCCACGCCCGAGTTCTTCGACGATGGTGTACGAAGAACTGCTGGCGAAACTGAAGCCTCGCAGGGCGAAGTCGTCCAAGGCTACTCCGACAATTTAGTGGGGAACAAATGTTCCAATGTTTAAGTATCGCACATAAGCCCTGACTTGGCCAATGCTTGCGCCCGATTATTGCGCACTAACTGCACAGCATTTCGTCACATTGTGACAGCGTGAAATGAACGATCCTAACTGCCGTAAACATCCCCGTTTTCGGCGACTTTGCCGTCTTCGTAGGGGGCCGCGACGCGCCGGTAAAGCTCCAGCTTGGCGCATTCCAGGGCTCCGATCAACTCGTTCAGGCGGGCGTAGTTCTTCTCGCGTTCAATCAGCCGGGCGCACAGGCGCGAGATCACGTAGTTCAGATTGCCCGCCAGGGCGTCCGGCGGCAGCTTGCCCGCCAGCTCGTCAATCAGCGGGTCCAGAGGCGCGCGGTCTTCAGGCTTGATGTAGGGCATGAGCTCCCTTTGGTCGCTGGGCTCGGGGCATGGGGCTTAGGGGTTGGGTAGTTTCCCGAGGCCCTAAGCCCCATGCCCAAAGCCCTGTATCTACCGCGCGAATCGGCCTGCTTCGCCCGCGTAGATGGCGCGGTCGCCGAGTTCTTCCTCGATGCGCAGCAGTTGATTGTACTTGGCCACGCGGTCTGTGCGGCACAGGCTGCCGGTTTTGATCTGCCCGGCGTTCACGCCCACCGCCAGATCCGCGATGAACGTGTCCTCCGTCTCGCCGCTGCGGTGGCTGATCACCGTCGTGAACCCGCTTTCCTGGGCGAGGCGAATGCAGCCCAGTGTTTCGGTAAGCGTGCCGATCTGGTTCAGCTTGATCAGAATCGAGTTCGCGGCCCTGGTCTCAATGCCCCGTTGCAGGCGCTCCTCGTTCGTGACGAACAGGTCGTCACCGACAAGCTGCACGCTCGCGCCGAGCTTTTCGACCAACTTGCTCCAGCCGTCCCAGTCGTCTTCAGCCAACCCGTCTTCGATACTCACGATCGGGTACTTGGCGCACAGGTCGGCATAGTAAGCGATCATGTCTTCGCTGCTTTTCTGCCCGCCGCCGAACGCGTACTTGCCGTCCTTGAAGAACTCCGTGGCCGCCACGTCCAATGCCAGACAGATCTGCTTGCCGGGCTGATAGCCCGCGGCCTCGACGGCGTCGGTCAGCAGCGCCAGCCCTTGCGCGTCGCTTTCCAGGTTCGGCGCGAAGCCGCCCTCGTCGCCGACGGCCGTGCTGAGCTTCTTTTCCTTCAACAGTTTTTTCAGGTAGTGAAAGCACTCGGCGCCGGCGCGCAGGGCCTCGGTGAAGTTGGCGAAGCCGTGGGGGACGAGCATGAACTCCTGGATGTCCAGGTTATTGTCCGCGTGCGCGCCGCCGTTCAGCACGTTCATCAGCGGCACCGGCAGTGTCGTCGCCGCGAGCCCCCCAAGGTAGCGGTACAGGGGCACGCCTTCAAAATCCGCGCCGGCGCGGGCGCAAGCCATGCTGACCCCAAGAATCGCGTTGGCCCCGAGCTTGCCCTTGTTGTCCGTGCCGTCGAGTTCAAGCATCGCCTCGTCGATGGCGCCCTGGTCGGTGACGTCCGCGCCCGCGATTTCAGGATCGATCATCGCTTCGACGTGGCGAGCGGCCTGCAACACGCCCTTGCCGAGATAGCGGGCGTCCTGGTCACGGAGCTCGAGGGCTTCGTGTGCGCCGGTGCTGGCGCCGCTGGGAACGATGGCGCGCCCGAATGCGCCGCTGAGAGTCTCGACTTCGACTTCGACGGTCGGGTTGCCGCGGCTGTCCAGCACTTCGCGGGCGGTCAGGTTGGTGATCTGCGGCATGGATTGCTCCTGGGATGGGTCTGCGGCTCTTCTATCGCGCGTGCCGAGATCATGGAACCCCCTGCGTATGCAGGGGGCGCATGGTCGGAAAGCCGCCCCTTGCTGACGCAAGGGGTTCCAAAAACCGGGAAGCTTCGGGTATTCTCTCTGCCATGGCTGACTTCTCACTGGTGATTGTCGCGGGCGGGTCCGGCTCGCGTATGCAGTCCGACCGCAAGAAGGCGTTCATCGAACTGGCGGACGAGCCGCTGCTGCTTCACACGGCCCGCGCCTTTCAGGATGTCAGCGACATCGGCGACAGGGTGATCGTGTTGCCCAAGGCCGAGCTGGCCGATCTGACCGGTGAGGAAGCCAGCTTTGAGCTGACGAAACTGGGCATCAACTCGCACCCGCTGCTGCATCAACTGAAGGATGTCGGCGTCACGCGCCTGGTGGTCGGTGGGCCGCGGCGCCAGGACAGCGTGTTGAACGGCCTGTGGGCGACCAGCGACAAGCTGGAGTTCGTGCTGGTACACGACGCCGCCCGCCCGTTCGTTACGGGCGAAGACCTGGCGTCGCTGATGGACACGACGCGCAGGACCGGCGCGGCGATTCTGGCGCACCCGGTACGCGATACCCTGAAGCGCGTCGAGTTCGACAAGAATGTCAGCGAAACGGTTACCCGGGCCGGTCTCTGGAGCGCCCAGACGCCGCAGGCTTTCCGGCGTAAGGACCTGCTGAAGGCCTTCGAGACACAGAACAAGAAAGACGTCACCGACGACGCGGAGATTTACGCCCTGAACGGCGGCAAGTGCGCGGTCGTGCTTGGCGGTGCCATGAATTTCAAGATTACGACACCGGAAGACCTGGAAGTGGCCGAGGCCCTGCTAGCCTTGAAGTCGGCCCGGAGTGGCGACATCCGCCCCGCCAGCGCGATTTTCAGGAAGCTACCGGGCGGCGCCACGATTTTCGACGTGGACCCCGGTCGGGGTTGACGCCCCATTGACGCATTGCCTCCCGCTGCTACCTTTCGCGCAACTTTCAGCGCGTCAGTTGCGGCCCCGGCTGCGATTGGCGTAAGTGCCGGAGAAAAAAATGCTTACGCAGGAACGCAGGGCCGAGCTCATCAAGGAGCACGGCAAGGGCGACAAGGACAGCGGCAGTGTCGAAGTCCAGGTCGCGCTACTTACCGAAGAAATCAACAGTCTCACCGTCCATCTTCAGATCCACAAGAAGGACCACAGCAGTCGTCGCGGTCTGTTGCGGATGGTGGGTAAGCGGTCGGCTTTGCTCAAGTACCTGAACAACAAGGACGAGCAACGCTACCGCGACCTGATTGCAAAGCTGGGCATCCGCAAGTAGCGGATGCCTTGTTTCATTCCCGGGCGATGGCGCCCGGGACCGTGCAGGAGGGACGGGACCCTGTCCCATCCCTGGCGGACACAGAGGCACGAACCGGCAATCCGGCTCGAACCTCTCTGCCCGCCCGGGTAGCACCCGTCTCCTTGCACACTTATGAGTAACGACCTCACCGCTGACAGGGCGTGGGGCGAAATGCGTTCATGCAACGCAGAAGAGTGTGTTATGGCAGTTGATGCCCTGAAACAAACGAAGCACGAAGTCGCCGTCGAAATCGGCGGGCGCACCATCACGTTCGAAACCGGCTGGCTTGCCAAGCAGGCGGCCGGCAGCGTTCTGGTACGCGAAGAAAACAGCGCGGTCTTTGTCGCGGTAACCCGCGCCGACCCGCGACCGGGGCTGGATTTCTTCCCCCTGACGGTCGAGTACCGCGAAAAGACCAGTGCCGCGGGCAAGTTCCCCGGCGGCTTCTTCAAGCGCGAGGCGCGCCCCAGCGCCAAAGAAGTCCTCACCATGCGCATGACGGATCGTCCCCTGCGCCCCACCTTCAAGGAGGGGTACATGGACGAAACCCAGATCAACGGCATGGCCATGAGCGCCGACCCGAACCTGGACCCGGATATGCTCATGATCAACGGCGGCAGTTGCGCCACGATGCTTTCCGGGCTGCCCTTTGACGGCCCGGTCGGGGCGGTCCGCATGGGTCGCATCGACGGCGAGTTCGTGGTCAACCCGTCCTATGATCAGGTTGACGAAGGCGACCTGAACATGGTGGTGGCGGGCACGAAGGCCGGCATCAGCATGGTGGAGGCCGGCGCCAATGAACTGACCGAAGACGAAATCGTCGAAGCGCTTGAGATCGCGCACAAGAACATCATCAAGTTGTGCGACGCGCAGCTTGAGCTCGTGAAGAAGGTCGGCGTACAGAAGTTCGACTGGACTCCGCCCAAGGGCCCGCCCGCGGAACTGGTCAAGCAGCTCAAGGACGCCTTCTACGCGGAATACAAGGAAGCCATCCGCATCAAGGGCAAGTTTGAGCGCAGCGCGGCCCTGAAGGACGTAAAGCGCAAGGCCGTCGAAAAGTTCGCGCCCGTGTCCGACAGCGCAAGTCTTGAAGAAAAGACCGAGGCCGCGGCAAAGGCGAAGCTGGTCGGCAGCATCATGTACGGCTTCAAGTACGACGCCCTGCGCGACATCATCCTGAACGAGAACAAGCGCATCGATGGCCGCGAACTGAACGAAGTCCGCGACATCATCATTGAGATGGCGCCCTTCCCGCGTAACCACGGCAGCGTGACTTTCACTCGCGGCGAAACCCAGGCCTTTGTCACCTGTACCCTCGGCACCGCCCAGGACACCCAGTTGATCGACGGACTGCGCGAAAGCCGTGAAGAAGCCTTCCTGCTTCATTACAACTTCCCGCCCTATTGCACCGGCGAAGCCAAGCCGATTCGTGGCGTCAGCCGCCGCGAGATCGGGCACGGCGCACTGGCCGAGCGCGCCATCCGCCCGATGCTGCCGGCCGAGGACGAGTTTCCGTACACCATTCGAATTGTCAGCGACATTCTCGAATCCAACGGCAGCTCCAGCATGGCCAGCGTCTGCGGCGCGACACTCAGCGCGTTTGACGCCGGCGTGCCGCTGCGCAAGGCGGTTGCCGGTGTTGCGATGGGTCTGGTCGAAGGGGAAGACAAGGCAGCAATCCTGTCCGACATCCTGGGCGACGAAGACCACGCGGGCGACATGGACTTCAAGGTCTGCGGAACGGCCGACGGTATCACGGCGCTGCAGATGGACATCAAGGTCAAGAAGCTGACCGCCGAGCTCATGAAGAAGGCGCTGGGCCAGGCCCGCGACGCGCGTCTGCATATTCTCAGCAAGATGAACGCGGCCCTCAGCGCGCCGCGCGAAGAGATCAGCAAGTGGGCCCCGCGCTACGAGGTGGTCAAGATCGCGCAGGACCAGATCGGTATGATCATCGGCCCGGGCGGCAAGACCATCCGTGGTATGCAGGAAGAGTTCGGGACCACGATCAGCGTCGAAGAAGACGGCACCATCAAGATCTTCGGCGAAGACGGCGAAGCGGCGATGGCGAACAAGCGCCGCATCGAAGCCATGACCGCCAAGCCGGAAGTCGGTCTGCGCGTCACGGGTACGGTCGGTAGCATTCGCGAATTCGGCGCGTTCGTCTCGTTCAACGATGGCGCCCAGGAAGCTCTGATTCACGTCAGCGAGCTCAGTGACGCATTCGTCGAGAACCCGGAAGATGCGGTGAAGGTTGGCGACGAGCTCGAGTTTGAGATCATCAACGTCGACCCGACGGGCAAGGTCAAGGGCAGTCGCAAGGCCGTCATCCTCAAGGACCGCGGCGAAGAATACAAAGCCCCGGCGCCGAGGGGCGGCGGTGGACGCGGCGGCGATCGTGGCGGACGCGGCGGCGGTCGTGACCGCGGCGGGCGCGGCGGACCGCGCCGTGAGGGCTCTCGCAGCCGCGACTAGTCTGATGTCATGCACAACCGGGCCACGGTGGCGAATGCCCCGTGGCCCGGTTTCTATAGGAATCAGTTCACGACGCCGTACAGGCGATGCGCGCGTATGTAGCTCTCGACGCCCGGGGGGACCCAGGCGCTGATGGACTCTCCGCCCGCGACAGCCGCACGAATCATGGTTGAGCTGATGTTCATCAGGGGCATTTCCACGACATTGCTTCTCAGTTGTTCGGTCAGGGTCGTTCCGAGCGCGCGGGTCAGGCTTTCCAATATCTCCGCGCCGTAGCCCGGGCGAAACACCGGGACCACGTCGGCAAGCGTCAGCACTTCGCCTGGCTCTTTCCAGTGGGGCAGGTCGCCCAGCATGTCGCCGCCGACAATAAACACGTAGCGATTGTCCGGAAAGCGTTTGGTCAACTCGCGCAGGGTGTCCACCGTGTAGCTGCGCCCCGGGCGCCGGGTTTCACAATCTTCAACGCCGATCCCTTCGGCGCTTTCGCTCGCGATGCGGGCCATCGCCAGGCGCTGACCCGCGTCCGCGTGATTGGTTTTGCCGTCCTTGTGCGGCGACTGCCCGCTGACCAGCAGGTCCACGCGATCCAGCCCGCGCGCGCGCATTACGCGCTGCGCCAGCGCCAGATGGGCGTTGTGCGGTGGGTCAAAACTGCCGCCTAGCAGCCCGATCTTCATGGCTAAAGACTACCAATCCCGCGCCGGGGCACGAAGCCACCAGCCCTTGCCGGCGAACTGTCGGCTTTGCGTGAAATATCTGAGGGCGGTCTCCTAACCACACTTCGAACACACCACCATCGCGCTTACCAGGAGAAATCGGAGATGAAAAAGTTCTTCAAGACGGTCTTCATTGTCGGGCTTTGCGGCGTCGGCACCATCGCGCTGGCCCATATCGTGCTTGGCAAGCATCGCACCCGCGACGCGGCTGAAGCCCTTCAGAACATGGCACAGGCCGAAGTAGACGAGTTGATCGCGAAGCAGAAGGATTTGAAAGATGAGCTCGGAAAACTGCGCCAGGAGTATCCGCGCCAGATCGCGGTCGTGAAGTCACAGCTCAAGCAGGTTGAGCGACAGCTTGCGGCACTCGACACCGAAGAAACCCGCGCCGATGACATTGTCCGCCTGTGCGAAGAAGACATCAGCTATCTCGAAGACCAGCGCGACGTCGTCGGCAGCGTCTACGGCGACTCACGGGTCATTGAGCATCGTGGCAGCAAGTACACCACCACCGAAGCCGAAACGCTGGTCGTTCGCATCGGCGAAACCCGCCAGATCTACGTCCTGCGCGCAGAAGAGATCGACAACGAACGCGCCATCTTGAGCGCCGAGAGGGACCAGTTGACCCTCGAGCTGCACGCCATCGAGGCCGAGCAGCAGGAGTTCGAAGCCGAATACCAGACCCTGCTGCGCGAGATCGAGCGCCTGGAGCGCAATCAGGAATTGCTTGAGATCGCGGAGCAACGTCGCGGCTACGGCTGCGAGCGCCACGGCGAAGCCATGAGCACGCTCAACGACGTCAAGACCGCCGTCGAACGCGCCCGCATCGAGCAGGAAGAACGCCTGAAGTCGGCGCGGATCGCGCCGAAGAGCCTGGACTATGAGACCCGTGCCCGTCTGCTGGAAGTTCAGCGCAAGCGTGAGGCCAAACAGAAGACCGAACAGACACCCGAATCCCCCGAAACGGGCGGTGAGATCACGGAAGATGAGGACGAAACCGAACTCGAGTTTTCCGTCCGCTGATCGGCAGAATCCACTTCGTACAGGACAGACCCGGCCTTGCTGGCCGGGTCTGTCGCATGAATGCGTGGGTTTTCGTTTTAGAAAGTGGAGACACGAAAAATAGTTGTTGTTTCACAACGCCGGCGGCGCTCAAATACCGTGCTTTGCAATGCGACGCACACCTTGAGGAATGCCCATGCCCATCGGAGCCGTAGGATTTCAGCTTAGGGCGCTCGCGGATCTGCTCCAGCGGGTTTACGCCGCCACAGACCTTTCGCAGATTTCGCGCTGCATCGTGATGCACGTTCGCGACTGGATGCCGCCCGAGGCGCGCAACGTGGCTGCCCTCGAAAATCTTGAGCAGCGACTGGTCACTTCGCTTGAAGACCTGTACCTGGCGAGCCTCGACCCTGAAGGGCCGGCTTCAGGTATGAATGCAGGGCTGGCTGAGCGGGTAAGCACGGCCGAGACCTACTACCAGTCGCAGATCGACGTTGCGGCGCGAATGCTGGACCGCGCCGAGCTGGTGACGGCGGACGGCTCCGTGATACGGGCCGCGGGCGATGCCGTGGCGGACGCGGCCATGGATATCGTGCGGCGCCGCAGCGCGGCGTTCGCTCTTGAAATCGCCCGCGACCAGGAAAAACTTGGCGCCCCGCCGAGCCTGCTGTTTCAGCTTGACGGGCGCATTGTGTGGACCAATCACTGGCTGCTGGAAATGGTCGACCACCGGGGCCTCGACAAAGGGCGGCTGTTGCAGTCCGCCTGTCGCTTCGCTGCGCCCCTGTGCGCGTCGCTGCGCCGGCGCGAGGAGCCGCATGGCAAGAAACGCCTGCGGCAGCGCATCGAGGACATGGGCGTTCACTTTCGGGCCATCGTCAAGCACGGCGGCGAGTCGGCGGGCGAGGCACTGCTGCTGGTCGAAGTCACGGGTGCGATTCGGGCGATCGAGCTGTCGCCGCGCGAAGTGGAAGTCGCGCGCCTTGTGGCGCAACACGGCAGCTACCAGACCGCTGCCGACACGATCGATGTCAGCATTGACAGTGTCCGCACCTACATTCGGCGGATCTATCGCAAGATGGGCGTCAGCAACCGCGCGCAACTCAAGGTCCGCATGATCCGCGAGGGGCTGATGCCGTCCGAATAGACGGCGTCGGTTTTTTCAGAAATTCAATCCAGTGATACGACGGCGTGCAGCTTCGCGCGGACCTTCGTTCCCGCGATCTGCGCCTCCATCACCACCGGGCCCTCGGCGCCCGGCGCCGTGAAGATGTTGTTCTTGTCAACCACGCCCTGGCCCTTCAGTCGGCGCCACTGCACGCGAACCGGCTGCTCGTTGTCTTCATCGTCGATTCCGATGCACTCAAGTTGCACCTCCTCCAGCGGCTTGACCGCAAGCACCGGCGGCTTGATCTTCAGCTTCATCATCTCCGGTGGCGGCGCATCGTTGGCCAGTATCAGCCTCGCGGCCTGGCTCTGCCCGACGTTGCCGGCCGCGTCGAACGCCAGCGCGGTAACCATGTATGCGCCGTCCGGTATTTCCGTGGTGTCGATCTCGCGGGCGTAGGGCGGCGTGGTGACGGGCTCGCCGACCTTCTTTCCGTTCAGGCAGAACTGCACGCGGGCGACACCGTTGGGGTCTTCGGCGCGGGCGACGAACGTAACTTCACCGCGCGCCTTTTTGTCGTTCTTGGGCGCCAGCAGTTCCACGTCCGGCGGCGTGTTGTCCACGATCAGCGTGCGCGGGGCGCTTCGACGGGCGTGACCGATCACGTCCGTGGCTTCGATCACCGCCTCGTGCGCGCCTTCGGAAAGGCTCTGCGCGTTGATCTTCCAGACCCACGGCCCGGCTTCCAGCGTTGCCCCGTGGTAGGCCCCGTCGATGATCAGCCGCGCGCCGGCCACGCCGATCGGGTCGCCGATGCTGGCGTGCAGGGTGAACTCGCCGCCCACGAACTGATCCTCGCGCGGGGTGACGATGCTGCTTTCCGGGCCCGGGCTCTCGTGTTCAAATTCGATCAGGTGTCGCCCGGGCTCCAGGGGCTGGCTGATCACGAACACCTTGGCGTCGCCCTCAATGGCCATGTCGTTGCCGTCTACCAGCACGCGCTTCAAGCCGGGGAAGGCCACGCGCAGGTGCGCGCGCGTGTTCAGATGCACGACGGCCTGCGCCCCGGACGCGCACAGGCTGAACTCGACCGGCTTGTCCGGGTCCTCCGGATGGCTCGCGCCAAAGCCGATGTGAATGCCCTCGTGCATGTCGTAGGCGAGCACGCTGGTTGACTTGATCGCCACGTAGCGCCCGGGGTAGTCGTCGCGGCGATCGACGTAGCACATCAGGGCGTCCGTCCAGACCCAGCCGCACTGTTGGGGCATGCCGTTCGGCCAGCCGTTGAACAGCACGGCGCCGTCGCCCATGGTGGTACGGTAGACGCGTCCGCGCTCTTCGGGGTTGATGCGGCGCACGGGCGGCAGGCGTCCCGCGCGACCAAGGTTCACGATGCCGGCAAGGTCACCGCGCCCGCGCGCGAACTCGACCGCCAGCCCCGGAAAGCGGTTGCCCGAAGGCTCCTCAACGCCCTGGCTGAAACCGTTGCTGAAGAACACAAAGCGCGCCTGGCGGTCGGAGCCATCGGTGGCGCCGACCGCCAGTGTGCCGCGGTCAAGAGCCGCGACTTCGTCACTTCCCTCGATACGCAACCCGGCGCGCTGGAGCGTGCGCCCGTCGCCGATGTCAAAGCGGTCGAACAGCAGACAGACGCCCTCCGTGCGCAGATACAACAAATGCCGCTGCGCCAGACTGCCTTCCGTGCCCTTGTAGTCGCCGTTGATGTAGGCGGCGGCACCCATGTCTACGTAATCGCGCACGCGCCCGGCGATTGTGGCACCGCCGATCTCGCGAAACACATCGGGGTCGCAGGTCAGCTTCAGGTTCACACCGGAGCTTGCAAGCTGCACGTAGGGCAGGGTGCCCGCGTCGGCCTGCAGCGTGACAATGGGGCTGTTCGGGTCCCAGTCGCTGCGGACGACGGCGCGAGTCTCCGACAGGCGGGCGCCGGGCGACATGCTCATGTCCGGGCTCGTGGACTGAAGACTCGGGTCGTAAAACACCGTGGTCAGGACGGCGTCGATGCCGGGCGCCGAGGGCATTTCGAGACGGTACTTGGACGACGGGCGGTCCTCGCTGCCCGCGCGGGCCGCCGCGCCCGCCACACTGACCTGGTGCAGCAGCCACTGGGCAACGCCGTCCCGGTACGTGTCGGCAAGTTTCGCCAGCAGCGGCGTGGCCGAAAACAGGTCTTCGACCGTGAGCCGTCCACCCGCGAACAACCCGCTGCGACTGGCCCCGAACTGGTGGGCTACCCAGCCCGGAAGGGCCGCCAGGTTACCGCCCTCGCCCATCAGCATGTCGTCGCCGTAGTAGCGCCTAAAGGCCTGGGTGAACGGCAGCAGGAATCGCATCAGGTCCATCAGGCCCTGCAGGTCACTCGCCGCCGGTCGCCCGTTGTCCGCTACGCGCGCTTCGAGCAACGACTGACAACGCTGCTCGGCCGTGTCGACCCAGCGCCTGGCGTGGGTGTAGTACTCCTCGTAGCTCATCAGCGGCAGCCCGGCGAGCCCAAGCGCAAGGGCGCCGTTCTCGCTGACATTGGGCGGCGCGTTGTTGTTGGGGTCGTTGATGAAGCGCGCGAGGCGCAGCCCGTTGTCGTACAGCGCGCGCGCGACCTCACCGCGCCGCTGATCCAGCACCGGTCCTAGAAAGTCCATGGCCAAGGCCACGTCGCGAATCGCTGTGGTGCAGCCGCGCCCGGGTGGTGTATCGGGGTCAGCGCCGGCTCTATCATGGAAGCGCCCGCCCGCCGCCTGGCATTTGCGCATGAGGGCGTTCACGGCCCAGGTCAGTACCCGCTCGTCCTGGTACAGGCGCCCGACGAACGCCATCTCGATCAGGGACGGGTTGTCGATGATGCTGGCGCCGTTGCTGACGGATCGCAGCGAGTAGTAGTCCAGGTCGTGGGGTACGCCCGCGGTGGCCGTGACCAACGCTTCCGCGCGGTCGTGAATCGCGCGCGTAAGGGTTGCCACGAGTCCCCTGTCAACGCGGCTTTGCAGCTCGATGATGTCGTCGCCACTGAACAGCAGCCCCGGGTCCTGCATGACCCTGCTTTGCGGGAGTACCTTGCGGATATCCGTGTCGCTGCCTTTGGCGTCCGGAATATCGGCGACGATGGATTCGATTTCCTCCATCGTTACTTCCTGCTTGTCCGGTTTTGGCGGCAGCGGCAGGCGCTTGGTCAGGATGGCTTCGTTCAGCGTGCTGTCGTCGCTGGCAGGCTCAAGCGCGATGCCTTCCGACTGCTCCGGCATCCTGACGGGGTCTATGATCGCATCGGACAGCGGGCGCAAAGCGGGGACTTCCGCCGTCGGGTCCGGCTGGGAACGCTGAAAGTACGGGTTGCTGGGCGGGCCGCTGGTTTCGATATCGCGCAGATCGTGGGACGATTCGCCCGAGGCCTGGCGGCGTTTGTGCTCTTCCGTGAGTTCGTTGACGATGTCGGTGATGTCCTCGACGTCGTCGGACGGATCCACGGGGGCGCCGTGGGGGCCGGGCGCGCCGTGATCGCTGGAGTTGGGCCTGGGCTCGTTCATTGGACGTTTCGGCATCAGGTTACGTCAGTCGCCCGCCGCGTCAAAGCCCCCTATACCCCTCGCCGGGCAGGCCCCCAGACATACTTGTGCAGTTGCAGGTTGAGACGCGCGGGCAGGCGATCGCCCACGATCCACCCGGCCAGCGCCTCGGCATCGATGCGGCCCCACGCGGGCGACAGCAATACCGTTGTGCGTTCGTGAAGGCGCTCGCGCTTCAGCAGTGCGCTCGCCCATTCGTAATCCTCGCGTGAGGTCAGCACGAACTTCACTTCGTCGCCGGGGCGCAGGCGTTGCAGGTTCCCGTAATCGTTGGCGCGCTCTTCGCCGCTGCCGGGCGTCTTGATATCCAGAATTGTGTTCACGCCTTCCGGGATCACGCTGATGTCGTGACTGCCGCCGGTTTCGATCAAGACCTCGCAATCGCGCTCTCGCAAACGTCTGCACAGCTCCGGCAGCAGCGATTGAAGCAGCGGCTCGCCGCCTGTGATCTCGACAAGCGGAATGCCCGGCGCCAGCGCGCGACTTACAACCTCATCGATGTGCAGCGCCTCGCCCCGGCTGAACGCGTAGGCGGTGTCGCAGTACGTGCAGCGCTGGTTGCAGGCGGCGGTGCGCACAAACACGCAAGGGCGCCCCGCGTGGGTGCTTTCGCCCTGGATTGACGCATAAATCTCGTTGATCAGCAGGTGTGTCGCCTCACGCCCCTTCAGCTGCACAAGGGGTTTGAGGCGTGCTTCGACAGACGAATCGGTAATCGACAATTTCGTTCTCGCACAGAAATCACAGCGCGCTGTGTTCCATGCAGCTTAAGCACGCCGGAAAGAAAACGTAGGCTTTGGCCCGTCCAAAATCCCGCGCCATCCATATACTTCCGCGCCTATGGTTTTACGGGTCGGCATCCTTTTGCTGCTTCTGGCGGCGCCGCTGGGCGCGGTCGAGTTGCCGCGTATCGAGTACGGCCAGGATGCAGAGCCCCATCAGCTTGAAGAGCCCGGCTTTGACATCAAGCCGCCCTGGGGGCTGTGGGCCAATCGTGCCCCGTACCCTTATTATGACGGGCCGGTCGGCATTGACACGGCGGACGACCTCGTCGCCCGAGACATCTGGTTTGACTTCCAGAACGAAGCGTGGCTGCCATCCAACGGCTGGCGCGGCGCATCGGGACACATGCGGGCGCGCATGGGACTGTTCCTGCTGGACGTCAGCTACACGCAACTCGCTCGCCTGGACAAGCGCGGCACGTTCCGCGGCGGCGTGGAGGACTGGGCCGGGCTGACGGACGCCCGCGGACACATCGGCTTCACGCTGCCCCTGTGGCGCCTCGGTTATCTGGACTTCGCGATTGGTCTCAGCGGCTTCGATGAAACCCGCGGCATCGCTCGCGTTGGGCCCAGCTATCGTGCAAGCGCGAGCATTTACCCCATCTGGCCCCTCGAAATTGAGGGCTACGTTTCGCGCGCCCACTACTTCGACGGCACGGGCGTCAACGATTTCGGCGTGCGTCTGCACGCGCAGGTGTTTCGCCACTTTCACCTGACCTTCGGCTGGCGCTGGATGAACGTCGATGGCAGCAACTTCAGCACGCAGGGGATGACCTTCGGTTTCAGCTTCCAGTTCGCCAACCTGCGCACGTTCTTCTGGTCGCCCTTCCGCGGCCCAGCCTACTGATCACCCGGCTGCTTCCGCATCACCCAGGTGGCCATGGCCCGCTGGTTCTGCACGTTGACGGTCTTGATGGGCTCCAGCAGCGAGCCGCCAAGGCGCCCGGTGTACGCAAGCATTTCGTCGAGGCCGGTCGGCAGAATGTCCCATTGCGTGCCGGGCATACGATAACGGCCGTCGCCCAGGGGCTCGGCGTGCTGCTCCATGCTCAGGGTTGTGGCCAGCCTCGCGAACCAGACGCCGCCGGGGGCCAGCACGCGCCAGGTTTCGTTCAGCACGGCGTCGAACTCGGCGCGGCTTTCCAGCACGTGCAGCAGCGCGTTGCAGACCACGCCCTGAAAATGTCCGTCATCCCACGGCAGCTTCGCGCCGGACTGGTGCAGGATGTGGTCAGCGGGCACGATGCCGAGCTCACGCACCTTGTTGACTGACTTCTCGCTGGCATCGCAGCCATACACGTCGAAGCCGTTGCGCGCGAACCAGATCATGTTTCGCCCGCCGCCGCAGCCGACATCAAGAAGGCGCAAGCCGGCTGCAAATCGCCCCTTCAGTATCTGGTCAAGCAGGTAGATATCCATGCCGCCCAATTCGGCGCTCAGTGCGTCTGCATCCATGGCGCTTTCCTTGTTATGTTCAGGGCGGAGCATACACCATGACGACGATCAAACAGACACTGCCGACCAGCAAGGGCACACTGATTGCCCGGCGCAACCGGTTCCTGGCCGACGTGGAACTCGACGACGGCGGCAAGCTGACGGTCATGTGCGCCAACACCGGCAGCATGAAGACCTGTCTGGAGCCCGGGCGCCCCGTGATCGTCAGCGAAAGCCCCAACGAGAATCGCAAGTACCGCCACACCTGGGAAATGATCCGGATGGGCAACACCTGGGTGAACGTGAATACGGGCATCCCCAACAGTGTGGTCACGCGATTCATTGACGCGGACGCGATTCCGCAATTGGCCGGCTACGCGTTTGTGCGCAATGAAGTGAAGTACGGGCGCGAGGGTCGCAGCCGCATTGACGTGCTGCTGACCAACGACGCGCCGCCGAAAAAACGCAAGAAAGACCCGGAGCCCGTGCCGCGCTGCAAGCCGAACGGCAAGCCTGACTGCTATGTCGAAGTGAAGAACACGTCCATGCGGGCGGGCAGTCATTCCGTGTTTCCGGATTCCGTCACCGAGCGCGGACAGAAACACCTTGAAGAAATGATCTGGCTGGTGCGCGAGCAAGGCTTACGCGCGGCCATGGTCTATTTCTGCGGACGCACGGACACGGAGGCGTTTCGCCCGTGCGACGAGATCGACAAACGCTACGGCGAGCTTTTCCGCGAAGCGATCAAGGCCGGCGTCGAGGTGATTCCCTTGCAGGTAAAATTCACGCCGACAAAACTGGAACTGGTGAAGGTGCTGCCCGTGCTCTAACGCCGCTTGCGCAGGGTCATGATCTGCTGCACTTCCTGCGCGCGCAGCAAAACTGACAGCCCCGTGTAAATCACCACGCCGGCGAGCACGCCGCCGAATACCGACAGCAGGCGACTTGTGCGCCCCGTAAGCCCGAATTCCAGATACAGGGCATTCTGCACCAGCCACGCGCCCGCGCCCATCAGCGCCGCCACCAGCAAAGAGCGCAGCAGCGATACGGGGAACGCCCGCAGCAGGCTTGGCGTAAAGGGCTGCGCCAGGCGCTCGCTTGCGGGCGGAATCGCGGCCGCGCGCATACTCTCGAGTATTGTCCCCTTCAGGCGCCGGCGCAGCACCCACACCAGTAGCACCAGGTTCAGCGCGCCGGAGATGGCGGTGCCGAGCGCCAGACCGGCCTCCAGCAAAGGCGTCTGCAACAGAATCACGTTGCAGGCAATGTTGACCAGCACGCTCAGCAGCGCGATGCGCGTCGGTGTCTTGTAATCCCTCAGGGCGTAGAAGGTCTTGGTCAGCAGACTGATCACGCTGACAATGGGCAGGCTGATGCACAGCAGAGTGGCGACCAGCGAGCTGCGCTGCAGAAGGTCCTGTCCGGTTTTCGGGCTGCTGAAGAGCAGCTCCGTGATGGGATAGGCCAGCGCCGCCAGCCCGAACGCCGCGGGCAACGAGATAAACGCGATCAAACGCGCGCTGTTCAGTAATCCCGCGGTCAGTTTTTCGAATTCATTGCGCGCTGCAAACCGCGACATCAACGGAAACATCGCCGTGCCAAGCGCGACACCGACCAGCCCCAGCGGAAACTGAAACAGACGGGACGCGAACGAATAGCTGCTTACCGCGCCATCGCCCGCGACAAGCACTTCGGCCAGAACCTGGTCCAGAAACGTGTTCACCTGAAACACCGCCAGCGCGAACAGCATGGGCGCCATGGCCTTGAAGGTTTCACGGATACCCGGCTCATTGATGGCCAGCTTCGGCCCGCTGAGCAGCTTCATGCGAGCAAGCGGAACCAACTGCATCCCCCACTGCACCATGCCGGCCGCCAGAACGCCGAACGCCATGAAGACCATGGCGTCGTGTTCGTTGTGGCGAAGCGGCGACTTCCAGATGTAGATAAGCGTGCCGATCCAGATCAGGTTCGCGAGCGCGGGCATCAGCGCCGGCACACCGAACCGGTTCCAGCAGTTCAGCGTGCCGGCCTGCAGGGCGGCCAGGCAGATGAACACGACATAGGGCAACAGGATCGTCAGGTACTCGCGGAAAAGCCTGTACTTGGCGGGATCATGAAACCAGTCGGCAGGAACCAGCCAGGTGGCTGCGATCACCACGAGCGTGATGGCGCCCAGGCCGAGTCCCAGCATCGTACCGAGCGTGCCGATCAGCCGACGCGTTGCCTCCGGGTCGCCGCGCAGGCGATAGCGCGTGAGCACCGGAATGGTGGCACTGGAAAGCGCGCCCTCGCCAAACAGCTTGCGGAACAGGTTGGGTACTGTGAACGCCAGAAAGAAGACGTCCATTTCGCGGCTGATACCGAACAGGAAAGCCATCAGCACGTCGCGCGCCAGCCCCAATATGCGCGATATGAAAGTTGCCCCGGAAACGAGAATCGCCGATCCCATCACGGACCGCCCCGCCGGGCTCGGCCCCGCCGACTCTATTTTCAGCTCCCGGCGTTCTTCCTCCAGGCGCACAGAATCGGCGGCAATGCCTTCCGGGGTCAGATCGGCCTCCCCGTTTTCCACGTCTTCATGGACCGGCTCGGCGCCGGAGCTGGCTGCCGCGTCTTCGTTCACGCTATTCCTGCGGGCCGAACTGCTTTTCGAGTTCCTTGCGGACTTCGTTTACGTAGCTCTTGGCGACGTCCTGCAGAGGCTTGTTGTCCTCGCCCCGGCGCACGCGAACGCTGAGCTTGCAGCGCGGTCCCTCTTCTTCAGTGCGGTCGTAAATGTTGACGCGCACTTCGTCCTTTGTGCTTTCCAGGGCGTTTTCCTTGCTGGCCCGGATAAACCCGCCGTTGGGGTCTTCCTGTTCAATCTTGCCGTATAGCTTCAGGACCTTGAGGGTGGCGGCGTAGGCCTGCTCGGGCTTCACTTTGAAGAAGGCAATCGCTTCGTCTTCCTTGACCGGGTCTTCCGACGTGGTGGTAACGGACGAGTCTTCATCCGGTTCTTCGCCCTGCCACGCCTTGAGCACGCGGAACACAGTGTTGCAGTATTCGCGCGCGGTACTCTGGCGCCCGCGGTCGTTGGCGTTGTTCGCGTACCAGGCATGAACTATCAGACGCGTCTGCAACTTGCCGTCTTCGGACTTGTCGTACACCTGCCCCTTCATTTCGATGCCGTCCCATTCGCTTGAATCCGAGGGGCGGTATTCGCCGCGAATGAACATTTCGTCAGGCTTCTCTTCCTTAATACTGCCGTTGTCGCGAACGACGATGCGCAGAGCCTCCCATACGTCGGCGGGCGCGGCGGCGTAATCCTCTGACCAGCCGTCCTCGCCCTGTGGCGAGCCGTTCCAGGCCAGAAACTCGCCGGCGTCGCGGCAGCCGGTTACGCTGATCAGCAGCAGCAATGCGATTGCGGGTATCGTGAATCTCATGCGTCAACCTTCGGTTTCCATGGGATGTCGTCTACCCCGGCGCGATGGTTCGCCAGGCGGGCGACGGTAAACAACCAGTCTGAAAGTCGGTTCAGGTACACCAGCGCGGGCATGATGCGCGCGCCCAGTTTCGGCTGCTCGGCGCGGATGCGGCTGACCGCGCGCTCGGCCCGGCGACACACCGTTCGCGCCAGATGAAGTGTCGCCGCCAGCTTCGTACCGCCCGGCAGAATGAAGTTGTTCAGGGGCGGCAGCTCGCCCGTGAACTGGTCGATCTGCTGCTCCATGGACTGGATCAGCAGATCGTTCGGCTTCACGGCGCCGGTGGCCTTGCCGTCGGCCAGAATCGCACCCAGGGCGAACAATTCGTTCTGGTGGGGCTCCATGAATTTTTTGATCTCGCTGTCGCCGTCTTCACAGAGCGCCAACCCGAGAATGGAGTTAAGCTCATCCACGGTGCCGTACGCGTCCACACGCAGATCGTGCTTGGGCACGCGCCCGCCGCCGAAGAGAGCCGTTGAGCCGGTATCGCCAGTCCTGGTATAGATCTTCATCGGCGCGGATTGTAGCAGCGCCTTGACGCCTGAATACGCCTGTGGACAGGGTATGAACAAAATCGACTCACGAGTAAAAACCGCACTGGTAACCGGCAGCGCACGGCGCAACGGGCGCGCGCTGGCGCTGTGGCTGGCAGGCCGGGGCGTGAAAGTCGCGATTCACTACAACAGCAGCCGCGACGAGGCCGAGAGCGCCCTGGCGGAAGCCGGCGATGGCGTGATTGTCCAGGGCGATCTGACGGACGCTGACCAGGCCGCGAAAGTCGTTAACGACGCCCGCGCCGGTTTGGGCGGGCTGGACCTGCTGGTGAACAACGTCGGCAATTACCTGCGCAAGGACCTGTTTGAATTGACGCCGCGGGAATGGCGCGACCAGCTTGAAAGCAACCTGTACAGCGCGTACTTCTGTATGCGCGAGGTCATGAAGCATATGCGCGAGGCGGGCTTCGGGCGCGTCGTCAACATCGGCTACGCGGGCGGCGAGCGCCCTACCTACAACCGGCTGACCGTGCCGTATCACATCGCGAAAACGGGCGTGGCAACGCTGACACGCAGCGCGGCATCGGCGGTCGCGAAGCAGGGCATCACGATCAACAGCATCGGCATCGGCATCATGGAGAACAGCATCGTGAAACCGGTCAGCCCGCCGGCCGGGCGCTTTGCGAATTACGACGACCTGTGCAACGCGCTGGCGTTTCTGATCAGCCCGGACAGCGATCACATCAACGGCAGCCAGATCGACGTCAACGGCGGCTGGATCCCCGAGCAGATTCTGTAACGGCTATTCCGCCCAGTTGGGTTTGCGCTTTTCCAGAAACGCGGCGATGCCTTCGCGGCACTCGTCCGTGCTGCGGGCCATGGCGTTCATATCACCGGCCCACACCAGCCCGTCTTCCGTGCTCATGCCGTGCAGGCGCCAGAACATGCGCTTGACCGTAGCCATGGCCTGCGGCGCGTTCTTGCGCAGGTCTTTGGCCAGCTTGCCCACTGCGCCATCGAGGTCGGCCTTCACCACGACCTGGCTGACCAGCCCAAGACGGTGCGCTTCCTCGGCGTCGAGGGTACGTCCACTCAGGCAAAGGTCGCGAGCCGCGCGTTCTCCAATCTGATGGGTAAGCAGCACCATCACGATGGCCGGGATGAACCCGATCTTCACTTCCGGGTAGCCGAATGTCGCGTCGCGGGTTGCGATCACAAAATCGCAGCAGGTCGCAAGGCCGCAACCGCCGGCCAGCGCGGAGCCATGCACCACGGCAACGGTCGGCTTCGGGAAGGTGTACAGGTTGACGAAGAAGTCCTTCAGCTTGTGCGAACTCTGCTGGTTGTCGTGAACGCTGGCGGCCTGGAGTTTCTGGATTTCGGAAAGGTCCGCTCCGGCACAAAAGGCCGACCCGCTGCCGCGAATGAAAACGCTGCGAATCTCATCGCGGTGGCGTAGTGCCTTGAGTTCCGCGGTCATCGAGTCAACCAGCTCGTCGCTCAGCGCGTTTCGCTTCTCGGGGCGGTTCAGCAGAATCGTCGCCGCGCCAAGCTGGTCATCCACTTCGATTTTGATTGCGTCGAATCCGCTCATTTCGCTTCCACGTGTGTGCTGGTGCCGAACTTGCGTTGCAGTTCCTGGGCCTCTGCTGCGCAGTCAAGCAGGGCATCTACCGTATAGTCTGTCCTGTAGCCCAGGTCATGCAGCAGGGGCAGCAGTTGCAGCGTGTCCATGTTGCCGACCAGTTCGTCTTCGGCGAATGGGCAGCCGCCGACTCCGCCGATGGCGCTGTCGAACAGGCGGCAGCCCGCGTCCAGGGCGTTCTTCACCTTCTCGTGCAGTGTGCTCGGCGTGGCGTGCAGGTGAACGCCTTTGTGCAGATCGGGCAGGGCGGCTTGTACGGTGCTGAACAACTCGCCTACTTCGTCGCCCGTCGCGACGCCGACTGTGTCCGCCAGTTGCACCGTCGCCGCGCCGATGTCCTGTGCGCGCTTGGCAAACTCGACTACGCGCGCGGTGTCGTGCGCCTCGCCGTATGGGTTGCCGAACGCCATCGACAGGTACACCACCAGCTCAACTTTATCCTTCGCGCACATTTCGCTGATCTGTTCCAGCTCCGCCCAGGCTTCATCGAGGCTCTTGTTCGTGTTGCGCTTCTGGAAAGTCTCGTTGACGCTCATGGGAAAACCGGCCGCGTGGATCCTGCGGTTGCCCGTGTGCCCGAATTTGCGGTTGGCCGTGATCAGCCCTTCCGCGCCGCGCGGGTTGGCGACGATGCCAATCAAATACAGCCCTTCCGGCGCTTTCATGTTTTCAAACACACTTGCGCTGTCGGCCATCTGCGGCACCGCCTTGGGGCTGACAAAGCTGCCGAAATCAATGCGGCGCACACCGGACTTGATCAGGCGGTTCATGTACGCGGTCTTGCGATCCGTGGGTATGAACTTCGGAAAGCCCTGAAAGGCGTCGCGCGGGCACTCGGTCAATGTGACGTGTTCAGCCATGATGCAAGCATACAAAGGGGTGACGGCGCGCAAAACAGCAGGCGCTTTCGTGCCGGGCGGCAATCAGGCAAACTGATTGCATGACAGACGACAAACGCTCACTGATTTCGGCCACACTGATCACCCAGATCGAGGGTTTTATCCAGCGCAACGGGCGCGACCACGACGCATTTGTGGTGGGCGTTGCGAAGGACGCTGACGCGGCCCTGGCCGGCCACGGCGTCAACAAGGCCAAGCACGTCTGCATGGTACTGAACGCCTTGACCGACGAGCGCGCCGAGGGCATCACCCGGCACTTCGCCAAAGCGGGCTGCACAATCGGTGAACAGGCGCAGTCCGGATTCGTGTATTGCTACAGGCGAGCCTTCAACACGAGCCCGTGACTAATCGCCCGCGTCGATTCCGAAGCGATCCTTGAGAATATCCAGCAGGTCAAAAAAGTTGTGGATCTCGAAGTCGGGCGTGGTCTCCCCCGGCTCGTAGGCGCGCGCCGTGCGCTTGTTCAGCACGGTAATCATGCCGATGCGGTTGCACGGGTCCACGTCCATGCGCGGGCGGTCACCGACGTACATGGCTTCGCTGGGTCGCACGCCGAAGTCCTTGCAGGCGCGCAGGTACAGCTTCTGGTTGGGCTTGCTGATGCCGATTTCGTCGCTGATGAAAAACCCTTCGAACAAATCCACCACACCCAGGCGCACCAGCTTTTCCGACTGTTTTAAAGCCAGCCCTGACGTGATCACGCCGAGCTTCAGGTCAGTCTCGTCTTTCAGCTTGCGCAGCACGTCCACGGCGTCCTCGTGCGGGCGCAGCTCGCGGAACTTGGTCTCGTGGTAGCCGACCACCGCGGCCGCCACCAGAATCGTAGGGTGAATGCCCTCGTAATAGTGGGCCGGCACGCGCCGCAGCAGCTTATCGAAGTGGTGCTCATAGTTGCTGCTGAACTCGACGACGATCTCGCCCAGCTCTCGCAAAGCGTCTTCCGTGGCCATTCTAAAGCCGTGGGCCCGCATGTTCTCGATGGCGTTGCGACGCGCGTTGGCGGCGAACTCGCTGGTGGAATACAGCGTGTCGTCGATGTCGAAAAAGATCGCGCGCAGGGTATCAGCCATTGCTTCTCCAAACACCAACTACTGAACACCAAACACTTAGTCTGCGTCAACCTCCGCGCGGGCACGCTCGTCGGCCGCCTGCTTTTCGCGCATCACCCAGCCGACGATCAGCCCCAGCAGAAACACACCGGGAATGGTGATCAGATGAATCCCCCAGGGAAACTCGTCGGCGCCGCGCATCTCGGTGACGACGACAGCGGTCGCCGCCACCAGCAGCACAACACTGATCCCTGCCAGCACCACCGCCTGTTTGCGCCCATCAGCCATCAGCGCAGCATACCGTGACAACCGGATTCACCACAGAGAGCACAGAGAGCACGGAGACATAACTTGAGCAAAGATCCTCTGTGTGCTCTGTGCTGTCTGTGGGGAATCTTGAACAGCAGGTCGCGCATCAACACAACTGCCTGCCTGGAAGCGACTTGCGCCGACTCAGATTGTGTGAAAGGGTTTGCCATCCGGATGCACTAACTGGTGTCACAGACACACCAATTCAAGACGCCAATCTAACGGAGTGCGGACATGTACAAATGGTTCGTGATTGCTTTCGTCGCTGTCAGTTTTGCTTTCGGCGCGCCAATGGCCGCCCAGGGCGCCGGACAGGGCGGCAAGGGCAACTGGGGAAAGAACGCCGGCAGGAACGGCGGCGGACAGGGCGCTGACGACTGGCGCAAGCGCGCCGAAGAAGAGATCGGCTGGGGCGAAGACGGCACCGAAGAACGCATTGAGCCGGGCCAGGAAGTCGAAGACGACGCCAAGGAAGCCCGCCTCAAGGAAGAAGCCGCCAAGCTGAAACTTGAGGACGAAAAGGTCATCAAGGATTTCATCAAGTACGGCAAGAAGGCCTGGGAAAAGGCCGAAAAAGAAGACAAGCGCTGGGCCACGGCCTACAAGAAGGCCAAAAGCGACGAGGAACGTCTCGCCAAGGAAACCGCCGAGCACAAGGAAAAACTCGCGGAAGCCTGGGCCGACGGCGACGAAGACATGCTCAAGAAGGAAATCCTGAACGAAGAACAGGTCAAGCAGTACGCTGAAAACACCAAGGACCTGCGCGAGGAAAGTGCTACCGACAAGAGCATTCGCCAGGACGAAATCCGCGCTCGCAAGATGGAGGAGTGGAAGGAACAGGCCAAGAAGTGGGCCGGTGGCAACAAGGGCGCCGCGGGCAACGGCGACGACAACGAAGCAAAGAAGGAAAAGAAGGACGACGAGGGCGAAGAGGAAGAAAAGAAGGAAGACTAGCCGATCAGCAACCAAAGCAACGGGCCCCGCAAGGGGCCCGTTTTTTGTCGCGCGTTATTTCGGGTCATGCACGATTTTCGCGCGCCGCAGCGCACTGAAGATCGGCGTGTTGAAAGCGTAGTCAGGCTCCATGTTGCCCCGCACCAGGTAGACAGTAAGCGGGTCAACATCCTCGTTCCAGACCACGCCCAGCCCGTCGGGCAGATGATCCAGCGCCTCGAAGAACTCGCGGGCGTCGTCGCGCGTGTCCCAGGTCGTAACCCACAACTTCAATTCGGTTTCTCCCTTTGTGGCGACTACCTGCGCGTCGCCGCCCCAGCCGGCCGCGATGCTCTCGGCCTGCATCACCGTCTGTTCCTGCTGCACCCAGACCATGCGCATTTCGAACTCGCCCAGGCGGTCGGGCTCGCTGAGCTTCCAGCCCGGCAGTGCTTCTTTCAGCGCCTTCATGTCCAGTGTGATCTCATCCGGCAGGTCACGCTTACCGGTGTATTTTTCCGGGTGCAGGATCTGCTCCGTGCTTACCGGCAGGTCCCGAAACGCCCCGTCTACGGTCTTGTAGCCGTCCACCTTTTTCAACGCTTCGACGAACTGTGTGCCGTGGGCATACACGTACACGTTGCGGTACGCGGCCGGGTCGGTGCTGCCTTCCGGCGCGCGCGCTTTGCTGATAAACGCCACGTGCGGCTGCTTCTCGATCAGCGCGTCGACCATCACCTGCACGGCTTCGCCCTCGATCAGCGCCAGCAACGCCCAGTCCGCGTCGCTTGTTTCCGGCTCCGCGTGCAGCTTGGCCAGGTCGTAGTGCTGGTCCTGCAAGGCGTGAACGGCCTCATGGATACGCAGCCCGTAGGCGCGCTTGTTTCCAGCGGCCTCGGGCACCAGGTAGAAGGCCTTGGTGCTCCATTTGTAAAAGCCGAGAATGTTCTCCGGCGTGAACCCGTCGTCGCCCCAGCCCTTGATTTCTTCGGCCAGTTCCTCGGGCGTGTAGACGTAGACCGGCACCCTTTGTTTGAACGTCAGGCCGGTGATGGTCTCAATGGCCTCGATGGCGCGCGTTTGCTCCGGTGCGTCCGGGTCCTCCAGTTTGCCAAGCCTGGCGACGGGCTGTTCGGGTTCGGGCGCAGCGCACTCGCCCGCACCATTGGCGGGCGCGTCCGACTCGTCGGTTGAGGTGCATGACACCATCAGCAGCATCAGCAGAACAATCCAGTAGCGGTACATTCGCGTCTCCTGTCGTTCACGCCATCGTACGGTCCGGGTGCGGAAACGCACGTGCCCAGCTGACGCAAGATGGAATGTGCGGGCAGTTCCCGGCATGATCGGTACATGCGATTGCTGCCCATGTTCCTCGTGATCTGCCTGTTGCTCTCCGCCTGCGGCGGGGGTGATGAGTCAGACCGGGTCACTGTCTTCGCCGCCGCGAGCATGACGGACGTGGTGACTGAGCTGTCCGTCGGATTCACCGACGCAAAGGTCAGAAGCAGCTTCGGCGCCTCCAGCGACCTCGCCCGCCAGATCAAGGACGGCGCGCCGGCCGACGTTTATATCTCCGCCAGTAACGACTGGGTCGATTACCTGAAGAAGCACGAGAGGCTGGAAGGCGATCCCGTCGTGATCGCGCGGAACGATCTTGTGTGCGTCACGCGGAAGGGCTCGGGATTTGAGCGCAACGACCTCGCTGATCTGGGCGCGCGTCCCTGCCTGACGGCAATCGCCGACGCGGGCGTGCCTGCCGGCGAGTACACCCGCCAGGCGCTGGCACGGGCCGGTGTGCTGGAAGGGTTGAAATCCTCGCTCATCGGACAAACCGACGTGCGCGCCGTGGTCACGGCCGTGCAGTCGCAGAATGCGGCGCTTGGGTTCGTGTACTCGTCAGACGCGATCGCATTCAGGGAAACATTGCAGGTGTTGTTCACGGTTCCCGCTGAGATGCATGAGCCGATTATGTATTGCGCCGCCGTCGTGAAGGGCGCTGCAAAGCCGGACGCAGCGCGTGGGTTTGTGAAGTACCTGCAAAGCGCCGGCGCACGCGAGCAACTGAAGAAGCTGGGATTTCGAGAGCCCTGATGCTGACTGAAGCCGAGATCGAAATCGTTCTGCTTTCGCTGCAAGTCGCGGCCTGGGCCGTTACGATTTCGCTGGTGCCGGGCGTGCTGCTGGGTTGGCTGCTGGCGCGCTGGGAATCGCCCCTGCGGGCCGTGTTGCAGGGCGCCGTGATGCTGCCTTTGGTGTTGCCGCCAGTGGTCACAGGCTACTTGCTGCTTTGGCTGTTCGGCGTAAGCGGGCCACTGGGCGGCGCTTGGGAAAGCATCACCGGCGGGCGCATTGCGTACACGACCGGGGCGTGCGTGATCGCCGCGGCTGTTGTCGGATTTCCGTTAATGGTGGAAGGCATCCGCCTGAGTGTAATCGGCGTGGACCCGCGCCTGGAAATGGTCTCGCGTTCACTGGGTCGCAAGAAGCTGTCGACATTTCTGCGCGTGACGCTGCCATTGAGCTTGCCCGGCGTACTGGCCGGCGCGGTACTCAGTTTCGCCCGCGCGCTTGGTGAGTTCGGCGCAACGATTGTCCTGGCCGGCAACGTCGAAGGCGAGACCCGCACGATCCCGGTGGCTGTTTACACGCTGCTGAATCAACCCGGCGCCGAAGCCGGCGTCTGGCGCCTGGTCGCAATCAGCGTGGCGATTTCCATGGGCGCGCTGTTGGCCGCAAGCTGGCTGGCGCGACGGCAGAGACGGAGGGCCGGTGAGCATTGAAGCCCGCATTCATCTTGCCCTGCGGGGGTTCACGCTCGATGTAAAGTTCGAGTCGGCCGGGCCTGTCGTCGGTGTGTTCGGCCCGAGCGGCAGCGGCAAGACGACGTTGCTGCACTGCGTGGCCGGATTGATCAAACCGAAAGATGCCGCAATCGCGGTCAACACGCGCACGGTCTGCCGCCTGCCGGGCGGAACCTGGACGCCGCCGGAGCGCCGCAAGCTGGCGATCGTAACGCAGGACCCGCTGCTGTTCCCGCACCTGAGCACTCGTGGCAACCTCACGTATGCGCCCGGTGCAGGCGACGCGCTGGAGAGCGACTCCGGCTGGAAGATCATCGACGTGCTGCGCCTCAAACCGCTGCTCGAGCGCAACCCGGCCAATCTCAGCGGCGGCGAGAAACAGCGCGTGGCGCTTGGGCGGGCGCTGCTAAGCAAACCGGAGATGCTGCTGCTGGATGAGCCGACCAGCTCGCTGGACGCCGAGCTCGCGCGCGAAGTGCTGGCACTGCTGCTGGAAGTCAAACGCGAGCTGAAAGTTCCCATGCTGTTCGTGACCCACAAGGCCGGCGAGCTGATGGCCCTGGCCGACGACTGTGTTGTGCTGGATGCGGGCAAGCTGGTGGCGCAGGGTCCGCCGGTAAATGTTCTCGCCAAGCCGCGCGCGATCGGCGTAGCGAATCTCGTCGGCGTCGACAATCTGTTGCGCTTGAAAGTCCTGCGTCACGATGAAGCCGGGGGCGTGACGATTCTTGATCTCGGAGGCTCGGAGCTGGCCGCGCCGCTGACTGACGCTGAGCCCGGCAAGACCATCAGCGTCGGCATCTACGCCGACGAAGTCATGCTCTGTCTGGAGAAACCGGCCGGACTGTCCGCACGCAACGCACTGCCGTGCCGCGTAGTCCAGGTTGATGAGCTCGGGCACGAGGTGCTCGTCAAAGTGAGGACCGGCAGCACGGAACTGTTGTCCAGAATCACACCCGCCGCCGCGGCAGAGCTCGAACTCCACGAAGACAAACCCGCGGTCGCCGTAATCAAAACGTCCGCCTGTCACCTGCTGGGTTAAACAAAGGGCCCGGCGTTAGCCGGGCCTTTGATCTGCAAACTACAAACCATCCACTCCAAACTTACTTGTACGTCTCTGCGAACTGGACCAGCGAACGCACTGGGCTTCCGGTTGCGCTCTTGGCCGACCACAGGCGCCAGCCCTCGGCCTCGTTCATGCAGGGGCCCGCGATGTCCAGGTGGGCCCACTTCTGGCCCTCGTTGATAAAGCGTTGCAGGAATAGCCCGGCTGTAATCGTGCCCGGGTTGCCGCCGATGTTCTTCATGTCAGCGATCGGCGTGTCGAGCTGCTTGTCGTAGAATTCGTCCAGCGGCAGGCGCCAGCCGTTTTCGCCGACAGCTTCGAATGAATCCTGGAGCTGTTTCGCGACCTTGTCGTCGTTGCTCATGATGCCGACGACCTTGTTGCCGAGCGCCACAACCTGCGCGCCGGTCAGCGTCGCCATGTCCACGATCACGCGCGGCTTGTACTGCTTCTGCGTGTAGGTCAGCGCGTCGCACAGGATCAGGCGGCCTTCGGCGTCCGTGTTGCCGATCTCGATGGTCTGCCCGCTCATGCTGGTGATCACGCTGCCCGGGTGGTAGGCGCTGCCGTTGATCAGGTTTTCCGTGCAGGGCACAACACCGACGGCGTTGACCTTCAGCTTCAGTTTTGCAATCGCGCCCAGCGCCGCAATCGTTGCCGCGCCGCCGCCCATGTCCATTTTCATGCCGAGCATCCCGGCCGCGGGCTTGATGTCGTAGCCGCCCGAATCAAACGTCAGGCCCTTGCCGACGAAGGCGATTGGCTTCTCGCCGGCCTTGCCGCCCTTCCATTCCAGGATTACCAGGTGCGCCGGGATGTCGCTGCCGGCGTTCACCGCCAGGAAGGCGCCCATCTTCAGCTTCGTGATCTCGGGCTTCTTGAGAATCTTGCAGGTAAGCCCCGGGATCTTCTTTGCCATGTCCTGCGCGAACTTAGCCATGGTCGCCGGGTTCATGCGGTTGCTGGGCTCATTGACCAGGTCGCGCGCGTAGCCGGTGAACTCGGCCGTGGCGCTGCCGTAGGCGACGCCCTTCTTGAGCTGCGCCTCAGGCCCGCCCGCGAGGGTGACCTTGCTGGCGGTGTGTTTGATCTTTTCCTTGCGGGTGAACAGGCGATCGAAGTGGTAGCTGCCAAGCAGCACACCCTCCGCGCCCCAGCGACCAAGCGCCTCACCGCCGGCGTTCTTCAGCCCGACCACGCTTTCGAGCGCGATGGCAACGTGCTTCAGCTTCGAGCCGTCAACATGCCCGCCGCGGAAGTAGCCCGCGATGGCTTCGCCGAAAGTCTGTGCGCTTGCCTTGTTGCGCTTGCCCATGCCAAGCAGCACGACGCGGGTGGCCGCGACGCTGCCCGCGGACGGGAGCGCCAGACGCTGGCCGCTCTTGCCCTCGAAGTCGCCCTTTACAAATAGCTTCTTCAGCTTGTCGCCGTAGGCGTAGTCGTTGAGTGAGTTGCCGCCCTCGAACACGGGCACGATCAGCGCGTCGGCCTTGATGGCAGCGCTGGATTTTGCATAAGCGAATTGCATGAAATCCCTTCCGTAAGTGTCATTCGGCCCGGAACTATCCATACACAGGCAATGCAGCGCAAGCCCAAAGCGGCGCGGATATAGTTGGCATCACCTCACGCCCCATACGTAATGTAGGGATATGCGAAATCTAAAAAGAAGCCTGTGGCTGCTGCCAGCCTTGATGCTGGCCCTGCTCGCCAACACAACAACACCCGCCCAGGAAGCCCAGCCGGAACCGAAGGCTGAGGCCAAGCCGGTCCTGCTGACTCCCGACGAAATCGCAATGTGGCAGGCCTGGATCCGCGCCGACATGAAGGGCTGCTACACGAAGGCGCAGGCGATTCTTGAGAATCCAGAGACGAGGGGGCACCGCATAGCCCTGCAATTGCAGACCCGTTGCGCTGAGGAGTTGGGCTGGCATGCGGCCCACTTGGCAGACCTGCAGTCAGCGTTCGAGGTTCACTCCTACCAGTATCGCGGCGACTGGTTTCGCTGGGAGATGATGAAGAGTCTCCAGCATCAGGGGCGTATCGCAGAACTCGCCGAGCATCGCAGCGAGCTTGGTTTCATTACGGACTGGTGGGCGTGCGGCCCGTTCAGCAACGACCGTGGTCAGGGATTCGAAGATGTGCTCCCACCTGAAACGGAGCTGTCGCTTGATTCGGAGTTCACCGGCAAGGAGGGGCAAGTCGTCAAGTGGCGCAAAGTGCCAACAGTGCGCCCTGACGGGACGGTGGATATCGGCGCGATGTTGCGTCCGAACACGGAGGCTTGCGCCTACCTCATGACAGCCCTCTGGTGCGAGAAGGACTTTGAGCGCATTGAGTTCTACATGTCCAGCACCGGCGACCAGTGGTTATGGGAGGTGCTGAACACGACGACCCTGGAAGATGGACGGATTCAGTACCAGCAGCAGATTCTCAATACAAATGAACGCGAGATGGGGTTCGACCAGGACCACTCCTTTGAGCGGACGTTGCGAAAGGGCTGGAATGTATTGCTGATCAAGTCCGGTTGCAGTGAAGGCAACTGGCTGAGCAGTCTGCGCGTGAATGGACGACGCGTGAACGGACGAGCAGGGTGGAGGTACGCGAGCGAAGAAGAACTGGCCGGCGCCCTTCGAGATATCGATCGCGACCGCGCAAAGTTCATCCAGCATGTGGGTCTTGGACCTGGCCCTTCCGCGTTCTCTCGCACGTTTGACTCGATGGAAGAACTGCTGATGCCTCGCCTTGATAGGACGAGCACGAAGCCCAGACGAGATCTGGAACTTGTGCTGACGGAACTCAAGGAAAAGGGTGCCGGCGCGGCAGAGACGTCGATTGTCGCCTATCTCGCCGCCTGGGCGAGTCGCAGCACAGCGCGTTACTCGGCCGGGCGTGAGGAGAACCGCCGGCGGGAACTTCTGAAACAGTGCCTTGAGCTGGACCCGAAGGCGGCGCGGGCGGCTTATGAGCTTTCGCAGTACTACACGACGACATTCGGCAACCCGACTTTGGCGGACGACTATGCGCAGTTGGCGGTGAAGGCTAATCCTGACTGGATCGAAGCGCGTATTTACGCGTCAAGAGTTGTCGCAATGAAAGGGCTCGACATGGAAGTCGAGCGCGAGCTGGCGTCCCTGCTCCAGGAGTTCCCGGACAACGCCAGCGTGCTGCGCTTTTCCGGCTACTACGCCGGGCTGCGGCGCGACTACAAACTCAGCAATGACCTATTTGAAAAAGCCCTCAAGGCCGACTTCGTTGACCCCTACTCGCGCGCCCGACTGCTGGAGCGCGCCGTTGCACGAGGCGATACTGCCGAGGCACTGAAGCACGCATCCGACGCGCGCAAGCTTGACCCCTTCGATACCTCCGGTGCAAAGCAACTGGCCGACATGTTCCTGCACGGCGAGAAGTACTCGCTCGCTGAGCGCGAGCTGAACAAGGCGCTCGAGATCGCCCCGCGCGACGACACGCTGCTCGAAAAACTTGGCCAACTCTACAGCGCCTGGGCCGACGCCAGCGAAGGCGACAAGGCCACCGAGCTTCGCGGCAAATCCCTCGAAGCCTACTCGGCCGCGCTGGACGCCAACCCCAGGCGCGAAGACATTGAGCGCTACCTCGAGTACCTCGAGGGCGAGCAGCCGCCCTTTGAAGCAGCCTTGCAGGAAGACATCACCGCGCGCATTCAGGCCGCACTCGACACCGAAGTCGACGGCGACAACCCGTACGAAGTCATTTACCGGGACAGCGTCGTCGTCGTGAACGAAGACGGCACCACCAGCCAGTACATTCAGGAAGCTTTGCGCGTGACTAACGATAATGGCCGCGACTGGCTGCAACGCCTGCCCGTGCCGGCCTGGAGCGAACAAAGGGGGCGCTGCGTCGAGGCTCGCGTCTGGCGCGCCGACGGCGACATTGAGGAAGGGCGGCGCTCACGCTGGTCCGCGGCGTTTCCGCCACTGGACATCGGCGACATCGTGCAGGTGCGCTTTCGAGTGACCGACACCGCGCAAAGCTTCTTCGGCGATTTTTACGGCGCCCGCGAAGTGTTCAGCGACTACGTGCCGGTCCACGAAGTGCGCTACGCCTGGGTGCTGCCGCCGGGGCGCAAGTTCCACGACTATCGCACGGGCAACGCGCCGGAGCGCACGATCAGCTCCATCAACGGACGCACCGTCTGGCAGTACCGCGCGACAAGCCTGCCCAAACTGCACGATGAGCCCCTTGCGCCGCCGCCGGAACAGCGCAGCGCGACCGTCCAGATCAGCACCTACGAAAACTGGCAGGAGTTCGGGCGCTGGTACTACAACCTGATCCGCAAGCAGATGGAGCCCACGCCGGAGATGACCGCCAAGGTCAACGAGTTGATCGCCGGCGCGACAACAGAGAAGGAAAAGGCCCGCGCCGTCTACAACTGGGTCGTCACACAGGTGCGCTACAACGCTGACTGGCACTTCGGCGTGCACGGCTACAAGCCCTTCAGCGCCGGGGCTGTGTTCGCGCGCTGCATCGGCGACTGCAAAGACAAGGCCATCCTGATCTGCACTATGCTTGGTATTGCGGGCGTGAAGGCCTACCCGGTGATCATCAACCTGGAGAGTTTCCGTGGTGAGGAAGACATCACTCTACCCATGCCGAATCACTTCAACCACGCCATCGCCCACATCGAGTTCAGCGACGGCACCAGCATGTTCGTCGACGGGACGACGACATACAACGGCATCAACGAGCTGTCGTCCGCAGATCGTGGCGCCAACGTGATTATCGTGCGCCCGGACGGCGGTGAACGCACGCAGATCCCCTGGGGCACACCGGAATCCGACAGCCAGACCGACGAGATCGACGCCGAGTTCGCAGGCGGCGGCACACTGAAGCTGAAAGTAAAACGCTCAGCCGTCGGCGACAGCGCCAGCCTGATCCGTATGCGCTACCAGCGCGAGGGGGACCGCAAGAAAAGCCTCGAGCGCGAATGGTCGGAGTACTACCCCGGCGCGAAGGTCAGCGACATCACGACCAGCGACCTGGCTGACCTGGACGAAGCGCCGACCATTTCATTTACCGTCGAGTTGCCCAACGCCTACACCAATAAGGAAGGGAGTTACCAGTTTCGCACCGGGCTTGACCCGCGAGAGTGGACGCAGACAGAGTTCGCGGGCCTGACTGCGCGCAAGACTGCCCTGCTTACCCCGGCGCCGTACCAGCGCAAGACGGTCACGCGGTTCAAGCTGCCGCCCGGCCATAAGCCGGCCAAACTAGCCGAGCCCGTAAACATCGACCACGCCAATGTGCGCCTGAAGGTCAGCGCCGAAAGCGGGGACGGCACGTTGACCGTCACGCGAGAGTACGCACTGCTTGGCGGCACGATCCAGCCCGCCGACTATCCGGATTTCCGGCGCAAGCTGATCCAGTACGACAGCGCCGAGGCCGCCACCATCAGGCTTACGAAGTAAGGAAACCCATGCGCCGTATTGCACTCAGCCTGGTCGTGCTGTCGCTGCTGATCCCGCTGGCCACGAGCCAGGACAAACCGGCGGCGACGAACGCGCTGGCGACGATTTACCTCAGCGACAGCATCCGGTCCGGCGATTACGATGCTTACGCCACCGAGCTGATTCGCCTGATCGAAACCGACCCGACCACGCCGGCCGCGCGCATCGCCCTTGAGCGGTGCGTTGCCATGGAATCCGAGCTGGCCGACCCGCGCCCGGTGTACGCCATGCTGCGCAAGCTCGCTAAGCAGGATTTCAAGGGCTGCGGGCCCTGGTCGCCGGAGTACGCGGACGCCTACGTGCGCCTGGCACGGAATTACGACACAACCAGCCAGTGGCACGCCGTCGCGCAACGCTGGCGCGGCATCACGCAAGCCGCGTACATTGGCCCGTTCACGGACGGCGCGGCGCCCGCCCATGATGACGTCTTCGGCCCGGAGGTGCTGCTTGACTTCGGCGCCGAGTACGACGGGGCCTATGGACGCGTCAAGTGGCAGGCGGTGCGACACCATGACCCCGTCGGCGCAGAACTGGACATCCATGACCAGAAGCGCTGGACAGGCTACGGCTACTACGTCGCCACGCAGATTGTCTCGCCCGAACACCGCGCCGCCGTGCTGCTGATTGACGTAAGCGGCCCGGCCAAAGTCTGGGTCAACGGCGCCCTGGCGGCGGACCTGGACAACCGCGGACAGGACCTGCCGGGCACAAGTGAGCTTGACCTGGCGATCACCCAGGGCGTGAACAACCTGGTCGTCAAGATCAGCGCGCTGTCTTCGGTGCAGATGCGCCTGCTGGACAGCGCCGGTCAGCCGCTTGCCGGTGTCGAGGCGCGCGTACCCAAAGCGGACAGCAAGCCCGTCGTGATGGCGCATGGCGGGGGAATCACGCGCCACGCGCATGTCAACCTGTTCGACGGGCAGGACGCCTTGAGCCTGCTTGCGGCGGCCGACAACAGCGACATGTACGGGCTGTCCCTTGAATCCGCTGCGCAACGCGACGCCGCTGTGGCGACGCCCGAGGCGGACGCATTGGTCCGGCTTGAGTTCCTGCGACGGCTGGAAGACAGCCCGCTGCACAGTTTCAGTGACAAGCGCAAGCTGACGCGCGCGATCACAGACGGGCTGCTCGCCGCCGATCCGGCCCTTGTGCCGGCACTTCTGCTGAAAGCCGAATTGTTGAGCGAGGACGAGCGATTCCGGGACGCCATTGAAGTGCTGGATGCCGCGCTTAAGCACGCCGCCGGGAAATGGCGTGTGTACCTTGCCAAGGCGGCGGTGTTCAGTGACGCGGGCTGGCAGGCCGAGGAAGCGGCCGCGCTGAAGGCGGCGCTGAATGATGCTCCGACCGCGCTGCCGGTTCTCAAGCGGGTCTCGGACTACTATGGGACTCTCGGCGCGCTCAACCGCGAAGTCGAGTACGACCGCGCGCGCCTCGAGCTGCGCCCCGGCGATCCGGATGCCCACATGTCGCTCGCGAACACGCTCGGGCGCATGGGCGACACGGAGGGCGCAGTCAGACATTTCCGCGCGCTCACCGACGCCGAGCCCGGCAACGACTTTCTGCTGGCGCGCCTTGCAGAGGCGCTGGCGGCCAACGGCAACCTTGACCAGGCGCTGGCGACCTTCGATACGCTTGCCGCCTGGAGCGCCCGCCCGGAAGGGCCGTTGATGCAGGGCGCCAAAGTGTGCCTGCAACTCGGTCATGAGGAACGCGCGGCGGGATATCTTGACCGCGTGCTGCAGGCCGACCCGGGGCAGCATTCCGCCCGACGCCAGTTGCAGCTCATGCGCAATGAGCCTGAAGATTTCTGGGCCGAGTTTGTGGTCGGCTGGGAAGAGGCCATGAAGCACGACGTCACCAGCGAGCAGTTTCCGCGGGCGGACAGCGCGGTCGTGCTGGATGAGCTGATTCAGCACGTCTACGCCGACGGCAGCTCGGTCAGTTACGTTCACATGGTGCGCAAGATCCTGACCCAGGAGGGTGTAGATGCACGCGGCAAGGATCAGATCAGCGGCGAGTTGATCACCGCCCGCACGATCCAGCCCGACGGCACGGTGCTTGAGCCGATCTCGCAGTCCGGCGGGGCGATCGAATTTCCGGGGCTTTCGCCGGGCGCGTACATTGATGTTGCCTACCTGGTACGCAGCAGCGGCGGGCCGAAGGGCACCCTGGATGGCGACGCGTTCTTTTTCGTGGACCAGACACTCAATGAGCCGTTCGCGATCAGCCGCTGGGTAATCACCGCTCCGGCGAGCGTGCCGTTCAACATCGTCTATCACAACCTTTCTGACGACGATCCCGGCGTCAGCATCAGCCGTCATGAACAGCAAGGCCGCATCGTCCGCAGCTGGGACGTACGCAACCCGCGCCACGTCGAGTACGAACTGTTCATGCCGGCGCCGGCCGAGATCGTCCCCTGGATCGAATGCGTACAGCCGCGCGACTGGCGTGACCGGGCCCGTATGGCAGCGGCGGACGGGCTGCGCAAGGTCATGCGCACACCGCTGATCGAGCGCCGGGCACTTGAGATCACGGCCGGCGCGGCGGACGACGTGGCGAAGGTGCGTGCGATTTACGAGTGGGTGAACCGGACGTTCACAACCGAGGGGGACGCCTGGAACCCGCACCAGGCTCTGAAAGCCGGCGCCGGCGACCGTGACGAGGTTTTCGTTTCGCTGTGCGCGGCGGCCGGCGTCAACCTGGGCTATGCCTACGTGGACGCCGCCCCGCCATACAAGCGCCCGCCGCAGGAGCGCGCTTCGCGCCCGCACTGGGCCTACCCGAATGAGGAAGATTTCGAAGAGCTGTTGTACGTGGTGGAGGGCGCCAGCGGGCGCGAGTTCATCAGTCTCGATGAGCGCATGCGTCCGTTCGGTGAGGTATCTGCCCGCCTGTTCATGGCGCCGGCGGTGGTCTGGCAGGACGGCGATTATGAAATCACGCACCTGCCTGGCGGCGACCGCGAGAAAGACCGCTTCGAGAATCGCGTGCATATCAAGCTGAACGCCGACGGCAGCGCGGGGCTTGAGGGCAGCATCACCGTGGTTGGTGAGCGCGGCTACGGGATGAAAGAGGCAATGCGCAACGTGCCCTATGACGAGCTTTGCACCGACCTGGAGAAGAGCCTGTCCGACCACTACAAGGGGTTTGAGGTAAGCGAGTGCCTGTTCCCGCGGATCGGCGACGCGGGCGAGCCGCTGGTGCAGGAGTACACAGGGGCCGTGCGCGAGATGGCGAAGCAGGACGGGGCCGGCTTGATGCTTACCCTGCCGGGCGAGAAGATGGGCGTGCTGATGTCCGGGCTGGTGGGTCAGCGCAAGCGCGAGTTTGACATCGCGATTGATTTTGACCTGGTGCAGACGGACGAGATCCGCATCAGCCCGCCGGAAGGCTACGCCTTCAAGGAAACTCCCAGAGACCTTGTGTACCCGACCGCACCGCTGATGTACCAGCTGAAGTTCCGCATGGACGGCGCGGACATGATTGCGGAGCGCAAGCTGGTGCTGGGCCCGGGACGCTTCGGGGTTCACGAGTACAACGATCTGGTGGAGCAGATCAAGCGCATCAAGCAGGCGGAAGACTCGACGCTGAAGCTGGTGAGGAAGTAGGGCTTGGGAAACCAGCATTTCCATGCCTTATGCCCCGGGCCGCATATTGACCCGTCAAGACTCGGGATTGTTTGCGCCGCGCCAGGCGTTATACTGCTGGTGATCTTTGAAAACTGGGGGTGATCGGTTTCGACCGTTGGGTTGTACGGTGGGGAAGCGTGTCGAGGATGTCAGTGACCTCGTAAATCGTCTGGCAAAAACACAAATGCTGATAACAACAGCTACGCTCTCGCAGCCTAAATAGTGCTCCGAGCGTGCTGCGCACAGTGCCTGAGGGTGCGCAGAGCGAAATTCTATCAGGCTGGTGCGAAGGCTGTGTCTCAGGGCCAAGCACGAGAAAATGCTGAGGCTCGCCGATCCGGAGCGCGTTCGCACGCGCCGGTGAAGCTAACTTCAAACAGCGAACTACACACGTAGATGCCTTATCGATCTGCTTAGCGGCACGCGGGTTCGATTCCCGCCACCTCCACCATTCGATTGGCGCGGGCGTCCATACATCATGGACGCCCGCGCTTGCTTTGCCCGACCTGCGACCCGGACGGCAACCGGTTCCAACTGCCAATCCCCCGCCCCCGTCTGTAGAGTGCGTCCACGGGCTGCAAGGTCATCTAGTCTTTCAAGTGGAAGACGAAGGGTGACCGCGCCGAATGGACGACCGCAAATGCTGGACCGGACCTATGCACTTCCGCTGAAAGTGAAGACGGGTAGCGCGCAACAACATCTGGGGGACTCATGCGAACTCTGCTTCTGGTACCCGTGCTGCTGCTCATTGCTGCATGCGCCGGTGAAGACGACGGCAGCTCAAGCAGCAAAGGTATTCCCGGGGTAAGCGGATTCACTGCCTCGCAGGGCGATACCTTGCTGACCCTTTCGTGGACCAACCCGACATTCGCAGATTTCGCCGGTGTCGAAGTTCGCCGCGACACAGTCGCTGCACCGGTTCTGGTTACCGACGGCGTGTCGATCTACGTCGGTGTTGGCTTCGGCGCCACGGACTCCGGGCTGACCAACGGCGTGCGCTACTTTTACACCGCGTTTGTCCAGGACTCTGCAGGCAAGTACTCGGCCGGTGTCTCAATCAGCGCCGTTCCAAACCCGAGCGGGTCGGTCCAGATCACCTTCGCGGGTGTGGGCGGCGGGGGTGGCAGCCACGGCATCTTTGACCCGTCTCTTGCCGCGGACCCGGCCACCGGACGTATATGGATGAGCTACTCCGAAGTGCTCGACTCCGTCATGTGGCCCGGCCAGAACGCATTGATCCAGACGCGCCTCGCGTATTCCGACGATTCCGGACTTAGCTGGACGGATACCGGCACAGTTCTGAATCCCGCCCAGGATATCACGTTGCCCGTGGCGGCACCGAACAACGCGGGTACATGGGTCAACGAAGTGTCAACGTTAGTGCGCGACCCCAACGCGCCCGCCGCCGAGCGCTGGAAACTGATGTGGCACCACTACCTCACGATCAACGGCGTGCGCGCCTTCGACCACGGGTGGATTGCCATGCGCAGTGCACCGGACCCCGCTGGCGTCTGGTCGCCCGAGCGCAAGCTGTTCGTCGGATCGCTGTACAACACCGCGGACAACGCCATCATCGGACCGCCGGAAGTGCAACTTGATCAGTTGCACGCGGACCTGAACAGCGCACTGGTCTTCAGTGAGCCCGGGTTGCTAGTGAACGCTAGCGGGTTGCACGTCAGTATGCTTGCCGCAGATGGCACCACTGCGGCCGGCCGGGTGGTGCTTGTACGTCTGCCGACGGGCGGGGCAACATGGCAGTATCGAGGCTCATTCATGGTGAACGCTACCGACGGCCCGGCACTCGGTTGTGACGGGTTGTCCGCTCCCGCGCTTTACGAACAGGAGGGGGCCTACAGCCTGATAGCTACACCGCAGACGAACAGCTTTTATGAAGGTACGCTTCTGTTCCGCATCACTGACTTGAGTACGGCCAGTATCGCGCGCCTCGGCGGCGTGCCGCAGACCTTCTTCACACACTTCGGCACCAGTGGCAGCTTTAACGGCGCGTCGGCCTACGTCCCGGAAGCTACGGCCAGCGGTCTGATCTACTGCGAGGCACAGGCGACCGCGCCCATCGTCTTCGAGATGTACGCAAGCCGTCGCAACCCGTGACGGCGCGCGCGGGGGATTGCATACTCCGCCCATGGATCGACAACGCGTGACATCGGGGTCTCCCTGGGAAGAAAAGTTCGGTTACCGCCGTGCCATTCGCGCCGGCAACATCGTGCATGTGTCCGGCACCGCGCCGGTCGGCGATGACGGCAACACCTTCGCGCCGTCTGACCCGTACGCTCAGGCCAGGCGCTGCTTCGAGATCGCCCTGAAGGCGGCATCCGAGCTCGGCGCCGAGGCCAGCCACGTTGTCCGCACCCGCATGTACGTAACGGATATTCGCCACGCCGATGATTTTGGGCGCGCGCACGGCGAGTTCTTCCGCGACCACCCGCCGGCCTCCACCATGATTGAGGTCCGCAAGTTGATCCTGCCCGACATGCTGATCGAGGTTGAAATCGAGGCCGTGATTCCATGAAGCCGCTCAAGGGTATTCTGATGGACGCGGGCGGAGTGCTGTGCCGTCTGCATGAGGACAAGGTCTATTCGGCCTGGGAAGCCAAGACCGGGCTGTCCGCCGAAACTCTGCGCACGGAGTTGTATGACCGGGGATTGAAGGACGAGTTTGACCGGGGGCTGAAACACCCGGCCGGCGTGGCGCTGTTTTTGAAGTACCGTTTCGAGATCGAGTTGACGCGTCAAGACTGGGCTGACATCTGGAATCTGGCCATCAGCATGGACGCCGAAATGGATGCGCTGGCGCGCGGGCTGGCGGCCATGTTGCCGACGGCGCTTGCAAGCACGACGGACCCGCTGCATCACGCCAAAATGCGCGACGAGCTGACGTGCCTGGAGTTGTTTCGCGGCCAGGGCGTGAGTTACGAGTTTGGCGAGATCAAACCGGAGCCGGGCTTTTACCGGAGGGCGCTGGAGAAGCTCGGCACGCCAGCAGGGGAGACGCTGTTCATTGACGACCTTGAACAGAATGTGGAAGGCGCGTCCGAGGCCGGCCTGATCGCGATTCGGTTCACGGGGATCGGCAGGTTGAAAGAAGACCTCGCCCGTTTCGGATTGCTGGTGTAGGGCCCGCCTCGCTACAAACAAGCTCCCTGTCATCCCCGCCGGGAATTCCGATGCACCGCTGGATCGTGCTGACCATTGCCGCCCTGTGCGCAGTGTTTTTCGTCAAACCGGTTTCTTCCAACCGCACGGAGAGCGAAGAGCCGGACGAATACTGGAAGACCTACTCGCTGGAAGGAATTCCCTTTCAAGGACAAGAAGATGACGGCAGCATGCTCCCGCGCCCAGTACCTGTGTTCGGCAGAACTGGTGCATTTTCCTCGGAAGAATCACCGGTCATTATCTATCCGGTGGATTGGCATCCTGGCGCAGGCAGCCGAAGCCTCGGATGGTTTGAGACTGCCCGAGATTGACGTGAATACGGAGTCCGCGTCAGTACCCACGGCACATTTGCGAATCAGCGTCGACCTCAAGCCGGGAGAGGAAACCAACGCAATCGGTACCTACCCGGGCGATGAATCAAAACGCCTGGTGCTTGTGGTGGAACGCGTGAGGTAGCGGTGGGAATTTAGTCCGGCTGGTGCTCGGCCATGGCTTCGATGCTTTCGCGCACCAACCGCTTGAACTGCTCCAGCGCTTCCGGGTCTTCGTCGAAACGTTCCTCGAACTTCTGGATCATCTCAAGCATCTGCACCGGGATGTCCGCTTCCGTCGTGCCCTCGGCAAGGATCCCGGCGATGGCGCCCCAGGCGTCGCGCTGGGCGGGTGTGGCTTCCTCGATGAAGTTATACTTCAGCAAAAAGCGCAGCATGTAGGCAGAGGCCGCTCGCTCAGCCGGGCGTGACAGCACGCCGCGCAGCAGACGGTCGAACTGCTGCCAGTGCTCCGTCGGAATGCTGTTGTACTCAGCACCGAGGATACGCTTGAGCTCTTCCTTGATGGCATCGGCGCGGCCGCGAATCGCCCAGTCGTCGAGACGCTGTATTTCGCAAGGCTCAACCAGAATGCCATCGCTGCCGATCAGCGCGCACTCGCGATACTTGAGAGAAACTTCGCCGAGGTTCATGCCGCCGTGGCTCGGGATCGCGCGATAGCCCTGCGGGGTGCGATGCAACATCACGCCGCCGCGCACGTTCATGCGCACGTCGCCGACGCGCCCGCGAAAGCCGTTGCTGCTTTCAAGATACACGTCGCCGTCCACGGGCTCGATGTCCGCAAAGCCGTCCGCGTCGACATCAGCAAGGCGCGCACGCGAGCCCGGCGACAGCACGGCCGTTCCGCCGCCTACTTCAATGACGGCATGGGTGTCTGCCGGCGCGGCAATCTCCGCGGGAAGCTTCACGTCGCCCTGAAAGCGGCGCGTGCGCTGCCCGGCCAACTCAAGCTCGCCGTCGCTGTAAACCAGTACATTGGCTTTAGGGCCGGCGTAAGGCGTGTCCTCAGGGACAGCCGGACCGACACCCTGGCCACCGGGCTGGGGGTTGCCGGCGATCGGTGTGTAGCCGGTGCCGCCGTTGTTGGTAACCAGCGCGGCAAACAGAACGCCGAACACCAGCACAGCCGCGGCAGCCGCCGCCCAATGCTGCCACCCGCGCGGTGCCAGGCGAATCACCGGTGCGTCGTCGGGAAGGGCCGCCAGAATTCCGGATGCAAAGCCGTGCGGCAGACGCGCCTCGGCCAGCAGAGACACACTGTTGTGAACGCGCTCAAGCTCGGCGTGCAACTCACGCAGCCCGGCGTCATTCGCCAGGGCGTCATCGAGGCGCGCTTGCTCACCGGCGCTGAGGTCGCCGTCGAAATGGCGCGAGGCCAGTAGTTCCAGTTGTTCACGGTCTGACATGACGGCACCCAAAGTGTTGCGTGTATCCGCCCCTAGTCATCGCCGGGGGCAAAAGCTTTCAGCTTTTCTGCCAGAGCCTTGCGCGCGCGCAGCAGAATCATGTGTACCGCGCCCTCGCTGACCCCTAATTCGCGCCCGATTGCCCGCCCGCGCTGCTTGTCAAAGTAGTGCATGTGCAGCGCCGTGCGGTAGTTTTCGGGCAACTCGTCAATCGCGCCTCTAACGGCCATCAGTGTCTCGACGTTGGCCATTCCTTCCAAACCGCCTTCGCGCCCGTCTTCGGCGCCCGCCAACAGGTCGATATTGGCGATTTCTTTCTTCCGTCGTCGCAACAGGTTCAGGGCGATGCCGATGACCCAGCTGCGGAAACTTCCTTCCTTTTCGAGCTTTTCCAGCGTCGTATAGGCCGTGATAAACGCGTCCTGTACAACTTCCTGGGCCTTTTCCGGGTCGCGGCAGCGTCCCAGGATGTAGGCGTAAATGCCTTCCTGGTAGCGATTTACGAGAACCGTAAAGGCTTCCTTGTCGCCGGATCGCGCGCTGACAACCAGCGTTGAGGTTTCTGTCTGCGATCCGTCTGACATTGCCCGTACCTAGTGAATTTCAACGCGCGAACTCTCACGCGAATTCGCCCGTCTCATGAGTGTTGTGGGTTCTACCAGCGCGAGCGCCGCGCGAAAACACAGGTATGACCCGCGCGTCGCCGGTTCGCGGGTGCGCTCACTCTACCCGGCGTCCGTCTTCCCACATGGTGGTGCTGGTCAGGTCGCCCTGGTCGTCCCAGGTTTGCCACTTGCCGTGACGTTTCCCCATCACCCAGGGGCCGCTTTCGGCCTTCTGTCCGTTGGCGTGGAAGCGGGTTTCGTGTCCGTGTTTGGTGGCGTCGTCGTCGAACAGGACGGTCCACTCGCACTTGAGTTTGTCGCCGTCCATCTGTGTTTGACGCCTGACTTTGCTGTCGTGGAAGAACAACTGCTCGGCTTTCAGCACGTCGCCCGCGAACTCGCGCCAGGCAATCAGGTCGCCTTCCTCGTCGAATTCCTCCCAGGTGCCGCTGCGGCGTCCTGTGTCGTAATTGCCTTTCTCCTTCAGCAGCCCGTTGGGGTGCCAGGTCTGCCAGAAGCCAGCTTCTTTGCCGTCTTCATACTCGCCCCTGCGCTGGAACTCGCCGTTGACGTGCCACCAGCTCCAGGTGCCGGCGCGCAACCCTTTGTCCCACTGCCCCTCGAAGCTTTTGCCGCGATCGCGATGTTGCCCGCTGGTGGCGCCGTGCAACGTGCCGTTCAGCCACAATTCCTCAAGCTCGATGCTGCCGTTGTCGCGCAGGTAAACCCAGCGCCCTTCCTTCAGACCGTTCTGGTACAGCCCGTGTGATTTGCGTTGACCATCCGGATACCACTCGATCCACTCGCCGATTGGCTTGCCGTCCTCATAGCGGGCGAAGGCGGCCGTTCGCCCATCCGGGTGCCAGGCGCGCCACTCGCCGTCTTTGACTCCCCGGACATACGCCCCCTCGGCGGCTTTGCGCCCGTTGGCGTGCCACTCGATCATCTGCCCGTGCTCATTGCCGTTCTCGTAGGCTACCTCGAAGGACTTCTGCCCGTTCTCGTGCCAGCCGGTCCAGGTTCCGATGCGTTCGCCCTTGGTGTAGTTGCCCAGGGTTTTCTGTTTGCCGCCCGGGTAGAACTCCTGCCAGGCACCGTCCTCGCGCTCCAGGCCGTCAACCAGAATGACGTTCCACTTCGTCTTGACGCCGCCGGAGGGATGACGCTCGAAGCGCTCGCCTTCGCCGCCCGATGCCTGGATTTCGCTGATTTCTGGCTGATCGTCGGTCAGTATCGTCAAGCCAACGATCACGACGATGGTCGTCAGCGCAGCAAGCAGGACGCCGCCAATCACATAGGTTTTGGCGGCCGTGGACAGCCCGCTGCGCCGCGGCGCCGCCGCGTACAACCCGGAATCAAACATCAGCGCGGTGCTGGCGCGCCCTTCCGGCAAATCCGTGCGCGTCTTTGTGCGCGTCTTCGTGCCGGTGTCGTCACCGAGTTCGTCGTCGTCGTCGTCCACGGGCTCAAAGCGCCCGGTGTACTCGTCGGCCTTGGATTTGATCTCCTCCAGTTTGGTGGTGCCGAACTCGCTGACCAGGCGGCCCTTCAACTTGATGGCCAGTTCGATCTGTTTTTCCGGCTCACACTTGTAGAGGTAGGGGTCCTGAATGGTTTGCTGACACACCAGGCAAATGACCGCGTTGGCCAGACGGTGCTCGGGCACCTTCTGTTTCCTGTTGCAGTGAGGACACATTACGTCAACAGCAGCCATGTGCGCCTGTTCGGATGCGACAGAGTCACGAATCGAGTGTGATATTGTGCAATCTGAGTTCGCAATTGCGAAGGGCAAGTGACATCAAAGCCGGCAAAACGCCACTCGCCAATCTGCAATCGCGCCCGCCGTCATGCGTATCGGCCTTTGAACCCACCCAACGAATTTGGCGAATCCGCAATCGATGGGGTAGTCTGATAGTGCGTAGACTTCCCCGTCCTCCCCTTGAGGACCACCCATGAAAACGCTGCATCGATTGCTCTTACAGGGCGCGGCGTCGCTGTGCGTCGTCGCAAGCGCCACCTGCATGTTCATTCACGCCGATGACCCGCCCGGTCAGCCGGCCGCGCCGGTCGCCCAGGACGACGGTGCACTCGACCTGCGCAAGGCCGCCATTTCCGTCACGCTTGAGCCCCCGACCGCCATGGGCGAAGACGGTAACAGCTTCATGGTCGGGCACACGCTGAAGGAAGCATGGGTTGCCAAGGTCGCAAGCGGTAACCCTCGCGCACCCGCCGCCGCAATGGGCGTGGCGGTTGTCGGCTCCGGGGGCGGCAATATCGTCTGGGGCTATGACACCGAAACCGGCAAGCGCGAGTGGAAGGACACCAGCAAGGATTCCGGCATCTCGAACATCGTGATCGGTCTGGGTCGCGCCTACTACACCACCTACAGCTGCACGCTTGAGGGGGTGGACATCACGACGGGCAAGCACCTGTTCTGCAAGTATCTGGCGCCGACAGTGTCCTGCGCGCCGGACGTGTATGAAGACATTGCCGCGTGCGCGTACCACAAGGACGGAAGCTGGAAAGTCAGCCTTCACAACGCCGATTCGGGCTCGACCAAATGGATCAAAGGCACCGGCAACAGTGGCGTCGTTACCGCGCCTGTGCTGTATGAGAAGGCTGTCTACATGACCACTCTTGACGGCGGGATGCAGCGCTGGGACCAGGCCAAGGGAAAGAAGGAGTGGACGGCCGACTTCGGTGCGGTGTCGGCTCCCGTTCCTACACCGTGGGGGTTGCTCGTCACGACAACCTGGGACGGCGCGCCTGACGTGAAGGCGGCCGAGCAAGCCAAGCCAATGACCGAAGAAGAGCGCAAAAAGTGGGAGCGCGGGACGACCACCAAAACCGAGCCCCTGAATGGTACCGTGGTTGCCGCCCGCGATCGCAGGGTTGCCCTGATCAAGGACCCGTCCGAAGCGCCCAAGGGCAAGGCCAAAACGACAGTCACCGGACCGCGCAGCAGCCTCGACTACCAGGGCGTGCGCCCGGGCGTGAGCGCACGGAATGTCATTTTCGCGTACGACGGCAAGATCACGGCCGTCAACCCGGTGCATGGCAAAGTTGTCTGGTCAGTTCGCGTGGCCGACGGCAAGACCGACTTCATGCGCCCCCTGTGCCATGAAGGGCTGGTGTTCGTGGCAGGCAGCGACGGAACGATAACGGCACTTGAGGAAGAAACAGGCGCGTTGATCTGGGCGTATCACTTCAAGGGGCAGACCTTCCATGCGGAACCCGTGGGTGACGCTGATCGCGTGATGGTGACGACCGGCAGCGGGCTGCTTGTGTGTCTGCCGATCGGGATTGACGAAATGCAGATTGGTCGCCCGCAGGTCAAAGGCGACGGCGGGGTTGAGGGCAACGCGTCGGCGTACGCACGGGTGCAGGAGACATTCCGCAAGGTGCGCAACGTCGTACGCGAGGTCGAAGAGCCCGAAGACATGCCCGGCGAGCCCGCGCCGGACGCGAGAGACGGCGAAACGCCGGAAGGCGGCGCACCGGCCCCCGCACCGGCCGATGACGGCGCGCGACGGGACGACGACGAAGTCGAGGAGATCAGCAAGGGGCAATGGGAGCGCCAGGAGGAACGCCGGGCCGAGCGTGCCAAGGCCCAGGGTCGCGACTACGAAAAGCAACCGTTCAGGCGAAGGTAGGCTTGGCGCACTTTTCGACAGGCAACGGAGCCGCAACCGCAAGGGAGCGGCCGTCCTGTTTAAGCCTGCATCGCGACAATCTCATTCAGCCGCGGACGCAGGCGTGGCTGGAGGCCGCGCTGAGGTAGCGCGGCGAAGAGATGCGACGCTTGCCGCAAGCGGAAGCTGAAAACGAACCATGAAACTGCGCTAATCCGGGATACTGCCGGGGCGGAGCGGGCGGTCGTCTTCATCCACCGGGTTGCCGTCCTTGTAGCGCAGCCCGCCGTACTCTTCGTCAACGCCGTAGCCGCCGTGGCGTTCTTCACGCAGGCGGGCCAGCAATTCGGCATCCCGTTCGCCGGTGCGCTCGCGCGTGTAGCGCTGGGCCAGCAGTGAGGCTTCGCCGGCCCGCTTGCGCGTATAGATGATGATCGGTGGTGCGCTCGTGTGCGTGCGGTGTGAGACGCCACGGGCGCGGGGCTCCGCTGAATTTACGTCCGCGTCCCAGGTCTTCACCAGCTTGTCGTCCTGCAGCACGCTGTCGTAGCCGTAGCCGCTGGGTGCCGGGAACAGCGCAATCACAGCCTCATCAAGCTGATACTTGCCCAGATAGACTTCCTTGCCGCCTTTGTGGCGGTACAGGGAGCCGTCGGCGCCCAGATAGGCGACCGGCTGCCAGCTATGGTCGTAGAACTCGTAAATGAACAGTTCGCCCCGGTCTTCCTTCAGCAGTCGCACGTAGCCGACTGACGTGAGTACCGTGGGGCGCAGCGGGTTTTCCGCAATCTCGACTTCGTAAAACTCGTTGCCTTGTAGTCCCTGGGCCTTGCCGGAGTAATCGCCGCGCGCGGCCTTGACGTCGCCGGTGTGCCAGAGCGTCGCGAGCTCAAGCCCGTCGCCGCCGTGCATCCCGTGCAGGCGTTCCTCATGGTCAACCTGCGCCTGCGTGACCGGCAGTACGCGCGACGGGTTGTCACGCCCCTGGCTTACGCCACAGCCCGCTATCAGGGAAAACGCAAGCACTCCTGGAATCAGCTTGTGCATTGGACCAGCCTTGCTGTGCGGGGGGACGTAAAGCCTAGCCTGTCCGCCCCGCGCGGTAAAGCGTTATTGCGGAAGGCTGATACCGGCCAGGCGACCGCTTGCCAGGGCGAAATGCTGCTCAAAGCCGCCCCAGTCGGCGCTGACATCAAGCGCCCGACCGACCACGTACAACCCCGGCGTAAGCTTGCTGGCAAAGCTGCGGGGATCCACCTCGCGCACGTTGATGCCGCCGGTAGCGCTCTCAGCGGCGCGCATCCCGAGCGTGCCCGTGACGCACAGGCGGGTGTCGGTCATTTCGCGTAACAGCCCTTCGCGCTGGGACTCACTGAGTTGCATGACGCGCGCGCCGGGCTTTACTTTCTGGTGCTCAAGCATGGCCTCGCCCAGTCGGCGCGGCACGATGAAATCCAGCGCGGTGTCCGAGTGCTCGCGGGTGCGCTCGCCGAACACTCGGCGCAGCCACTCACGTACGTCGTCGCGCTCCATGCCCGGGTGAAAGTTCACGGCCAGCTCAAGCTCTTCGCCTCTGGCCAGCCCGGGCTCAACTTCGCGCGAGATGTTGAACACCGCCTCGCCGGTAAGCGCGCCGGAGGTGAACAACATGCTGCCGGTGGATTCCGCCAGGGTGTGTCGGCCCGAATACAGGCGCAGATCAACGTCCATCCACAACCCGGCCAGGGTGCGGGGCCAGGCTTCCGCGACGGTGACGGGCACGAGCGCGGGAAAACGCGGCCCGGGTGTATGCCCAAGCGCGGCCGCCAGGTCCGGATATTCGCCGCCCAGTTGCGGCAGGTTCGGGGCGCCGGTGGCAAGGATAAGCCTGCTGGACCGGATCGGGGGGCGGTCCGCCAGCGCGCATTCGAAGCCGTTACCGGCACGGACGACGTTGTGTACGCGCGCGTCGGTTTCGACTTCGCCGCCGGCCTCGGTCAAGGCGTGCAACAGGGCCGCGACTACGCTCGGACCGCTTTCCACGGGCTGGACCAGCCCGTAGTATGGGGCGTCCTGAAGTGCGACATCTTCGCGATGGAACCAGTCACGCAGTTCGGGCAGGGCAAAAGCGGAGATGGCGTCGTCCACGAAGCGCGCGTTGCGCCCGTGAAAGCGGTCAACAGCCATGCCGACGTTCGAAACGGGCGCCGCGCCCATGCCGGTATAGCAGTACCGGGCGCCGATCTGCGGGGCGCCTTCAAGCACCAGCACCGACAACCCGCGGCGGGCGCTTTCGATGGCGCCCATAAGCCCGGATAGCCCGGCGCCGATCACGACAACGTCTTTGGATTCGCTCACGCGATCTGGAAGCCGACGTCCCAGAAGACCAGGCTTCCCTTAAGGAAGTGGATAGCGATGTATCCGGCGTAGGCAATGAGGGCGATGATGGACATCAGCAGCCCCTGATTGACCTTCGTTTTGCCGGACATGGTCTTTTCGAAGAACGGAAACACCAGGCCGAACCCGACGGCAAACAGGGTGCCGACATAAAACGGCGTGGCGGTCGGCGTATTGATGCTGCTTTTGGACAGGATTCCGAACCCGTACAGGGCGCCCCAGATCGCGGCAAGGATGATGTTGACAACGCCTACGTAGTAGGTGATCGAGACCGATTCCTTAGCTGCCACGATTCGCCCCCTTATCAGTATCCGGCAGCTCGTAGCGGAAGATCCCCTGCTGCCCGGGAGCCTCTTCTACGCCTACCGTGATTGCATTCAAGTGCTGATGTTCACCACGCTGGATCAGCTCACCATATAACCTTTTAGCCAAGTAGGTTGCGAGAAGTTCTGTGGAAGTATTCCGCACATCCAGCAGCAGGGTGTCCGACTTTGGTGACGAAAACACGCTGCCGTCCCGGTGCGTGACAACGACATTGTCGCCTTCTTCACGGATCGTCAGTTCCTCGGCCCGTTTGGGATAAATGGTCTTGTGGTCAAGCCCGTCGCAGAGTTTGCGGAAGATCGGTTTGAAGGTGATGTAATCCAGCAGGTAGCCGGCCTGGTTCAGCTCACCTTCCACTTCAACCCAGGCCCAGTAGTTGTGCCCGTGCAGGGGCTCGCGCGTGCCATCATTGAACAGCAGAAAGTGCGCGCAAGAGAAGTTGAAGTACTGCTTTTCGACCCGGATCCGGTACATCGACTCCTTTATGACTTTGTCCCTGTTGTTCACCCGGACTCCGGGGGCAAACGTAGATCAACGATGCCTGGGTATCGTGCGCCGTGCACCACCGCAAACACGATAATTTCTGTTTCCGTAACCTTGAAGTAAATGGCGTAGGGAAAACCTCTAACGCGATACTTGCGAACGCCCGGCCTGATTTCACGGCATGCGGATGTATTCTCAACAATCCAGTTGATCGCCGCTTCAGTCGCCCGTTCAAAAGCGGAACCCAATCCCGGTCGACGGTCGTCAAACCACTCGTGTGCGTCGACAATATCTCCCTTGGCTTCAGCTTCATACCTTACGCTGAGCACGGGCTTCTCGCTTCAGGCGTAACTCTTCTTTGATTTCGTCCCAGCTAACGCCCTCGCGCGGATCCTCTTCCATTCGCTTCAGGCGCTCTTCGACGATCTTCCGGTGCCACTCCGGAACGGAAGCGTCGTCACCCTGCAAGGTGTCCCAAATTACGCCAATGAGTCGGATCCGTTCCTCTACACTCAGTTGGGACAGTTGCTGTTCCGTGAGCAATGACGCCATAGCGACCTCCGCCTGCAATGATAACAGACTACTGAAGCAGAGCCCCAGGCGAAAGGCTGGGGAGTCGCCTCCCGCGACAACTGCTCAGCCGCAAAAACGCAAAAAACGCGAAGCTGCCGGTGCCAGGCTTTCCTGCTTTTGCGCTTTTGCGGCTCAAGCAGTTGGACGGGGCGCCGCCTAGAACTGGCTTAGGAAACGCATGTCGTTGGTCGTGAAGTGGCGGATGTCCCCGATGCGGTGTTTGAGCATGGCAATGCGCTCGACTCCCATGCCGAAGGCGAAGCCCGTGTATTTCTCGGGGTCGTAGCCGACAGCCTTTAGTACGTTCGGGTCGACCATGCCACAGCCGAGGATTTCGAGCCAGGGCTTCTTCAGGTGGCTGAACATCTCGCAGTTGATGTCTACTTCCGCGCTGACTTCGGTGAACGGAAAGTAGTGCGGGCGCAGGCGCATTTTGGTGTCCGCGCCGAAGTACTCGCGCACGAATAACTCCAGCACGGCCTTCAGGTCGACGAAGGTCAAATCCTCCGCGACCGCCAAGCCCTCAATCTGGTGGAACATGAAGTGGTGCGTGGCGTCCACAGTGTCCGGGCGATAGACGCGCCCAGGCGCGATCACGCGCAGGGGCGGCCGGCGCGATTCCATGGTGCGGATCTGGATGGTGCTGGTCTGACTGCGCAACAGCATGGGCACCGGCTTGGCGTCCCAGTCCGGTCCGTTGAGTTGCAGGTAGAAGTTGTCCGCCTCTTCGCGCGCGGGGTGCCCTTGCGGGATATTCAGCGCGTCGAAGTTGTGGAACTCGTCTTCGACTTCGGGGCCTTCGACCTGGTTGAAACCGATCCGCCCGAAGATTTCGACGATCTCGTCGATAGTCTGGGTGATGATGTGGGCGTGCCCGACCTCGCGGCGCCTGCCCGGTTTGGTCAGGTCGATGCCGGGCTTGCTGCTGGCTTTCGCGCCGCCCAGTCGGGCTTCGGCCTGTTTCAGCGCTTCGGTCAGTTTGACGTTGAGCAGGTTGGCGGACTTGCCGTACTCGCCGCGCTCTTCTTTGGGGACGTCCTTGATGCCGCCGAGAATGGCTTTGACAACGCCCTTGCCGCCCAGGTACTCGCGCTTTGCCGCTTCAAGCTCTTCGGCAGACGTCGCCGACGCGAAGGCATTTAGACCTTCGGTCAGGGTGTTGGAGATGGCTGCAAGATCGTAGCCCATGGCGCGGAAATATAACGGTACAGCGCTTCAGCGCCAGTGCGTGCGAATCAAGAATCCCCGGTTCCTGGCGGCATGCGCAGGCGCATCCTGCCAACCTCTGCCACAACCCAGGCACCGGCCTCGAGGTCGCGTTCGTGGGCCTCGATGGCTGCGGTCACCAGTCGGATTCGTTGGTCCGGTGTGACGTCGGGGATGAATACGATGCCGATGTTGGGAACGTCACCGAAAATGATCGCACGCCCGAAGTTTTGATCAACGGTGACTACCGTTCGACTTTCTGTCGCAGCGATTTCTATGAGTGCGGCGTCGCCTGGGTCCGGTCCAAGGTCTTTGCTGAAGACGACATCATGACCCGCAGTTTGAAGCGCATTAGTCAGGCGACGACCGGCCGATGAGTCCACCAGAATTTTCAAGTCTTCTGGACCTCAACGGACTCCAGGGTGTCACCATGAATGACGAGCACGGCGTAGGCTATGCACGCGTGAATGTCTTCAACGGAAATTTCGAAGTCCTGGACCAAGTCGTCGTAACTCATCCCCTGCGCAAGCAGGCTGAGCACGCTTTCCACCTTAACTCGTGTGTCGCGGACACAGGGCGCACCCCCAAAAGTGGCCGGGTTCGACACGATGCGTTTGAGTATGGATTCCGATTTTGCCATCGCTGACAAGTATACTTCCGGCGCGCTTGCGCGCATCCCGGCGCTACTCATAGGTGAACTGAAAGGGCGGCTTCGAGCTCTGCGGGCGACGACGCCGACTCGAAAGCTATCAGGCCAGCGGTCAGCGCGTTGGCGATAGCTGCAAAATCATAGCCCATGGCGCGGAAAAATAACGGCACAGCGCTTCATGCCAGTGCGGAGGCTACGGAACGACTTCGCCGGCTTGGTCGAATACGATGTCGATGTTCGGTTTTTCCTTCCCGCCGACGGCCTGGTCTTTGCCGAGGCAGACAAGCTCGAACCCGCCCGGTGTAAGACGGTAGGTGTAGACAGTCTTGGTAAACGGGTCGTGCGGCACGCCATTCGGAAAATACTTGCTCGTGAGTGCCGAAAGCGATGCCGGGTACGCACCCGCGTTATCCAGCGAGTACCGATTCAGGGCCTGATGAATCTGCGCCATGTCTGAACGGGCTTTCTCCCAGCGCGGTTCGTCGGGTTTATCGAGCACGAAGACGAACGCCATGGTCCCGACGAAGCCAAACAGCCCGACCACTACGCAGAGAACAATGATCAGGGTCTTCACACCCTGCGACACACCCGGCTTTGATGGAAGCGGGGCGGCAGCGCCGTCGGCTGAAAGATGGGCTAGGCTGGCCATACACATGCAAACGTGTCACGGCGTGCGGTCGTTGGCAGTTTTCGCGTCTACCGCGTTGGCGGCTTGGTGCCTGGGCGCGGCGGGCGAGGGTTCAGGTCGCTGCCCAGGGCCTTGGTGAAGCTTTGCGGGTCGTTGCGTGGCGGGAGCGGGCTTACCCGTGAGGCACTGTCCGCAAGCGACTTGACACTCGGCGAGCTTGCCCGTGCGACACCCTGCATCGGTGCGGTGCTGTCCATATTTGCCGCGCGCAGCGCGTCGCGGGCCTTCTTCAATACAGCCAGCACGGCCGGGATGTTCGGCAACCTGCGGCGCGGGTCCTTGGCGGTCATGGCGACGACAGCCTCGCGCAACTCTTTCGGCAGAGGCTCGAACACTTCGCGCGGCATGGTCAGGTTTTCACCGACCACGTTCAGCAGTACCGCCATCGGCGTCGCGCCGTCGAACGGCAACGTGCCGGTCAGGAACTGCCACAGGGTCACGCCCAGTGCGTAGACGTCAACACGGGCGTCAACGTCCATGCTCTTGATCTGCTCGGGTGCCATGTAGTTCGGCGTGCCGACGACCTGGTTGCTCAGGGTCAACGCCGTCGCCGTGTTGGTAATGCTGCGCGCGAGCCCGAAGTCAGTCACCTTCACTTTACCATCGCGGGCAATCAGAATGTTCGCGGGCTTGATGTCCCGGTGAATCACGCCCTGCTCATGGGCCTCGCCCAGCGCGCGTGCCACAAAGCCGGCAATGTTGACGGCGCGCATGGGGCTGAATCGCGTCTCGCGATCCAGCAGGCGCTGCGCGTCAACACCTTCGACGTATTCCATCACCAGATAATAGACGCCGTGGTCGCGGCCCACATCCAACGTCCGCACAATGTTCGGGTGTTGAAGGCGCCCGGATACCCGCGCCTCTCGCAGAAAGCGCTCCACCATTTCGCGCTTGCCGACGAACAGGTCCGGCAGCAGCTTTACCGCCACCTTCATGTCCAGGCCGGGGTGATGTCCAAGGTAGACCGCACCCATGCCGCCCCGCCCGAGGATGCTCTTGGCGATGACGTTGCCAAAGGTCTGGCCGATGATGGGGTCTTCATTCTGGACTGGTGGCATGGGCATCTCAGCGACAGCACTCAATTATGCCGCCTGACGGCGTCCCCGACTACGGGGCAGGTCAGGTATCAGGAGACAGGTTTCAGGTGTCAGGGAGCACACCTCGTGCGTCAGTTTCTGACAGCCCCCGCAACAGGGAGCTGTTGTAGTTCCCTGACACCTGAAACCCGTAACCTGAAACCGGAATCAGTCGCCGATCAGGTCGCGGGCGATCACGATGCGCTGTACCTGGCTGGTGCCTTCGTATATCTCGGTGATCTTGGCGTCGCGGAAGTAGCGCTCGACGTCGTACTCCTTGCTGTAGCCGTTGCCGCCGAAAATCTGTACCGCGTCCTTGGCCGCCTTGTTCGCCGTCTCGCTGGCGAACAACTTGGCCATTGCAGCTTCGCGGGTGCAGGGACGTCCGTTGTCGCGCAGCCAGGCCGCGCGCAGGATCAGCAGGCGCGAAGCATCGATCTTTGTCGCCATGTCGGCCAGCATCCACTGCACGCCCTGGAAGTTGGCGATCGGCTGATTGAACTGCTCGCGTGTCTTGGCGTACTCCGTGGCGTCCTCAAGGCTGGCGCGACCGATGCCCACGGCCTGCGCCGCAATGCCGATGCGCCCGCCATCGAGCGTATCCAGCGCGATACCGAACCCCTTGCCCTCTTCGCCGATCAGGTTTGTCGCGGGGATGCGGCAGTCCTCAAACAGCACCTCGCTGGTGGCGCTGCCGCGAATGCCCATCTTCCTTTCCTTCTTGCCGATCACGACACCCTTGCGGTCAGCCTCGACGATGAACGCGCTGATGCCGCGCGTCTTGTGCTCTTTGCTGGTGCGCGCGAACACAATGAACACGTCCGCGTAAGGCGCGCTGGTGATCCACAGCTTGCTGCCGCTGATCACGTACTCGTCGCCGTCCTTGGTTGCCTCGCACACCAGGCTGCCGGCGTCCGTGCCGCTGCCCGCCTCGGACAGGCAGTACGCGCCCAGCCACTCGCCGCTTGCCATCCTGGGCAGCACGCGCGCCTTTTGCTCATCGTTGCCCCACTTCGTCAGCAGGCTGCTGAACAGGCTCATGTGGACGCTCAGGGTTACGCCCGTGCTGGCGCACCAGCGGTTGATTTCCTCAAGAGTTACACTGGCGGCCTGGTTGCTCATCTTGCCTTCATAGAAGCCGGCGCCGCCGAAGGCCTCCGGGATTGTCAGCGCGGTGAGCCCCAGGTCGGCCATCTTCTGGAACACGCTGCGATCAAACTCCTCGCCTTTGTCCATCTCGCGCGCTTTGGTTTTCAGCTCAGTGGCTGCGAACTCACGGGCGGTCTGTTGCAGCATTGCCAGTTCTTCGTTCAGTTCAAAGTTCACGGCGTTCCTCCGGTTCTTTCCGGTTTTAGCGTGGAAGTTGCGGCCGCTCAACGACGTGGTCGCCCAATGCCGAAAGTCAGCGCCAGGGCGACCGTGCCGGCCGACAACAGAAAACACAGCAGGTAGATCACGCCGGGCCCCGGGTCGGGGGTCAGGAGTGTGCGCCCGTTTGTCGCCCGTTGCACCAGGTAGCGCCGCAGCTCCCGGGCGCGCGGGCCCGCCGAACCATATCCGTGCCGCAGGTCCGTGGTCAGTGCGATCATCAGTTCCGGCGCGGAGGGGGGCGCGTCCAGCATATTTTTGAGGCGCGGGCCCTGGATGTTGGCGTCGATCAAACGCAGTTGGACAAGCAGCGGCCGGCGCTCGCTGGCGGCGTAGTCGCTGAAGGCCTCATCGAGGCGCGGGAAAGGCGCGACGCCGTCGTGTTCCAGTATCTCGCGCTCGAGGCGCAGCGAATCCTCGTGCGCGGGCTCGATCAGAAAGCTGGCAATGGCGGCGTCGCGGGCGGTGTCATAGTCAGGTGCGCCTTCGGTGTGTATCAGCGCGTTGATATCCTTGCGGTATGTCGCGCCGTCGGCATCAAGCCCCAGTGCTTGCGCGCGCATGACGACGGTTTCGAAGTCGTCACGCGCGGCGTGGCGGGCCTGGTGGTCCGGGGCGGCGAGAATACGTTCGAACGCGGCGCGCACGGGGTCCGAATGCCCGGACTGCGCCGCGATTGCCACCGGCGCCAGCAGCAGTAGTGTCAGCGCCGCAGCGCGGATCAGCCCTGTGTCCAGGCTGCGCGGGCGCCGGTACAGGGAGCCCATCCACATCAGCGCGAACGCGACCGCGAAGCCCGCCAGCATGATGCTGTACTCGCGGCGTGTCAGCGCCACGGCGACGACTGTCGCCAGCAGCAACGGGCGCACGACCCGAAAGGCGAGCGTCAGGTACAGGCGCTCCAACCAGGGGCGCGAGCTTTCAAACGCCACGGAAACCACCCGCATACCCGCGCCCGCGCGCCGTGCCATGGTGATACGGATTACCGCCAGCAGCGCGGGCATGACCGTCAACAGCGGCAGGTAGGCGTCTTCCGTCCCTATCAGCAGGCTTGCTGCCAGGGTCGCTACGCACACACCCGCGCCCAGATACCCGAAGCGCGCGGCGCTTGAGTTCCAGTCGCGCGGCAGCAGACGTCGTGCCCCAAGCATCGCGCCCGCGCCAAACGCGCAGCTCAGGGCGACCAGAAAGCACCAGCCCAGCGTGATCTGTCGCGAGCTCGGGCGCCAGTTGTCCGCCCAGCCCTGAAAAAGCTCCGGGCCCAGCATCGGCACGACATCCAGCAGCAGCACACCCGGCGCCGCGTGTGCGGGTTCAGGCACGATACCCTGTCGGTAACAGACCGCGCTCAACAGCAGCAGCCCGCTCAAGCCCGCCAGCACCATCAGAAACGTCATGCCCGCGACCAGGATGCGCGCCTCACGTCCCACACCGGCGCGCTTCGGCATACCGCGCCCGCCCGCGGTAATCACACCCGTTTGCGCCCCCAGCGCCAGCATGGCCGCAGCCGAGGCGTCACCCCAGAAGCCCATCGACCACAGGGCGTTGAGGCGCACGGGCGCGGCCATGGCCGCCAGTGCCCCCGCACCGGGCATGGAATAGCCGACCAGCAGGGCCAGCAGCATCAGCGCCATGATCAGGGCCAGCAGCCACCCCGCCAGCCAGCTCAAGCCCGCTAGGCGTCGGCGCCGGGCGAACAGCAGCAGAATCAGTGTCAACAGCCCGACACTGCCCATGCCCCACCACACCGACGGCGTGACTACCCCGTGCCAGGCCGTCGAGTACGTTGTCAGCTCGCGGGACTGGTAAGCCAGTGCCCCCGCCGGAACCCCGTAAAGGGCCTCTTGAAACAGCCAGCCCGCCGCGCGCACTCCGACTACCAGCAACACGACCGCAATCACGACGCGGATCAGGGCCTGTACGGTCTGAAGGGATTCCCGCCCGGCCTCGCGATGATCGAGCCTTCCCGTGGCAAGGGCCAGGCGAATCAGCGGGCCCCCGAGCAGCAGCACCAGTCCGGCGACCGCGGGCAGGAACAGTGCCCCGTGTGTCAGAATGCCGCGCGTCACCATGAACGGCGCGCCCATGACCAGCAGCACAAGCAGCGTGGTCATGATAAAACCGGCGCGGCTGTGCCAGCGGGCGTGGCTGTACTCGCGGATCGGGGACATGCCCCGATGATCGGTGTTGGACACGAACGGCGCAATGGACCGCCGCAAGCCAGCCGGAGCATTTGCCGTTTTCAGGTGTCGGGGGCCGATGGCGGAAGGTCCAAGCCCGAAAAAGTAGCGAGCCCCCGTTTTAACTCCGCGACTTCGGTTCTGGGCGCCGACGGCATCAGCCTCGGGTACCAGGTGGTCCGCCACATGTGCAAACTGGAAAGCGCAAAGACCTAAGAGGACGCCAGCGACGTGCACTCACTTGCCATCGGCCACGACATCACGGGCATCAGCGCGTTCGGGTAGTGGTTGGAACCTCCGTGACCAGTTTGCGTCCAATCTCGGTCGGCCATCTGAGGGCACGAAATGCGCACCTATCTATGCCTGTTGCTCGCCCTGGCGCTGCTGGTGTCTGGCGGCTGCGAGCGCAACCAGGCCAACAGTTCCACGCCCGAATCGACGCTCGTGCAGCGTTACCTCGACGAAGTCAATAGCGACGAGGACGCCCGGCACGTCGCGTCGTTCAGCCCGCCGAACTTTCCCGGCGTGTTCCGGTTCAGCATCCCGAACAATTCCGATGACTTCCGTGAACGCTGGTGCGTCGATGGCAAATTCGTAGCGAAAGACGAAGTCGCGCCTCTGGCGTTGCAGTCGCGCGGCTGGGCCAAACTCGACCAGGCCCAGCGCATGGCCCTCGCAGTTGAATGGATCGAAGCCACCGAGACCGCCCTGCTTCAGAAAGAACCTGCCGGGTTTCCCAGCCAGGGCGCGGAGCCCATCACGTTTACCGCACCCGAAAAACAAACCCTGCCAAATGGCGACCTGGTGATCACCGGCTGGCAGCAGCGCGTGGTTGATTTCGGAGCGGCGGGCGGCACGCGGTACTTTGTATCCGGCAAATGGGTGTTCACGGCGTCCGGTGCCATGTCGGCAACCTGGGGTGCCGAACACTTCGCGAGGTAGCGAACCCCCGGCTACCTAGTCTCTTCCTTCTTGTTGGAACCAAAAAGGGGGCAGGCTTCCAAGTTCCAATTCAACAACGGAGCAAGGCTGCCCCCTTTTAGTTGGCCGCCGTAGCGGCGTTGGCACCGTGTTGGATTGAGACTTCACCTGGGTACGGCCGGAGTGCCTTCGTTGCCAGTTAGCTGCAACGGGACTTTGTTGACGGCGTGACTGAGACGTAGTTGATACAACTCGTCCAGCAGTTTCTTGAATTCTTCCTCGCGGGCGACGATCTCGGTTACGTCGGTAACGACGCCGACGTAACCCATTAGTTTCCCGTGCTCATCATACTGGTAGCTCCAGTCACCGCGGGTGTCGATCTCCCGCCCGCTCTTGGTTAGGTTGCGGGCGAAAAACGCCATCGGCTCCACGGGGTTGACTATCCACTGCCTCAAGAGCGGCTCGAGTTCGTGGCGGATATTCTCGTGTTTCTTGAAGTACCATACCGGCTTGCCGACCAACTCTCCTTCGTCGTACTCCATCATCTTGTGGAGCGCCTTGTTCGCAAAGGTGATGATGCCGTCGGGGCCGAACTCCTCCACGCCATAGGGAAGGGCGTCCATCAGCGATCGGTAGCGCTCTTCGCTCTGCCGCAACGCCCTTTCGACTGTGATCAGTCGCGTGGCGTCGGTAAGGCACAATAGCAACCGGTCGCCCTCGATTCGCTGGATGCTGCCCAGGAACTTGCGGGCACCTTCTACTTCACACAGCAGTCCGTCCATGCCCTCTGCGCGAGATGCGGCGATGGCAAACAGCTTTTCAGGCGAGCCCAGGCGCTCGCCGTTATGGTCGGTAAACTGGAAGCCGAACTCACTGATGCCGCGCGACAGAAGGTGTTCCGCTGGGCGGCCAAGCAAAACCGCCGCACGTTGGTTGATGTACTCAATGACCCCAGCGGCAATCACGACCACGCCCACAGGCAGGGCGGCAAGCAGGCGCCCATGCTCTGGTGATGCGCCGGCGGCCCGGAAACGCGCATCCAGGGCGGCGACCAGCGAGTCCAGGTCCACCGCCTGCCAGCCGGCCCCAATCAGCTCTGTCATCGGCATCTTCGCGGCGGACGCAAGAAACTGGCGCAGCCCAGGTTGCCTGGCCAGTTTGTACCGGCGGACGATGCTGCCTGGTCTGGACATTGGACCCAGAACGTTGGATTGCATCGGCAGAGAGGCGTTGGTGCGAAGGACGACTTCAAAGCGCGCATCCGGGTCAACGAAGCTTCTCACGAGCCAGATGCTAAGCGCATGGTCGATCGAAATAGGCGAAGTTGTGAACCACAGCACGGGAGCCCCGCTTGACTGTTGACGCAAATCGTACGATCCACCGAGGCTGAGTCAACAGCGGCAATTTTGCGAACTTTATCGGCATCAGTGTCTTCTGAGAGAGCCCCGGTCAACATTGGATGCTGAATCGACTGGGGATGCTGAATCGACGGTCGCATGCGTTGCATCACATATGCAACGGCTGCCTCGTCAGCAGAATCCGCAAGGGTCTATAGTGTCACGGAGAAGTCATGGCTACGCGCACATTGTCATACACGCCTCGGCGTGGGCTTTTCAATTGCCCAAACCACACAAGCACCGGATTCTGTCGAGTCGTCGTCATTGCACACATTCAATATCCACGATTTCAAAAAAAAGGGGGGGGGGATGAGGTATCTGATTGTTGCCGCACTCGCGGCGCTGGTTTGTGGCGTGGCGTATGCGCAACCCAGTCACGACTGGACCCAGACGGTTGCGACTTCGGGAGTCAGCGAGACCGTCGATGACGCCGGCGTTGATTCGTCGAACCGCGTTGCGGTTTTTATCTATGATTACGATTCTTCAACGACCACCAGTTCATGTCAGGTCAGGCAGTACAGTTCGACGGGCACCCTGAACTGGACCTTCCCGATAACTGTCAGCGGCGCAACGGACATCTATCCCAACGCCCTCGTCGTGGACCCAAACGGTGCCATTTACGTTTCATTCGAGAGCGAAGACGGGTTCAACTACCAGGACTACCTCCTCAAGCTCAACAGCGCCGGGCAGGAGCAGTGGCGCGTTACCACCTCGTTCTCCGCGTACGTCCTATTGGTGGATGCGAGCGGAAACGTGATCGCAGTGGACGATGATGTTGAATCGTACAATCCCGCCAACGGCAACAGCAACTGGACCTACTCAACCGGCGGCTACTTCGAGGCGGCCGCCATTGGCAGTTCCGGTACGATCCATGTTGCCTGGACCTATTTCGGCAGTGTTAAGCAACTCGGCATTTCGCTGCTGGACCCCGCCAACGGCAACGAGCTGCAGACCAGCGGTGCGCCACAGTCCTTCGGCGACGCGTCCGTTTCCCAGTTGATCGCCGCGCCTTCCGGTGAAACCTACCTGATCGGCACGGTTGAAAACGCGACGAACCCGTCAAACACGGACGTCGCGATCTGGCGCTACACCAGCACGGCCACACTTCAGACGTTCGCCCAGTATCCCACGGCGAACAACGACGGCGCGTATGTCGCACAAGCGATTCGCACGTCGTCAGGCCAGATCATCGCTGTCGGAGCAACTTACGACGCGACCTACAACAACAATTCTGCAGTCTGGGCGTTTGACTCGGCCGCGAACCTGATGTGGTCGGTACGCAACACGTCCGCGAACTATGAATTCTTTGAGGCGGTCTTTGTCCACTCGACGCAGGGCATTATCGCGGCCGGCGGGCGCTATCCGAACAGCGGTGGTCCAACCGTCGGTCAGATGCGGTCCTACGCGCCGTCCAACGGCGCGGTGAACTGGTCAAGCGACCTGACAGCGGCCGGGGCCAATCCAGTTGTCTATCGTGTGCTCGGGCTCAGCAACAACGATCTGGTTATCGCGGGAGACGCGGACAGCTCCAGCAGCGCGCACTCGGAGGCCGTTGTCAGCCGCTACAACTTCTCCGGCGGGTCCACGCCGGCGTTGCAGATCAATACCCCCAGCCTGTCCAACGGCCAGGTTGGCGTCTCGTACAGTGACACCATCACCGCGACCGCAAGCGGAGGCGCGACCGGGCCTTACACATGGTCGTTCGGCGCGGGTACACCGCCACCGGGCCTGACACTGAGCGGCACGACCCTTAGCGCAACATTCGCGGGGATGCCCACGACGGCCAACACCTACGTGTTCGACGTGACGATCACCAACGGCAGCGTCTCGGACACGGAAACATACACCGTGACGATCACGGGCGCGGGCGTGCTAACCATCACCACCACCTCGGTTGGCGCCGCCACCGTCGGCTCGTCCTATTCCGCAACGATCAACTCGATCGGCGGCACCGGCGCCCACGCATGGTCAATCACCATGGGTACATTGCCGGCCGGTCTGACGCTTGGCGCGGGTCCCGGATCAAGCACCACGATCAGCGGCACGCCAACGGCAGCTACTACCGTCGTGCTCAGGGTCTCGGTGACGGACAGCAGTTTAACACCGCAGACAACGTTTCAGGACCTGACGCTGGTCATTAACCCGGCAGGCGGGAACGGCAACGGCAATGACAGCAGCGGCAACGACTCGAACTGCTCAACCAGCGGTTCGAGCTCCCTCGCCTGGCTGGTTGCCCTGCTGCTCATCGTCGGCGTTTGGACAAGCCGAAGACTGAAGCGCGACCACCGCTAAACTCGGCAGGTGCAGGAGAATCAGGGGGCCGCAAATGCGGCCCCCTGATTCTTTCTCACCGGCAACACCGAGGACCCACAGATGGGTCAGGTATACCCCTCATGTTGCGCCGGGCGCGTTGGGGCCGGAGCCCGAAAAGGTGCCTGCGCCTGACGGTTTGGTGACACAATGCACCTCGCCCTTGCTATCGTGGCGGCACTGGGCAGGGAGGTTGTTCAATCGTGCGTACCCTTTCACTCGCTTGCGCGGCGCTGCTGTTGTTTTCGCTCTGCGTCGCGGCCCAGGACCCGGCCAACGCCGCGTTGCTTTCCGACAAAGAAGCCAAGAACCGCGTCGAAGGCGCGCGCCGCATGGTGCAGGCCGGCGACAAGAAATCCATCAAAGCGCTGCTGGAAGCCCTGGTGGTCGAGCGCGACGGCTGGGCCGGGCGCGAAATGGGTTTGACGCTCGCGGAACTTAGGGGCGCGGAAGGTCTGAGCGCCGCTGAGAAAGAAGTGCTCGCCTGCAAGAAGCCCGAGGAAATGTTCGCGGCGTACTGGGCCCTGAACGGGCTGGCACAGGGCGGCACGCCGGAAGCCACGGCGACGCTGAAATTCGCACTCGAAAAGGGGCACAAGAAAGACGTCAGCCTGCGCGCCTGTGCCTTCGAGGCCATCGGCGAATCCGGGCGCACCGAGTTGGCCGAGCTCGTGCTGGCACCGGTCAGCAACTACAAGCTTGAGGATGACAGCGGCAACGTGTTTGAGAACCTGGCCGCCATCACGGCCGTGCGCAAGCTCTGCCCGGAAGGCGACGACCGCGCAGCGCAGAAGCCGTATCTGGACGCGCTGATCCGCGTGCTGGACCACAGCCAGGACGACCGCATCAAGTATTTCGCGGCGCTGGGTTTGAGCCGCATCACGGGCCAGCCGGCATACCTGAGCGGCTCCTGGTGGCGGGACTGGCTGCTGAACGGCCAGGGCGGCGACGGCGAGGCCAAGCAGGGCAAGACGGTTGCTTTCTTCGATGCGATCGCCGTCGGCACGCGCGTGGTGTTCGTGATTGACATCAGCGGCAGCATGGAGTGGCCGGCGGACATGGATTTCAGACGCGACCCGGTCACCGGCAAAGGCAAGGAGGGCGGCCCGGATTACAGCCAGGTGAAGACCAAGCTCGATCTGGCGAAGGTAGAGCTGCTGTGGACCTTGCAGCATTTGCCTGAGGACTACTACTTCAACATAGTCGTCTACTCGTCCGAGCACCGCCTGATTGATGAAGCGGAAACCGAGCTGATCCAGGCCACGGAGGAAAACAAGCGCAAGATGAGCATCCACGTGCTTGGGCTGAAGGCCAACGGCGGCACGAACATTCACGGTTCACTGAAGCGCTCTTTCGGCGTGCTGCGCAAGGGCAAGTTGAAGGACGACCCGGCGCTCGACCCCAAGGCGATGCTTGAGGGGGCGGACACGATTTTCTTCCTGACCGACGGCTTTCCCAGCTGGAGCGACGACAGCACGGCCCAGGGTTACGTACACCCGAAGTGGGGCAGCATCGGCAACGGCTACTACGTGCAGGAAGACGCGATCCTCGGCGACATTGCGCGGATGAACACGTTTAGAAAAGTCGTGATTCACGCGATTGCTGTCGGCAAAGACGCCGCCCACGAGCTGATGGAAAAACTCGCCGAGCAGAACCACGGCAAGTACGTTAATCGTGGATAGGTGTTTGGTGCTTAGTGTCTGGTGTTCGGTGAAAACCAGTTTCCAAACACTGAACACTGAACACTGAACACCACCCCTGTCGCCTGAAACTCAATCTCGTATACATGGCGCAACTTCGGCGGGAGCCGATGTGGAGACAGCCATGACAACCGAAGAAGCGGGCAAAGAACGCCTGCAGAAGATTCTCGCGCGTGCCGGCTACGGTTCGCGCCGCGCCTGTGAAGAGCTGATCGTCGAAGGGCGCGTTACTATCAACAATCAGACAGTCAGTGTACTCGGGGTGCGGGCGGATCCGTTCCGTGACGCCGTGGCCGTGGATGGCGAAAAAATACACCTGCCCAAGCCGAGCTACTGGCTTCACAACAAGCAGGACGGCGCCAGCTTCAACGACGCCGAGTCCGAAGAACAACTGCAAAAGCTCGTCAGCGGGCAGCACGGGCGCCTGTTCACGGCAGGCCGTCTCGATCGCTATGCGCGCGGGCTGATGCTGATCACCAATGACGGGCGCGTGGCCAACCTGCTGACGCACCCGCGCTACCGCGTGCCGAAGGTCTACCGCGTGACTGTCAAGGGCAGCGTCGTAAGCCAGACCCTGCACAACATTGAGCGCGCCCTGTACTACGCCATGAACAGCGGGCGTTTTCAGCCCATCGAAAACCAGCGCCGGGTCGCCGGCAAAACACAATTACAGCTCACGGTGTATGAAGGCCTGCCCCAGGCCCTGCGCGATATATGCCTCAAGTTTGACCACGGCGTCAAAAGCATTGACCGCGTGCGCGTCGGTCCTCTTGACATCGGCTCCATGACGCCGGGCGAAGTGCGCAAACTGCGTGGCGACGAAATTGTCGCTCTGCTGGCCTACGCCGATGAGGCCGAGGCTGGACGCCTGAATTACGAAAAGCCGCTGATCGACCCGGCCCGCTTCAAGCGCGGCGAGGAGACGGGATTTAAGCGAAAGAAAACCGGCACGCGCGGGACCAAGGACGTCGGCCAGAAAAAGACATCCGCCCGCGTACGCGCCCAGGGCAAGGGTAAACCGCGCAGCGGCGAGAAACGCTCGCGCGGACCACGCCCCGAGCGCGACACTGACCGGGGCCCGCGCCGCGAAGGCGAAAGGCCGCGGGCGGGCGGCAGGGGCAAACCCGGCGGGCGCGGCAAGCCGGGCGGCAGTCGCGGTCCCCGCCGAGAAGGCGAAGGGCGCGGCGAAGGCAGAGGTCCACGCCGCGAAGGCGGCAGGCCTGATGCACGCGGCAAGCCAACAGGCGGGCGCGGCCCGCAAGGCAAGCCCCGCGGACGCGGTACCGGCAGCCCGGGCGGCCGGGGCAAGCCACAGGGTCGAGGCAGACCGCCAGGCGGACGCCCGCGCCGAAAAGACTAAACGCGCCGGAAGGCAAACGAGGAGAGAACATGACACGCTATCTGATGCCAGTCTTCATGCTCGCGCTGATCTGTGCGGGCGCGCTCCAGGCCGACGAAAAAGCCGACAAGTTGCGCGTGCTGCACGAGAAGTTCAGCAACCGCGTTGTCGTGCTGACCTGGTCCAGCACCACCAGCGCAATGGGACAGACCATCGAAAGCAAGGGCGCCACCACCGGCCTGCTGGTCGGCAAGGGCGGGCTTGTACTGATTTCGAACCAGCCGCTTTCCAACAACGTCGGCGGCATGGCCAGCATGTTCGGCCGCGGCGAAAGCACCGGGCCAGAAAACTTCGAGGTGCAGTTGATTCGCGACGGCGTTCCCGGGCGAATCGACGCTACCGAGGCGCTCGAATCAGCAGACGAAAACCTTCGCTGGTACGGTGCGAAGCTTGGCGGTGATCTGGAACCACTAAGCTTCACAGGCGAAGCTGCCGTCCCCGCGCTCGGCGAAGAAGTCGTCATCATCGGCGCACACGACGCGACCCTGAACTTCGCGCGCTTCTTCCGCACGGCCCGCATCAACTGTGTCGTGGAAGACGGCAAATACTACGGGCTCGACGGCTCACTCGGTGATTGCCTCGGCGGGCTGGTCGTCACGCTTGACGGGCAAGTCATCGGCATCGTCGGGCAGAAGAAGGGCGAAGAGGAGGCCGCAGCAGGCGGCGGTGGTTTCGGTCGTATTCTCGGCGGCTTGAACGATCCAAGTAAAGCGATGGGCAATCGCGTCCTCATTACACCGGCAGTCTTCAAAGACGCCCACAAGACAGCGCAGGAGACGGTCCTCAAGGATGGCTTCCATAGCGGCGCAGCCCCGACCACAACACCGGAGCCAACCAACCCCGAAGAAACGCCCCTGTTCAGGGGTACCGTCGCCAAGGTCACCTGGCGCGAGAAGCAGAAGGACCTTTATGTGCTGATCGACGTGCCCGAAGGCCAGGAAGCGCCGGCCATGAACACGAAAGTGAACATCATCAGCGCCGACGGCAAGGTCGCTGCAGAACTCGAAGTCACCCGCCGCTTCAACGATCCGCTGGTGCCGGAGTCGCGCTACGACCAGATCGGCGGCTTCCTCGCGGACGCGGAACAGAAGCTGAAGATCGAAATCGGCTGGAAGGTTGTCATCCCGGCCAAAAAGCTTCCGCCTGCCACCCCGGACAAGGGCTTCAGGGGCATTGAGCGCTTCACCAAGATGGGCGCAGACGTGCTGAAGGATAACTACGGCGGCGTGAAAGTCGGCTTCACGGTAAGCCAGATTCCGGCCAAGGACAGCCAGACGCGCGCCGCGGGCGTCAAGAACGGCGACGTCATCTACCAGGTAAACGACAAACCGGTTACGGACGAAATGACGTTGAAGGATTTCCTGAAACTGCTCCAGGAGCAGGAAGGCGAAGTTACCCTGCACGTGGTTCGTCGCGGCGGCGAGAAAGTCGAAATCAAAGTCGCCGAATAGGTGGCGGCATTTCATGAAAACTCCTCGGCCGACGCCGGGGAGTTTTCGTTTCAGCGAAACAGTGAACCCAACAGCACGGCCACTTGCTAATTTGAACCCACCAGGAGCCGGGTCGATCATGGGCCAAGCCCGAAAGCCATCCGAACAGCCCGATGAGCCGGGCGAAACTCTGCTGGATGTCGGCGGCGTGGTTGACGTGCCATCGGATGGCGAGACGCTGCTCGAGATCGGGCAGCCTTCGATTTTCAGCGACTCTGAGTTGCAACAGACACTTGCCGAAGAACAGCCGACCCAGCCCATCAGCCAGGCGGAGACACGCCAGGTGTCATCACCCGGCGCGCAACTTGGCGGGCGGCGCTACGAGCTGCGCGGCGAGGTAGGGCGCGGCGGCATGGGCGTGGTGATGCGCGCCTTTGACCGTGATTTGAAACGGGAAGTTGCCCTGAAAGTTACGCGCGCGGATCGCACCGGCAGCCAGAGCGTCGCCCGCTTCATCGAAGAGGCCCAGGTCACGGGACAGTTGAATCACCCGAACATCGTCCCGGTGCATGAGCTCGGCCATGAACCCGGCGGGCGGACTTTCTTCACGATGAAACTGGTCGAAGGGCAGAGCCTCGCCCGCATGTTGCGAGCATTGCGCGCCGGCGATGTCGAGTTGCGCCGCAGCTTCCCGTTGACGCGCCGTCTGTACACCTTCGGGCAGTTGCTGAATTGCATGGCTTACGCCCACGACCGCGGCGTGATTCATCGCGACCTCAAGCCGGACAACGTCATGATCGGCGACTACGGCGAGGTCATGGTGATGGACTGGGGGCTCGCGAAGGTCAAAGACCACCCGGAGCTGATCAGCAAGATCACGACCACCCGCCTGCAAACGCCCGGCAGCGCGGACGGGACCGCGCTGGACGAAACCATGGATGGGCAGATCATCGGGACGCCGGCCTACATGCCACCGGAGCAGGCCCGGGGTGAGCGCGACGCCATCGACGAGCGCAGCGACATTTATTCGCTGGGTGCGATCCTGTACGAGATGCTTGCGCTGCATCCGCCCTACCAGGCGACGACCGCCAGCGAGCTGATCCGTCGCGTAAGTTCCGAGCCGCCACCGCGCCCCAGCGAGCGCAACCCCGGCGCCGTGATTCCGCGCGGGCTGGAACGCATCGTGATGAAATGTCTGGAGCCCGCACAGGATGAACGCTTTCAGCGCATCCGCGACTTGCAGCATGCGCTCGAAACCTACGAGGAGGAACTCGAGTCTTCGGCCGACGAAGGGCTGGTGTTTTCGCTGCTTGGAAAAACAGTCGTGTTTCTGCTGGTCGCATCGAGCTTCCTGGGCACGGCCGTGTTTCTGGTCGGCCCGGAGAACCTGTACCTGCAGCAGCACCTCGTCGACCCGGGCGTCTACTCCGGTCTGATTGTGCTCGCCTTTGGCACCATGTGCGTCTGGTTGTATCTGAAGCCCTGGGCGACCTTTGACGCGACCCACGGGTTGCTGTTGTGGAAGCGCGCGGGAATATCCCAGGAAGACCTGCGCGGGTATTTCGTCGCCGAGGCCTCGCGCCGGGCCAAGTGGATCTACTTCGCAGCGGGCGACTTCACGTTGATCTGGGCCATTGCGGCGCGCAGTGTGAACGGGGCGATTATCGCGGTGCAGATGTTTGGCGCCGCGTTGTTGTGTGCCCTCGCGGTCGGGGCGCTTGAGCAGGGAACGTACCGCAGACTCGACGCGCTGGATGCGATTTCCGGGCAGGACCGTCGCGACATGTTGTTTCGCTGGATGGTCGTGGTACTTGTCTTCGCCCTGGCAGTGTTCTTCGCTGACCGCGCGGGTTGGGAATGGAAAATCCAGCGTATGCCCAGCGACTTCCGGCGCGGGACACTCGTGCTGCACCTGGTGGCTGTGCTGGCGGGCGTGTGGACGATCGCCCAGATCGGGCACCCGACGCGGGAGGTCAACCGCGCCCTGCGCCTGTTGCTGACAAAACGCATGACGAAGCGGCAGCGCGAGCAGGTAGCGCCCATGGCGCGCGCGTTTGCCGGCAACGCCGTGCTGTTCGGCGCGATGGGATCGCTTGCCTGGATCGGCATGATCTCGCCGGGCTTGCTCACCCCGGGCCATGAGGTCTCGGCGACGCACTACGTCATGGCGCTGACGCCACTGTGGGGCGGCATACTATGGAGCTGGTTCTTCCGGGTCAGGGCCGGCAGGATTGTCGCCAAGGCCAGTGATGAGCTGGTGCGCCGCTACAGCGAATATCGCAAGAACCCGCAGACGCCCAAAGAAGGTCGCGCCTTCTATTTTATGGCCTGGGCCCCGTTCATACTGGCGGGAATCGCCGCCGCAGGTGTGTTCCTCGCCCGCATGTGGGAGTGGTAGGGCGGTTGGAGCAGTCTCAGTGTTTTTCTGCGCAGCCGGGTGGCGACGGGAGTAACTACAGGCCTGGCCCCACTCTGCAGACCAACCATGAACATGCTTTAGATCGCGCCTTCGGCTCGCCAGCAGTAATGGCTTATGAAGGCGATGATTCTGCCCATCAGTCTGGCCGCCGCGAACTCGCTTACCTGTTGGCCTTCTGTTGGCGCGACTTCCACGATGTCGAAGCCTACGATGTTCCGGCTCTGGGCGAGTTTCTGGATGATCTTCAGACCAAGGTACCAGGTCAGCCCGCCCGGCTCGGGTGTGCCGGTGCCGGGGAACACGCTGGGGTCGAAGCCGTCCACGTCGATGGTCAGGTAAACATTGCGCGTCAGCTTGCCGATGGCTTCGTCAATCCAGGGGCCTTCGGCGTGGTAATCCCAGGCGTGGTAGCAGTGCACCGGGCGGTCCGGGTGTCCGGGCTCGATGCGTTCTCTTGACCGAATGCCGACCTGCACGATCGGGCACCACTCGTTGATGCGCGCGGCGGCGCTGGCGTGGCTGTACGGATCATCGTGGTAGGCCTCGCGCATGTCGCTGTGCGCGTCAATGTGAAACACGCTCAGGTCCGGCACGCGCTCATGCACGGCCTTGACTGCGCCCGGCGTCACGGAGTGCTCGCCGCCGACCAGAATCGGAAACTTGCCGGCCTCGAGAATCTGCTGGGTGGCCGGGTAGATCTGCCCGATTGTCATTTCCTCGGCGCTGCAATCCGGGTTGAACGGCTTGAGTGTCGCGACACCGTGGCGCGGGATGTGCGAATCGCGAGTAATCTCGTCGAACAGTTCCACCTGCTGGCTGGCGAGGCGGATGGCTTCCGGACCCGCGCCGGTACCCTTGCCGTAGCTGACGGTGCCCTCGTAGGGGGCGGACATCACGACGAATTTCGCGCGTTCCAGCGAAGCGAGTTCCGGCTCAAGGCCGAAGAAGTTGTCGTCGTCCGTGACCAGCAGGTCTTTCAGCTTCGTGCCCATTTCGTGCTCCTGTGAAACCGCCCGTCGTCCGGGTGTACCGAACGACGGGCGCAATTGGAAACTTCCTACTTCTTTTTCCGGTTCGGCGTCGGGTTGGCGCGTTCCGGCGTACGCAGCCCCTGGTGCCCCGCGTTCATGGCGGCAAGCTGTGCCGGGTCAAGCTGCCAGTTGTCGAAAATGAACACGCAGGCGGCAATCACCGTGGCCCACATGTCCTTGGGGCCCTCAGCCGACTGCGTAACGTTGCGCGTCGTAACGATTTCGCCGCCGAGCTTCCACTCCTGTTTGCGTTCGTTCCAGGCCTGGCTGGGGTCGAACTTCAGCCCCATGGTGGTGGCGAGCATACTGGCGGCAAGGTCTTCGGCGTAGTCGCCGGCCTGCTGGTCGTTCACGCCGTAGGCATGGTATTCAGACAGGTAGCCGAATTTGGTGTGGTCGGAGGGAATGGATACGCCGACGCTGGCGGCGATCATGCGTCGGTACTCATTGGTGGCCTGGCGCGACATAACGCAGAAGGCGACCTGCCCGTCATGCAGCTCTTTCAGCCCGGCCTTCTTGGGGACGATTTTGCATCCCGGCGGCATGATCGAGCTGATGGTTACCACGTTCAGCGCGGCAATTCCGGCATCGCGCAGGGCATCCTCAAAGCTTGCCAGATAGTCCTTATGGATTCCGACGCCCTTGGTGAAGAAGGCACGAGTTGGCACGAGTTGCAGCATGAAACGACTCCTGTTGCCGGCGTCGCCGGTTTCCGCCGCCTCGCGCGAGGCGGTGGTGCGCGGCATCGGTACTCCGCTCGCCCGCCGGGTGTCCACAGGGTGGCAGCGAGAGAAGGGAGTACCGCCCATTCAGCGGGACGGTGTTTTTGGATGAAACGGTTCGGAATGTAAAGAGCGCGGGTGAAGGATTAATCTTCGTCCCACAGGTGACCGAGTTCGCTTGCGCGCACGCGCAGATACTCGGGCTCGTAGCGATAGTAAATCTCGAGATTCAGCACGCAGATGGCCGTCGCGTAGACGCGCCCGCCGATATTGTTGCGGGCCCAGTGCCCGACAGGGTCAAAGCTGCCGCGCCGCGCGCCGGATTTTACCTGGTTGTCGAGCAGGGTCTTCTTCAGCGCGATGTTCCATTGGCGCCAGCGATCCGTGCCGCCGTCACCGTCCCGGGCCAGCAGCATCGCGATCGAGGCGTAGTACCAGTAGTACATGGTGCTGCCGTGCACGTTGCCGGCGTCGCTCCAGAGGGGCGGCGTGTCGGCCATGCTCTTGAGCTGCCGCTGCTGTGTCAGGGAGTCCGCGGGCTCGCCCAGCAGGCGACGGCAGACGTTGCTGACGGCCATCATGCCCTTGCCGCGGTCGCCGGAGCGCGTGCCTTCGTCGGCGTAGACGGCGTCGCCGTCCTTGCGGGTGCAGTCGCGCAGGTACATGGCCAGACGATCCAGGTTTTCCGGCGGGATTTCAAAGTTGGCTTCCCGGGCGGCGACCAGGGCCATGATCGCCCAGCCGGAAATCGACAGGTCGTCGCGGGTTGAGGGCACATACTTGTCGCGCTGGGACGGGTAGCGCTGGTCGTAGTCCCAGCCGCCCCCTTCGCCCTGCATGGACAGCAGGTACTCCAGTGCGCGGCGCATGGGCGTGCGCAGGGTTTCGTCGCCCGTTACGAGATACAGGTCGGTAATCGCGAACGTCGCCAGGGAATGCGCGTACATGGTCACCTTGAAGCTGTCGGCCTCAAGCCCGAAGCCGCCGTCCACGACGCGCTGCTTGCCCAGCAGGAACTCGCGCGCGCGTTTGACCGTCTGTTTGTACGCCCCGTCATGATCGCCGTAGCCCGCGCCCGTGAACGCCAGCATACACAGCCCGGTCAGTCCGATGTCGTTGCGGGACATGCCCACGCCCTCGGCGTAGCGTTCCTGCATGGTGGCTTGCGGGATGTAATTCAGCATGTAGCCGTCGGAATCCCAGCGCCCGTCGCTGTCCTGCACCTTGGCCAGCCACCCCAGCCCCAGATGCACGGCGTCTTCTGTCTCGCCGCTGCCGCCGTGGCGTGCCAGCCCCGCGCCGTGCTTGCCTTCGCCACGAAGTCCGTGCGCGCCGCCCCCGGCGCCGACCGAATTGCCGCCGTTCCCGCCGCTGCTTGCGTTGCTGACGCTGGCCTGCAGTTTCTCGCTGAGGCTGCGGTTGTCTTCCTTTTCGCCGGGTGTGTCTGTGGCGGCCTCGACCGGCTTGTCGCGAATCGGGCGCTCCGTTGGCTCCGGCGTTGGCTCGGTGTCGAAGGCTTCCGACACACTGGCGCTTGATTGACCCGTGGTTGCGGCCTCTTCGCCGGGCGCCGCACCCTCGTCGTTTTCCTGCACGTCTTCTTCAGGGTCAGAGCCCACAAGCTCGCCGACCTGCATGGTGTAAGGGCCGGGCGGCGCAGGCTCGATCAGGCTGAACAGACGATGATTGATGAACAGCGTGAACACCATCAGGTGCACGGTGAGGGTCAGCAGCACGGGCGTGCGCCAGTCGCGCTTGACGGGGCGGTCAGTCATCACGCCCCTTTCGGCGGTCCAGCTCGCGCTGGATGTCGCGCAGCATTTCCTCGAGCTCGGCGTCTGTCAGATCGCGCACTTCGCGGGTGGCCTGGCCCGTCATGCGGTCACGGGCCTTGCGGGCCTCGATGCGCACGGCTTCGACGGGGTCTTTGTCCATCATGCGCGCGAGGCGCGGCAGGGCTTCCTTGTCGTCAAGCATCCCGGCCACGCGACAGGCGATGGCGCGCAACTGGTCGTCCTGGTCCTCAAGCAGCGCGCGAACATAGGGGCGGGTCGCGATCAAGCGCCCCGAGCCCGCCGCGATCAGACCTTCCAGCGCCTCGGCGCGATCGGTGCTTTGCAGCTGGCGTATTACGGGCTCGGCCAGGGTTTTCTCGACCGCGATCAGGTCGTCAACGACTTCGCGCGGCAGGGGCCTTTTGCCAGGTGCTGGAGGCACCGGCGCGATTTCGTCAGGGCGCTCGCCGCCGTCGGCCGGAGGCGGGGAGCTTGTGTTGCCGGTCAGCGGGGCCGGGTCCGGCTCAAGCCTCTCGCGGGGGCGGCGTTCGCGGCGGTCGGGCTCTTCGTTGCCCTGGGCCGACATGACTTCGTTGAGCTTCTGTTGCGACGTGACGGCGAAGTAGAGCGAAACGGCGAACATGGGCAGCACTATGGCGAACATCACCAGCGGCAGTACCGGGCGCTTGCGTTCGGACTTTGCTTCTTCGACGTAGCTTTCCATCGCCGCGCGGGAATGCCGTGGCGCGCTCGTGTCTGGGCGGGGCGGTGCGAATGCCGGCTTGCGCACGACAGGCGCGGGTTTCGGTGCGGCTTCCGGCGCTTTCGCCACGGGGCTGTCAACCGGCGCGCAGCGCGAGCACTTCAGAATACCGCCAACCCGGGCGGCGCGACCCTCGATCAGATCCAGCGCCGTCACCGGAATGCCACAGTTGTCGCAGCTCCAGACGGCCTGCTCGTAGTGTCCCAGGGCCCCGGTGGTTTCCTGCCCCATGCTTTCGGCGGCTTCATTCGTGGCGGCGCGCATGGCGGCGGCCGTCTGTTCCTTGGCGACGCAGCTTGAACATACGAGCTCGCCCTTGCGCTCCATGGCCTCACCGCGCGCGATACAACCCTCGCTTAGGGGACGTCCACACTTGTCGCAGAACTGCAGCAGCATAACGGGCCTCAGGGGTGGGCCCCAGGAGTACAAGGGGCAGCCGCCCCACTAACAATTGTAATAACGGACGAGCGCCGCAAAAGGTGCGACACACGACGCAATCGCGTTTCGGCAAAGAGGTTACGGGGCTGCCCGCGTTTCAGGGAAGCTCCTGTTTGAGGCAGAACACGCTGCCGCCGGACTTCATGAACTCGGAGGTGTCGAGCTCAAGCACCTCGAAACCCGCCTCACGAAGCGTGCCGGCGACGCGCGAGCCGTGCTGGATCAGCACATGGCGGTCGTCCGGGCAGTGAGCGTTGCAGGCGAAGTTGCCCGCGTCGTGCGGATCGACCGCAATCAGTTGTGTGAAGCCCGTTTGCAGACGCTTGCGCGAATCTTCGTCGAATGCCTCTTCAATATAGAGGGCGGTATCCGGGCCCATGATCGCCAGGCACGTGTCGAGGTGGTAGTAGCGCTCGTCCACCAGCGTCAGCGGAATCACGTCCGCCCCCGTGGCTTCACCCACGAACTCCCAGGCCTGCGCCATCGTGCGCGGGCCGACGCCACCCCAGAATACGTGACGCCCGTGATGACGAATGGCGTCGCCGGTGCCTTCGAATGCGCGCAGCCCGGGCGGGCTTTCCATCACCCGGAAGTCGCGCTGGGCGTACCAGTCTCGAAAGTAGGTGACCTCGTTGAAGCGGGTGGGGCTGGCCATGCGCGACATGATGGCAAGAGGCTGCCCGTTGCGATCAAGACAGGTCAGGCTCTGGTTCGCGCTGAAGCAGAAGTCGGGCAGCCCGGCCGGCGCGTCGATGATGTCCACCTTGACGCCGATCCGCCGGTAGGCGTCCGCCAGGGCCTCCCACTGGGCCTGGGCCCGTGCGCGGTCAACCTGGTTGAGGTTGCCCTGCGCGTCGTGCATCCAGGGGTTGATGGCGCTTTCCACGCTGAAGTGTTCGGGCGCGGCCATCAGCACACGGGCGCACGGCGGGCGCGGCGGCGCGCTGGAAATCGCTTTGGCGACTTCTGACGGGTCCGTTACCACCCTTCCCATGGGTATTTCCTTGCGGTATCAGACAGGCATGAACCACGTGTTTACGATACTAAACGGCGGCGTACTTCTGTGGCTGATAATTGGTGTGTTCCTGAAACGCCGCCACCCCCTGCACATGATGTGGATGACCGCGGGCTTCGCGCTGGACACCGCGCTGCTGCTGTTCATTGAGCTGGACCGCAAGGCCACCGGGCAACTGTTCGCACCGATGGGCCCCTGGCTGGTGGTACACATCGTGATCGCGACGGTGCTGTTGTTCTGGTACCCGATGCTGATATTCAGTGGCGGCAAAGTCAGCGCGGGCAAACCCAAAGGCTTCCACAAGAAGATCGCCTTCACCTTCTTCGTCCTGCGCTTCCTGCTGTGGGTAACAGCCGTCCTGGCCATGGAAGCCAAAGCAGGTTGACGCGAACTTCGCGCCTTCGCGTCCGTAGTGCAATCAACTGACGTACGGCAACAAAAACTCGCGCGCACGTTGTGCGACTTCGACGGCCTTGTGTTCGAACGTGTATAGCTCGACGGTGATCCAGCCATTGTTGTAGTCGGCCTGATTCAGTTGCCTGAAAAACTCATCAAAATCGATGGCCCCGTCGCCCGGCACCAGGTGGAAATGCACGCGGTCGGCGGCGATGTCCTCGATCTGAATATGATGAATACGCCCCTTGAACTTCGCCGCGTTCTCGGCCGGGTCTTCACCCACACAGTAGAAGTGCCCGACGTCGAAGTTCAGCCCCAGCCAGTCGGCAGCGAGCGCGTCGCCTTCAAAGCGCCGCATGAACTCTTCGTACTGCCCGGTTTTTTCGATGAGTAAGTTCGGCTCGGGCTCGATGCACAGGCGCACGCCTGCTTCCTTCGCGTCGGGCAACACGCTGCGGATACCTTCTTCAAACCAGTCGGCGGCCTGCTCGCGGGTGACGCCTTCGTCGATTGGCCCGCCCGGCTCGGTGCTGATGGTCGGCGCGCCCAGCTTTGCGGCAAGATGAAGACAGTGTCGCGTGTGCTCAACGCGCAGCTTGCGGCGCTCGGGGTCACGCTCGCACCAGGACGGGCGATGGCAGCCCTCGATGCCGTACAGCATGAAGGCGTTGCAGTTGGAAACGGACAGATTGCGCGCCGCCAACTTCTCGCGCCAGCGAGCAACATCGGCGTCTTTCACATCCGGCGGGAAGGCGTGCGGCGTATCCAGCAGAATCTCAATGCCCTGATAGCCCGCGTCAGCCACAAGGTCGATTGCCTCATCCAGCGAGTAGCGTTTCATGGCGTTGCTTGCAAATGCAAGTCGAAAGGACATGGCGCCCTCCGTGAATGGCAGATGGGGCGAAGCACGATGGCGCATCAGCCCTTGAGCGAGAACTTGAAGCGCTTCGCGCCGTCCGGGTGCTTCAGCGTGATCGCGACGACAACCTCGTCGCCTTCGCCAAGAGGCTGCGGCTGTGTCAGCGGGTTGCCGTTGAGGTAAGTGCCGTTGGTGCTGCGCATGTCCTCAATGAAGTAGCCCGGCCCCTGACGATAAACGCGGAAGTGGCGCTTGCTGATGGTCGGAATCGCGAAGACAGGATCCGACGGAGGCTCACGCCCGATCACCAGTTCGTCGCCGATAACGTAGCGGTGCCCGTCTTCCTCGTCGATCAGCCCCCCGTTGGCCTGGCGGGTCTGAATCTTGGTCTGGTTGATCGTGTCAGTCGGCGGGTGGGTTTCGTCCTTGGGCTCGTCGTCGGGCTCAAGGTCGTCGATGCTCGCGGGCGCGTCTTCCACGGCGCCCGGCTTTGTGGCGCCTTCCATGTGCTCGATGACGGAAAGCGAGACCAGCCCCGCAAGTCCCGAACCCTGAAAGAACCTGGCCAGATCATCGGTGACGCGGACACGAAGCTGTTTGCCGCCGCTGGCGTCCACCAGCTTCGGGCCGATGACTTTGAAGGATTGTTCGCTCAGGTTTTTGCAGGCCGAGCAATCGACCTCAAGCTCACCGTAGGGCAACTCGATCAGCTTGCCGAAGTTTTCCTCAACGGCGGCTTTGAAGGCGGCATCGCCGTCTACGTTGATTTGCAGGCGATTCCAGCGCACGGTGGCAGTCATGCGCTCAATTTACGCCAATGGGGCGCTGCGGCGCAAGGGTGCTGTCGGGTGTCCGATAATCCGCGCGCGATTGTCCACAAACCCATATTTTCAGGGCTTTTTACTGACTTTCTTCAAAGCCTGAACGGCCACGGACCGATTGCTTTGCGGGACAAAGTAATTGAGGCCGTCATGAGCGTGCAACTTGCCAGGCTTTTGTATCAGCCCGAACTTCACTTTCGCTTTGCCTGGCGCAAGCCCGTCGCGCGCCTGAATTGCGGTCTGCTGGCCGGGGGCGTTGCGGGGGCCATGTGCTGGGGCGCTGCAATGGGCAGCCACGTAGGGCGCGCGCACGTCTGGATCACGCTTGTCAAGATGCCCCTGTTTCTGCTGTTCACCCTGGCATTGTGCTTTCCGCTGATGCACATCGCGCTGCTGGTGTCCGGCGTAAACGCGCGAGTCTCGCAGACGTTGACCATCGCCTTGAGCGGGCTTTCCACCATGGCGATCTGCCTTGGCGCGCTCTCGCCCGTTGTCGGCCTGTTCTGCGTTTCGGCGCCGATACCGAGTATGGCGAGCTACCTGAACCTGTACGTGCTTTGCTTTTGCTGCGGCGTTGTTGCCGGGCTGTCGGGGCTGCGTGTGCTGTCCCGCGGCATGAAGTCGCTGGGGCAGGGGCGCGTTGGCCGGGCCCTGTTGCTCTGGGCGTTCATCTACCAGTTTGTCGGCGCGCAGATGGCGTGGGTGCTGCGCCCCTGGATCGGCAGCAGCTACGGCGTTGACGGCTACAGCCTGGCGCACGGGCTGTCGGGGAATTTTTACATGGGCGTGTGGGCGGTACTCATGCGCTGGCTGAAAGAAATGGGAGCGATGGCATGAGTACGAATGAAGAAAGCGCAAGCAGTCAGAGTCAACTTGCCGGCGCCGTCGCGAAGTCCAACCCGATGCGCCAGTGGCTAAGGCGCTGGGAAGGCGACGAGTTCCGGCTTGCGGGGCCCTTGAGCGTCGGAAACGGGCTCCTGCGCGCGCAAGGGGCGGTGGCGCGAGACCTGTTGGGCTCGCGCGGGCTTAACACCTACATCGCCGGCTGCGGGATCATCACGGTATTCGCGTCGCTGCTGTACGGCGCGATTCTCGGGTCGGTCAACGGCGCCGGGCAGGTTCTTTACGCGGCCCTGAAATTTCCGGTGGTGATCGTCGGCTCATGCGCGGTCTGCCTGCCGAGTTTCTACGTGTTCCAGGCGCTGACCGGGGCGCGCCTTACGTTGCAGCAGGCGCTGGCCTCGGTGCTTATGCTGGGCGCGGCGGCCGGCTTGATTCTGCTTGGTTGCGCGCCGATTGCCTGGTTTTTCAGCGTCAGTACCAGTGACGGCGCGACGACGTTTCTTGGGTTGATGCACGCGGTGATCATCGCCCTGAGCACGACCTTCGGCTTTCACTTCCTTGCACGCACACACCGTTATGTCGCGTGGAAATACGGCGAACGGCTGTTTGACGGGCGGGTGCTGGCCCTCTGGTTTGTGCTGCTGGTGATGGTCGGCGCGCAGATGGCGCATTTTATCGGGCCGCTGGATTCCGGGCGCGGACTGCTGGAAACGGAGCGTGGCTTTTTTCTGGCAGCGCTGCTTGATACTTGAGCACGACTGATCAGGCCCGGCAGACCAGCAGGTCGCTCCCCCATACCGGGCCGCCAGGGGCGTGCGAAAGCACGCCCCTGTTGTATTCCACCCTTGTTGATTGGCGCGGGCGTCGCTATGCAGGCCACGGAGGGAAACATGCTGACCGTCGTCGCCAAAGTCCGCGCCAAAACCGGGCGCGAAGCCGAAGTCGAATCCGAGTTGTCGAAGCTGGTGGCAGCCACCCGCAAAGAGAACGGCTGCCTGAACTACGACCTGCACCGCAGCCAGACCGAGCCAAACGTGTTTCTGTTCTACGAGAACTGGACCGACCGCGCCGCCCTTGATGCCCACGCCGCCTCGCCGCACATGAGGGCCTGGGGCGCGAAACAGCCGGACATGCTGGCGCACGGGGTTGAGGTAAACCTGTTCGACATGATCAGCGACGCGCCCTGGTTGCGCTGACCCGTGGATCGCGCGCCCGTTCAGTCCGGCTTGGCTAGATCGCGCAGGCGTTGCGCGGCGGCGGATTGCACTTCCGTATCATCGCCCTGGGCGACCGCCTGGCGATACCATGCCCGGGCCTGCTCAAGATTCCTGCGGACGCCGCTGCCCTGCGCGTACATGTCGCCGGTGGCAAGCATACTGGCAGGGTGATCCGCGGCCGCCCCGCGCTCGAACCAGTAGAAGGCGTCGTCCTCGCTGCGCGGGACGCCATCGCCATCCAGGTGCATTACGCCAAGGTAATAGCTCGCGCCGCCGATGCCGGCATCCGCGGCGTCCAGGAACCAGACCGCCGCCTCCGCATGATCGGGCGCGGTCGCGATGCCCTCATAGTAGAACAGCCCCAGGTAATACGACGACATGGCGTTGCCCGCGCCGGCCCCCCGTTGCAGCCACTGAAAGGCCTGCGGGTCGCTTTGGGCCACACCCTTGCCGTAGAAATAGAGCTGCCATACGTAGCTGAGCGCGTCGTGCTGGCCCTGCTCGGCGGCTTGTTCCACCCACTTTGCGGCCCGCGCGAAGTCAATCGGCACGCCGCGGTTGCCGGTCATGTACCAGAGCCCGAGTTCGAATTGCGCCTCTTTGTCGCCGCGCTCCGCGGCACTGAGCATATAGCGGCGGGCCTCTTCAACACGATTGGCGTCGCGCAATTCCATACCGCGCGTGTAAGCCTCGCCCGGTGTCAGCGAGCCCGGGGTGTCCGTGGCAGGCTGGTCCGCGCCGGGCGCCGGAGGCTTCGCCGCCGTGGCGCAACCGGCGATCGTCAAGGCGCAAAACAGACAGGCGATGAGTCGCATGAATCCACTCGACGGGGTGTGGAACGGGCCGTGCAGTCTAATAATGAAGACGCCGCGCACGAAGCGCGGCGTCTTCATTTGTACGTCATGCTAGCGGTGCAGTTCTTTCAACTCTTTGCGCACGCGCTCGGCCTCCTGCTTGAGTTCGCGGATCGCGTTTTCAATTTTCTCGCGCTCGCGGACGCTGTCGGATTTCTCGAAGCGCACCTTAAGGTTGCTGACTTCCTCCTCGATTTCGTTGATCACGTCTTCGAGCTCACCCAGGTGACGTTCGCGGTCTGCGTCGCGATCACGCTGGCCCTCGCCGCGCGGTTCGCCCTCCTCGCGGGCGCGTTCGATTTCCTCGATTGCGCGTTCCAGGCGCTGGCGATCCTCGCCGCGGGCGTTCTTCAATTGCTTGCGCAATTCTTTCAGGCGCTGCTCCACGCGCTCCGCGTTCTGGGGTCTGCGGTCGCCCTCGGGGCGGGGGAGTGCGGGCATGGGGCGCATGTCCGGGCGCGGAATCGGTTTCCAGAACATGCCGTCGTCGTTGTCGTCCAGATGAAACGTTTCGCCGGTGGCCGTGTTCAGCAGCAGAATCACGTCGTCGTGGGTGATGACCTGCCAGGTGCCCGGCCGGGAAGGGGCGGCAAAGAGACCCCACGGGGCGCCCGGAGTCGTGCGCCCGTCCTCTTTTTCCGCCCATGTAATCTTTGCGCCCGGTTTCACTTCTTCCTCGACGATTATGATCTCGCCGTCTTTCTCAATCACTTCGCCGCGTGTCGTGCGCTGGGCGTCCGTGTGCGCGGCGCTGAACGCGCCAATGCCGACCAGCAGGACGGCTGCGGCGGCGGTTATGAGATTCTGCATGGAATGGCCTCCGTGATTAATGTGTCTCCTTAGTCTACTACGCCTGTGGGCGCCTTGCGTAACGGGAATTCTGCGGAAACTGCAATGCCTTGCTATAAAGAACGCGGAGAGATCTATGCCCGACCGGCTATTTGCCAGAACCTACCATCAGCAGACCAAGTACCACCCGTCTTCCATCGGGGCGGGACACCAGATCGACTGGGAAAACCCGCCGGAGCAGTTCAAGGAATACGCCGGTGCCCCGAAGTTCGACTTGCGCCCTTACCTGCCGAACGCGGAAACCGAAACATGGCAGGCCTTGCCCGCCCTCAACGACCCGGACGGCACGTTCTCGCTGCCTCAGTTGTCCAAGCTGCTGTTCGCTACCAACGGGATAACCGCTGTCATGCTGCAAGGCGGGCAGAAGCACTACTTCCGTGCCGCGCCCAGCGCCGGGGCCCTCTACCCGACCGACCTGTACCTGGCCGTTCGCGGCCACGCCGACCTGCCGGACGGCATCTTCTACTACCACGCGCGCGAACACACGCTGCTTGAGGTCTATCCGCGGGGGCTGGGGCCTGAGGGCGACGAGTTGTTCCGTAAACTCGCCGCCGCGTGCTTTGATGACCGGGCCGTGGCGAGCGCATCCGTTGCCGTGATCGCGACGGCCGTGTTCTGGCGCTCCGCCTGGCGGTACGGGGCGCGGGCCTACCGGCGCTGCCTGCTGGACAGCGGGCACGTGATCGGAAATTTCGACATCATCGCGCCGCGCCTGGGCATCGCCTGCACGATCGTCGGCGGATTCGTGGACAGCGAAGTCGCCGCCCTGCTGGCGATTCCCGAAGCCAGGGAAGGCGTGCTGGGCGTCCTGCCACTACACGACCTGGATGACCGGGACGACATCAACCCGGGCCCGTCGGCGCGCGCGTCATCCAGCACCGAGCCCAAACCCGAAGCGGACGAAATTCTGAGCATCCACACGGCCGGGGCGATCCGCCGCAAGGACGCGCCTGCTCCGGGTGCCGCGAATGACGACGATCTGCTTCCGAGCGACAAATACGCGTTCGCGCCCGGCGTCAAGCTGAAGCCGAGCGACGAGGACCTGAACGACCAGATCGAAATCGCCATCCTGCGCCGCCGCAGCACCCGCGTATTCACGGGCGAGCCCCTGAAGCTGACTGAACTCGCGGACATGCTGGCTTTCGCCTATCGTCCCGACCTGCGCCTGCCACCGGAGGCCGGCCCGGTCTACTTCGACAAGTCGCTGCTGGAAACTTTTGTTGTGGTGAACGCGGTCGAAGGTGTCGCGCCCGGCGTGTACCACTTCGCCCCGAACTTCATGGAACTGCTGACAGTTCGCAAGGGGCCCGTGCGCCGCGAGATCTACCACCTGGCGCTGGGCCAGGAGCTCGCCCGTGACGCCGGCGCCGTGCTGATCCACACCGCCGACCTTGATGCGGCCACCAGGCGCTACGGCAGCCGGGCCTATCGCTACCTGCACCTCGACGCCGGTCACCTTGGCCAGCGCCTGAATGTCGCGGCGATTCGTATAAACGCGGGCGTAAGCGGAATCGGCGGCTTCTTCGACGACGAAGTGAATGAACTGCTGAACATCCCGGAGAAAGAACTTTGCGTCTACATTACGTGCCTCGGGCGCGCGGCGAATTGAGCAGACATGGTCACCACGAAACAGAAGTACGAGACGATCCGCAGCAAACCCTTGCAGGAGGTGCGTTACGAAGCCGTGCTGGATTGCGGCATGAAGCTGTTGTTCGCGCCGCGCCCCGGCTACAGCAAGAAGATCGCCTTTGTCGTGGCCGACTACGGCAGCATTGACAACGCCTGGCGCCGCGACGACAGGCGCGTCACAACACCCGACGGCATCGCGCACTTCCTTGAGCACATGGTGTTCAAGAAATCCCACGGCGACCTGACCGACGTGTTTGCGGCGCGCGGCGCTTACGTGAACGCCCACACCAGCCACACCCAGACGGCCTACTATTTCGAATGCACGGAGAGGTTCGACGACAACCTCGACACGCTGCTTGAGCTGGCCCTGACGCCCTACTTCACGAAGAAGCTGGTCGACATTGAGCGCGACATCATCGTCCAGGAAATCCGGCAGTACAACGACAACGCGAGCTGGTCCGGCTTTCAGCAGATGATGGAGTGCCTGTACGTCAAGCACGCCCTGCGCATTGACATCGCCGGCACTGCAGAAACCGTTGCGCGTATCACGCCCGACCTGCTGAACATGTGCCACGGGACGTTCTATCACCCGAGTAACCTGACGCTTGTTGTAAGCGGAGATTTCCCGCGCGAGGGGTTGCTGGCGCTTGCGAACTCGCTGGCCGGCAAGTGGGCGCCGAAAACGCCGCGCCCCCGTGTCACCCGCGAGCGCCCCGTCGAGCCCGCGCGCATCCAACAGCACAAACGTGTCAAGCACATGTACGTCACACGCCCGCGCCTGATGCTCGGGTTCAAGGACGCCCGCCAGCCGAAGGGCGGCAAGATGACGCACCGCGACGTCCTGACATCCATCGCCCTCGACGCCATGTTCAGCAAGGAAAGCGAAGCCTACGAAGACCTGTACGGTCGGCGCCTGATCGGCGGCGACTTCGGCGCCACCTATGACGCCGAGGATGATTTCGGCTACGCGGTCATCGGCGGGGAAACACCCGACGCGGCAGCCCTTGAGGCCGAGTTGCTGCGCATCATCGAGCGCGCCCGCAAGAACGGCATCGACCCGAAGGACATTGAGCGCAAACGCCGCAAGCAGCTTGGCGCCTTTCTGCGCGCCTTCAACGACCCTGAGGAAACCGCCTACGCCTACATGACCGCCATGAGCCAGCGCAGCGAACTGTTTGATATTCCCGGCATGATCGAGAACGCCGGCGTGTCCCAGGTGAACCGCCGCATCCGTGAGTTGCTGACCCCTGACAACTACGCCGTCAGCATCATCGCGCCGGCGACTAAGTAGCCTTGCGCTTCTTGCAGTTCGCGATCTTCACGGAATGCCGCGACCAGTCGGCAAGCACGGACCGGTCTTCCAGTACATCCGCCGGCACGCTCCAGTACCCGTTCATGAATTGCCCTTCCCAGGGCTCAAAGGCGTGGCTGCCGGCGGTTTCGAAACGCGGGCGGCTCGTGTCGTCGACCTTCAGGTACAACTCGTCGTTGGCCACCAGGGCAAAGAACTTGTCGCCAAGGTAGATGCCCGCGCCGCCGAACATCCGGCGACTGCTGGCCTCACCCAGCGTCGCGAACTGCTCCAGAACGTACTTCAGGAATTCTTCACTGACCGCCATGGCGTCCCCCGCACGGGAGTATAGGTTACCAGCATGAGCAAAAAGCCGAACGCCCTGGTCCATGAGGCCAGTCCCTATCTGCTGCAGCACGCCTATAACCCTGTCGATTGGATGCCGTGGGGCGAAGCCGCGTTTGACAAGGCCCGGCGCGAGGACAAGCCGGTCTTTCTCTCCATCGGTTACGCCACCTGCCACTGGTGCCACGTCATGGAGCACGAGAGTTTCGAGAACGACAAGATCGCCGAGTACATGAATGAGCACTTCGTCAGCATCAAGGTGGACCGCGAGGAACGCCCCGATATCGACGCCGTCTATATGGCCGTCACGCAGGGGCTGAACGAAGGGCGCGGCGGCTGGCCCATGAGCGTGTGGCTGACGCCCGACAGGCAGCCGATGACCGCGGGCACGTACTTCCCGCCCGAAGATCGCCACGGCCGTACCGGATTTCTCAGCGTTTTGAAGCGCATGGTCGAGCTGTGGAAAACCGAGCGTGACAAGCTGGTCCAGCAGGCCGCGGACATCACCGACTGGCTGCGCAAACAGGGCGCGCAGGAAACCGGCGGCGAGCTTGTTGACGCCATCCTGAACCAGAACTTCGAGCACATGAAGTTGAGCTTCGACGAGCGATACGGCGGTTTCGACCGCGCGCCGAAGTTCCCCACGCCGCACCGGGTGCAGGCCCTGTTGCGCCATCACCTGCACAGCGGCGACGCCGACGCGCTGCGCATGGCCGAGGTCACGCTGGATAACATGGCGCGCGGCGGCATCTACGACCACGTCGGCGGCGGGTTTCACCGGTACTCGACCGACCGCGAGTGGCTGACGCCGCACTTCGAAAAAATGCTGTATGACCAGGCGCTGCTGATGCACGCCTGCCTTGACCTGTTCCAGATCACCGGCAACGGGCGCTGGAGCGACGTCGTACGCGATATAGCCGCCTATGTGCTGCGGGACCTTCGCGACGAAGCCGGCGGTTTTCACTCGGCCGAGGACGCCGACAGCGAAGGCGAAGAAGGCAAGTTCTACGTCTGGACCATGGACGAACTGGGCCGCGTGCTGGGCGAAGACGCCGAGCTCGCGGGCTATGTGTGGGGCTGTGAGGAGCGCGGCAACTACTTTGATGAAAGCACGCGCGAGCGCACCGGCGCGAACATTCTGCACCTGCCCCGCGGGCTTGCGGAAAGCGCGAAGCAGCGCGGGATCACGGAAGACGACTTGCGCCGCCGTGTAGGTGAGTGGCGCGGCAAATTGTTCGACGCGCGCGCGAAACGCGAGCGCCCCTTGCTTGACGACAAGGTCGTGACCGACTGGAACGGGCTGATGATCGGCGCCATGGCACGCGCGGGCGCCGTGCTGGACCAACCCGAATACCTGAAAGCCGCGCAGGAAGCCGCCGACTTTGTGTTGACGAAAATGGTCAGCAACGGCCGCCTGCTGCATCGTTACCGTTCCACAGGGCGTGATGGCGACGCTCGAGCCGGTATCAAGGGCTACGCCGAAGACTACGCGTTTTTGCTGAACGGGCTGTTTGAGTTGTACGGCGCCGATTTCAACGCGCGCTGGCTGAAAGAGGCCGATCGCCTGTCCGGTGAAATGTTGCGCCTGTTCCAGCACGACAACGGACTGCTGTACACCCAGGGCGAAGACGAAGAGGACCGCATGATCGCGGCCAACACCAATGTCTTCGACGGTGCGATTCCTTCAGGCAACTCGGCCGGCGCGTACGCGCTGTTGCGCCTCGGGCGTCTGTTGCAGAAGCAGGACTACGTCGCCGCCGGCAACCGGATTCTGGAAGCCATGGCGCCGCGCCTTGCCGATATGCCCACGGCTCATGCCTATGGGCTGCTGGCACTGGAGTGGCGCTTGCTGCCCACGCGGGAAATTGTGGTCGCGGCGGACGCTGAGTCGGCGAAGCCATTTGTTGACGAGTTGCGCGGACGCTTCCTGCCGCGCACCGTGGTCGCCCTGAACGACAGCGACGCGGTTCGTGCACTCGTGCCGTTTCTGGCGAGTCAGCGCGAAGTGAACGGCAAGCCCGCCGTGTATGTCTGCGAAAACTACGCCTGTCAGGCTCCCGTAACCACCCCGCACGCCCTGCGCGAAGTGCTTTAGCCCTGACAGGGGCGACATAGGCTGCTCACGATTTGCCTCTCGCAATGGTCGCAAAGTACGCAAAACCCCGGCAGGGGCGGCATAAGCCGACTATTTCAAAATAATCGGATCGGCCCCGCATAAGGCTTTCCGGTCAGCGGACACTCGATCGAGACAAATTCGAGCGACCGTTTTGCGACATCGAACGGAGTAAGTAAGGGGGAAAGGCAAACCCCGAAACCCGGGACGCAGAACTCGCATGCACGACCTGCCATCAGAAGCAGAACTCTTCGCCGGCCGCATGAAAGACGGCTCGCGTCCCCC
>JAIOJA010000077.1 GCA_019912315.1 Planctomycetota bacterium
CCGTACCCTTGCAATTGCGCCCGGACAAATTCTTTACGTTCACCCTCATCATCACCGTCGTAATTCTTTTGTACGATAATCGGACCGCGAAGGATTTGGGTCTTCAGCACCTTGCGGGCCAATTCTTTGTTTCCGCGAAGCAGCCGTGTCGTTTTACGCAGGTTGTTGAAGTTGATGTTTTTAGCGCGTTTGCGTTTGAAACTGAGTGATGTCAAGAATGCAACAATGCCCATACCCGCGACGAATAACAATGGCAATGCCAAGAATGCCACCTGACGCAGCCAGACCCAGAAGCTGAAATATTGCGGAGCGTTATCGATGGTGTACTCGCCGCCACCATTGAGTCGGACAACAACATTCGTCATATCGAAGGCCGTACCATTTTCCTGGTTCGCCATGATGCTCATGATGTGTGACGGTGGCAGCTCTCCGGTCGATCCGTTGACCACATATTCGTAGATATCATGCCAGATCGTGTTATAGAATTTCTCAGACACTGGATTGTCATACGCGTCGGTGTGGACAAAACGTGAGAAGCGTAACCAATCCGCAATGACGTTGCGTAGACCCGGCACCGCGACACGGTCGGTAATGACCTCCGCGGCGATCAACTTATTATCGCTGAACAGTCGATTGGTTCGGCCATATGTTGGTGTGTCGGTATCGTAAATTTCCTGGCTGTAAATGTATGTCTTGCCATCAATCACATGAACTCGAGTATCGAAGTGGCTGTACAGGAATTCTTGGTCGCCAACCACTCGTGTGACGTACAGCGGGATGCGGTAGCGGGTATAGATCTTGTAACCTTCATCCACATAATGTTCGCTGACGATATCGCGATCGTAGTCGTAAGTAATGACGATCCGTTGTCCGAGATATTGACCATCACGGTATTCTCTAACGACTTCAAACTCTTGAGCCTTGCCTGAGACGCTGGAACGGAACTGGGTTTCACGCACGAGAAGGTCTTTTTCCGGAACGAAGGCCACTTCCCCTGATGGAACCGCAGTTGGTACAGAAACGCTGTGGCCGTCAACCATGACAGTGGTGTCAAACCGGGTGAAACGAACTTGACTCTTTTCTTCAATGATAAAGTCGCGTGACAGCGGATCGTTGGCGCCGATATAACGGACCAGGATGGTGCTCGTTGGATTCTCAACGCCAGCGGTATGGTTGAAGACCAGCAGTCTCTTCTCGATTCGGATTAATTCGTCAATATCGAACACGCCGACATTGCTGGCGCGTAGGTTGGCAATGGTGGCCTCGCTCATGCCGCGTTCACGCATTTGCGCGAAGTAGTCGTCACGGCTGATACGGCCGGTCGTGACCACTTCGTAAACGTGGTTGAATGATGTGAACTCATAACCCTGGGTCGGTTGCTTTCCGTCGAAGTCCACATTGAAGATAACACTCGGTTCGGTTGTACTGAGAACCGAAGCGATAACCCGGGCCAACGGATCGCCTTCAATACGGAAGTCGATCGAGTTCGGACCGTGCGGTCTGGTGACTTCTGTCCGTACGATTGTCGGGTTTGTAATGCGGAATTCTTGCTGGATCTTAGCAATTTGTGTATCGAATGCCGCTTGAATTGTGGCACGTCGATTTGGATCGGTCACGGACGCCAAACGCTGTGCGAGCAGATCATTCAGCCCTTGCAGTGGCAGACCTTTTATTGCGGTAGCCTGGAGGTACAGGCTTTCCGGTTGAATATTATATTGGCCGTCAACAAATGTGGCGCGGTAAGTCGACAGGCGACTTTCGTTGTTATTGACCGGAATGTCAAACTCGACCAAGAATCCACTATCTGGCAGTTCGTTGATTTGCGCGATGGATTTATTAGTGAAGCGATCGAACAGATAGCCGGTGACAAATTCCTGATCTTTCAAGCGTCCGATGACATTGGATATTCGGGTATTCTCAGCTTCCACCGCGGCGCGGATCTCTTCTGGTGTGGTGCCGAAGGCGCCGCTTTCGAGCAATTGTCTGAAGGTCGTATTCACAAATCCGTCTTCTGACGCGTCTAGGCGTTGCATATAGGCAATCAGTTCCGGCAGGGTGGTAAATTGTCCGGAAGTAATCTTTCCTAACAGCGCTTCTGGAACGGCGCGTTGTTCGAACAAGTTATCGATAACGGCTCGAACATCGACAAATTCACCTGACCGGACGCGGCTAATTCTTGCCTCGATGTCGGCCCGCAGGGTCGCGTTGAGGTTGGTTTCCTTGGCTAACAAGCGTTCCATCAAGTCAGCCGCTTGATCGGTTGTCTGGATCAGGCGAGTATAACCTTGTTCTTCGGTGACCACGATGCGGTCGGCCAGGTAAGCCAATTCCGGCGGCAATTGAACGCTCAAGTCGCTGCGTTGGACCGCGAAGCCAACAACATTGCCCCGGTTGGCTGCGGTGACTCTGACGCCGTCGCGGGTCAGCAGGTTATAGTCGGCATCGAAGTAGTAAATCGGGCGGCTGGCTTCAGAAACATACCCAACAATCGCCGTGCCGCGGACTTGTACGCCATTCGGCAATGTTTTCGGTGACAGATAGTAGTAGACGTTGATCGCGCCGGAGGCATCGATGGCGAAAATTTGTTCCGGCGCGTTGGTTCCGACCTTGCGTCTCTCCATGATACGTGAGTCGAGGACAACCTCTTCCCCGTCATTTTCAACGGTGATATCCAGACGGCCGACTTCGGCAACGGTGGCGATCGGAGCAACCAAATCTCCGCGTTCATTGACGCTGTAAACCGTGTCGGTATCCACATCGACCGCTTCTGAAGTTTCCAGGGTGTCGCCGAAGTAATACAGCACAGTCGGCATACCGTTGGCATCGAGTTTCATAACCTGGCCGATGGTCCGGCGGTAGGCTCTGAATTCTTCGGCCGTGTCACCGAAGCGGGCATCCAGCTCCGCCGCAAAAATCCCGCCAATCAGCGGGAACAGCAGCAGAAACCAGATAAACACCCGTTTGCGCATCTATGGCAGCCTTATCTGCGGCCTGTCGGGCAACTCGTTTTCGTCGTCGTCCCGGTGGGGGAAGCACTTCTTGCAGCACTGGGCGAGTTCGTTCAGGGCGTTGACAACCAGATCGGTGGGGTCCCCGTGTTCGGCGTTGGCCAGGTGTGCCTCGATTTCGCCCAGTTTGGCGTCGTGGACCTTCTGTCTCACGCCGATGTCCGGCATCAGGCGCATTTCACCCTCAAGTACGCTGACGTACAGCAGCACGGCGTTACGGTCTTTTGTCAGGCAGATGTTCTCTTCGCTGAAAATCGAATGGGCGACGACGTTTACCGCGGCACTCATGCGCCACTTCGGTATGAGCAGGCGGCGCAGGCGGGCGACCCTGGCGAACAACAGGCTGATGGCGGCGCCGATCGCCCCCGCCTCCAGCAGCAGCAGCAGCGGGTCAAGCGGCATGCCGTACAGCCAGTCATTGATCCAGTACAGCGCCACGAATGACAAAACAGCGGCGGCGCCGCCGGTCTTGATAACGCGCCCCTCATAGCGATCCGAGGCCGGCGCCAGCACGACAATATACTCGCAACTGGTGTGTTTCTCGGCATCAGCGACTGCCGCCTCGATGCGGTCGAGAGATGCTTCGCTAAGCAGCGAACGATTACGCAGAGCCTTTGCGATGGCTGACCTCCGTGATGAATGTAAGTGCTACCAGGGCAGGGCGAATCTACAAAACCGGTCGCTGTGTGTAACGGTCCGGGCGGAGGTTGGCCCGGACCAGCTGCGGTGAGCACCCGCAACAGGCCCATTCGCTATTTAACTCAAGAACCCGGGCGTCATTCCCGATACCCCCTTGGCGGGACCGGCTCCTGCCTCTTCTTCATCACAGGACGGTATCGCCATGCCAACTCTGCTCGAACGTTTTCTGGGAGTATTCAGCCTCGACATGGGCATAGACCTGGGCACCGCCAACACTGCCGTCTGTGTCGGCGGCCAGGGCATTGTCCTGTGCGAGCCTTCCGTGGTCGCCGTCCGAAAAGGCACGACCGAAGTGTTGAATAATGGCGAGGCCGTCGGGAACGCGGCCAAGAACATGCTGGACAAATGCCCCGGCAACATCGAGGCGATTCGTCCACTCAAGAACGGCGTGATCAGCGACTTCGAGATCACCGAGGCCATGCTGTCCTACTTCATCAAGAAAGTTCACAACCGCGCCTGGGGCCTCAAGCCGCGCCTGATTATCTCCGTGCCGATGGGAATCACCGGCGTGGAAAAACGCGCTGTCATCGAATCAGCCGAGCGCGCGGGGGCCCGCAGCGTTTACCTCATTGAGCAGCCCAAGGCTGCGGCATTGGGCGCCGGGCTGCCGATCAGCGACCCGGCCGGCAGCATGATCGTCGACATCGGCGGCGGCACAACGGACGTGGCTGTGCTGAGCTTGCAGGGTGTTGTGAACTACGAAACCCTGCGCATCGCCGGCGACGAGCTGACCCAGAGCATTATCACCTACATCAAGGACCAGTGCGGGCTGCTCGTGGGTGAGCAGACGGCCGAGAAAATCAAGATCGCGATCGGCAGCGTCGTCCCTCTTGAGCTGCTGGGCGGCGAAGAGATGCAGATGGAGATTCGCGGGCGTAGCCTGGAAACCAGCCTGCCATCCAAGACGGTGATCAACAGCATTCAGGTGCGTGAGGCGCTGATGCCAACGGTCAAGCTGATCGCCGGCAGTATCAAACGGACGCTCGAGAAAACTCCGCCGGAAATCGCGGCGGACCTGGTTGACCAGGGCATTATGCTGGCCGGCGGCGGCGCTTCACTGCGCGGACTGGACTACTACCTGGAGCACGAAATCAATCTGCCCGTGCGCCGGGCCGAAGAGCCGCTGTACTCCGTGGTACGCGGAACGGAGGCCGTGCTGACCGACATCGATTCATTCGCCGATCTGTTGGAAAGTGCGGAAGACATCTAGGCGAAACCGGAACCCCGTGCGGGAGCACGGGCTCTGCCGACCTCGGCAGGCAGGAGTTCGTCAGGCGATGCCGATGGGCCGGCAGCTCCCGCTGCCGGCTCCAGTTTTGGACGCCCATGCGCAAGAGCCACGAAAAACTCTCGTTGTCATGGCTGCTGCGTCACCCGCTGGTGGCGACCTGCATCCTGCTGGCATTGACGATCGTGCTGCCCTACACCCGGGTCGGCGAGAAGCTAAAGCTGGTCACCTTTCTGCCGCTGGCGCACGCGGCCGATGACGTCGAACAAACGCCCTACGAGGAACTGAGTGAGGACGAGCGCCAACGCATTGACCTTCAGCGCGAACGCGAGCGCGTGACGACCCTTATCACCGAGAACGCCCGCCTGCGTGAAACCCTGGCAGCGATGGACGGCCTGGCGACGCGCGACACTGACTTTGCGCGCGCGCCCTTGCCGCCCGCCGTGAACGCCCAGGTGTTGTTCCACGGGGACAGCAGCGCGTGGCGGCATTCGTGCACAATCAACCGAGGTCGGGAACACGGGGTTGAAGAGGGTATGCCGGTAGTGGCCGGACTAACCCTGGTGGGGCGTGTGTTCATGGCGGGTGACAACCACGCCTGCGTGCAGCTGATCACCGACCCGGGCTTCGCGGCGAGTTGCCTGATCATCGACCCGGATAACAAAGACGCTGAGCCCGTGCGGGGCATCCTGCGCGGCGACGGCTCCGCCATGCCGCACTTTCCGCGCCTGGAACTTGAGGATGTCGCCGTAGGCGCCCGGGTGCACGCGGGTATGCACGTGGTTACCAGCGACTACACCGGACAGTTCCCTGTTGGTTTGAGCGTCGGTGTCGTGCGCGAGACAATCCCCCAGGCCGGGTTTCTGCAGGTGCGCATCGAAGCCAATCTTGACCTGTCAACGCTTGAAGTCGTGCAGGTGTTGCAGCACAGGCGCCCCGAGATCGAGGAGCAGGCCCTCAAGTTGTTGCGAAAAAAGTAGCCAACTGAAGGGAAGGTCTTGGGTGCAAACAGAAAAGCAAATACTCAGCCACGGAGAACGCGGAGTTTCGCGGAAAAGCTGGTTCCGTGTCACTCTGTGTTCTTCGTGGCGCAAGTAGTTCCGGGAGCACCATGGCGACAGCGTTTCGCATCCGCAGTCAGACCCCGCAGTACCGCTGGCGCATAGTCGTCATCGGCGGTCTGACAATGGCTGGCGCACACGCAATGCTGCTGCACCGACTCGACGCCGGCGACTTCACCCCTGACCTGTTCTCGATCTTCGCCCTGTATGTCGGGCTGTTCGCCAGTCGCCACGGGCGCTACACGCCCAGCCTGGTACTCGGGCTGATCCGCGACTTCTTCAGTATCGGGCTGCTCGGAAGCTACGGCGTACTCTACAGCCTGCTGCACAAGGTCGCCGAGCGCGCGCGTGGCAAGCTGGATCCGGAGAGGCCCCTGAACGTGTTTCTGATGGCGCTGACCGGCACATTTCTGGTCAACTTCGGCTATCACGCCATGCTGGTGATCGCCGGCGACGGAATCGGCTGGACTCGCGCCCTGGCGCGTTGCGCATCCATTGCGATTGCCAGCGCCCCATTCGCCGTGGCGCTGTTTCCGCTGTTTCATCTGGGTCTGGACACGTTGCGTGTGGACCGTCAGGGTGGCTACTGGAACTTCTGACCGGCGCTCGGGTCCGGCTTGGCACCGTTTTTGAAAGCGGCCACGAACAACTCGGCGCAATAGTTCAGCCAGTTCTCGCGTGTCTCTTTCGAGTGCGGCTCGATCTGAAACAGATGCTGGATTGTGCCCTTCTGAATCACGAAGAAATGGGTTAGCGCCATGACGGCCTGTGCCACCAGGCGCAGGTCAAAATCATCCGCCAGCAGCCCGCGCTGAGCCAGCGGCTTCAACATGTTCGCTACCCGGTCGAGGAACCCCTTGTAGGTCTGCTGCACGGGCAGGCGACTCAGCGTGCGTCCCCCCTCAAGGTTTTCCCACGACAGCAGGCGCGGCCACTCGGGCACGGTTTCCATCAGGGCGAGGTGGTTCTCCAGGTAGCCGCGAATCAGCGTGCGAAGGTCTGTGGCAGACTGCGCCGCGGAAAAGGAGCGTGAGTACTCGGCGCTTTTGGCGGTGATCGCTTCGAGCACGGAGTTCAAGGCCTCCGCGTACAACTCCTGCTTGCTGCCAAAATACTGGTAAATCAGGCTCTTGTTCACGCCGGCGCGCGCCGCGATTTCGTCAACGCGCGTGCCGGCGGGCCCGCGCGTTGCGAATTCAGAAACCGCGGCGTTCAGGATGCTCGCCTTGGTGCGCGTCGCGTCGCGCTTGCGCCCTGTACTTTGCCTGACCACTACGCCTCCAATTACTGAGCCTCTTTGGACGGAACTTTGGTCTGGCGATCCACCTTGACGACGTTCAGCAGGCGCTCAAGTTCTTCACGGAACTCGGTCGGCGTCTGCTGGCGTTCCTCAGGGCGTTTCGAAAGGGCCTTGTCGACCACGGGCCAGACTTCGGCGTGCAGGTTGGGGACGCGGTCGTTCAGGTTCGGCGGCGGTTTTTCGTTGATGGCTTCAACGAACTTCCAGACACCGACTTCGTCAAAGGGCGGCTGCCCGCACAGGCATTCATAAAGCGTCGCACCCAGACTGTAGATGTCGGCGCGCTGGTCAACGTCGCGGGTGTTTTCGACTTGCTCCGGGCTCATGTAATGAAGGGTCCCGATGCCTTCGCCGGTCTTGGTGATGTTGACACTGACGTAGCGCTTGAGCTCTTTGGCCAGCCCCAGGTCCGTGATCTTCACTTCGCCTTCGCGGCTGATCAGGATGTTCTCGGGCTTGATGTCCCGATGGATAATGCGCTGGCTGAAGGCGAACTCAAGTGCCTTGGCAACCTGGATACCGATCTTGAGTGTGCCCTCCGCGGACAGGCGCCCCTTCTCGTCCAGAACCTCCTGGAGTGATGATCCGTTGATGTACTCCATCGCAATGAAGTACGTCCCGTCCACCTCGCCGATCTCGTAGACCTGCATGATGTTCGGGTGGTTGAGTTTGCTGCCTGTCTTGAATTCCTTCAGGAAGCGCTGGAGGTTTTCCTGGTCCACGGTTTCGCCGCGCTTAAGTACTTTCAGGGCTACAATGTCCCCGTTGCGTTCGTCGCGTGACTTGTAGACCAGCGCCATGCCGCCTTCGCCGATTACGCTGAGAACTTTGTAATGCTTGAGCGTCTTGCCGATCAGCGAGTTCTCGGCGGTGTACGTGCCGTCCACATCCGGGCGGTTCTGCACCACGAACTCGCGGATCATTTCGCGGGTGTGGGCTGAGTCCGCTTCCTCCAGGTACTCCAGGGTCACACGGTCGAGCGTGACTACGTCTCCGTGAACCAGCTTCGCTTTCTCGATGCGCAGCCCGTTCAGCAATGTTCCGTTGGAGCTGCCGTTGTCATAGAGCCAGTAGGCCCCTTCGCTTTTCTCAATGCGGCAGTGTTCGCGGGATACGGAGTCCACGCGCAGGACGAGGTCGCAACTGCTGCGTCGCCCAATCGTTACAGACCCCTCGTCGGGGAGTTCCTTTTCAATTCCGGCGTCGATGCCGTCTACGATTCGGACTTTGGCTTTCGCCATCCGTTGGACTCCCGGGTGTAGATGGTGTGAGCACCTGACACTAGCAACTCACCGCCGTAATGATCAATGATGAATGAGCAATGATCAATGCCATAGTCCCACCCAACATTCGCGGCGCGCATACTCTGGCGACCCGTGAGCAAAGTGCTAGTATCCCGCCCCGCCACGCACATAGGGGCGGGAAAACCCCGCAGTTTCAGGCTCGGAAGGTCATCAGATGCAGATTACGGTCGAAAACGCCGGTGGGTGCAAACGGATCATCAAGGCCGAAGTTCCGGCCGATCTTGTCACATCAAAACTGGCCGAGGGTTATCGCGATATCAACAAGCAGGTTCAGTTTCCGGGGTTCCGGAAGGGCAAGGCCCCCAAGCACCTGCTGGAGAAGCGCTTCGGCAAGGAAGTGCATGATGATGTGCGGCAGACCCTCGCCGACGAAGCCGTGAAGGAAGCGGTGGATGAACACGCCCTGAAACTTCTCGGCCAGGTTGAGCTGGTGGAGGCGGGCGACATCAAGGGCGGAGTGCCGCTGCTGATTACTCTGGAGGCTGAGGTGTACCCCGAGTTCGAGCTGCCCGAATACAAGGGCATTGAGCTTGAACGCGAGACCCCGAAAGTTGAGGAACACGACATCCATGCCGAGTTGCGCGGCGCCCAGATGCAGCGCGGCGAACTCAAAGCCAAGGACGGCGCGAGCGTCAAGGGCGATTTCGTCCGCTCCAACGTTCGCGTGACCGTGGGCGAAGAGGAAATTTTCGCGCAGGAACGCGGGCTGATGGAGGTGGGCTTCGGTTGGATCGCGGGACTGAAACCCGCGAAGGGCGAAGAGCAGCTGACTGGCCTGAAAGTCGGCGACAGCAAGGAAATCAAACTGAAGCTTCCCGCCGACTTCCAGAAGGAAGACGTGCGCGGCAAGGATGCTGTCATTCACGTCGAAGTCGTCGAGGTGCTGGGCTTCGAGGGCCCAGAGCTTGAGGAGTTGGCCGTTGAGCAGGGGCACGAAGGCCTGGACGCCTGGCGCGAGGACATTCGCGGCAGTGTCCTTGCCCGCAAGGAATCAGACCTGGACCGCACCATCGAGGAAAAGGCCATCCAGAAGGTCGCCGACGCAACGGACATGGAGTTGCCCCATAAGTTCAGTGAACGTAAGGCCGCCGAGTTGGTACAGCAGCAGGCCTACCGCATGTACCAGCAGGGCCAGCCCGAAGAAGTGATCCGGGAATTCCTGGAAGGTACCCGGGACAAAGGCGTTGATGAAGTGAAGGGTATGCTCAAGCGCGCCTTCGTGATTGACGCCATTGCACGCAAGGAGCGCCTTGTCGTCACGGAAGACGAGATCCAGCGCGAGGTGGGGCGTCTGGCACAAATGGTGCAGCGCCCGGTTGACGAAATTTACGCCCAGTTCCAGCAGAACGGAACGCTCGGCGGTATGCGGGAAGAATTGAAAACAGGCAAGGTGTTGAAGATGCTGCGCCAGAAGGCGAAGTACATTTAAAGCAGTTCCGAGTTCCGAGTTCCGAGTTCCGAGTTGCCCGCTATGGCAGACCTAGAACACGGAACGCGGAACGCGGAACCCGGAACTGGAGGTTCTCATGGGTTACCCGCTTCCATTTGTGATTGAGAAGACGAGCCGCGGCGAACGCAGCTACGACATTTACTCGCGTCTGCTGGAAGACCGGATCGTTTTCATCCAGGGTCCTATTCACGAGCTCATGGCCAACGCGGTCGTCGCGCAGCTTCTGTTCCTCCAGAAAGAAGCGAAGAACCAGGACATCCAGATGTTCATCAACAGTCCGGGCGGCGACGTGAACGCCGGGCTCGCGATCTTCGACACCATGAAATACGTCAGTTGCGACATCAGCACCGTGTGCATCGGGCAGGCTGCCAGCATGGGTGCGTTGCTGCTGTGTGCGGGTACCAAGGGCAAGCGACATGCCCTGCCCAGCGCGCGCGTGATGATCCACCAGCCTTGGGGTGGCGCGGGCGGGACGGCCGGCGACATCAGCATTCAGACGAAGGAAATCCTGCGCCTGAAGAAGTACCTGAACCAGATTCTGATCGATGCTACGGGCAAGAAACCCAGCCAGATCGAGAAGGACACGGACAAAGACTTCTTCATGTCCGCCGCCGAGGCGAAAGAATACGGGCTGATCGACGACGTCATCGAGCACGCCCCCGGCAAGTAGCCGATGCATGGCGATGAATACTATCTGTTCCGCCACGCGATCATGCGCGATGCCGCATATCTGCTGCATACTCCGACAATGCGCGGCACCCTGCACCGCGTCGCGCTTGAGCTGATTGAGGCCCACTTCGACACGGAACTGCCCGAGCCCAAACGCAACCTCAACACCGGTCCGCTGCCGGTGGACGCTGTGGTCTCCGAGTTGGCCCGGCACGCGCGTTTCGCCCAGGACGAGCCCTACGCGAACATAGAGCAGCTTCGCCGGTGTGAGGCCCAGTTCCTGATTCGCGCCGGAAACCACGCCGAGCGAAGCTATGACCGGGAGGAAGCGATCACAGCATGGAGCCGTCTGGTTGAGGTGTCCGATGGCATCGTCTGTTTTTATGCGCTGCACAGGCTGTCCGGGAACTGTCGCGCAGTCGGGCGCCTCGGCGAAGCACTGAGGCTGAGTGAACAGGCGTGGCGCTTGGCCTGCGCGGAGCTTGACTCGCTGACCAAGGTCGTGGCGCTTGGCGAACTTGCATTGATTCACTGGTATCAGGACCAGCCGGACACCGCGCGCCGGTATCTCGAGCAGGCGGCGGGACTGCTGGACGATGGAGTCGGCAAGGGTGTCGAGGCGAACACTATCGGGTTGCTCGCAATGGTCCTCGAACAGCTTGGCCGGTTGGACGAGGCGGAAGCGCGCTACTTGCGGGCACTGGAACTGCTTAAGGAAGCGGGGGACAAACACAACGAGGGTGTGTTTCTCCAGAACTTGGCCGGGTTGTACATCCAGCGCGCCCGGAACGAAGAAGGGGAACGGTTGTTGCACAGGGCGATTCGGTTGCAGCGTGAGACGGGCGATGACACGAACTACGGGGTGGCCCTCAACAACCTGACTGTCCTCGAAATTGAGCGCGGGAACTATGCCAGGGCGATTGCGTACGCGAATGACGCCCTGACCGTCCATGCGAAGGTCGGCAACCGGCGTAGTCTCGGGCTTGCATTGAGTAATCGAGGAATGGCTTACCGGAAGATGGGGGAATTTGAGCGGGCGATTGCGGACTTCAACGCGGGGCTGGCGATCCACCGGGAACTCGACAACAGGTCCAGCGAGAGCAATGCCCTGGCCGAAATCGTGCTCGTGGAGATCGCGCGGGACAACTTCGATACCGCCCGCGCATTGTGGAAGCACAGTATTGCCCTCACGCGCAGCATCCGTTCGGACAGGGACTGCCAGGAGCAGGTTGATGAAATGCGGAGCGAGTGCAGACGGGCGGGAATCGACCCGTTCGAATAGCCGGCAAGTTTGCCCAAGGCATAGTCGATCAATGGCCGATAATACCAAGAGGTTGTGGCGCGGCGAGCTTTCCGCGGTCTGGCCTGTTTGTCGCATGGTTTGTTAGCATGGTGGGTGAGGATTCAGGCGTAACAGTGATTCAGGAGCAGGCATGGCCAAGACAGGCGACTCAACACGGACGCGCGAAGTGGAACGCTGCAGTTTCTGCGGCAAGTCGCGGCGGCAGGTGGACAGTCTGATCGCCGGCCCGCCCGGAATCTATGTCTGCAACGAGTGCATCACCCTGTGCAACAGTATTCTGGTCGCCGAGAAAGCGGGCACCAAGGGCACACTCGAAGGACTGAACCTTGCCACCCTGCCGACACCGCGCGCGCTGAAAGACGCACTTGACGAGCACGTCATCGGCCAGGACCACGCCAAGAAAGTCCTCAGTGTGGCCGTCCACAACCACTACAAGCGCCTGTTGCAGCGGCGCGACGATGACGGGGTTGAACTCGAGAAGTCCAACATCCTGCTGATCGGCCCGACCGGCTGCGGCAAGACCCTGCTTGCGCGCACACTGGCGAACATTCTGCACGTGCCCTTCGCCATTGGTGACGCGACGACCCTGACGGAAGCCGGCTACGTCGGCGAAGACGTGGAGAACCTGCTGCTGAAACTGCTGCAGGCGGCTGACTTTGACCTGCCGCGCGCGGAGATGGGGATCATCTTTGTCGATGAAATTGACAAGATCCACAGCACCAGCAGCAACGTAAGCATTACCCGTGACGTCAGCGGGCAGGGCGTGCAGCAAAGCCTGCTGAAAATGCTGGAAGGCACGGTCGCGAACGTGCCGCCGCAAGGCGGGCGCAAACACCCGGAGCAGCCGTACATCCAGTTCAACACGGAGAACGTGCTGTTCATTGTCGGGGGCGCGTTTGTGGGGCTGGAAGATCTGGTCAAGAAGCGCACCGGCGGGACCACCATGCGTATCGCAACGCGCCGTGAAGAAGAACTTGTGCGGACGCTCAGCCTGCCGGAGGGCATGGACGACGTCGAAGAACGCAACCGTCTGCGCAAACTTGCTGAGCCCGAAGACCTGGTGAAATTCGGCATGATTCCGGAATTCATCGGTCGTTTGCCTGTGCTCAGCGCGCTGGATGAATTGGATGAACCCGCGCTGATCAGCGTGTTGACGGAGCCCAAGAACGCGATCACCAAGCAGTTCCAGAAGCTGTTTCGAATGCAGAACCATGAGTTGCAGTTCACGAAGGAAGGCTTGATCGCCATCGCCCGTCAGGCCATCCGGCGCAAGAGCGGCGCTCGCGGACTGCGCGGAATCGTCGAGAAGATCATGCTGGAGACCCAGTTCGAGCTGCCGGGCATCAAGGAATCGCGTCGCTACACGGTCGATGACAAGGTAGTTGACGGCACCGCCCCCCTGCACCACAGCTTCCGGAAGATCAGCGCCCGGCCTGACGATGAAGAGAACGCAGCGGCCTAGCCGCGCCCGTGGCGCTGCAGTTCAAGCGTCAGTTCATGGTCAAATGATGTGTTGTTGTCACGGGCGCGACGGGCGGCTTGCTCACTCGCGCTCGCAAACGCCTCCCAGCGTTCCCATTCCGCGCGCTCGGCCTCGGATTTCGCGCTTGCTCGCTGCCTGCGGGCGAAGGCTGCCATGCGCTCGAACGCGTCGGTTTCGTGCCCCGTGAGGATCTGGACCTGTCCTTCGTACCAGTAGGCTGAAGCTTCGTAATCCGGGCGCAACTGCGCCATGGCCTGGCTTCGATCCAGGGTTTTCAGGCGAAGCTCGTCGAGGCGCTCTGGTGACGCGTTGCTCTCACGGGCGATGTGGAACTGCGAAAGGCTGAAGGTCGCAAGCCCGGAAACCACGTCGTCGCGTACAGGCAGAACCAGCGCCGCTGTCGCGGCCAGCGTAACCAGCACCGTAACGGCGATCCCCTTGACTAACTCCATGCGAAAAACCGGGCGAACTTCGGGGCGCGAGTTGTGCAGAATGATTTCCCGGACGCGGCGCTCAAGGCTGAAATGCCTCCATCCGTGGCGTTTCATGGCGGTCGGATTCTCCATGCCGAGGCGCAGAAGCACGGATGAAATGTGCTCGGGGCTTGTGTGCTCCGCGGCGTATGCGTCGGCCTGTCGCTCGAAGCGTCTGCTGATGTAGCCGAACGCAAAGTAGCCATAAGCCAGCAGCGCGCCCATGGCGATAAAGTCAAACGGCCCGCCGGGCACGAACTGTTCAAGCCCGGCGTCCAGACCCAGCATGACGACCGTGAACGACAGGATGAACGCAAGCAGCCACCACAGGTGTCGGTGATGGACGTGCCCCATTTCATGTGCGAACACGGCGACGATTTCGTCTTCACTCATGCGCTTCAGCAGCGCGTCCGTGAAGAAGACATACCGGAAGGGCGACACAAGCCCGATTACAAACGCCGTCGCGAAGTGACGCGAGCCTGTGCGCCACACCATGATCTGACTGACCCGGAGTCCGCGATCTTTCGCGAATGTCTCCAGGCGTCGCCGCAAGCGCCCGTCCGGCATGGGCCCACCGGGCACGACCAGTCGAATCACCAGCGGCACGAACAACGAGATCAGAATGACCAGCACAAGCTGCACCGCGATTTCAAGAAATTCGAACGAGTTGCGCAGCTCTTTCGCGTGGGGCACCCAGCTGATCACAACCCAGTAGACCGTGTAAATCAGTGCGATCGGCAGAATGGTCAACAGGTTTGCGCGCGCTTGAAACATCAGGTAGCGCAGCGGACGACTTTCGTCTGCGCGAATGTGCCGCTGGATGCGGTACTGCCCGACCCAACTCGCGCCAAGCATCAGAAAGTAGGGCGCCAGGTTCGGCAGCACGTCCAGATACATCGGTATCCGCAACGTGTCGGCAACGAAATCCGTCCACCCAAACACGAATACCTGCGCGATGAAAAGCCCCAGAATCAGCGCGTCCACACCCATCCGGAACAGCGGCAGACGTCGCAGCAGCACTTCGCGCTCAATGTTGATCTCCGCCCGGACCCGTGGCGAGGGATCTGTTGGAAGAGCCATCTGGCGCAACTGGATCAGTTGCCAGCGGTCGACCAAATGAGAGGAGACACTGTAATAGAAGAAGAGAACGGCCAGCGTCCCGCCCGCAACCGCCGCGATGCTCTCCCAGCCAACGAGTGTTCCGCTGCCGCGACCGGCAGAAGAAATGATCAGTGCAAGCAGGATTCCCAGAATATTGAACACGTAGCTGCCTCAAACCTTCATTGTAACGTCGACAGAAGCCTACCGCTTCCCGTTGCCCCTCGGACCTTCCGGGGTTATTTTCCGCGCCCCGGAAGGAATTTCATGGCTGTCAGGCGCACACGCGAAGACGCACTTTCAGGCGGCGACCCATTGGGCGACCCGGCCGCGTTCGGCGTCTGGAGCGAAACACGAGACGAAGCAGCGGAGATACGCATGAAGGAGTTGAAGGTAGCGGTTATCCCGGGCGACGGCATTGGGCCCGAAATCACGGAGTCCGCCGTGGCCGTGATGGAAGCAGCCGCGAAGAAGTTCGACCTGCCCCTGAGCCACGACAGCGCGCCGGCCGCCGCAGCAGCAGTGGACCAGGGCCTGCCGCCCCTGCCCGATCACACGCTGAAGCTGTGTACGGACGCCGACGCGATACTTTGTGGGCCGTTTGGCGATCCGCGCTGGGACAACGCACCGCCCGCCGAGCGCCCGGAGCGCGCCAAGCTGATGCTGCGTAAGCAGTTCGACCTGTTCGCCAACCTGCGCCCGGTGAAGCCGGTGCCTGCGTTGATCGCCAGCAGCCCCCTCAAGCAGGATCTGATCAATGGCACGGACATCCTGATCGTGCGGGAGCTGACTGGCGGGCTTTACTTCAGCGACCCACGCGGCTACTTCGAAGACGATGCCGGTCGCTACGGCGTGAACACCATGAAGTACCACGCCTGGGAAGTAGAGCGCATCGGCAAGGTCGCTTTCGAGGCGGCCCAGCTTCGCAAGAAGCGCGTACACAGCGCGGACAAGGCCAACGCGCTGGAAGTCATGCAACTCTGGCGCGAGACGATGAACAACCTGCACGCAAGCAGCTACACCGATGTGGAATTGCGGCACATCTTCATTGATAACTGCTGCATGCAACTGGTCAGCCGCCCGCAGGAATTTGACGTGATCGTTGCGGGTAACATGTTTGGTGACATTCTCAGCGACATCGGTGCGCAGTTGACCGGCAGTCTCGGTATGCTGCCCAGCGCGAGCCTCGGCAAGGGAACGCCTCTGTTTGAGCCCGTTCACGGCAGCGCACCCGACATTGTGGGGCAGGGCAAGGCGAATCCGCTGGCCTTGATACTCACGGCCGGAATGTTGTTCACCCACGCCGCCAAGCGGCCGGACATCGGCGAAGCCATCGATAACGCCGTGGCGAAGGCGCTCGACGAAGGCTACCGCACGGCCGACATCGCCCGCGGCAACGGCTTCAAGGTAGTTGGCACAAAGGAAATGGGCGAAGCCGTGCTTAAGCACTTGCAATGATCGATTGATCATTCGGCGCGAAACACGGATCATTGGAATTCATGCCCGATCTTTACGTGATTATCTTGGCAGGCGGCGCTTCTTCGCGCTTCTGGCCGTTGTCCGGTGATGCGCACCCCAAGTATTTGCTGAAGCCGGACGGCGACCACACGCTGATCGAGTCCGCGTGGCAGCGAGCGTGCCTTTGCACCGACCCATCCCGCGTCATTGTCGTTACCGGCGGCGCGCAGGCGCACCTGATTCGCGAGGCCTTGCCCGATCTTGACGCGTCAAACCTGTGCGTTGAACCCGCGCGCAGGGACACAGCGGCGGCTATCGCACTAGGCTGCAAGCGGGTGCACGCGCTCGATGCCCACGCCGACGTGCTGGTGCTGCCGGCGGACACACTGCTGGAACCCGCGGAATCATTGCACGACGGAGTGAAACTTGCGCGCAGCCAGCCGGACTACCGCGACGCGATCCATGTGTTCGGCGTAAACCCGGCCCGGGCCGAGGGCGGCTTCGGCTACATCGAGCCGGGCGAGCAGCTGGCGGAAGGCGTGATCAGCGTGCAGGGATTCACAGAGAAACCGGGAAGCGTGCAGGCTGCGAAGTTCGCGGAAATGGGCTACCTCTGGAACATCGGCTGCTTCCTGTTCTCGTTGCAGACCTTTGACCGTGAACTACACAAACACCTGCCGCAGCACAGCAGCCGCCTGCGCCCGGTAACGCCGGATCAGCCCACCGAAGCAGAGTACGAACAACTCGATGCAGTCAGTATCGACTTCGGGCTGATCGAGAAAGTCGACAACCTGCGTGCAATCAAGCTCGATGCGGCCTTCGACGACATCGGTACCTGGGACGCCCTGATCGCCAGGCTGGAGAAATCCGGGCGCACACCACAGGAAGCGATCAGCATCAGCGGGCAGGGCAACTGCGCCGCAGGCGAGGCAACCGCGGTCGCAGTGGTGGGGGAGTCCAACCTGCTGGTCGTCGTCAGCGAAGGCAAAGTCCTCGTCCTAAAGCGCGGTCACGGCCAGGACGTGAAGGGCGTTGCCTCACGCCAGGACGCCAAGACGCCAAGACGCTAAGAGACACTCGTGGTTCGTAGGCCCTAGCCCAGGAGAGCGTCATGCCGGCAAGCCCGGAGCTTCAGCAGGAATTGGATCGAATAGCCTCGATCGTGGTCGACCGCTCGTTGATGATTCACAAGAAGTTGGGGCCGGGACTACTGGAGTCAGCTTATCTACGCATCCTCGCATACGAACTCCGCAAGTCGGGGTTGATCGTGAGGACGGAAGTCGAGGTGCCTCTCGTCTGGGATGGAGTCGAGATGGGAACGGCTTACCGAGCGGACTTGATTGTGAACGACATCCTCGTTCTCGAACTCAAGGCGACAGAGCAGCACTCAGACCTATTTGCCCGCCAGTTGCGAACATATCTGGTTGCGCTGGACCGTAGACTGGGACTGGTGATCAACTTCGGCGCGAAGCTTCTCAAGGGTCACGTCGAACGAGTCGCAAACGACTTCTGAACAGACACTTGGCGTCTTGGCGCCTTGGCGTGAGACTGGCAGTTGAAGACATGCCCAGATGGATCGGTGTCGATTTTGGCAGCAAGTACGTCGGCGTGGCTGTCGGCGATGAAGATATTTCCATGCCGCTGACGACTGTTGCTGCGCAGCCTGATGATGCGCTGCTGGTGGCGCTGGGCAAAATCGCCGCTGAGCAGGGAGCGGACGCCTTTGTGGTGGGGCTGCCGATCAACATGGACGGCAGCGAGGGCGGCGCGGCGAAGCTGTGCCGCGACTTCGGCGAGCGCCTGCGCCAGCACACGAAACTGCCCGTCGAGTTCGCCGATGAGCGCCTCAGCAGTTGGGAAGCAGAGGGCATGTTGATTGGCGGCGGCATGAAACCGAGTGAGCGCAAACAACGTGTTCATGCGGTCGCGGCCAAGCTGATCCTGGAGGCATTTTTCACAGCCCGCAAAGCCCCAGATGAACGGGCTTCAGGGGCATCCGGGGAATAGAGCCGGCAGGTCGCCCGTTTGACAGGCGGTTAAAACTCTGCTTATCATTCCCCGCCCTATGACCGAACCTGACGACACATCCGAATCAAACTCCGCGGAAGATACCCCGCAAGTACCCGTGAAAAAGCCTGCAAAAAAGGCCGGGGCCAAGAAGTCGTCCGCGAAGAAGACCAGCGCGAAAAAGCCCGCGGCCAAGAAAACCACAAAGAAAAAGCCCGCGAAAAAGTCCAAGAAGAAGAAGGCCCGCAAGGGTCCGCCGCGCGGCAAGCCACTGGTAATCGTCGAATCGCCCGCCAAGGCCAAGACCATCAACCGCTATCTCGGTGCCGGCTACGTGGTCAAGGCAAGCGTCGGTCATGTACGAGACCTGCCGAAGTCGAAGCTTGGTATCGATGTCGAAAAGGACTTCGAGCCGCAGTATCTGACCATCCGCGGCAAGAAGGACATCATCAAGGAACTCAAGACGGCCGCTGCAAAAGCCAAAGTCGTCTACCTGGCGCCTGACCCTGACCGAGAGGGCGAGGCTATCGCCTGGCATTTAAAGGAAGCGCTTTCGCTGGACGATGATCGCGCCAAGCGCGTCACATTCAACGAGATCACCAAGAAAGCTATCCAGCACGCCTTTGACAACCCGCGTGAAATCGCGACCAACCTTGTGAACGCGCAGCAGGCGCGCCGTATGCTTGACCGCCTGGTGGGCTACAAACTCAGTCCGCTACTTTGGAAGAAAGTGTTTCGTGGCCTCAGCGCCGGGCGTGTGCAGTCCGTTGCGCTGCGCGTTGTTGTTGAGCGCGAGCGCGAGATTGCCGCCTTCCAGCCTGAAGAATACTGGACGGTTTCCGCGTTCCTTGGCAAGGAAGCGCTGGATGACGACGGCAAAGAAGCGCTGGCCAAGTTCCTTGCGGTGTACCACGGCGTCACCAAGGAAGAGGAATCGGAAGCAGAAAAGGCCGATTCCGAAGACAGCGAGGGCGACGATTCGGCTGAAGACAAGGCACCGGTCGAGAAGCCGAAGCTGCCGGAAGGTGTCTTCCACGCCGACCTGAAGCAGGTGAAGGGTGAAAAGCCGCAACTTGCAAACCAGGGCGACGTTGACGGGTTTCTGGCCGGCATCAGCGGCAAGCCCTTCACTGTCAGCAAGATCGAAAAGAAAGAGCGCAAAGATCGACCGCGCGCGCCGTTCATCACCAGTACCTTGCAGCAGGCCGCCAGCACGCGACTCGGTTTCGGTGCGCGCAAGACCATGCAGATGGCCCAGCGCCTGTATGAAGGTACCGACATCGGCGAAGACGGACCGACAGGGCTGATCACCTACATGCGAACCGACAGTCTTCACTTGTCAGACTTTGCGGTGAACGACGCGCGTGAGTTGATCCAGCGCGAATTCGGCGACAAGTACCTGCCCGAAAAAGGCGTGTTCTACAAAAGCAGCAAGCGGGCGCAGGCGGCGCACGAAGCGATCCGTCCCACCAGTGTCGCGCGCACGCCCGATTCGCTGGCGAAGTTCCTTGAGCGCGACCAATTGCGGCTCTACACGCTGATCTGGGAGCGATTCCTTGCATGTCAGATGAATCCGGCCGTTTATGAAGTCACGACGATTGACATCGAAGCTGGCGACGCGCTGTTCCGTACCAGTGGGAAGCGCCTGCTGTTCGATGGCCACGCGCGCATTACCGGTGTCAAGCTGGACAAGAACGAGCAGCTGATGCCGGTGCTGGACGAAGGCGAAAAACTCGTCGACCATCGCGTCCAGCCTGACCAGCACTTTACCCAGCCGCCGCCGCGCTACAGCGAAGCCAGCCTGGTGAAGACTCTCGAAAAGGAAGGTATCGGGCGACCCAGCACCTACGCCAGCATCATCGGCACGATTCAGGATCGCTTTTATGTACGAGGCGAAAAGCGTCGGCTGTTCGCGACGGAGCTGGGCATGCTGGTCAACGACATGCTGGTCGGCAACTTTCAGCGCATCATGCAGACCGACTTCACCAGCAAGATGGAAGCGCAGCTCGACAAGATCGAAGACGGCGAGCTCGACTGGGTGGAAGTGCTGCGGAACTTCTACGCGATCTTCGCCGAAGAGCTGGCCGAGGCCGAAGTAAAGATCGAAAAGGTGAAGGGCAAACCCGCGCTCGACGAGAACGGCGAGTTGATGCCCTGCCCGATCTGCAACAGCGAAATGATCGAGCGCTGGAGTCGCTTCGGCAAGTTCTACGGCTGCACCAAGTTCCCCGACTGCAAAGGCACCGTGCCTTTGAACCGCGACGGCAAGATCTTGCGTGTTAAAAAGGAAGACCTGGAGTGCCCGGAATGCGGCAAGGAAATGGTCGTACGCATGAGCCGCCGCGGGCCGTTCCTTGGTTGCAGCACGTTCCCTGAGTGCCGCGGCACGCGCAGCCTCGAGTCCGAGAAATCACTGCGCCAGCTGAAGACGGAAGCCGAGTTCGCCGGGCTGACCTGCGACCAGTGCGGCAAACCGATGAATGTGAAGTTCTTCCGTGGGCGCCCGTTCATTGGCTGCAGTGGCTACCCGGACTGCAAGAACACCTACAACCCGACCAAGGCGCGCGAAGCCCTGGAAGACGGCAGCCTCAAGCGCGACGAGGCCAAAGTCAAAGAAGCGGAAGAGAAGTACGAGCGCATCAAGCTTGAGCGCGAAGAAGAGGCCAAGGCGGACAAGGAAAAGGCCGAGTCCGACAGTCCATCTTCGGATGAAGCGCTGGTTTAGGAATCGGCTGTCGGCAGAGCAGCCTGCTGAAGTGCGCCGCCGTTTCAAGTCCACGGACGAGAGTCCTGAATCCCTCGTCTCGGACGCCGACATGCGTCACCGACCTGGTGGGCGGGATGAAGTCTGATCGCGAGCGAGCGGTTTCTTGAAACTCTGCAGGAGCGCGTCCGTTCAGGATATTGACGAGTCAAGTCTTGACGTGTAAAGTCAAGGCTGAAGGAGAATCACCATGGTTTGTGCAAGTCAGTATCGATCCCTTTGCAGCTCGGGCGGCACCCTGGGTTCGGGTGAATGTACAGGCTGAACAAGCCCCATCCATGAGCCCGAGGCCCGTCGCCGAGCGACGGGTTTTTCTTTGGCAACCGGAAGTGTCAGCAGGCAGGCGCACGCGCGCCATTGCATTCAAGGCTCCGTAGCCCAACTGGAACGAGGCGCCTCGCTCAGAACGAGGAGGTTGCGAGTTCGAATCTCGCCGGAGCTACCAGCTACAGTTGACGGCGAGCAGTTGTCCGGAGGGTAGCGCCCAATGGTGGGCAACCGGTCCCGAAAACCGGGCCATCCAAAGATGGGGTTTCGATTCCTCTACCTTCCGCCACTTGCCTGGGCGCGGCGGCGCGCTACTTGCCCCAGGGCAGCTTGGGGATTTTGGGGAAGTCCTCGGGCAGCTCTTTCGGTTGCTCCGGGGGCTTCCACTTGCCTTCGGCGATGTCCCGGGCAACTTTCAACCCGCCCTTGAGAAACGCCGGCCACTCGTCCTTAAACCGGCTCGGCAAGTCCGTGTACTGCTTCAGGAAGTCGTCAATTCCGACCACGTTGCCCAGTTGCTTCAGCAGGGCCTTGTCGTCCGGGTAAGTCAGCGCCGGCGCGAACTCAGCCTTGTCGTTGAACAGTCGAACCCGCATGCCCATGCCGTTCGGACCGTAGCTCGCCTGCAGCTTGTTCCAGGCAAACGTGAAGTACTCGGCCGGCACGCCCATGATCGTCTTGGTACCGGGGAGCGCTTCAACCATGCCGTTCTTGAGCACGACCGCAACCGTCATCCCCGCCAGGGAGTCGCTGTCGCTGCCGGGCGTTGTCAGGGTGCGCGTCCTGCCATCGGGCTCAATGCTGCGCGGCTCAACGCTTGCGTCATCCGCAAACTTGAACGGCAGATCGAAAGTCGAATTCAACTGCGCGCCGTTGTACTTGAGGGTGTTCGCAATCCCGTCGACCAGTCCACGAGTGCCCGGCTGTTTCAACTCTGGCGCGAAACTGCCGGTGTTGTTCAGAATCCGCAGGTCGAGGGCGACGCCTTTGGCGCCTTGCGCCTGCACGAAAGTGTTGAAGCTGGTACAGAACTGAATTGCCGGAATGCCGAGGATGTTCGCGTTTCCCGCCTTCGGCGTCACCGTGAAGTTTGCCGCGCGTAGACGCAGGCGCAGGTTGGAAAGGTCGTGGCCGTCAGCGCCGGGGCTTTCGAAGGTGCGTGCGTTACCGTTCTCATCGACGCTTTCAAGCAGGATCTGGGTGCTGGGCGCGACGGTAAAGGGCAGGTCGAAGCGGGCGTTTAACTGGTTGCCTGTGTACTTCAGGGTGTTCGCCATGGCGTCTACGAGACCGCGCGTGCCGGGTGACAGCAGCGTCGGCGCGAAAGTTCCTGCCCCGTTGAAGATTCCCCAATCGAGTGCCAGCCCCTTGGGGCCCTGTGCTGCAATGAAGCCGTTGAAGGCCTCGCAGAAGTCCGTGGCGGGCAGCCCGACAATGGTGCTTTCGCCGGGCTTCGGCGAGACGGTGAAATTCGATGCACGAATGCGAATACGGAAGTTGCTGAAATCGTCCGTGTTCGCGCCCGGGCTCGACAGGGTTCGCAGGAGCCCGTCCTCGCCAACGCTTTCGCACTGGATGATCGCGCCCGGTGACACCGTCATTGGCAATCCAAAATTCGCGTTCATCTGTGCGCCCGTGTAGCTGAGCACGCTTGCCATGGCGTCCACCAGCCCGCGGGTACCCGGGCTCTCGAGTGCCGGGCTGAAGTTGCCTTCGGCGTTCATGATGCGCGTGCGAATGGCCAGCCCGTCTGGGCCTGTCGATGCCATGAAGGCGTTGAACGCGCGGCAGAAGTCTTCGGCGGGCAACCCGATGATGGTGTCCTGGCCCGGCTTAGGCACGATTGAAACGTCGCGCAGGTTGAATCCGACCCGCAGGTCGTTCAGGTCGTGGCGGGCTTCGCCGTCCAGACTGAGCTTCGGGTCGCGGACGCTGCCGTCGGCATTCATGCTCGCCAAGCCAAAGGTCGCGTTGCTGCTGAGCTCAAACGGCAAATCGATCAGGGATTTCATTTCTGGCGCCGTCAGCGTCAGGGCGTTCACCACGGCGTCGACGAAGGCGCGCAGACCGGGTTTCTCGAGGTCAAGCGCGATGCGGTCCTTACTGCCTTCAAAGCCGACGACGACGTCCAAACCGCCCATGCCGTCGATGACCTTGTTCAGCCCGCGTACCAGGAACGTGCCCGGCAAACCTGCCAGGTCACCCCCAGGATCTGCGAACGACAGGCCTTTCACCTGCATGCGCAGGTGTACCTTGATACCGTCATGCCAGCTGAGTGCGGATTCAGGCGTGCCGTAGCGTCCGTTTGAGTCGACTGTTCCGAAGCTGATGGTGGTCTGATTGTTTGCCAGGGGAATGGGCGAGCCGCCCGCAAGGGCCAGCACAGGCTCAAGGGGAAAATCTTCGATCTGGATGCTGACGCCGCTGGGCAGGAAGGTGCCGACAGCACTTTCCGTCTTGAAGCCACCGAACCAGATCCCGAAAGACGCTTTCGCAGGTTTTGCAAAGCCGGGCGGCTGGATGCTGCCGGACATACGCAGTTGCGTACGCCCGGAGAACTCACCGTGTGTTGACGCGTAATGAACCACGGACAACTTCGCGTCCAATAGTGTCCCGCCGAAAACGTCCGCATCGACAAGGCTGCCGATGTCGATGGATTTGAGACCGGCGCTGCCGTCGACCTGCTCGATGCTGATCAGCTCATCGGGCGAGAACCGCAGCGTCAGCCCGATTTCCGCGCGACGACTTTCCTTGCCGTCGAGGTTGCCGGCCGCGATGAACTTCATCGGCTGCCCGTAGGCGACCGGGTCGCTGGAAATGCTCTCGGCCTTCAGTTCCAGTTGCGTGACTTTGTGAGCGAAGCGGTTTTTGTCCTCGCGCCCGAAGGTGATGCTCAGTTCATCGAGAGAGGCATGTTTCACCAGCACCGTTGGCTGGGCTGTCACCGACGACAGCGCTTTCTCGACGTACCATGCGCGATTGGCTGGCTCCAGCTCGCCGTCGGGCGTGCGCTGTGATGGCTCGGCTTTGGCGGGCTCTTCGACGGTTTCTTCGCCGGAACCTGTGGCACCCTCTTCTTTCGAGTACTCGCGAAGTTTCTCTATCCAGTCGCGAAGGTCATCGATCTCCTCGCTCTCCAGGATATCTTTGAGTTGCTTCAGGTAGTCGTTCAACTCAGGCTGACTGGTGTCTGTCGGCACGTCGGCAGGTTCTGGTTCAGGCTCCGGGCTCCAGGGTTGCTGGTAGCGAATCTCGCTGGCGCTGATGTCGTTGATAACGAAGCGTTTCTCAAGCAAGGGCCAGAATTCGATGTCGAGGTTCGCCTCGCGCAGGTAGATGACTTCGCGACGTTCGCGCCCTTCGACGTCCTGCCAGGCGTGCAGTTCCCGGATGGTGAGCTTGGGACCGAAGATGCTGAAACTGACGTAGCCGACTTCTGAGTTGCCGCCCTCGCCGGCGACGTTTCGAGCCTGCATGGTCAGCTGGTCGGCGATGATGCCGTCGATCATGAAGAAGTAAGCCAGCGCCGCGCCGCCGAACAGCACGGGCAGAATGCAGACCGCTTTCAGGCGCAGCAGCCCTGCGCGTTTGCGTTTCTCTGATTCGGTTTCGGGCTGTGGCTCGTCGGACGCCATGGCCTCTACCGGCTCAGTTGGATCCGAGGAAGACATACTTGAGTCCTTTGAATATCCATACTTTTGAAGCCCACTTCATGAGCTTTGACTTTTTGAATTTCTTTTCCAGGCGTTCGCGCCAGGCACGCCAGAAGAACAGCATCGCGACGAACAGTGGTGCTGCGATGATCAGCCACAGGGCGATCGCGCCGGCGACGTCGTAGTAGTCCAGGCGCAGCCATGCGAGAATCGGGGTTTCGGCGGCCGCGATCAAGGGGGCTTGGGGGGCGACCTCCAGGGCGGAAGCGCCAAGCGGGCGAATCAGAATGCCTTGCAGAGGCAGCGAAATCAGCTTGAACAGCCCAAAGGCGAAGGTGGCGCTGCCGAAGTGCAGGTTGACCAGGATGATCAGGGTGAAGACGCAGACCGTGCCCAGGCCCAGGGGCAGCAGCCCGGCAAGTGCGCCCAGCGTGACCCCCAGTGCGATCTGCCACGGAAACAGGTCTGCGTTTAAGGTTTTGTACAGCCAGCGGGTGGCTTTGATGATGGTGAAGAACACGTCATTCTCCGGCTGGTTACGGCGCGGGGAAATGCTATCCCTGCGCGCGGTTAGAACAACCTTGGTGCGGAATAGATTTCGGTTGATATCCCATTGCGGGTTGAAAACCGGTTGCTATCTTCTTCGCTCCAATTTTGGCGCAGGGCGCCGGCGTAGCTCAATGGCAGAGCACTGGTTTTGTAAACCAGCGGTTGCGAGTTCGAATCTCGCCGCCGGCTCCAGCTTACGGCTTTGCAACGGCCCTGCGTTTTGAAAACAGAAGACCGGCAGGCGTGGCGCAGTAGCGGCGCTTGGAAAGCCGGGCGGATACCCAAGCGGTCAAAGGGGCCTGACTGTAAATCAGGTGGCAAATGCCTTCGCTGGTTCGAATCCAGCTCCGCCCACCAGATTTACGGCCTGAAGCGAAGGGCTGACAGACGCGGGTGTAGCTCAATGGCTAGAGCATCTGCCTTCCAAGCAGACGGTTGTGGGTTCGAGTCCCATCGCCCGCTCCACCTTCGGGCGCCGCAGCATGGCGCCGAGAAGAAGTGAGAAGAAGTGAAGAAGCTGCAGGCGGAGGATTGCGCTGCCCTAGCTCAGTGGTAGAGCACGTCCTTGGTAAGGACGAGGTCGTGGGTTCAAATCCCATGGGCAGCTCCACCCTTCGGGAACTTCGGCTTGACCGGGGTGCTTGAGGGGTAGAACAGACGGCGCTGTATCGCCGATTACCCCTTGCGGAAACGCGGGGCGCAGGCAGGTTCGCTGTACGAAGTAAACAGGCATGCCCGGTGTGGGCGTGAATTTTGGACAGCCTCCGATGGGTCGGAGGCATCTGGCTGAAAAGACAAAGGTAGATAGCTATGGCGCGGGAAGTCTTTGCACGCACCAAGCCGCACGTCAACGTCGGCACAATCGGACACATCGACCACGGCAAGTCCACTCTGACCGCGGCTCTGGTTGCGTACTGCGCGGCCAAGGGTCTGTCCAAGGCCAAGAGCTACGCCGAAATCACCAAGGGCGGCACGGTGCGTGACGCCAACAAGACGGTGACGATCGCCGCGGCCCACGTGGAATACGAGTCGGAAGGGCGCCACTACGCCCACGTAGACTGCCCGGGCCACGCGGACTTCATCAAGAACATGATCACCGGCGCGGCCCAGATGGACGGCGCGATTCTGGTCGTCGCGGCCGACACAGGCCCGATGCCCCAGACCCGCGAGCACGTTCTGCTGGCCAAGCAGGTGAACGTTCCGGCGCTGGTAGTCTTCCTTAATAAGGTGGACCTGGTTGACGACGAAGAGCTTCTTGAGCTGGTTGAGCTGGAAGTTCGCGAACTGCTGAACAAGTACGAGTTCCCCGGCGACACGATCAAGATCGTCCGCGGCAACGCCAAGGCGGCTCTTGAGAAGCCGGGCGACGCTGCCGCGACGAAGTGCATCCAGGAATTGCTGGACGCGATCGACAGCGACATCCCTGAGCCGACGCGCGAAGTCGACAAGCCGCTGCTGATCGCGGTGGAAGACGTCTTCTCGATCTCCGGTCGCGGTACCGTGACCACCGGGCGTATCGAGCGCGGCAAGGTCAAGGTTGGCGACAACGTCGAAATCGTTGGTCTGCAGGAGCACCCGCTCAAGACCACCATTACCGGCGTTGAGATGTTCCAGAAGCAGCTTGAAGAAGGCCTCGCCGGTGACAACGTTGGCGTGCTGGTGCGCGGCATTGAAAAGGCGCAGGTTGAGCGTGGTATGGTCATCTGCGCGCCGGGCAGCATCAAGCCGCACACCGAGTTCGAGTGCCAGTGCTACATCCTGAGTAAGGATGAGGGCGGGCGTCATACCCCGTTCTTCAGCGGCTACCGCCCGCAGTTCTACTTCCGCACGACGGACGTAACGGGCGCTTGCGACCTGCTTGGCGGCGCGGAAATGGTCATGCCTGGCGATACCGTCAAGCTGAGCGTGAAACTGCAGAAGCCGATCGCCATGGAAGAGGGCGCCAAGTTCGCCATCCGCGAGGGGGGTCGTACGGTGGGTGCCGGCAACGTGGTGAAGGTGGTTAAGTAGCGAATCAGAAAATCGGGAAGCGGCGGCGGGCTTTTGGCTCGTCGCCGGTTCCTTCCCGAAAAGGAAGATGCAATGGCCGGCGACAATCGCGAGTACGTGTTCCTGGAGTGCACCGAGACTGGTGTGCGGTACTACCGCACCGAGAAACGCGTGAAAGGCCAGGGTATCAAGAAGCTTGAGCTGAAGAAGTACAACAGCAAGCTTCGCAAGCACACGGTGCACAAAGAAAAGAAGAAGTAGTCGTTGAGTTGATAGTTGATAGTTGATAGTTGGTGGTTGATAGAACAACGCAGTTCCTACCACCTATCAACCACCAACTATCAACTGAAACAATACGGCGGTAGCTCAACTGGCAGAGCAGCGGTTTCCAAAACCGCAGGTTGGGGGTTCGATTCCCTCCCGCCGTGCCAGAACTGAAACGCAGGGCAGCTATGGCGATGTTCGAAAATTATCGACGCGGGGCGGGGCGACGTGCGCGCACGTTTGCCACGTTCATTCTGCTCGCCTTGTTGGCGTGGTTCAGCTTCGCGCTGTTGCAGTACGGCAACACCCGCCTGGACCGGCTGCTCGGCTTTGAAGACCCGGTCTTTGGCAAGCAGCTTGTGACGGGCGCCGGCTCACTCACGGAGTGGGTGACCTGGAGCGTGGTGTTGGCCGTCGGGCTGTTCGTTGTCGGGTTGTTCGCGCTGCGGGCATGGCTGAACCGCCCGAAGTTCGCAGACCTGCTGATCGAGACAGAGGCGGAGCTCAGGCGCGTTCGCTGGGCGCCGCGCAAGGAAGTGAACCGGGCGACGGGCGTGGTGCTGTACTTCGTGTTCTGGTTCGCGCTGTTGATGTTCATGTTCGATCTGACGTTCACGATGGGTACCGGGATGCTGCAGGGCAAGTCCTGGAATGAGGCCGGCTGGGGGCGCATTGTCACCATGGTCTTGAGGCTTGACGACGAAGAACAGGCGGACAGCTAAGTGGTAGCCAGAGAGAGCCAAATGAAGATGTGGTACGTGCTGCGCGTGCAGAGCTCGCGTGAGGAAAAGATCAAAGAGAATCTCGAGAAACGCGTGAAAGCGCGTGGTCTTGAACATCTCTTTGACCGCATGGTGATCCCGACCGAGACGGTTCAGGAGATCAAGGGCGGCAAGAAGCGTGAGCGCAAGCGCAAAGTGTACCCCGGCTACCTGTACCTTGAGGTGGAAACGGACGAGGACCGTAGTGACAGCGCCGATCAGCGCTGGAAGATCAACGGTGACGCGTACCACCTTATTCGTGAAACGCCGGGCGTGGGCGACTTTGTGGGTGACCGCAACCAGCCGGTTCCCATGAGCGAAGAAGACGTTAAGAAGATCCTGCGTATCTCCGAGCCCAAAGAAGAGGGCGAAGAAACAGTGGTAAAGATCGAGTTCGCCAAGGGCGACGCGGTCAAGATCAAGGACGGCCCGTTCGACGGCTTCGAAGGAAACGTCGAGGAAGTCGACCCGGAAAAGGGGCGCATCCAGGTTATCGTCACGATCTTTGGTCGTGCCACGCCCGTTGAGCTTGAGTACTGGCAGGTCGAGAAGGTTTAGGGCAGTTGATAGTGAGTGGTTGATAGTTGATAGGAACAACTGGTGGATGCGGGACAAAGCAGCCCGCCCGCCAACTATCAACGATAAACCAGCAAAGCGAAGCGGAGCAACAATGGCTAAAGAACTGATGGCGAAGGTGAAACTGCAGTGCAAGGGTGGCCAGGCGACACCGGCCCCGCCCGTTGGTCCCGCACTGGGACAGCACGGCGTGAACATTGCCGACTTCGTGAAGCGATTTAATGACCGGACACGGGACAAGATGGGCGTGGTTGTGCCGGTTGAAATCAGCATTTTCAAGGACCGCAGTTTTGACTTCATCCTCAAGAGCCCGCCCGCCAGCGTGCTCATCAAGACCGAGATGAAGCTTCAGAGTGGCAGCAAGAATCCCGGGCGCGAATCAGCGGGCAAGATCACGCAGGCGCAGCTCGAGAAGATTGCTGGCGAAAAGATGTCCGACCTGAATGCCGGCAGTATGGAGGCCGCCAAACGGGTTATCGCCGGTACGGCGCGCAGCATGGGCATTCAGTTGGCGGACTAGGGGTGAGGCTCCTTTTTGCGGAGCGAAAGGGTGCCTGACCCCTGGGGGTCAACCACATCGGGCGGGCTGTCGCCCCGGTGTGCAGGGCAGGAGACAGCACAGGCGAAGTTCCACACTGCCAGGAGGGAGAATGGGTAAGAAGATACGAAGCAAGAAGTACCGGGAGGCCGCGAAACAGGTTGACGCGGGCAAACGCTATGCCGCGAGCGAAGCGTTTGACATGCTGTCGAGCTTCCCGAAAGCCAAGTTCGACGAAACGGTGAACCTGGCCGTCAAGTTGAATATCGATCCCCGCAAGGCCGAACAGAACCTGCGTGGCGCCATCGCGCTTCCGCACGGAACCGGCAAACAGAAACGGGTGATTGCGTTCTGCGAAGGCGAACTGGCTGATCAGGCTAAAGAAGCCGGTGCCATTGAGGCCGGCGGCGAGGAACTGGCAAAGAAGGTGGCGGAGGGCTGGCTCGATTTCGATCAGGCTATCGCGCACCCCAGCCAGATGCGCCACGTCGGCAAGTTGGGAAAGGTTCTCGGCCCCAAGGGGCTGATGCCGACGCCCAAGGCCGGCACGGTGACGGAGGACGTGGTGTCCGCCGTGCGTGAGTTCTCGGCGGGCAAGCTGGAGTTTCGGACCGATCCGGCCGGAAACATCCATGTGCCCCTGGGCAAGCGCAGTTTCAGCAGCTCGAAGTTGAGCGACAATCTTGAGCACGTGCTGAACCACCTGAAGTCGCTTAAGCCCACGGCGGTAAAGGGCAATTACATCCAGAAGGTCAGTATTTCGGGCACGATGACGCCCGGCGTGCTGGTCGCCGTCGAGCAGCAGTAGGAGGGACCATGCCGAATCTATTGAATGAGTTGCTAGTAGAGCAATACCGGCAGGACCTCGGTGAGTTGGACAGCGTTGTCGCGATCGACTACAGCGGGCTGAACAGCGAGAAAATGGCGCAGTTCCGTGACGAGTTGCGCAAGGCCAACCTGACCATGGAGGTGGTGAAGAACCGCATTGCGGTACACGCCCTCAAGGACAAGGGGATGCAGCCTCTTATCGAGTCAACGCTCGGTGGAGATATCTTCTCGGGGCAGACGGCTCTGCTGTTCGGGGCCGAGGGTGCGATTGATGCGGCGAAGTTTGCGACGAAGTGGCTGAAGGGCAACGACAAGACCATCACGCTCAAGGGCGGACAGATGGGAAGCGATGTCCTGGATGCCGACGGCGTAAAGCAGATTTCAACCCTGCCTGGTAAGAAAGAGCTGCTGTCCATGATGGTCGGCGGTTTCGTATCGGTGCCGCAGAAGCTCGCGGCAACCATGCAGACAGGCTATGCGCAGGTGTTGTATGCGTTCAACGCGCTTGCCGAAAAACTGGAAAAAGAGGCCGGGTAATCACCGGGTGATCGAACACTAACCACGGGAGCCCGACTCCCTTTGACATAGAGGTAGAACCATGACGGAAGTTGCTGAGAAGGTACAGAAGGTCCTCGACGAGGTTGCAGGTTGGAACCTGCTTGAGGTCCGTGACTTCGTGAAGGCGTTCGAGGAAAAGTTCGACGTCAAGGCGCAGGCGGCCGCAGTTGCGGTGGCGGCCCCGGCTGGCGGTGGCGATGCTGCCCCTGCTGCTGTTGAAAAGACTGAGTTCGACGTGATTCTGGAAGGCGTGACTGACCCGGCGAAGAAGATCCCGGTCATCAAGGTCGTCCGCGAAATCACGGCGCTGGGTCTGGCCGACGCCAAGAAGCTGGTCGAAGAAGCGCCCAAGCCGGTCAAGGAAGGCGTGCCGAAGGAAGAAGCCGAGGCTATGAAGAAGAAGCTCGACGACGCCGGCGGCAAGACCTCGCTGAAGTAGTTGATCTCCATGGGGACGGTGCCATCGCGCCGTCCCCATGGGATTGGTTCGCTTCTGCGAGCGGTCAGGCACGGAAGAAAATTTGAAAAAGAGTTCGCCCGCAATCAGACGGGAGCGCACAGGTGGCCGTGGGGACGGCGCCGGCAGCTCCGGGAACGCGGTCGGCCAGTATGAGGGCACCTGGTTCCCCACCAGGGGGCCCCTTTTGCGTTTGAGCCCCGGGCGTTGCCAAGGGGCCGAAGCCAGCCCGAACACCGGAGACTGGGTGCCGATGCGCCCCGGATCGCGGACGATGTCAGGAAGACGTAGGAAGAAGAAGGAGCACGCATGTCACTGTCGCAGGACGTAACGCCGATCCGCCGCTTTGGTAAGAGTGTCGGGCAAGTGGAGCTGCCAAACCTGGTTCAGCTTCAGACCGAATCCTATGCGCGCTTTCTGCAGGCCGACGTGCCGCAATCGCGCCGCGAGGAGTACGGACTTCAGGCGCTGATCAACGAGATCTTCTCGATCTATAGCTATGACCAGACCATGAGTCTCGAGTTCTTGAGCTATGAGCTGGGCGAGCCGCGCTACACACCGGACGAGTGCCGCGCCCTGAAGCTGACCTACGGCGCGCCGCTGGTCGTGAAGATGCGCCTGAACCGCGACGGCGAAAGTGTCGACGAGGATGTTTACCTCGGCGAGCTTCCGCTCATGATCGGCGGGGGTGAGTTCATCATTAACGGTGCCGAGCGCGTGATTGTGAACCAGCTGCACCGCAGCCCGGGTGTTGATTTCGGCTTCGACCTGAGTCCCGATAACCGCAAGATGCACACCTGCTGGGTGATCCCCGAACGCGGTAGCTGGATCGAGCTTGCGGTTACCAAGAAAGACACGCTTAGCATCCGCATCGACCAGTCGGGCAAGTTCAGCGCGATGACTTTCTTCCGCGCCATGAGCCCGGACCTGTCAACGGCCGAGGCGATCATTCGCCAGTTCTATGACACCAGCAAGGTCAAGACCAACAGCACGCGCGCCGTCAAATCCATCGCCAACCGTTACGCTGTCGGCGATGTGGTTGACCCGGATACAGGCGAAATTCTGGTAGAAGGCGCGACCCTGATCAGCGCCGACCTGGCCAAGGTCATCTGCAACAACAAGTCGATCAAGGAAGTCGAAGTCATCAAGGACGTCAGCGACCCGTTGATCCTTAACAGCCTTCAGGAAGACCCGACGACGGACCAGGAAGAAGCCCTTGAGCGCATCTATCTGCGCTTGCGACCGGGCAACCCCGTCAACAAGGAGAAGGCCGCGGCGCTGTTCAGTGAAAAGTTCTACGACGACACCCGCTATCGCCTGGGTCGCGTCGGGCGCTTCCGCCTGAACCGCAAGTTCGGCGTCGAGATCGAGGAAAACCAGCAGAGCCTGCTTCCGGACGACCTCAAGAACGCCATTGAGTACATCCTTGCATTGCGCCAGCCTGGCAGTGGCGCCACCACGGACGATATTGACCACTTGGGTAACCGCCGAGTCAAAACGATTGATGAACTCGTTTGCGACGAGCTTCGCAAGGGGTTCCTGAAGCTCAAGAAGAATGTCCAGGAGCGCATGAACCTGGAAGAAACACCAACGCCGCGCAACCTGATCAACGCCAAGACGATCAGCACCGCCGTCGCCTTCTTCTTCGGGCGCGGCGAGCTGTCACAGGTGGTGGATCAGACGAACCCGCTGTCCCAGCTTACGCACGAGCGTCGCCTGTCAGCCCTCGGCCCGGGCGGCTTGAACCGTAAACGCGCCGGCTTCGAAGTGCGTGACGTTCACATCTCGCACTACGGGCGAATCTGCCCGATCGAAACGCCAGAAGGCACGAACATCGGTCTGATCTCGAGCCTTTGCACCTACGCCGAAACCGACGAATACGGCTTCCTCGTGACGCCGTACCGTGCCGTGAAGAAGGGCAAGGTGACCGACGAGATCATGTTCCTGCGCGCCGACGAAGAGGTCGGCATGGTCATCGCGCCCGCTGACGCGCCCATCGACGACAAGGGCAACCTGACCGGTAATCACATTCCGGTTCGCATCGGCCAGGATTTCCGCACCGTCACGGGCACGGAAGTCGAGCTGATGGATGTCAGCAGTATGCAGATGATCGGCGTCAGTGCCTCGCTGATTCCGTTCCTGGAGCACGACGACGCCAACCGCGCGCTCATGGGCAGCAACATGCAGCGTCAGGCCGTGCCGCTGGTGCAGACCGAGCCGCCGCTTGTCGGCACGGGCATGGAGCAGCACGTTGCTCGCAACAGCGGAATGGTGATTCGCGCTGTGGCCGACGGTGTGGTTCGCTACGTGGACAGCCGCGAAATCGTCATTGGCGACGAAATCTACACCCTGCGCAAGTTTGTGGGTTTGAATGAGCGCACCTGCCTCAACCAGACACCGATTGTTCGCGAAGGCGACCGGGTCAAGGCGGGCGACGTGATTGCCGACGGCGCCGCGACGCACTTCGGCGAGTTGTCCCTGGGGCGCAACATCCTGCTCGCCTTCATGCCCTGGGACGGCTACAACTTTGAGGACGCCATTCTGGTCAGTGAAGAGTTGCTGCACCGGGACGCGTTCACGTCGATTCACATCGAAGAGTTCGAGATTGAAATCCGCGAAACCAAGCTGGGACGCGAAGAGTTCACCAGCGAAATTCCGCACGTCGGTGAGCGCCAGCGCAAGAACCTTGATGAAGGCGGCGTGATCCGCGTCGGCACCAAGGTCGGCCCCGGCGACATTCTCGTTGGCAAGGTCGCGCCCAAGTCCAAGTCCGAGCTGACACCCGAAGAAAAGCTGCTGTACGCGATCTTCGGCAAGGCCGGCGAAGACGTGAAGAACGACTCACTGGAAGTGCCGGCCGGCAGCTACGGCGTGGTCATCAAGACCGAGCGCTTCAGCAAGCGCATTGCGCAGACGGACGAAGAAAAGAAACAGGTCAAGATTGAGCAGAAGAAGGCCAACGAGGAGTACCTGTCGGAGGCCCGTGAGCAGCTCGATATTCTGATCGCGGAGCTTGAGGAGTCCCTTGGCAACAAGCCGAAGTCCGGCAAGAAGGCGATGAAGGCGCTGCTCAGTGACGACGAACGCAAGAGCATGACCGCCGACGAGATCGAAGATGTGCTCGAAAACCTGACGCCGGACGCATTCGGCGCCGGTGGTCGCTCGGTGCGCCTGGTTGAAGAAGCGATCAACCGCGCACGCAAAAAAATCCGTGGCGCACAGCAGAAACTCAACCGGATCACCCAGAAGCTTACGCGCGGCGACGAGTTGCCGACGGGCGTGCTGGAGAAGGTGCGGGTCGAACTCGCCACCAAGCGCCAGTTGGGCGTGGGCGACAAGTTCGCGGGGCGCCACGGCAACAAGGGTGTCGTGAGCAAGATTCTGAAGATGGAAGACATGCCGTTCCTTGAAGACGGCACCTGTGTGCAGATGCTGCTGAACCCGCTTGGCGTTCCCAGCCGTATGAACGTGGGGCAGTTGTTTGAGCTGCACCTGGGCATCGCGGCCAAGAAGCTTGGTTTCCGGGCCGTGACACCGGTGTTTAACGGCGCCACCGAGCACGACATCACGGACATGCTGACCGAAGCCGGGTTGGACCCGGACGGCAAGTCGGTTCTTTACGATGGCCGCACGGGCACACCGTTCGAGCAGAAGGTCAGCGTTGGCTACATGTACGTGCTGAAGCTGCACCACCTGGTGGACGACAAGGTACACGCCCGTGCTACTGGCCCGTACTCGCTGATTACACAGCAGCCCCTGGGCGGCAAGGCGCGCTCCGGCGGACAGCGTTTCGGCGAAATGGAAGTCTGGGCCCTGGAGGCATACGGCGCGGCCAACATTCTGCAGGAACTGTTGACCGTCAAATCCGACGACGTCGAAGGTCGCACCAAGATTTACGAGAGCATGGTGAAGGGCGAAAACATTCTTGAGCCCGGCACGCCGGTTTCGTTCGACGTGCTTGTGAACGAGATCAAGGGGCTGGGTCTCAACATTTCGCTCTATCGTCCGGACGGCAGCATGGTCTCCGACCTCTTCAAGGAGTAGGGGACGGTCAGGTATCAGGGGACAGGTTCCAGGTTTCAGGGCAGCGTCAGTCGCAAGCAGTTCCCTGAAACCCGACACCTGAAACCTCGGGGCAGCAAGTGTCGCCGGCAACGGAAAAACTCTACGCGGGATTCCGCGATTGAAGGAAGGAACAAGGCTCATGCCTGAATCGCTCTACGACAAGATCAACGAAATCGGCTCGGTTGGCATCATGCTCGCAAGCCCGGAGGACATTCGGTCCTGGAGCTACGGCGAGGTCAAAAAGCCGGAGACGATCAACTACCGCACCTACCGGTCTGAGAAGGACGGACTGTTCTGCGAGAAGATCTTCGGCCCTGAAAAGGACTACGAGTGCTTCTGCGGAAAGTACAAAGGCATCAAGTACAAAGGCATTGTGTGTGAACGCTGCGGCGTGAAGGTCACCACCAGCAAAGTCCGCCGCAAGCGCATGGGGCACATCAACCTCGCCGCCCGCTGCGCACACATCTGGTTCTTCAAGGCCATGCCGTCACGTATCGGCGCGCTGCTGAACGTCAAGGCCAGCAGCCTTGAACGCGTGATCTACTTCCAGGACTACATCGTCCTGGATCCGGGGCCGTCCGAGATGAAGGCCAAGGAACTCCTGAACGAGGAAAAGTTCCGCGAGATGCGCTCGCTGTACGGCGACCAGTTCAAGGCAGCCATGGGGGCCGAGGCCCTGGCCCGATTGATGGATGACCTGGACCTTGAGGAACTCAGCAACGAGCTGCGTCGCGAACTCAGTGAAACCAACAGCAAGCAGAAGCAGAAGGACCTGATCAAGCGCCTCAAGACCGTGGAGGCGTTCTACACGTCGGGCAATGATCCCCAGTGGATGATCCTGGACGTGATCCCCGTTATCCCGCCGGACCTGCGCCCGCTGGTACAGCTCGAAAGCGGCAACTTCGCGACGAGCGACCTGAATGACCTGTATCGTCGCCTGATTAACCGCAACAACCGCCTCAAAAAGCTGATCGATCTCAATGCACCCGAGGTCATCATCCGCAACGAAAAGCGCATGTTGCAGCAGTCGGCCGACGCGCTGTTTGACAACAACCGCTGCCGGCGCCCGGTGCTTGGCTCTCGGAACCGCCCGCTTAAATCCCTGACCGATATGATCAAGGGCAAGCAGGGACGCTTCCGCGAGAACCTGCTCGGCAAGCGCGTGGACTATTCGGCCCGTTCCGTCATCGTGGTTGAGCCGGAACTCAAGCTGCACCAGTGCGGCCTGCCCAAGAAGATCGCTCTGGAACTCTATCAACCGTTCATCATTCGCCGCCTGCGCGAGCTCGGTCTGGCCGACACGATCAAGTCCGCCAAGAAGATGCTTGAGCGTCGCGACGAAGAGGTGTGGGACATTCTTGAAGAGGTCATCGACAAGCACCCGGTGTTGCTCAACCGCGCACCGACCCTTCACCGAATGGGCATCCAGGCCTTTGAGCCGGTGCTGGTGGAAGGCAATGCGCTCAAGATTCACCCGTTGGTCTGCGGCGGCTTCAACGCCGACTTCGACGGTGACCAGATGGCTGTTCACCTGCCGCTGAGCTTCGAGGCCCAGATTGAAGCCCATACGCTGATGCTGAGCATTCACAACATTTTCAGTCCCGCGCACGGCAACCCGATCATCACGCCCAGCCAGGACATGGTGCTGGGGCTCTACTACATGACCGCCGACAACGCCAAAGAAGAAGGCGAAGGCAAGTGGTACACCACGCTGGAAGACGTGATCAGCGCCTACAGCCACGGCAAGCTCGGCACCCATGCCAAGATTAAGGTGCTGATGCCCGCAGAGAAGGTGGTCTATGACGCCGCCGGCAATGCCTTGTCCGGGCACAAGGACTTTCCAAACGCGGACTGGACGCTTGGTCTGAACTCCGAGATCTGGCAGGACCGCGACCTCTACGAGGAATGGATCGAGGAAATCGCCGGGACCACGAACTCGTACATGGTTGAAACGACCCCCGGGCGCATTCTGTTCAACGATATGCTTCCGCTGGGGATGCCGTTCTTCAACTACCCGATCGGCAAGAAGCAGGTCAGTGGCGTAATCGCCCACTGCTACAAGCGTCTCGACCGCGTGGCGACTCTGAAGCTGCTTGACGACATCAAGGAGTTCGGCTTCAAGTCGGCCACCAAGGCGGGTTGCAGCATCGGCAAAGACGACATGCGCTCGCCGGAGATCAAGGAAGACATTCTCAAGAAGTCCCAGAAGCTGGTGGACGAACTTGACCGCCGCTATCGCCAGGGCGTCATCACCGATCGCGAGCGTCGCAATCACGTGATTGACGAGTGGACCCACGCCCGCGAAGAAATCGGGCGCGCGATGATGGACGTGCTCAAGAACGACGAGCGCGACGGAAAGCCGTACCTTAACCCGATCCACATGATGGTTACCAGCGGCGCCCGAGGCAGCACCGAGCAGGTTCGCCAGCTCGCCGGCATGCGCGGTCTGATGGCCAAGCCGGGCGGCGAAATCATTGAAACACCCATCAAGGCCAACTTCCGTGAAGGTCTGCGAGTACTCGAATACTTCAGCTCAACGCACGGCGCGCGTAAGGGCCTGGCCGACACGGCGCTCAAGACGGCCGACTCGGGCTACCTGACCCGCAAGCTGGCCGACGTCGCGCAGACGGTCGTGGTAAGCGAGCACGAGTGCGGCACGGACCAGGGCGTCGACAAGCGCTCAGTGTTCAAGGGTGAAAAGGTCGAGATCAGCCTTGCGGAAGGCATTCGCGGTCGTGTGGTGTGCGACGACATTCGCCACCCCCAGACCAAGGAGATGCTCATCAAGCGCAACTCGCTTGTGTCCGTCGAGATGGCGAAGGAAATCGAAGACCTGGGCTTCCAGAAGATCCGCGTTCGCAGCCCACTGACGTGCGACTCGGATACCGGCTGCTGCCGTCTGTGCTACGGTGCGGACCTCAGCCGCGAGGAAATGGTCGAGCTGGGGCTTGCGGTCGGCATCATTGCCGCACAGTCGATCGGCGAGCCCGGCACGCAGTTGACCATGCGTACCTTCCACATCGGCGGCACAGTTACCCGTACCAGCGTGGACAAGGACATCCGCATCGCGCGTCCGGGTACCGTGAAGTACGGCGACTCGCTGCGTTTCGTGAAGAACACGGAAGGCGAAAACATCGCCGTCAGCAGCAAGGGCGAAATCTTCATCGTGGACAAGGATGACAACATCCTCGACACGCACGCCATACCGCTTGGCGCCAGTCTCAAGATCGCCGATGGCGCCAAGGTCAGCCGCGCCGGTGCCGTCCTTTGCGACTGGGATCCGCACTCCACGCCGATCATCGCCGAGGTTGACGGTAAAATCGTGTATGACGACCTGATCGAGGGACGCACGTTCAAGGAAGAAGTCGAGCAGGAAACCGGCACCAAGCAGCGCGTTGTCATCGAGCACAAGGGCGACCTGCACCCGCAGATTCGTATTGAGAACAACAAGGGTGAAGTCATCGCCTACTACCCGCTGGCCGAGAAGTCGACCATCGTGGCCAAGGATGGCGCCAAGGTGAAGGGCGGCGAAGTGCTGGCCAAGACGGTTCGTGAAATCGGCGGCACGCAGGACATCACCGGTGGTCTGCCCCGCGTCACGGAATTGCTTGAAGCGCGCAAGCCCAAAGAGCCCGCGATCATCACCAAGATCGATGGCACGGTTGAGCTGTCCGAAGACAAGAAGCGCGGCAAGCGCACCGTCTTCGTTCGCAGTGACACCGGTGAAGTGGCCGAGCACGCGATTCCGGCCCGCATCGCTATCAAGGTGCGCACGGGTGACCGCGTGAAGGCCGGCGAGCAGTTGACCGAGGGCTCTCGCGTTCCGCACGACGTGCTTGATATCCAGGGCAAGGATGCCGTACAGGAGTACCTGCTGGCCGAAGTGCAGAAGGTGTACCGCAGCCAGAACGTGGGCATCAACGACAAGCACATTGAGATCATCCTGTCGCAGATGCTGCGCAAGGTACGCATCGTCAATGAGGGCAACAGCGGCTTCCTGCGCGGGACTGTTGTTGACCGCGTTTCTATCCGCCGCGAAAACAACCGCGTCAGTGAAGAAGGCGGCAAGCCCGCTACCTTCAAGCCGCTGCTTCTGGGTATCACCAAGGCGAGCCTGCAGAGCGAAAGCTTCCTGAGCAGCGCGAGCTTCCAGGAAACCACCAAGGTGCTGACCGAAGCCGCGATTGCAGGCAAACGCGACTTCCTGACCGGGCTGAAAGAAAACATCATTCTGGGGCACCGAATCCCGGCCGGCAGCGGTTTCCCGATGTATCACATCATCGACATAGACCGCGATGTCGCACAGCCCGCGGAAGAAAAGGTAGCCAGCGGAGTGGCGTAGTGGTTGAGCACAAGCTTGACACGTCAAGTTGGGACAGGCGCGTTGCGCGCCTGTCCCTTTGCGTTCTGTTTCTGCTGGCCGGGTGTGCGGCATCACCGGATGCCGGGGACGGGCAGCCCTTCTACAAGTTCACAGACAGGACGGGCGAAACGGACTACCGTCTGGGCGCCGTAGCAGAAAAACTGCGGCAGGCGGAACGGATCGAATACTCCAGCGGGCCCGCCGCGGGCGTCCTGGTTGTAGGCACGGCCCAGCGCATGTTGCCCGAAGGACACGAGCGCGAGCACGATTACCTGCAGGTGATCAAGGCCGGCATGTGGGCGCGGGAGGGCAAAGGGCGCGACCCGGGAAAAGCCAGGGCACTGCTGGACGAGCTGGAGACGCGGACCCGCCTTCGCAAGGACTGGCGCCTGTATGCGGACATTGAACTCGTGAACGTAGTGCTTGCCCTTGGGGATGGGGAAACGGCGCGCGCGGTAAAAGCGGGCCTGCACGCCATTCTCCACCTGCATTCGGTTGAGGCCTATCTGCCGAAGGTGGACACGGCCTGTGACCTGGCCTACCGCCTACTGAGCCTGGACGCCGTTGCCGCGCGCGAGTTTGCCGAGAACGCGTACGAGACAGCAATTCGACTTGAGGACGACACCGCCCTTATCAACTCCCATCTGGCTTTGGCGAGCGTGGATCTCGAAGTGGGCGGCGATGCTGAATCCCACTTCCTTGAAGCCTACGAGGCGGCGTATCGGCTGAATGACATGGGCTGGCGCAACGTCGTGATCTCGCAGGCGGTTAACGCCTGGTACGTGCGGGACGAGTATGAGCTGGTCCAGAAATGGGGGGACCGCCTGCGGGAACATCGCCCGGGCAGCCTCGGCGAATTGCCGCGCCTCGAGGATTCCGGGCTGTGGGAAGGCGACTACATAACGCTGCTGGTCCAGTACGCTTTTGCTGCTGACAAATTGGAGGCCGGCAACGCCCGGGCACGCGAGGCGGCCGGACTGGTGGTCGTGACGATTGACGAGTTGCCCGAGGCGGACCGGGAACAGTGGAGCGAACTCGCTGAAAAACTCCGCAGCGGGCTCTTGAAAGACGCGGCGGAAAAGTAAACTTCCCGCCCTTCATTAGACGCATTTTCTGCAAGACAGGACTTTATGCCGACTCTGAATCAGCTTTCCCGCAAGGGACGCAAACGGATCACCAAAAAGAGCAAGTGCCCGGCGCTTGACGCGAACCAGTTCAAGCGCGGCGTCTGCCTGCAGGTCCGTACAACCACGCCCAAGAAGCCGAACTCCGCGCTGCGCAAGATCGCGCGCGTGCGCCTCAGCAACCAGCGCGAAGTTACCGCGTATATTCCGGGCGAAGGGCACAACCTGCAGGAGCACAACATTGTGCTGGTGCGCGGCGGTCGTGTCCGTGACCTTCCGGGCGTGCGCTACCACATCGTGCGCGGCGCACTGGACACGCAGGGCGTGGACGGGCGCAAGCAGAGCCGCAGCAAGTACGGCACAAAGAAGGGCAAGTAGTTCAGCCGCAATCTCGATTGACCAGGCGCCCCGAAAACGGGGCGCCTTTTGTTTCTCGATTTCGAACGACGCGCACCCGCGCATGACCGATCCGAATTCCGTTTTCAAATTTCCAAAATACCAACACCTTCCCCCTGCTTGACGGTGACTGACTCACTGCTACGATTCGCGCCCCTTACTGAAATCTAGGCGTTTCGGAGCGACGGGCCTATGCCTCGCAACTACAAATCGACTGAGCGATTCCTTCAACCGGACCCGGTATACAACAGCAGATTGCTGACGAAGTTCATCAACTCGATCATGCAGCGCGGCAAGCGCACCACGGCGCAGCGCATCGTGTATGAGGCTCTGAACGTGCTGAAAGAGCGCATCCCGGAGAAGGAACCGCTTGAAGTTTTCAATGAGGCGATGAACAACATCCGCCCCATGGTCGAGGTGCGAAGCAAGCGTGTCGGCGGCGCCACCTACCAGGTGCCGAAGCCCGTGGGCGCGAAGCGCCAGCAGGCGCTGGCGTTCCGCTGGCTGATTGGCGCGGCGCGCTCCCGCAAGGGCAAGCCCATGTACCAGTGCCTCGCCGAGGAACTGGGCGACGCGTTCAAGCGGGAAGGTGCCGCGGTCAAGAAGCGTGAAGAGACGCACCGTATGGCCGAAGCCAACAAGGCCTTCAGCCACTTTGCCTGGTAGTTACAGAAGCGCGGAATTTGCATCGGGTCCGGCATTCTACCCGTTGACTTTGGGTGGGACAGCCCTACACTTTCGCGCCCGCATTATCCTGCGGGACAGAAACGGAGTGGCGCGGTAGCGCCCCCTATACAGGCCCTCAAGAAGTCGAGGGCGGAGCTTGAAAAACTGCCTGCTGTGGCAGGCAAGTTTCAGGCGCCTGGCAAACGGGAAACCGTTTTGGCCGGCCGCCTGGGACATATCGGGTGACCGGCCTGCAAATTTTTGGGGCGGCTGGAACGACGGAGACGAAGACGTGGCACTGCTTGACCTCGCACGAACACGCAACATCGGGATCATTGCCCACATCGACGCCGGCAAAACGACGACGACCGAACGCGTACTGTTTTACACAGGCAAGGAACACGCGATCGGCGAAGTTCATGAAGGCGCCGCAACCATGGACTGGATGGAACAGGAGCGTGAGCGCGGCATCACGATTACTTCCGCCGCTACCACCTGCGCCTGGGTTGACCCGCTGAACAGCGAGCGCTACGTCGTCAATATCATCGACACCCCGGGGCACGTGGACTTCACGGCCGAGGTTGAGCGCAGCTTGCGCGTGCTTGACGGCGCGGTAGCGGTGTTCGACGGCAAGGAAGGCGTGGAAGCGCAGTCCGAAACCGTCTGGCGCCAGGCCAACAAGTACAAGGTTCCGCGCCTCGCGTTCATCAACAAGATGGACAAGATTGGCGCGAACTTTAAGAAGGCCGTGGACTCCATGGTCCGCCGGCTGAATGCGAACCCGATACCGGTCCAGATTCCCTGGGGTCAGGAAACGGACCTTGAGGGCACGATCGACCTGATCGAAATGCGCGCCGTTACCTTCGAAGGCGACAAGGGCGTAAACCGCGTCCACCACGAAATCCCGACAAGTCTAAAGCCCGAGGCCGACGAGGCCCGAGCGAAGATGATCGAGAAGCTTGCGGATTTCGATGAAGCCATTGGCGAGCTTTTCCTCGAGGAGAAGCAGGCCCAGGTCACCAACGAGATGATTCGCAAGGCACTGCGCGCGGGAACGCTTGGCTTTAAGTGCATCCCGGTGTTCTGCGGTAGTGCGCTGCGCGACAAGGGCGTGCAGGAAGTGCTCGACGGCGTGGTCTGGTACCTGCCGAGCCCGACGGACATTCCCCCCGTTGACGCGTTTGATCCCAAGGACGAAGCCAAGGAGCCGCGCAAGCTGCCGGCGGATCCGGAAGGCGCCCTCGCGGTACTGGCGTTCAAGACAGCCACAGAGCAGCACGGCGACCTTACCTACGTGCGCGTTTACAGCGGTATCCTGAAGTCGGGCAGCGGTGTGTACAACCCGCGCACAAAGAAGAAGGAACGCATCAACCGCCTTCTGCGAATGCACAGCATCAAGCGCGAGAACATCGACGAAGCGGGCGCGGGCGACATCGTGGGTGTGCTTGGGCTCAACTACACCGTTACGGGTGACACGCTCTGTGACCTCGACGACCCGCTGGCACTCGGCGCCATCACGTTCCCGGAAACGGTAATCGCGATGTCCATCGAGCCGAAGACCAACGCGGACCGCGAGAAGCTTGCCATGGCCCTCAACAAGATGGCCAAGGACGACCCGACCTTCAAAATCAAACTCGACGCCGAGACCCAGCAGACGGTCATCTCCGGCATGGGCGAGTTGCACCTCGATATCATTCGCGACCGCATTCTGCGCGAATTCAAGGTCGACGCCAACGTGGGCCAGCCCCGCGTGGCCTACCGCGAAACCGTGCACGTGCCGGGCGAAATCCAGACGGAAGGTGTTCACAAGAAGCAGACCGGCGGCGCGGGCAGCTACGGGCACGTCAAGATTCGCTGGTCAAGCCTGCCGGAAGACGAAGCGCATACCAACGTGTTCGAGGACGGAATCGTGGGCGGCGCCATTCCCCGCCAGTTCATCAAGAGCGCCGAGGAGGGATTCCGTGAATCCTGCCGCACCGGCGGGCTTGCGGGCTACCCGTTGCAGGGGCTCAAGGCCGAGCTTTACGACGGCAGCTACCACGACGTTGACAGTAAGGACTTCGCGTACAAGGACGCCGCGCGTCTTGCCTACCGGGAACTGCTGGATCGTGTCGGCACGGAAGTGCTTGAGCCCATGATGAAGGTGGAGGTTCGCACCCCGGATCAGTTCACGGGTAACGTAATCGGCGACTTGAACAGCCGCCGTTCGCGTATCGAGAGCACGGAGAAGGACGAGGACATCACGATCATCACGGCGGTCGCGCCGCTGAGCGAAATGTTCGGCTACGTGCAGGCCGTGCGCGGTCTGAGCCAGGGTCGTGCGAATTACAGCATGGAGCCATACCGCTATGAGGTTTGCCCGCCCCATGTGAAGGAAAAGATCATGGCGGAGCGTGGCGGGGCGAGGGCAGGCGCAAGGCGATAATTCGGCAATACGGTGGGTTGACGAAAAGGTTGTGCGACGCTACTTTCCTCGCCCTTTTCGGACAGTTCTTGTGGTGCAGGCGTAAGTCTTTGGGTTTTGGTGGTTTATGGCGAAAGAATCAGGAAACGTGCAGATCAAGATTCGCCTTGAGGGCTATGATCACGAGCTGCTGGATCAGTCGGCACGCCAGATCTGTGACTCGGCCAGGGACAGCGGTGCCCGTGTATCGGGCCCGATCCCTTTGCCGACGCGGATTGAACGCTACACCGTGCTGCGCAGCCCGCACATCGACAAGAAAAGCCGCGAGCAGTTCGAGATTCGGACGCACAAGCGGCTGATCTACATCGGCCAGCCCAGCTCGCGCACCGTTGACGCGTTGCAGACGCTCAACCTGCCGGCCGGGGTGGAAGTTCGGATCAATACCTGAGAAGCGGCGGTTGCCGCACCGACCAATGGCAACAGCTAAGTCGGTAACAGAGGAAGAAACATGTCAGTGAACAGACTGCTGGGCAAGAAGCGCGAGATGAGCCAGATTTTCAAGGATGACGGGGAGCTGATTCCCGTGACCATTCTTGAAGTCGGCCCGTGCACCGTTGCCCAGGTAAAGAACGAAGAGACAGACGGCTACAACGCCGTGCAGCTTGGCTTTGGTGACATCAAGCTGAACCGCGTGAGCAAGCCGGTCAAGGGGCACTGGAAGAGTGCCGGCGCCGAGCCTCGCCGTACGATTCGCGAGTCGCGCCTGACCGAGCCCACCGAGCTGAAGCCAGGCGACGTGGTGAAGGTTGCGGACGTGTTCAAGGAAGGCGACTTCATTGACGTGATCGGCAAGACCAAGGGCCGCGGCTTCCAGGGTGGTATTCGCCGCCATGGTTTCAACAGCGGTCCTCGCGCGCACGGTACCAAGAACACGCGCGAGATGGGCAGCATCGGCTCAGCCACGACCATGGCGCGCGTCCAGAAAGGCACGCGGATGCCGGGTCACATGGGCACGAACCAGGTAACCGTGCGGAACCTGCTGGTCGCGCGAATCGATTCCGAGCGCAACCTGCTGTACGTGCGCGGCGCGGTACCCGGCTTCAACGGTGCCGAAATTCTGGTGCGGAAAGCCAAGGCCAAGCGCGCCAAGAAGGAAGACCGTGCGCTGCGCAAGGGCAAGGGCCAGTAGTCGGGCGGTACGGGGCGGAGTAGCGGGCAGTTGAACAACCGGAAGCATCGGACACAGCGATGCGGGATAGAACGATGATCGAAGTTCAGGTTTATGACGCAGACGGCAAAGCCAAGGAGAAGCTCTCCTTCGACGAGTCCGTGTTCGGCGACAAGGTCAAGAGCCGCACCCTGCGCGAAGTGATTCTCGCCTATGAGGCGAACCGCCGCCAGGGGACCAACAACACGCTGAACCTCAGCGATGTTGCGGGCTCGAACAAGAAGCCCTGGCGCCAGAAGGGCACCGGCCGCGCGCGCACGGGGCAGAAGCGTGCGCCGCACCGCCACAAGGGCAGCGTCGCCCACGGGCCGCACCCGCGCAGCTACCGTGTGCGGATTCCGGCGAAGATGAAGAAGCTCGCGCTGGAAAGCGCGTTGCTGGCGAAGTTCCAGGCCGGCGCGGTGTCCGTGGTGGATGGTCTCAGCTTCGACAAGCCGAAGACTGCCAAGCTTACGAAGATGCTGCGTGGCGCGGGGCTTGACAATGGCAGCCTGCTGCTGGGGCTGGACAAGGAAGACCGCAACTTCTACCTGTCCGCCCGCAATGTGCCGCGTTCGCTGATTCGTCCTCTGGGGCAGTTCAACGCTCTTGAAGTGAGTCGCACGCGGCGCGTGCTGCTGACCCGCGAAGCATTTGACGCACTGAAGAACGGCGTTGGCGCCGGCGAAAAGAAGGAGGGCTAAGATGGCAACCAAGCCCGAGTTGTACGGAATTCTCAAGCGCCCGCTGATCACGGAAAAGAGCAGCGTGCAGATGGTGGACGGCGTGTACGCCTTCGAGGTTGAACTGAATGCGAACAAGCTTCAGATCGCCCAGGCGGTTCGCGACATCTTCAAAGTGAAGGTCGCCGGTGTCCGCACCATCCGCATGAAGGGGCGCAAGAATCGCCGCAATCGGTACGGCTACTTCAACGAGTCGGACTGGAAGAAGGCGTTGATCACGCTCGAAAAGGGCGAAAGCATCGAGTTGACCTAAGGGTCAGGATTATGGCCGCCGGGCCGAGAAGCCGGAAGGAAAGAACGAGTCATGCCAATCAAGAGTTTTCAACCCCGTACGCCCAGCCTGCGCCACACGCGTCTGGTTGACTACAGCGAGGTCAGCAGTGAGCCTCCGCTTAAGTCGAAGACCAAGGGCAAAAAGCAGACCGGCGGGCGCAACAACCGCGGACGCGTAACCGCGCCCTATCGCGGCGGCGGGCACAAGCGTCGCTACCGCGAAATCGATTTCAAGCGCGCCCGATTTGACGGTGTGCCGGCGACAGTCAAGGCCATTGAGTACGATCCGAATCGCACCTGCTTCGTGGCGCAGATCTGGTATGCAAACGGGCACAAGGACTACATCCTTGCACCGCACGGCATGAAGCCAGGCGACGTTGTCATCAGCGGCGAAACGGCCGAGCCGCGGGTCGGCAACTGCCTGCCGCTCGACAAGATTCCGCAGGGCCTGGCGATCCACAACGTCGAGTTGAAGCCCGGCAAGGGTGGGCAGCTTGCCCGGGGTGCCGGCAGCCAGTGCGTACTTTCCGGCCGTGTCGACGACAACTGGATGGCGGTTCAGCTTCCGAGCGGTGAGATTCGCCGCATTCAGAAGACCTGCCGTGCGACGATTGGCCAGGTGAGCAATCTCGATCACATGAATATCCAGATCGGCAAGGCCGGTCGTAACCGCTGGCTCGGGCGTCGTCCGAAGAACCGCGGAACCAGCAAGAACCCTGTCGATCACCCGATGGGTGGCGGCAATGACCGCACAGGTGGGGGACGCCAGCCGGTGGATCGTCACGGGAACCTGAGTAAGGGCCCGAAGACGCGCCGTCCGAAGAACCCGACGAACAAGATGATTATCCGGTCTCGTCGCCGGAAGACGAAGGCCAAGTAGTAGTAGGAGTATGGAATGCCGCGTTCGCTGAAGAAGGGACCATTTGTCGACCCGAAGCTCCTGCAGAAGGTGATTCGGGTTAAGGAGCAGGGTGGACGTGAAGCGATCAAGACCTGGTCGCGCGCGAGCACCATCATTCCCGAATTTGTGAACCTGACGTTCCTGGTCCACAACGGCAAGCAACACCTGCGGGTGTTCGTAACGGAAGACATGGTCGGGCACAAGCTGGGCGAGTTTTCGCCCACCCGCAACTACAAGGGACACACGGGTCACCGCAAGTCATAGGCAGACAAGCCCGGGGACCGCGCAGAGCGCGGTAATAGCGGTAACGAATAGTGGAGAGGCCCGACATGGCCGAAGCAGTGAAAAACGAGTTCAAGGCGAGTGCCCGCAACGTCCGCATGAGCGCCCGCAAGGCGCGCCTGGTGATGGACGCGGTCCGCGGTCGCGACGCCGACGAAGCTGTGGTGCTGTTGCAGTTCGTTAACAAGCGCGCCGCGCCTGCGATCCGCAAGCTGATTGAATCGGCCATCGCGAACGCTGAAGAGTACGGCAACCGCAATGGCATCGACATCGAGACGGACACGCTGGTGATCGCGGAGGCGACCGTAGACGAAGGCCCGCGCATGAAGCGCTGGCGCCCGCGCTCGCGCGGCATGGCCAACCCGTTCACGCGCTACACCTGCCACATGCACGTGACGCTGGCGGAGCCTGAAGTAGTCGAGAGTCGCAAGCAGGGGCGCCCCGCATGGCGCAAACCCCGCAAGCGCATGAGCCAGGAAGAGCGTCTCATCAAGACCGGCAAGGCAGACAAGAAGTCGGAAAAGTCGGCAGCGAAGGCGGAAAAGCCCGCCGCGAAGAAGGAAGCAAAGCCAGAGGCGAAGGCAGAATCGAAGCCGGCGAAAAAGGCCGAAAAGAAAACCGACGCCAAGGCTGACAAGAAGCCTGCCGCGAAAAAGTCGGCGGCAAAGAAGGCGGAACCAAAAACTGAAAAGAAGTCCTCCAAGAAGAAGGACTAAGCAGTAAGGGTGATCACACTGGTGATCCCGGAGATTGAAAGATGGGTCAGAAAATCAGGCCGTACGGATTCCGGGTAGGGGTAACGAAGCCTTGGCGTTCGCGCTGGTATGCGAACAAGAAGGGTTTCGGGACGTACCTGGTTGAGGATTCGAAGATCCGCAAGCACATCACGGATGTGTACCGGTTCGCTGCCATTCCGCGTGTCGAGATTGAACGCAAGGGCGACGACAAGGTGACGGTGTACATTTTCACCGCCAAGCCGGGCATGTTGATCGGTAAGAAGACCAACCGCCTGTCGGACCTCGAAAAGGAAATCGGACTTCTGACGGACGGCAAGCTGGTGGACATCCGGGTGATGGAGGTCCAGAAGCCTGAGCTCGACGCGCAGCTCGCCGCAGAGCAGGTGGCGGAGCAGCTTGAGCGCCGCGGTAGTTTCCGGCGTGCGATCAAGCGCCAGATCGACCAGATCAAGGGTGGCGGCGCGCACGGTTGCAAGATTGTGGTTGCCGGCCGTCTTGGGGGCGCCGACCTGGGTCGCATTGAGAAGCAGACGTTCGGCTCTGTGCCGCTCAGCACTCTCGACGCGGACATTGATTACGGATTCGCGGAAGCCAAGACGACCTACGGGATTCTCGGCATCAAGGTCTGGATTCACCGCGGACTCATGAAGCAGACAGAGGAGGCGAAGTATGGCCTTACTTCCTAAACGCACCCGCTACCGCAAGGTGATGCGCGGCGTCGTCAAGGGCAACGCCACGCGCGGCAATTTCGTCGCGTTTGGTGACGCCGGCTTGCAGACGCTTGAGCCGGGTTGGATCACCGGGCGCCAGATTGAAGCGGCCCGTATCGCGATCAGCCGCGCTGTCGGCAAGGCCGGCAAGTACTGGATTCGCGTGTTCCCGCACAAGCCGGTTTCAGCCAAGCCGCTGGAAACACGGCAAGGCAGCGGTAAGGGTGAGCCCGAGTACTGGTGCGCTGTGGTGAAGCCCGGGACCGTGATGTTTGAGGTTGGCGGTGTGAACCTGGACATGGCCCGCGAGGCGCTGGCCAAGGCGGCGAACAAGATGCCGGTGCGCTGCCGGTTGGTGGAACGCCAGCATCGCGTTGGATAACGAATTGCCGCGGCAGACCGCGGACGGAGAACGGACATGAGTTTTGATGCGCTGAAGGGACAGCCGGCGAAGGATCTCACGGCAAAGCTGAACCAGCTTTCCGAGGAGAACTTCAAGGCGCGCTTCACCACGGAGGCGATGACGTCGCAGCGGGGCAACGAGATGCTGAAGCGTCGCCGTGAGGTTGCCCGCATTCGCACCGTAGTGGAGGGTCGCGCTGCGCTGGACAGGGCGAAAGGCGAGCAGACGAAGCTGGAGTCGTTGATCAAGAAGCTTGGTGCGCCGCACGAAGGTGACACCGCGCAGAAGCGCGCCCGCACCAGGTTGCAGTCTCGATTGAATCAGGTGAAGCGCACGATTCGTGAACTGACGCCGCTGGCAGGGAAGTAGTAGCGAGAGAGCCGAAGAAACCATGAGCAACGAAAACAAAGTCGAACGTGTAGCGCGCCGCCGTTTGCAGGGCGTGGTGGTCAGCGACAAGATGGAGAAGACCATCACCGTGTTGTGGGAGCGCCAGGTGAAGCACCCGCTCACGCACAAGTACATCAAGCGTCGCAAGAAACTGCACGCCCACGATGAGAACAACGACGCGCATGTTGGTGACCTGGTTGAGATCATGGCCACGCGTCCGATCAGCAAGTCCAAGACGTGGCGTCTGACGCAAGTGGTTCGGCGCGCGCACGCGGGTCTGCGCGAGGAAACGCCGGCGGAAGCCCAGACAGCGGAAAAGGCGTAAACAGCGCGAAGGCGCTTGAAGGAAGACTGAGATGATTCAGGTACAGACGGTCATGGATGTAGCCGACAATACCGGCGCCCGCACGGTCCAGTGCATCAAGGTGCTCGGTAACAGCAGGCGCCGTTACGCGACCGTTGGCGACGTGGTGGTGGGCGTGATCAAGTCGGCGACCCCGACCTGTGAGCTGTTCAAGAAAACCACCAAGAAGGACAAGAAGAAGCGCGTTGTGCGCTGTGTGATCGTGCGCACCCGCAAGGCCGTGCGTCGTGATGACGGCAGCTACGTGCGGTTCGACCGCAACGCGGCAGTGATTGTAGACAAGGACGGCAACCCCGTCGGTACACGTATCTTCGGCGCGGTGGCCCGCGAGCTGCGCGCCAAGAAGTTCATGAAGATCGTGTCGCTTGCAAACGAGGTAATTTAGCGATGCACGTAAAAGTCGGAGACGAAGTACAGATCATCAAGGGCAAGGATCGCCCGCAGACCGCTGACGAGCGCAAGCAGCCCAGCGGCAAAGTCCTGCGCGTTGACCGCGACAGCGATCGCGTGATCGTGGAGGGCAAGAACATGGTCTGGAAGCACCTGCGCAAGAGCGAGCAGAACCCGCAGGGTGGGCGCGTTCAGCGTGAGGCGCCGATCAAGGTCGCCAACGTGATGGTCTGGAACCCGAAGGCGGGCAAGGCGGAACGCGTGCATTACAAGCGCCAAGACGGAAAGAAGATTCGCTACTTCAAGAGTACCAACACGACAATCGACGAGTAACAGTGCCCCGGCGGAAAAGCCGGGGAGCCGCCGAAGGCGGCACCGGAACGAGGCGGAAAAGCCATGACGAAGACAGAAGAGCCAAGACTGAAGAAGAAGTACCGCGACGAAGTCGCGCCCATGCTGCGTGAGAAGTTCGGGATCACCAACGTAATGGCGATCCCCCGGCTTCAGAAAATCACGCTGAACATGGGTTTCGGCAAGGCGTCCAAGAACAAGGGCATGGCGGAGTCACTCGCCGGTGAGCTCAGCATGATCGCGGGTCAGAAGGCTTTGGTGACGCGCGCCAAGCACGCGGCCGCCACCTGGAAGCTGCGCGAAGGCGATACCGTCGGCGCGAAGGTTACTCTGCGGGGCGATCGCATGTGGCTGTTCCTGGAGAAGCTGGTCAGCGTGGCCGTTCCGCGCATCCGTGACTTCCAGGGGCTGAACCCGAAGGGGTTTGACCGTCGCGGCAACTACAATATGGGTTTGAGCGAGCAGTCGATTTTCCCTGACATCGACCTCGACAAGGTTAAGGAAGTCCAGGGAATGAACATTGCCTTTACCATGACCGGCGGCGACGACGAGAAATCGCGCGAGCTGCTGCTGGGCCTGGGTGTACCACTCAAGAAGCTTCCGCCGAAGCCCGGCAAAACCGCCGACGCGGAAGCGGCGTAGTAAGTAATGCTAACGGAGGTAGTAAGTGTCCAGAACGTGCCTTGTAGTGAAGTCGCAGCGGCCGCCGAAGTTCAGCACGCGGCACCGTAATCGCTGTCAGCTGTGCGGGCGACCGCGTGCGGTGTACCGCAAGCTGCAGATTTGCAGGTGCTGTCTTCGTGACCTTGCAAGCAAGGGAGAGATCCCGGGCATGCGCAAGGCTAGCTGGTAACTGGGACTTCTTTTTGAAGTCGGCCCACTGGAGTTTCACCAGATGTCGATGAACGATCCAATTTCGGACATGCTGACTCGGATCCGTAATGCAACACGCAACGGCGCCGGGGAATGCCACGTTCCGTACTCGAAACTGAAGCATGAACTGGCCGGCGTGCTGCGGCGCGAAGGTTATGTGAATGGCGTGAAGGTGGAGGGCGAAGGCCCCCAGCGGCACATTGTCGTGGAGCTGCGTTACGGCCCCGACGGTGAGCACGTGATTCACAACCTCGACCGCGTAAGCAAACCGGGACGTCGTGTGTACTCACACGCGAACAAGATCCCGCGCGTGCGCGGCGGCATGGGAATATGCATTCTCTCGACAAGCAAAGGCGTGCTCAGCGACCGGGAGTGCCGCAAGCAGCAGGTTGGCGGCGAAGTGCTGTGCAAGGTGGGCTAAACGCCCAAGGAATTGAAGATGTCACGAGTCGGCAAACAACCAATCGAGATTCCCTCCGGCGTCAAGGTCGAGGTCAAGGGCAACCAGGTCACCGTATCAGGTGGCAAAGGTACGCTTGAGCAGACCGTTCGCCCCGAGATCAAGGTCAGCGTCGAAGGCAGCGTCGTGCAGGTCGAGCGCGGCAACGAGAGCAAACTCGCCAAGGCGCTGCATGGCACCACTCGCGCGTTGATCAGCAACATGATCGACGGCGTGACGAAGGGCTATCAGAAGAATCTCGACATCGTCGGTGTGGGTTGGCAGGGCAAGATGCAGGGGCGCAAGCTGGTGCTTCAGCTCGGCTTCTGCCACACGGTAGACTTCGATGTGCCGGAAGGGCTCAACGTTGTCATGCCCATGAACCAGCGCATCGAGATTACGGGCATTGACAAGCAGCGCGTCGGGCAGTTCGCGGCGGAAATTCGCGCGGCCCGCAAACCCGAGCCGTACAAGGGCAAGGGCGTGCGCTATGACGGTGAGCGCATCACCCGCAAGGCAGGCAAATCGTTCGTCGGCGGCGGCAAGTAGTCGCCCTGCACCAGAGGTAACGGATTATGAAGGCTCACAAGCAACAACAACGTCGAACCAAGCGCCGCTCTTACCGTACGCGGAATCGTATCCGTGCGGGAGGCACCCGTCCGCGCCTGTCGGTGAACCGCACGACCAGGCACATTTCTGTGCAGATCATCGACGACGAAAAGCAGCTGACGCTTGCCCAGGCCGGTACCATCGGCAAGGCCAACGCGAGCATCAATGGCGGAAACATCGACGGTGCCAAGGTCATCGGCAAGAAAATCGCCGAGGCCGCAATCGCCGCCGGCATCAAGCAGGTCGCATTCGATCGCGGGCCTTTCCGCTATCACGGGCGCATCAAGGCACTGGCCGATGCCGCACGTGAGGCAGGGCTTGAGTTCTAGGGCAATTGAGAAACCTGGCTGCCGCGGCAGCCGTTATGAGACGGGACAGAGCATGGGTCAGCGCATTTCGGCACGGGATATCGACCTCGGCGAGGAAAAAGTCGTCCAGGTGAACCGTACGTCGGCCGTGGTCAAGGGCGGTCGCCGCTTCAGCTTTTCGGCGATCGTGATCATCGGCGATCGCAAGGGCGTCGTCGGTTACGGCCAGGGCAAGGCTCGCGAAGTGCCCGTGAGCATCGAGAAGGCTGTGCGCGACGCGCGCAAGAACCTCGTGAAGTACCCTCTGCGCGGGGATACCATTCCGCACGCGGTCTGGGGCCGATTCCGCAGTTCGCGTGTTCTGCTGCGCCCGGCCGCGCCCGGTACCGGTATCAAAGCCGGCGCCAGTGTCCGCGCGGTTGTGGAAGAGCTTGGAATCCGCAACATCCTCACGAAGATTTATGGAAGCCGTAACCCTGTCAACATTGTGAAGGCCGTGCTGAACGGGCTTGACCAGTTGTTGAGTAAGAAGGAAGTGTTTGAATTGCGCGGGCTGCCCGTGCATCCCGACCGCGAAGGCCCGAAGCTTGAGCCCGTGGGGCACGAGGACGATGACAGTCGCAAGAAGGGTCGCAAGGGCGGTCGCGGTGGACGCGACGGCGGCAAAGGTGGCCCCTCACGTGGACGCGGCGGTAAGCCACGCGGCGAAGGCAAGCCTGAGGCAAAGGCCGAAACCAAGCCTGACGTAAAGGAAGAGAAAAATCCTGAAGCGGAAGCGCCGAAGGCCGAAGGCAAGAAGCCGGAGAGTACCGGCGAAGACAAGGGCGGCGAGTAGCAGCCCAACCAACAGGCGAATGCCGAGTGACGCGGGGAAAACCCGACGGAGCGAAAGATGGAACTGAGTGTAATCAAACGCAAGGGCAACACCCGTAAGCGCCCCATGGTGCGCAAGGGCAGGGGCCCCGGTACCGGCAAGGGCAAGACCGCGGGTCGTGGCGGCAAGGGCGCTAGCGCACGCACGGGTTTCAGCCACAAGTTCTACTTTGAAGGCGGGCAGATGCCGCTCGTGCGTCGTTTGCCTAAGGTTGGCTTCAACAACCACCGCTTCACCAAGGACATCGTGGTGTTCAACGTGCGCGACCTGAACGAGTTCGACGACGGCGCAACCGTTGGGCCGGACGAGTTGGTCAAGCAGGGCGTGATCAACAAGGTGTCGGACGGCGTAAAAGTTCTTGGCGACGGCGACCTCGAAAAGAAGCTCACCGTTCGCGCGCATCGCTTCAGCAAGTCCGCCCGTGAAAAGATTGAAGCCAAGGGTGGCAAGTGTGAAGTGATTGAAATGCCCAAGCAGGACAAGTAGGCAACAGTCCGGCGCTCGCCGGTGATTATAGAGGAAGAGATGTCGCAAGCCGCGGGGCCATCCGAGCTATTCCTGAACCTGTTCAAGGTTCCTGAGCTGCGCAAGAAGGCCCTTTTCACCATTCTCGTGCTGGCGGTGTTCCGTCTCGGCGCGACCATCCCTGTACCCGGCATCGACAACGTCGAGTTCGCGAAGTCGTTCGCCGAACAGACCAGCAGCACATGGGTCTACAGCTTCCTCGGCATATACAACGCGCTGTCCGCTGGCGGACTCACGGACTTCACGATCTTCAGCCTTGGCATCATGCCGTACATCAGCGCGCAGATTATTTTCCAGCTGCTGACCAAGGTCGTGCCCAAGCTCGAAGAAATTCAGAAGGAAGGCCAGGCGGGGCAGCGCAAGATTGCGCTGTATTCGCGCCTGTCCACGATTCCGATCTGTATCGTGCAGTCATTCTTCACCATCAAGCTGCTGACCGGGCAGGCAAATCTCGCCAGCGCCGTCATGTGGGACCTGACGACATTCACCGCCATCGCCGTACTTACCATGACGGCCGGCGCGTTCTTCCTGATCTGGCTTGGCGACCAGATCACCGAGCGCGGCATCGGCAACGGCGTCAGCTTGCTGATCATGGCGGGTATCATCGCTGCGCTGCCGAATTCGATTCTCGGCTTCCTGCAGCCCATGCTGGACAGCACCATCGCGCCGGAAGTCAGTCTTGACGCGTTCATGAGCTTCGCCACGGTACTCATCATGCTCGTCGCCATCACCTATGGCATCACGGTGATTACGCTTGGGCGCCGTGAGATCGTCATCCAGCACGCCAAGCACGTTCGTGGCGCGAAGGTTGTTGGCGGGCAGCGCCAGACATTTCCGCTGCGTGTTGACCAGGCCGGCGTAATCCCGATTATTTTTGCGTCCGCGTTGATGACCTTGCCGACGATTCTGTTCGGCGCTTTGGGCGGAGCTGTGGACAGCGGCTTCTGGTCGAGCCTGCTGTCCGACTTGAACAACGCATTTTCCGGTTACGGCTTCACCTGGACCATGCTTTACACGGTGATGATCTTCTTCTTCACGTACTTCTGGGTGCAGTTGCAGTTCAACCCGATCGAGTTGGCCAAGAACTTCAAAGAGTGGGGAGCGTTCATTCCCGGTGTTCGTCCCGGCAAGGATACGGTCACGTACCTTAGCCAGATCCTGCGCCGCATGACGCTCGCCGGCGCGACCTTCCTGAGCATGCTGGCGGTTGTTCCCAGCCTGTTGCCGGACATGATGATTTTCGTGTTCGGTGAGTCGCCATCGATTAACAGCAACCGCATGTTCTTCCAGATCATGGGCGGCATCTCGCTGCTGATCGTCGTGCACGTGGCGCTGGACCTGGTGCAGAAGGTGGAAGTTGCCCTTATTCAGCGCAACTACGAGGGCTACACCGGCATGACGGGGCAGCGCAAGCGGTAGTCAGGTATTCGAGCCCGATGTGCAGACGAGCGGAAACCCCGTCGTGTGCACCTCGGGCTTCAAGTTTTGAGGAATGGCATGAGCAAGTTGATCCTCGTTTTCCTTGGGCCGCCGGGCGTCGGCAAGGGCACGCAGGCCGCCAAGCTGGCTGACGACCTGAAGCTGCCGCACATCAGCACGGGCGCGATATTTCGTGACCACCTGAAGCGCGAAACGGAGCTGGGCAAGAAAGCCAAAAGCTACATGGACGCGGGCAACCTCGTTCCGGACGAGCTGACGGTCAGCATGGTGATGGACCGCCTCGGACAACCGGACTGCGATGCGGGCTATATACTTGACGGGTTTCCACGAAACCTGAAACAGGGTGAGGAATTGGACAAAGCCCTGCAGGCGCGCGGCGAAAGCATCACGGCCGCACTGAATTTCGATGCGCCGCGCAGCGTGCTGGTTGACCGCATCGCGGGTCGCGCCGAGAAGGAAGGGCGCAAGGACGACACGCCGGAGACGGTGAAGAACCGCCTCGAGGTGTACGACGCGGAGACAGGGCCGCTGACGCCGTGGGCCGACGGGAAGAGAATTCTGCACAGTTTTGACGCGCAGGGTACGGTGGACGAAATCTACGCGCGGGTAAAGGTTGTTGTTGAGGGCTTGAAAGCGGGGGATTAGCACCGTCAAGCAAAAAGCACGGAATTTCGTGCCTGGAACTTGCGGAGGTACAGTGGCCATGCTACCGTGCCGCGCCCTGAAACCGGGAGTGTGAACGTCGTTGCAAGGCGAAAGCATAAACCCAAGGGGTAAAAGGACTTCGGTCCAGAGGTAAGCGGAGGATTATGTCGAAGGATGATGCCATTCGAGTTGACGGCACGGTCGTGGAGTCGCTGCCTAACGCCATGTTCCGCGTCGAACTCGAAAACGGTGAGAAAGTGCTGTGCACGATCTCCGGCAAAATGCGCAAGCATTACATCCGGATCCTCCCCAGGGATAAGGTGATTGTAGAACTGAGCCCGTACGACCTGGAAAAGGGACGCATCGTTTACCGCAACTAGGTCGTATCGCACTAAGGGAATAACAAGATGAAGGTCAAGGCCTCCGTCAAACGCATCTGTGAAGGCTGCAAGATCATACGACGCAAGGGCGTCGTGCGCGTGATCTGCAGCAAGAATCCGCGCCACAAGCAGCGTCAGGGATAGCTTGGCTTGGGACAAGGTCGGGGTAGCCGCAAGGCGTTGAGCCCGACAGGAGTAATGAGAAATGCCGCGTTTATTGGGTGTTGATATTCCGGGTAACAAGCAGTTGCCCTACGCATTCACCTACATCTTTGGCGTCGGGCGGGGTGTCGCCCGCCAGGTGTGTGAGAATCTGAGCCTCGACGTGAACCGCAAGGCGCACACGTTGACGGACGAGGAACTCGCCCGCATTGCCGCGTTTGTCGAGAAGAACTACGTCGTTGAAGGTAACCTGCGCCGCCAGCGCGCGCAGAACGTGAACCGCCTTCGCGACATCAAGTGCTTCCGCGGATTGCGCCACCGCGCCGGTCTTCCGGTTCGCGGGCAGCGTACCCGTACCAACGCGCGTACCCGCAAGGGCCCGCGCAAGACGATTGCCGGCAAGAAGAAGGTCGCCAAGTAAGCTGACGGTTTTGACGCCGCGCAGCAGCGGTGTCGGGTATGCGGGGTACCTCGCGTTGCGAGGGTTGAGCCCGCGGAGGAATGAGTCATGGCCAAGCAGGCAGCGGCGCCGTCCAAGGGCGCCTCGAAGGGTGCGAAGGAAAAAAAGGCGAAGAAGATCAAGCGCAATGTTCCGCGCGCGGTTCTTCACGTCAAAAGCACCTTCAACAACACCATCGTCACCGTCACTGACCTCAACGGCGATACCCTCGCCTGGGACAGCGCCGGCAGCATGGGATTCAAGGGCTCGCGCAAGGGTACGCCCTTCGCCGCGCAGCGCGCCGGTGAAAACGTGGCCGAGAAGGTCAAGAAGATGGGCGTGCGCGAAGTGGAAGTGCGCGTGCAGGGGCCGGGCGCCGGTCGCGAGTCGGCTGTGCGCGCGATCCAGCAGCGTGGCATTGACGTCAAGTCGATTGAAGACGTCACGCCGCTGCCGCACAACGGCTGCCGCCCGAAAAAGAAGAGGCGCGTGTAGGCGCCGTACAGTCAGACTGAACATTTTTCGCCGCATGGTGTTTTGACAATGCGCGGGTAACAGATGGCGCGCGGCGCGCCGGGAACCCCGGGCAAAGCCAGGGAAACAGGAGATGGGCTTATGAGGATCCGCTGGCGTGGGCTGGAACTGCCGAACCGACTTATCAGTGACAAGGAAACCCAGACGGACAGCTTCGGCAAATTTACTGTCGAGCCGTTCGAGCGTGGGTTCGGTACTACCATTGGCAACAGCCTGCGACGCATTCTGCTTTCCAGCCTTGAAGGCACCGCCCCGGTCAGCATGAAGATCAAGGGCGTCAGCCACGAATTTGAAAGCCCCAAGGGCGTCCTTGAGGACGTTCCGCACATCGTTATGGCTGTCAAGAAGCTTCAGATCGCCCTTTCCGGCGATCAGACACGCACCTTGACGCTCAAGGTCAACAAAAAGGGCGAGGTCACGGCCGGTGATTTCAACCCGGACTCCGAGGCTGAGATCATCAACCCCGAGCTGGTGATCTGCCACCTCACGGCCGCGCAGCCGTTTGAGCTTGAGGTGACTGTCCGCCGCGGGCGCGGCTACCAGACGGCTGAGGAACTCAGCCAGGGCAGCAGCGAGCTTGGGTTGATCTGGCTTGACGCCAATTTCAGCCCGGTGACCCGCGTGCGCTTCAAGACGGAGTACACGCGCGTCGGCAAGCTGACGAACTACGACCGCCTGATTCTGGAAATCTGGACCGACGGCACCAAGGACCCGGAGTTCTGCCTGGTCGAGGCCGCCAAGATCATGCGCAAGCACCTCAACCCGTTCGTGCAGTACTACGAACTCAAGGACCAGCTTGTTGCCGAGGGGGCGAAGGTTGGCGATGCGGGTCGCAAGAGCGACGAAACCGAGCGCACGCGGCAGTTGCTGCTGCGCCCGATCACGGAGCTTGACCTGAACGTGCGCGCCAATAACTGCATGAGGGCGGAGCGCATTCACACGATCGCGGACCTTGTTGGGCGAAGTGAAGACGACCTGCTTGAGATTCGCAACCTGGGCAAGACCACGCTCAAGGAAATCAAGAAGAAGATTGAAGACATGGGGCTTCACTTCGGCATGGACCTGACCGATTTCGGTCTGGGCAGCGAAGGCGAAGTGGAACACGGCAGCATGGCCGGTGCGGTTTCAGACTAACGGCCTGCACGGCGCCTACTGGGCGCAGGAGCATAGAAATGCGTCACCGCAAACGTGGACGAAAACTTGGAGTCAGCCCGGCGCACCGTAAGGCGCTCGGTCGCAACATGCTGCAGGCGATCATTGATCGTGAGCGCATCGTGACGACGGTCGAGAAGGCCAAGCAGTTTCAGCCGCTGATCGAAAAGGTGATCCACCTTGGCAAGACCGACAACCTGTCCAACGTGCGCCGCGCCGTGAAGCTGGGCGGCAACCGCAAGCTTGAGGATCCGGTGACCGTCACGGAGACCGCAGGCGAGGGCAAGGAAAAGGTCGAAAAGAAGCGCGTGATTGCGCGTACCACAGTCCAGAAGCTGTTCAAGGACATTGGTCCGCGTAACAAGGACCGCAACGGCGGCTATACGCGCATTGTGCGCATGGCCCGTCGACGCGTGGGGGACAACGCCAGCCAGTGCATCTTTGAGCTGGTGGAAGCGCCCTGGACGAAGGTTGAGAAGAAATAGTTGTCGGTTGTCGGTTATTGGTTGTCAGCCAGACGACAGACATAGGGCAGTTCTGACAACTGGCAACTGACAGCAAGCAACCATGCTGCGCTTTGACATCCTGACCCTGTTCCCCGAGATGGTGGAGGCGGTGCTGCAACACAGCATCCCCCGCATCGCGCGTGAACAGGGCGCCGTGGAATACCACCTGCATAACTTCCGGGATTTCGCGGAAGGCGTCCACCAGGCCGTTGACGACCGCCCTTACGGCGGCGGCGCGGGAATGGTGCTGAAACCGGAGCCGGTCTTCAAGAGCATCCGGCACGTGCTGCCGCAGGCGGGCCCCGCGCACATGGTGCTGCTGACCCCGCAGGGCAGACGCTTCAACCAGCGCGTTGCCGAGGAGCTTGCGAAACAGCCACGCATTCTGATGTTGTGCGGGCGCTACGAAGGGTTTGACGAGCGCATAAGGATGGGCTTCGCGTGGGACGAGATAAGCATCGGGGACTACGTGCTTTCCGGTGGCGAGTTGCCGGCCCTGACGATTGTGGACGCGACCGTGCGGCTGCTGCCCGGAGTGCTGGGTGATGACGCCAGCGCCCATGAAGAGAGTTTCGGGCGGGGGTTGCGGGGCAAGCTGCTTGAGTACCCGCACTACACACGCCCGATTGAATTTGAGGGCATGAAGGTTCCGGAAGTGCTGCAGTCAGGACATCACGGCGAGATCGCAAAATGGCGCCTGGAGCAGGCGCTGAAAAGAACCAAAGACAGACGTCCGGATTTGCTGGACGATTTGCATGACGAAGAATAGCCGGCCTGGGCCGGACGGAGAATGGACATGAGCGGCTTTGCACACGAGCTCGAACGCAAGGAAGTCACCAAGACCGACATTCCGGTCTTCCACGTGGGTGACACGCTTGACGTGCACGTTCGAATCAAGGAAGGCGACAAAGAGCGCATCCAGATTTTCACGGGTGTCTGTATCGCCCGTAAGGGTGGCGCCCTGCGCGAGACGTTTACCGTGCGCCGCATCGTTGAGGGCGAAGGCGTGGAGCGCATCTTCCCGCTGCACAGCCCGAACGTTGCGAAGATCGAAGTGAAGCGTGCCGGCAAAGTTCGTCGCGCCAAGCTGTACTACCTGCGCGACCGTGTCGGCAAGGCCACCCGCATCATGGAAAAGCTGAATGCCGGGCACCTTGGCAAACTGGACGACTCCCGTACCGCGGACGAGAAGCCGGCTCCCAAGGCCGAAGAACAGCCCGCCGCGGCCGAAGAACAGCCGGCCGAAGCCACTGAGCAGAAGGAAGAAGCCAAAGAAGAGGCCAAGGCCGAGAGCTAGACCCGACAAGATTGTTATCCTGACAGGGCTGCGAAAGCAGCCCTGTTTTCGTTGGGTGCGACATGTTCCTGTTTGAGCTGATCGGTGCCTATCTCAAGCAACTGCGCCCGGAGAAATCCGGTGCGCGGGGGCGGTCGCGTACTCGTGCGGTCGGGGATGCGGCCGAAGAGTTTGCGTTGCAGTTCCTGAAGAAGGAAAAGCGCTTCCGCCTGATCGAGCGCGGCATGATGGATGAAGAGGGCGAGCTTGACCTGGTGGGGCGCGTCAAGGGCGTCGAGGGTCTGGTCGTGGTGGAAGTGCGTGCTCGCCGCGAGGGAGGGATGCTGACGCCGCGCGAGGCCGTGGATTACAGGAAGCAATGCCAGGTGGTTCGCAGCGCCGAGCGATTGCTGCGGCGGCAGGGTTTCCACGACGTGCTGCGGTACGACATCGTGGGCGTCTACCTGAACAAGCACAACGAGCCGGTCCGGGCCGAGCACTTTGAGAACGCGTTTGACAGGTCCGTGCTGAAGCGCGGCTAACCTTCTTCCGGTACGTCGCCACCCTTGCGGTAGACATGAAATCTGGCGACGGCTTCAATCCAGAGGCTGGCATTGGTGGGCTCTTTTTCTCGCTCACGCAGCTCGGCAAGAACTTCGAGGCTGCGCCCGTCGCGCAGCAGGATCCACCAGCGCATGGCCACCAGAAACTCGTCGGGCTCTTCCGACTGTTCAAACCAGTTGTCGAGGTTCTCCAGGCACTTGTCGTTCTCGCGGGCCTTGAACAGTGCCATCGTGCGCATGATGCGCAGCCCCTCAACGTCCGGCTCGCGCACCTCAAGCTGCGTCAACTCGCTCAGGGTGATGTTCGGGGCGTTAAGGCGCAGGGCGTCTTCGGCGCGCCACAGCCGCAGCAGGCTCGTCAGTGACGACACGGCCGGCGGCTCGCCGAATTCAATCTCCCGCAGTTGCTCCAGGGTTGCTTCCGCCTCGTCGTCTCGTCGGGGGTCCAGCTTCAGCAACTGGTAGTAGCGCGACAGGGTGTCCGGGTGTGACGGTGAGACAGCGTCCAGTCGCCGGTACCAGTTGTTGACTTCGTCGTCCAGCGGGTCGTCGCTGGCCTTCACCGCCAGCATCCACTTGCCAAACAGGGCCGCCCAGCGCAACTCGACGCGGTCCTGTGTTTCCAGCGTCTTGTCAAACACGGGTGCCAGTGCCTTCGCGTCGCTGACCGCTGTTACCATGCGAGCGGCATACTGTTGCAGGCCGTCGTAATCCGGCTGGTGCTTCAGGGCCTCCAGCAGCTGATTTACCGCGTCCGTCTCGCGGTCGGCACGCAAAGCGATTTCGCACAGCAGCACATGCGCGCGAGACAGGCGATCCGGCGGTGCATCGTCCTCGGCAAGCAGCGCGTTCGCAAATTCGCCGGCTTGCGCGTCGTTACCCAGGGCAGCTGCCGCATAGGCGTAGTCGAGCACGAACTCCGAACGAAACTCGGCGCCGGCAAGGTCCACGGCAACACGGCGCTGGGTCAACTCCTCGGCTTCCAGGTAGGTCTGGTTGTACAGGCTGCTTAGCGCAACGCGGGGCTCAAGCGCCTCGGGTGCCAGGTCGCGCGCGACCAGCAGCGATTTCTCGGCGCTGATCAGGTCGGCCTGCCAGCGATGCAACTGGGCAGCCAGCAGGTGCGCGCGGTAGTCGCCCCCGTTGTGCTTCAGGGCGTGGCTGACGGTGGTGTTTGCCCCCTCAACGTCGCCGTCCTTGATCTGCATCCGCAGCAGGTCGGCGTGTGAGTCGAGGTCATCCGGGTTGTCCTTCAGGTGCGCGACAAGGTCTTCCTTCGGGTCGTTGTACCCTTCAGGCATTTGCTCCGGGTCGTCGGGCATGATCGTGCAGCCGGCCAGCAGAAGCACGCAAAGCAGCAGCAGCCTGCGCATCAGCGTTCTCCAGCGTCGTTGCGTGCTTCGGGAGCTGCGATGCGCCGCGAGGCGCTTGAAGGACGCAGCGCAATGCCGAGCTTCTCAAGGATCCGCCGAATCTCACCGGACCCGTTCGGGCGCAGCAGATAGACACCCGGCGCAAGGCGCCTTTCCACCCAGCGTGACAGTTCGGGCAACTCTTCCAGCAAGGCGGCCTGCTCGTGGTTTTCGGCAAGCAGGACTTCGGCGCCGCCGGCGTAAGGTGGCGCAAACTCGCCGCTCCAGGCGCGCAGTGCCAGCAGCAATGGCGCGGACAAAGGGCGCGACATGCCCTCACGGATGCGCCGAAGCAACTCCTCGGGGCCCAGCGTGACGGCGGACTGCTTGACCAGCGCGGAGTCCAACTCGTACCGATCCGTACCTCGATTCACACTGACCAGCGCAAGCAACTGGCGCGCGCGCAGGTGCAGCTCTTCGCGCGGGGCGACCAGGTCCGTTCCGTCGGTGGGGGCGATTACCGGCGGCAGGCGACGGGAGTAGTCAAGCGCGTTGCGCCGCGGCGGCATAACTCCGCGCAGAGTCGAGGCGTCGGGCGCGGTACACACGTAGTGCCCGCCCGTCAGGCTGGTCGGACTCAGTGTGCTCAACAGCGTCGCCGGAAGCGCTTTGGCAAGCTCCTCGACGCCTTCTGCTTCAACAAGCAACGCGTCCGGCCAAATCTTGATGCGCTCGGAAAGCGCCGCCCAGTCGTTCAGTGAGAACCGCACATTCTGTGGAATGGGCGAGCGCGAAAGCCCGGCGACAAAGTCCGTCAGCCCGACGGCGCTTGCACCGCGTCCCAGTGCGTCTGCAAAGGGTTTGCGCTCCAGCAGGTATTTGCGGACGCGCCCGTCTGGCTGAGGCGTAGTGAAGCGCGCGAGGCGCCAAAGTACGGCCGGGTCGGGACGGTCGCCCAGTGCGACAATTTCAAAGTTCGGCTGAACCACGACTTCAAATGCCGGGTCCTCCGCGGGTGCGTCCGCCAGTGGGGTTATGGCCAGCGTGCTGTCGTCGAAGTCGATCCATCCCAGGCGGCTGAGCGGCAGCGTGCACATCAGTCGGACGATCGCGCCTTCAACCAGCTCCCAGTTACCTTCGCGTTCGACGTCTTCGCGCCCGCCGCGTTCCCGAATGCCGCGATAGTACACCTGACGCCAGCTTCCGTCGTTGTCATGGTTGATGAACAGGTTGGTGTGTTCGCGCTCAAGGGCGTGCAGAAGGCGGGGCAGCGGCATCTCACCGGGCAGACTTTCGATCACGTTGATCAGTTCGCGGCGGCCGTCCACCAGGCGCTCGGGTGACGGCACATCCCATGTCACGTCGACGGTTCGTCCCTTACGCAGGGCGGGCAACTCAATGTCGGGGCTGAGCGCGAACTCGTTCAGATCCCGCGAATGAATCCACGCCCGGCGCAGTGCTTCCATGCGCTCACCGGAGGACAAGGCGAAGAAGTCGTCCGCGGCCGGCGTCACTTCCAGTTTGCTGTCCACCGCCGCCACCAGTTCCAGCGCGCGGCACAAGGAAAGCCAGAATTCGACCTGCCCGAAGCCGACGCCGTCGAGCTCGTTGTCCGGCTGCGCGAGCGCCGCGTTGCCCGCGCGGAAGAATGCCAGGTTGGGCAGCCCGTTCTTCAGTACCTTCGGCGAGCGCGCAATCACCACTTCCAGCACCCCAAGCAGGTCCAGTTCGGCGGCAAGAAACCGTTGCATTGGGCTCGCGGCTGTGTTCATCGCATCACCTTCGGGTGAAGCCCGTTCGCCTCGAGCGCGCCGATCACCTTCTCGGCGTCTTCGCGTTCCAGTACCGCGAGGTTCGGTTTGAGTTTCGCAAGCACCCGTCCGGTGCAGCCGGCGACAGCCAGCGCCTCGTTGAGTGTTGCCTCGTCAACGGTTTCGATTACGCCTACATGCAGGTGCAGTTTCATGGCGCCACCTCTTCCCGCACTTCGGGCTCGGCGGGCTTGAAACGCCCCTCCAGCACTTCCGCGGCGTCTGTTATGCGGTAGCGATAGCCTTGTTCAACGAGAAACAACTGGCGGTTCGCGCTGAACTCCTGGTCGCGGGTTTCCCGTGTAACCAGTGTATAGAAGTGAGCAAGCGAGCCGTCTTCCTTGGGGCGCAGGATGCGTCCAAGGCGCTGGGCCTCTTCCTGCCGGCTGCCAAAAGTGCCGCTCAGCTGCACCATCACGTTTGCGTCGGGCAGGTCCACGGCGAAGTTGCCGACCTTGCTGACGGCGAGCGTCGTGATTTCTCCGCTGCGGAACTTCGCGTACAACTCCTCGCGCTTCTTGCTGGAGGTCTTGCCCTCGATCAACGGGAGGTCAAAGCGTGTGGCAAGTTCGTGCAACTGGTCAAGATATTGCGCGATCACCAGCGTCCGGTCGTTCGCGTGCAGCTTCAACAGTGATTCCAGCACCTCCATCTTTTCCGGGTTCTCTGCCGCGATGCGGTACTGGTCGCGTTGACCGGCCAGCGCGTAGGGCATACGGTTCGCGCCCGGCAACTCGACGCGTACTTCCGTGCAGTCGGCGGTCGCGATCCAGCCCTGCTTTTCAAGCTCGCGCCAGGGCACGTCGTAGCGTTTCGGTCCAACCAGGCTGAACACGTCCTCTTCAAGCCCGTCTTCACGCACTAGGGTCGCCGTAAGCCCGAGGCGGCGACGTGACTGAATTTCGGCCGTCGCGCGGAAGACAGGCGCGGGCAGCAGGTGTACTTCGTCGTAGATGATCAGTCCCCAGTCGGCCTTGTTGAAAATTTCAAAGTGGGGGAACTCGTCGGATTTGCGGCGGCGGTAGGTCACGATCTGGTAAGTCGCGACCGTAACCGGCGCGATGCCTTTGCTGTCGCCGGTGTACTCCGCTAGCTGGTCTTCGGTCAGCCAGGTCTTGTCAAGAATCTCGCGCATCCATTGGCGCACGGCGACGACATTGGCAGTCAGTATCAGCGTCTGCGCCTGCACCCTGGCCATGGACGCGATCGCCACGATGGTTTTGCCCGCGCCGCAGGGCAGCACCACCGCGCCGCTGCCGCCCTTGGGGCCGCCGCCCGCATAGAAAACGTCCGCGGCTTCCGTCTGGTAGCGGCGCAGGTCGAATTCGCGCCCGCCCAGTGTGGTTTCGCGCAGCTTCACCTCCAGCGGCGTTCCCGGCGTGTAGCCCGCAAGGTCTTCGACGGGGAAGCCGATTCGCACCAGGGCCTGCTTCAGGAAACCGCGCGCGTTCTGCGTCACGTAGGCCGTGTTGTCGTCGATGAATTCGCCCACCCACGGCTCTACCGACTTCTGTGCGCTGATCATTTTCAGCAGTTGCGCGTCGTCGCTGCGCAGGATGTAGCGCCCTTCGCGCTCTTCCAGCACCAGGCGTCCGTAGCGACTGATGTATTCGACTACTTCCGTTCGTACCAACTCCGGTACTTCGTAGCGCGAGAACTTTTCGAGTGATTCCAGCACGTGCGCGGAGCTAACCCCGGAAGCCGCGGCGTTCCACAGCGACAGCGGCGTAATCCGGTAAGTGTGGATGTGCTCCGGGCTTTTCACGAGTTCGCTGAACGGCGCGAAGGCGTCACGGGCGGATTCATAGTCCGGGTGATCGACTTCCAGCAGGATGGTCATGTCGCCCTGCACGATTGCGGGTCCACGCGTCATTCTTGCTCCAGGGCCCGGCGGGCCAGAATCCGGCAGTCTAGCATGGGAGGGCCTCGCCGGAAATCTGGCAGCGCATGCACGCATCTGCCGAATGCCTGGCAACTCCAGGCGTTGTCGCGGAAGTCACCAAACAGGCGTGAATCAGCCATGCGTAAGGATCAGCGGCTGTTTGCCGGCAGTATCCAAACGATTGGCACGCGAACTGCATTAGTGCTTTCGCAGTACAAATGTCTGGGAATTGGGTTCTCAGGCAAATGAGCAAGGCAGCCGGCGGTATGGCCCCACCGACCGGCTGCCGCACTCATTGCGGGGGCTGCTTGTATCCATGTGCGGGCACGTCTAACCTGTCCGCACGCCGATAACGCAAACCGGCGCCACCCCGGCACCCCCTCGAGGCAGTAACCATGTGTAAGTGGCTAGTGATGTTGCTTCTGTTGGTTTCGGCGCCGCTTGCCGCACAGGACGGCGGCGGCAATCCGTCGGACGGCACGGACCCATCCAATGAAGATGACGCGGTCGACCCGTGGGCAGACTTCGAAGTCGGCGGCACGGCCGACGGCGCCTACCTGCCCCTGACCCTGGGACGAGATCGCACCGGGCTGGGGTTGCGCGCGCGCGGCTCATTCGGCTGGGACAGCAACATATTCAAGGAGGACCGCAACGAGGACAACGCCCTGTTTATCGACGGAGCCGCGCAGACTTACGTCGGGTTGAACCTGGGGCTGTTCGCCTTGGGCGCGCGGGCGGCCATTGCCGGGCGCCTGCACTTCGGCGAGCCCGATGCCGACCTGTGGGATCTCAAGCTGGGTGGGTTCTTCAAGATGCCTTACAGCGGCGGGTTCGGCTTCGGGATCAGCGCCGATGTGCTGTATCAGCAACTTCAAACCTACGAGATCACGGGGCCCCTGACGCGCCAGGATGACCTGCGCGCGGCCGGCGCGATTGCCCGTGCACACATCGGGTACCAGGTGGCCTTCGTTATCTTTGAACTGGGCGTTACAGGCCAGACCACGGACTTCACCGAAGAGCGCGACTTGCCAAGTGTCGACAGTTGGACCATCGGCGCGGACTTCGGTGTTTACTTCAGCATCTTCAACTTTCTTGAACTGCACCCGTACGTGGCCTTTGACTACGAGTGGTTCCGGGATCAGTTTGATCGCCAGGACGACGGCACGATTCTCAGCGACGAAGACAGGCTCCAGCTTCTGACGTTCAGCTACGGATCTGACTTCGCGTTGAACCTGCCCTTCATTGAAGCCGCCGGCCGGGTTTACAGTGTTCGCCAGGATGACTCCGCGGCCGGGTATAATCGCTATTGGCAGTACGGCGTGCGTGGCGCCCTGGATTTGAACCTGGTGGGCGCGGTACGCCTGACGGTCGGCGCGCACTTCTGGACGCGCGAATATGATGACCGCCTGGATACGGACGATGCAACGGCCGCGGCGAAGACTGTCCATGAACGATACCTGCGCGGGTTCGTTGAGTTGGCCTGGAACTTCTGGATGTTCTTCGATGTCGGTGTGCGCTACAGCTATGAGCGTCGCGCCAGCGACATCGACAACAACGGGTACGCCGCGCACAGCGTGACGGGGTTCCTGGAGATCAGCTGGTAATGGAGATGCCCGGCAAGCACACGGGGGTTCTGCTCGGCTGGGCGTTCACGATGATCATGGCGGGCGCGCTCTTGGTGGGCGCGCTTGCCGCTTACGGCTTCATCAAATCCGGCTACGAAGAGCAGCTTGATCGCCGCCTGCGCAGCTACGCCGCGACCTCGGCCGCCAGCATCAGCGCCGGGGCCTTGGACCAGATGACGGCCGAGGATGTGCCGCTTGCGGACCTTTACCGCGAGCGTCTGAAAGCACTGAAAAAATACAGCGGTGTGCGGCGTGCGGCGATCCTGAGGCGCGACGGGACACTGATGGTGGACACGGAAGACGACACCGCCTTCGGCACGCGCGACTACGGGTTCGCGACGGACGCCAACGAGCTGGAACAGAGCTTCACCGAGGGCCCCGTGGCCACGATCGTCTACGAGGATGAAGGCGGGCGCGTGTACCGGAACGGCTTCGCGCCGGTGCTTGACGACGAAGGCAATCCCAGCGAATTCGCAGTCGCGGTGGAACTTGAGGCCGACTACACCGACAAGCTCGACGCCGTGGCCTGGACCATGGGATTGACGGTTGCCTGTGTCTTCGTCGTCACGTTTGCGGCCGCGCTCTTGCTGGCGGGTGCCTGGAATCGGCTGCAGCGTGATCTTGCGAAGCAGACGCGTCTGGCAGAGCAGGCCCAGTTCAGCGCGGGCATGGCCCACCAGATCAAGAATCCCCTGGCGGCGCTGCGCGGCTACGTGGAACTGCTGGCGCGAGGATTACACGAGCCGGCGCAGAAGCAGATCGCCGACAAGCTTGTCAGCGAAATCACGGCGCTGGACCGGATCGTGCGTGACTTCCTGCAGTTCAGTCGCGGTGCCCATGGGTCGATTGAGCGCATTACGCTGGAAGCTGCCCTGCGCCCCGTAGTTGAATCGGCGCGCTCGACAGGCGGAAGCAACGTTGAAGTCGCTGCACTCAACTTGCCTGCTGTGGAAGTTGAAGTCGATTCAACGGCGCTTCGTGAAGCGTTATCGAACGTCGCAGTGAATGCTGCCGAAGCTTTGCGTGAAGATGGCGGCAAGTTGACGGTTCGCGCCAACGCCAACGGGCGCTTCGTGACAGTCGAGTTCGAAGACAACGGGCCGGGAATCCCCGAAGAAGTCAGGCCAGGACTGTTCGAGCCATTCGTAACAGGCAAAGCGGACGGAACGGGGCTGGGACTGCCGATCGCGCGCAGGTTGCTGCGCGATCTTGGCGGAGACTTGGAAATGGTTCGCAGCGATTCAACAGGTACCATGTTTCGCGCAACTTTCGTGCGGGAGGCCGACTAGTGGCAGAGAAGCCAAAAGTGCTCGTGGTGGACGACAAAGCCAGCATGCGCGACATGCTCGGGATGGCGTTGACTGCCAAAGGCATGGACGTAACCCAGGCCGAGAACGGCGAAAAAGCGTTGGCCGCGGCGAAGGCGGCGAAGTTCGACGCGATTGTCAGCGACCTGAAAATGCCGAAGCTGGACGGGCTCGGGCTGTTGCGTGCATTGAGCGAGCAGGGCGAGCCCCCGCCGTTCATCATGATCACGGCCCACGGCAGCGTTAAGGACGCCGTTGAAGCCATGGCCCTTGGCGCCGCCGACTTCATGGAAAAACCGTTCGAGCTGGCGGAGTTTGAATTCAAGGTTGAGCGCGCCATCGAGGAAAACCGCGGCGAGACCGCTGCCACAGGAAAGCCCGGCGGTGATGAAGCGTTGCCCGGACTGATTGGCTCATCGCCGCAACTTCTGGAAGTCGCGGACATCGTCAAGCGGGCGGCACGCAGCACCGTACCTGTGCTGATCCTTGGCGAAAGCGGAACCGGCAAAGAGCTGGTTGCACGTGCCGTGCATGACCTTTCGCCCCGTGCGGCGCAACCGTTTGTGGCGGTTCATGCCGGCGCGCTGGCAGCAGGAGTGCTTGAAAGCGAGCTCTTCGGGCATGAAAAAGGGGCCTTCACGGGCGCGGACGCGCAGCGCAAGGGACGCTTTGAGACGGCCAACAGCGGGTCACTGTTTCTGGACGAACTGGGCGAGATTCCGCAGACGACACAGGTGAAATTGTTGCGTGTCTTGCAGGACAAAACTTTTGAGCGCGTCGGCGGCTCCGAGCAAATGCGCACGGATGTCCGGCTGGTCTGTGCGACGAACCGCAACCTGCGGGAAATGGTGAAGCAGGGCGACTTTCGCGAGGATCTGTTCTATCGCGTGAACGTCGTGACGGTAACCATGCCACCACTGCGCGAGCGCACGGGGGACATCCCCAAGCTGGTGGCGCATTTCCTTGGCAAGGAAGGCTCGACCGTCAGCGTGCCGGGTGACGTGATGGCTCGCCTGCAGGGCTACCACTGGCCGGGCAATGTTCGCGAACTGGAAAACGTGATCCGACGCTGCCTTGCGCTGGCTACAGGCGACGCGATGCGAGTGGAAGACTTGCCTCCCGAGATGCTGGAAGCCACGCGTCTGCCGCCGGGCGAGGAGCCCGCGCAGGGGCTGGTGGGGGACCTCGAGCGCATCGAGCGCAACTCGCTCTTGAACGCGCTGGAAGAAACCGGATGGAATGTGTCCCGCGCCGCACGCATACTGGGGGTCGGGCGCACCGCGTTGCAGTACAAGATGAAAAAGTATGGTCTCAAGAAACCTGCCTAGTCTCGTGCGACTCGCACTGGTGCTAGTACTTGCGCTTTGCGCGAGCGGTGCCGTGTTGGCGGATCCCGACTACAAGACACTGAAGGACGACATAAAGAAGCTCGAGAAGACCGTGCAGGATGCGCGCTCGGAGCGCGCGGACGCCGACAAGAAACTGACCGAGAACCGCCAGGCGCAGAAGAAGCCCGGCGCCGATCTGGCGGCCCTGAAAAAAGAAGCAACAACACTGGCCAGGACCGCCGGTGAAAAGGCCGACGCGTTGAACGATGCGCAGCAGAAGCTGGCGAGCAAGCAGGGCGAACTGCGCGGCACGGCCGCTTCTCACGCGGTCGCGCAGTTGTCCGCTGCGGGGAGCATCGACGACCGGGTGGGCGAGGCGACCAACGCCCTGGACGACTGGCGAGGCGCACTGGGCAGTCTGCCGGAGGTGCCGCAATTGCGGTCGCTTGACGGGAATGAAGACCCGGAGGTACAGGCGTCGATCCGCAAGCAGGACAAAAAGGCGCTGGAGAGTTTCGTCGGCTGGACCGACGGTGAAGAGTCGCGCATCGATACAGAAATCAAACAGGTGAAGCAGATCATTGACGCCAAGCCGAAGCTCGTCGGGTCCGAGGACGGCGGCGCGAGTCTGGTGTCCGATGCGGAGTCGCTGAAGAAGACCCTTGAGGACCGCAAGAAACGTGTGGTCGAATTGCGCAAGACGGCGCAGGACCGGATCAAGGGCATCAAGTAGAATGCGTCTCGACGTGGGGACGTCAGCATGACCGTGAAATCCATTCTGATGGCAGGCTTGCTTATCGCGCTGGCGATGCCGTTCGCGCGTGTCGAGCCGATTCACGCCCTCGCCCGTGAGAAGGGCGATCTTCGCTGGGAGCTGGAGCCCGCGCAGTACCTGCACTATGCCGTCGAAACGCAGGCGGGCGCAGGCGAAGAGGCCGACCCCAAGCCCAACCTTCAGTACGTCCACTTCATGGGCTATGAGATCGACGCCAGCGGGCGTGCCGCCGACCGCACCCGCCCTTGGGTGTTCGAGGAAATCCTGTTCCAGCTTGCGGCATACGTCCCGGGCGCTGAGCAGCGCGCCGAAGACACCTGGGAAAACACCTGGGTGTTCGACAAGGTCTCCGCTACCCAGGCCCTGGACGTCACATCGAAGTGGGAATTCAAGGATCGTGCCGGACATGACGGCGCCGATTGCGCCCGCATCGTCGGAACGCACAGGCTGACATCCGCCACGCCGGAAGCACCGACCCGCTGGACCAGGTTTGAGGTAACAACGGAAAGCTGGTTCGACGATAAGCTGCACTTGTTGCAGGGTTTCAAGCTGGCCTTGCGCAGCGCGAAGCAGGAGCCGGACCCGAATGCGGAAGGCGAATCCCTGGCCAGGAATTACGCCTGGGATGCGACGTTTAAACTCAAACGCAGCATGGATTCCGCCGACACCGAGGCCCTCAGGAAGAAAGTTGACCTCGCCATCTTCAACGGCGTTGAGCGCCTGTGGGCCCAGCGTAACAAAGAGGGTTACTGGCCCTACGGCAACCACATTCGTGGCGGTACGGCCCTGGCGCTGCTCGCGCTGCTGATGTGCGGTGAAGAGCCGGACGACCCGCGCATCACGGAGGCGTTCGCCCTGTTGAAAGAGACGGAATTCGAAACGGTGTATGACGTCGCGGTCTCCCTGATGGCCTACGAGGCCAAGTACATCAGCAAGCAGGAGCGCGAGTCGTTTCTGAAGGGCGGTGAGGCGGGCGATACCGCGCGCAAACTCAGCAAGGACGACCAGGCAGAAGTGCAGCGCCTGACGGACTGGCTGATCGACAATCGCAACGAGCCGAATGAAATGTGGAACTACAAGCGCAACCACGCCGACAACGCGACGCGCTACGACTACTCGGTTACCCAGTATGCCTTGCTGGGGCTGGGATCGGCCATGCGCTGCAACGTGAAGCTGCCGGCCGGCTACCTGCGCGAACTGATCAACCGACTGCGGCGCGAGCAGGCGCAGGACGGCCCGGAAGTCAAACGCGTGATCGGCTACGAGCCCGGCAAGAAGAAACGTGGCAAGCGCGGTGAAGACAAAGTCACCTACTCGACAAAGACCGTGAAGGCGCGCGGCTGGAGCTATTACACCGCCACCAGTTACAACCGCGATACGGGCGACACCAGCGCCTACGGGTCCATGACGTGCGCGGGTATCACCTGCCTGATTTCGGCGCTGGATATCGCGGGGAACATGGATGAAGACACCCGCCGCGACGAGTTCGGCAATGGCGCCCAGTTCAAGCAGTGGGTGCGAGATGCCGAGGCGTCCCTCGAGGGCGGGCTGACGTGGATGGAACACTGGTTCAGCATCACGCGCAACCCGAACCACGGGCGCGGCTGGTACTACTACTATCTGTACGGCGTCGAGCGCATCTACATGCTCGCGGACGTCCGCTACGCAGGCACCCACGACTGGTATCACGAAGGCGCGGCGGCACTCGCGTGCCTTCAGGATGCCAACGGCGGGTGGGGCAACGCCGTGGACACCAGCTTCGCGCTGCTGTTCCTGAAAAAGGGGACTGTGCGTCTCCGCAAGCCTGTCTACACGGGCAGCCCCAAAGATTGATCAGCCCCGGCGCACCCCTTGCTCGAATTCAGTACGATTGGTGGTAACAAGGCTTGTGCGAAATGTCGCCACGAGTATTGTTGACCCCTCAAGCAATTGTCACAGGTCTGCATACACACGGGGAGGGTGTCATGCGACGTCTACTGGGCAGCGCGCTATGCGCGCTCGTGATGCTTGGGTTCAGCGTTGGGCAGAGCGCCGCCAACGAAGTGGACCCTTTGCAGCGCAATCCGCGCTTTGAACTGGAATGGAAAACTCCGCCAACGACGTACCTTCATTACAAGGTGGCGTCGCAGGAGCAGATCGACGCGCCGGAGCCCGTTGCCGCGGGGGTGATCAATGAAACACCCGCCCTGCCGTACGCGCACTTCTTCGGCTACGAGTTTGACGACACGGGCGCCCTGTACCCGATCCACATGCCCTTCGAGCCCGAGGACGTGCTGATCCAGTTTGCGATGCAGATTCCGGACAAGAAGTGTTCCAGCGGTTTCGAGTGGGAGCGCGCCTGGAACATGGACCGCCTCTACCTGCTTCCAGGGCTCGGGCTCGACAGCAAGTACATCGTCGGCGACGGTGAAACCGTCGGCGGCGCCGAGTGCGTTCTGCTTTCCGGCACGCACGATCTTACACCGCCCGAGCGCGAGCCCGCCGAAGGCGACGTTCGCTGGTTCAACTTCAAGGCCCAGACTTCCGCCTGGTTCAACATCGAGGAAGGACGGCTGCAGGCGGCCGAGATCACTGTCCATGCGGCCCGTTGGCGCGCCAAGGCGACCAACGTTGCTGCGGCGCGCATGGAGTGGCACTGGAAAGTGCGATACGAGTTCGCCAGCGATTTCGACAGCACCGCCGGGCGCTACCTCAACGACAAGGTTACCAGCGCGATTGCCAACGGCGCCGAGTACCTGGCCAAGCTTCAGGGCGCCGACAAGTCCTGGGCTTATGGTGCGCACAAGCGCGGCGGCAGCGGGCTTGCGCTGCTGACGCTGTTGACCTGTGACGTGCCCGCCGCGGATGAGCGAATTGTCGCCGGGTTCGAAGCGCTGAAAGCCATGGAGATGGAGGACAGCTACGCCGTCGCTGTTTCCCTGATGGCTTATGAGGCGAAGTACATCACGGAGGCAGAGCGCCGCGCGTACTTGAGCGACCCGGAAAAGTTTCCTGAGTTCAAGCGCGAGCTCAGCGACGAGGACCGCGCCGAAATGCAGCGTCTGGTGGACTGGCTGAGCGAGCATCAGAACGCCAAAAACCCGTTCTGGAACTACACCGAAAACCCCGAAACCCAGCGCTTTGATTTCAGCAACACCCAGTACGCGCTGCTGGGGCTCGCCGCCGCGCTGCGTTGCAGGATCGCGATTCCCGTCGGCATCATCGGCAAGCTGGTCAGCGAAGTCGTCGCCTACCAACAGCCCGACGGACCGAAGGTCAAGCGCATCGTTGGATACAAACCGCCCAAAGACAACTCGCGCAAAGGGCGCAGCACCAGTTCCAGCAAGCCGGGCAAGGCCCGTGGCTGGGCCTACGCCACGAAGGCCAAGTGGGATCGCTACACGGAAGCGGGCGACGCCTACGGCTCCATGACGACGGCCGGCCTGACGTGCCTTCTCGTCGGCATGGACATTGTGGACGGCATGGATGCCGGGCAACTGAAGAACGAATTCGGCAGCCAGGCCGAGCAACTGAAGTGGAAGAAGGCCGCCGACGAAAGCCTTGAAGACGGGCTGTGCTGGCTGGAGAACTGGTTCAGTGTTACTCGCAACCCCAACAAGGGGCGCCACTGGTATCTCTATTACCTGTACGGGCTTGAGCGCGTGATGATGCTTGCGCAGACGCACCGACTTGGCGCGCACGACTGGTACGCCGAGGGCGCCAGCGTGCTGGTCACGATTCAGGGCGACAACGGCGCTTGGGGCACCATGCCGGATACCTGCTTCGCGTTGCTGTTTCTGAAGAAGGGAACAGTGCCTTCGCGGCGCGTCACAACCGGAAGCAAGTAAGGCGGGTGCAACTGCGCGAAGTCGCACTCGCGGGCGCTACTGTGGACTGTTCAGGAATTCCGTCCAGCGGGCGGGTACCGGGCCGCCGAAGCCTTTGACTGGGCGGTTGCGATCACGAATCTCGCGGCGCAGCAGGTACTGCTCAGCGACTTCGCTGCCGCTAAGTTGAGCCCGACGCGTGCGGCGCAGCAGAAGCGAGTGAACTTTGGTCTTCAACAGGTTGTAGAGATAGTACATCCAGACCGCGAAAGCCGCTGCGACCGTGGAGTAGACGAACCAGTAACCGGAGGGCTCGGCTTTGCTGCCTGGGATGATCGAGCTGGCCCACATCAACTGCACGCCCCACGCCGCGCCCCAGGTCAGCACTGTCACCATCAGGATGGCGACGGCTGAGGGCGTGTTGACCTCAGCGTTGTGCATCTTCAGGGCGACAGGGATGTGGGCGGTGCCAAACACGATTTGACTTTCGCTTAGTCTGTCGCCTGAGCGAGGCTTGCACGCCGAAGAGCCTTCACTACTAATGTCAGAAGCACTAAGGCGGGAGCCCCGACATATGCGGCATACCACCCTAGAGACAGGTCCAGCAGCGACATAGGGATTGAAACAAGCATCCACATGCAGCCGGCCGTCAAAATGACGATCGAGAGGGCGGTCTTGCGCTCATTGCTTTTCGTCGCGTTTGCCATCCTTCGCCTATCTGCCCGTCGCTTGCGCTCCGGGCTCCTGTTCTCATGCCTTCACGCCCATTTTGTTTCCGCAGTTTACGCAGAACTTGGCGTCCGGCAGGTTTTCGTGCTGGCACTCTGAGCACTTCGGCTTTGTGCCCATCTTGAACCCGCACTCGTTGCAGAACTTGGCGTCGCCCTTGACACTGACACCGCACGAGGGGCAGCGCTTCTCAACCAGCATGGCCTCGCCGCAATGGGTGCAGAAGCGTGCGCCCTTTTCGTTCATTCCCTGGCACTTGGTACAGCTTGCGTACTCCTCCGGTTTCTTGCCCTGCTGCTGCAACTGCTGGGTCTGCTGCGGGTTCAGCTGGTTCATCAGCATGCCGGGTATCATCATGCCCATCATCATGCCGGCTGAATTGCCCGTGCCCGGGTTCTTGGCCATGTCGCGCATGGCGTCGGCCATCTGGAACTGGGCGTACTTGCTGGGGTCGCCCAATGCACCCATTTCGGCGCGCTTGTCCACGGCCTTCTGGACGCTTTCCGGCAGGTTGAAGTTGTTGATGAAGAAATCCACCAGCTCAATGCCGAACTTCGCCATGCTGGCGTTCAGGTGCGGCTTCATGGCCTCGGCGAATTCTTTGTAATGCCCCGGCAGGTCGAGAATCGACTTCATGTTGGTGCCGAGCCAGTCGTTCACGTGGCTGACAATCAGGTCGCGCAGGTAGTCTTCGATCTCGTCTGTGCGGAACGAATCATCTTGGCCGACCAGGTTGTTGATGAACACCAGCGGCTCGATCACGCGGATCGTGAAGCGCCCGAAGCCACGCACGCGCACCAGCCCGAAGTCGGTGTCGCGCAGTGTGATCGGCTCTTTCGTGCCCCACTTGAGGTCGGTGAAGGTCTTGGTGTTGACGTAATAGATCTCGGTCCGGATGGGGGATTTAAAGCCCCAGGGCAGGGACAGCAGTTTGGTGATGACCGGGATGTTCGCCGTCGTGATGGTGTGGCGCCCCGGGGGGAACACGTCCGCGGCCTTGCCGCCGGTGCAGAAGATGGCGACCTGGTTCTCGCGCACGATGCACTGCCCGCCCAGCTTGAACTCGGCGCTGCCGCGCTCCGGGATACGGTGGCTGATTTCGTCGTTGCGCGTTTCCTGGTACTCGATGATCTCAAGGAAAAGGCCCATGTGTGCTCCGCGTGACAGGGTTCAGGTTTCAGGTTACAGAGTTCAGGGTTGTGGCCCTCGAATCCCGAGCGGAATAGTAACACCCGTGCACGTCGCCGTGCATTCCAAACCTGAGCGTTGAATGGAATCGCGCGTCAAGGCTTTTCGAGCGTAAAGGTCAACTCGGCGACGCTGAACAGCAGGTTCCGCGTGTTGACGGCCACCAGCCAGCAGCGCGAAGTGAACGGCTCTTCTGGCAGGCTGTCAGGATCGAAGTAAGCAACTTCGGCGTAGAGGCTTTCGTAGGCGACATTGAGCTTCACGGCGCCTTCTGAGACCGTGAACAGTTCGATTGCGTCGCCATTGGCATCGGCCGCAACACTATGGCGCAGCGAAGTTCTTGTGCCGCCCTTGGCTGCTAGTTCGTAGGCTTCTGCCTCAAATCGAGTAATTCGGGGACAGTGTCCCGCGATGTCCACCCATTCCCGCCCCGGCAGTCCCTGTTCCTTGATTTGGGAGTCGATTTCCCGTGCAAGCCGCATCAGGTCCAGTGCATAGGGAAGCGGAGGCTCACCGTGCCGCGAACCATTGTCAAATGCCAGGTGCATCCAGACGTTACGACGTGTGAAGTCAAACGCGCCCTCCTTGACTGCACCTTGCACCGCGATTCGTTGGTCGCCGAACCAAACATCGCCAATCTCAATACTGTGGAGGTCCCCCCAGCCCATGTGACCCATGCCACCGGCGCCGCTACGCTTTTGTTCAAGCAGCAGTTGCTGCGCCCAGCCGGCCGACATGGCCACCCGAATTCGGACGAACAGGCTGGCCTCGCCCTTCTGGAGGTTCATGATTCTCTCGACGTGAACGGGTGGCACATCGGACTGACGAATGCTCACCGACGAACTAGCGACTTCCCACCCGTCAAGAATGGCAATCGCGCTTGGATCAAACTCGTAGCCGCCCAATCGATTGGTGTCTCGCCCGCGCCACTCGGCGAAGCGAAAGTTGGCTTTCGAGGCGGCATCGGACCTGACTTCCTTGGGCAGCGACTCATCAGCGGCGCGGCGTAGGTACTCGGCCTCGATGGTATTCCATTCATTCAACGGCGCGCGTCCAACCGCGAGTACGTTCGGCGCAGGGTCTGGCGTGTCGCGCGGTGAGTTGTCCGCGTGATTCGAACCTGGATCGGGCGGGTCAGCACTTTCGATGCCGCGCGGGTGGCCTGCCTCCGAACTTTGTCCACTTCCGTCCACCTTCGTGTGGCCAGTGCGCGCGACGGAATTCGAAGGCGCAGTTCGTGTTTTCGCTGTGTTGCTGCTGTGGCTTGGAGTTCCTACTGGCTGGTTTGGACTGATGTAGTGAAAGTGCACGATCAATCCCGCGCAAAGTAGAAACACAAGCGCGGCAGCGCCTATCACCCAAGGTCTCCAGTTCCCGGCAAGAGCGGTGCTCATGATACTCCGCTACTCTATGTTAATCGGGCGTGCCTCAACTCGCGCGAAATCAGCATTCTTGACTTCGATTGTGTATTGCGTGTCAGTGTAGCCCGCCTCCAGCCACGGTTCGTTGGGAATGATCGGCAGGTAGCCTGGCGCCTTGGTTGGTACGGCCTCGTCATCCCGCCACTCCATCCCCGCGACTCCTGTGTTTGAAACGTCGCAAGCTGCGGCACGATAGTCGGTTCTTGAACCGATAATCGTTGGAACCTTCCCGCTGCCCGTCGGCCCTACCGTCGCGTCGTACAGCTTTCCTCCACCTTCAACCCACGTGTGAAAGTCAAAGGGACTGCGTTTGATGTACGAGGTGCCATTGATGTCGATGAAGCGCCATCTGGTGTCATCGCTTCCGACAACCGCATTTGGCTGAATAATGGCATTGCGAAAGAACGGGTTATTACAGTTGTCAACTGACCCAACAAAGCTCAGTTCTGGCACATATCCGAACTGAGTCAGCCATTGTACATCCGCGTTACTGCCACAAACCAAGTCAATGAGGGTTGCCACACCGCAGGCCTGATCAAGGCAATTGACAGTCTTTCCGTGCTGTGAGCCAGATGGAGCGCCGGCAATAAACTGCGTAAACCGATACTCGTAGTGGGCTGACTCGCCCATCACGCCTGCCGCGTAGTGACCTTTCCCCGTCCTTTGGTCCACCGTAATGTTAGTTTCGGCCGCTTCTGCCGGTGTTCTGTAGCCCAGTGACATGTGCGGCCGTTCTTTGTTGTACACCTCTCTCCACCAGTCCACGAGCACCTGCGCTTCCCCGCGACTGTAGAA